>NZ_JBGLQY010000005.1:0-269545 GCF_041402265.1 Aeromonas sp. S15(2024) | reverse complement strand
CTGATTACCTGATTACCTGATTACCTGATTACCTGATTACCTGATTACCTGATTACCTGATTACCTGATTACCTGATTACCTGATTACCTGATTACCTGATTACCTGATTACCTGATTATATCCACAAGCTGTCTTGACTATTATTTTTTGGGTATTTTTAGAGTCATCTAAAATATATCAAAAACATTATCATGTTGTGTTTTTGTTAATTGATGTTAAGTGGGTAAATATATCTGATTTAAAGTTATTTAGTAGGTGTTTGCTATATAAGCATTATTTATTTCATGGTGTTCGATAATGTCTCTGTGTGCTCATAACTCGTTGTTTTACATGTGTTTATAAATGAATTTATAAAAATCAAAATGTATTTGATGTGCATCATATGAGTCGTTAATTTGTTCATCAAGCAAAAGCGGAACACGGCTTTCTGTACAGACGACAAGGATGTATGTAGTTGTGCAGTTGAGGTATAGCGGGAACTGCTCCTTGGCGGTG
Organism: Aeromonas sp. S15(2024); assembly: GCF_041402265.1. NCBI lineage: Bacteria > Pseudomonadati > Pseudomonadota > Gammaproteobacteria > Aeromonadales > Aeromonadaceae > Aeromonas > Aeromonas sp. S15(2024). Next base: position 269,049 of record NZ_JBGLQY010000005.1, on the reverse strand, counting down.
AGCTGCTTTTGCTTATTTAGATAAACCATAAAGGCACAGTAAGTTATTGGTGTTGCCTCTCACCGGCTTAATGAGAGGGCAGTCGCCGGCATGCTGTGCAGTATATCGCGGCATCACTGAAGATCGTGACTCCAGCATGATTGGAGTGATGCAGTACAACACACGTTAATGTAGGTATAAACGAATGAAAGCTAATAAAATTCTGGTTGCTATGGGTGTTGGTTCCATGCTGCTGTGCGGCTCCGCTTTTGCTGCCGGTGGCGCTGGTTCAGGTAAAGTCACCTTCAACGGTGAAATCATCAACGCTCCTTGCTCCGTTGCCCCTGAGTCTGTTGACCAGGTAGTTGAAATGGGTCAGATCAGCACCAAAGAGCTGGCCAACGGCGGCGAGTCCAACTCCAAGCCGTTCAGCATCAAGCTGCTGAACTGTGAAATCTCCGACAAGGAAGATGCCGTCAAGGTAACCTTCAGCGGTGCCAAAGACCCGGTAGATTCCAGCCTGCTGGTTATCGGTGGTGGTGACGCTGCTGGTGCCGGTATCAAGATGACCGCTCCGGGTGGTGCCGCTATCGTACTGGGTACCCCGACTGCCGCCTTCGGCCTGGTCAACGGTGACAACGAGCTGCCCTTCAGTGCCGTGCTGAAAGGTTATGCCGATCAGACCGCCAACCCGCTGAAAGCCGGCGCTTTCACTGCAGTGACCAACTTTACTCTCTCCTACGAGTAATCGACTGCCTTAACGTGTGACCAGGGTTGTGGTGGCTGATGCCACCACAACTTCACACCTTCTGTCTCCTCACATCGAACCTTGCTCATGAAAACTTCAATGATGGCAGCCATGGTGCTGCAACTGGTGATGATGGCGGGATCAGTCCACGCCAACGAGATTTCGGATGGGCTGGCCGAGTCGGGCTGTACGCTGGACGTGCAGCGCAGTATTCCTTTGCAGGCCAGGCAACCGGGCACGTTGAAAATCAGCGGCTGTCAGGTTGAAGGAGCAGCAGAGGCATCACTGCCTTTTATTTCCATGTCCGTGCGCGGTGCCATGAGCGATGAGCTTGGCATTCTCAACAACGGCCAATATCACAAGGTGTCCGGCGAGAGCTTTATTATTTCGGATATCGTCAACAGTGATCTGGAATTCAATTTTGGTCTGACCAGCAGTCAACTGTTTTTTCCGGACAGTACGACGCTGTTTGAACTCAATTATATGTAAGCAAGCCAATTGCTTAGTGTAGATACCTCATTACGTGAGACCGTTATGCAATTCCTAGAGTAAATATATGAGCGTTTCAACATCAGACTCTGTGAGAAAAAAACATTATTCCAAAATGGCTTTTATGCTGTGCGTGCCCGGCCTGATGGCGGTGGCGAATCATGCATGGGCAGAGACGGAGTTTAATATTGATGCGCTCGATCTGGACGAACGGACCAAGATCGACCTCTCCCAGTTTGCCGACGAAGGCTACATCCTGCCCGGCGACTACTACCTCGAGATCGAGGTCAACAAGAACAAGCTGCCCCTGCAGAAAATCCCCTTCTACGAGACCGACACCGGCAAGGGGAAGGGCGGGGTGGCCTGCCTGCCGCAAGAGGTGATCCCCAAGCTGGCGCTGACCGACGAGGCCATCGCCAAGATCGACAGCTGGCACGACGGTCAGTGTGCCAACCTGCTGGCGCTGGACGGCGTGGTGATCGCCAACGACATCGGCAACGGCCTGCTGCGCATCGCCGTGCCCCAGGCGTGGATGAAATACAGCGATCCCAACTGGATTCCGCCCGAGCAGTGGGATGAGGGGATCCCGGGGATGATGCTGGACTACAACATCAACGCCCAGATCAACGAGGGCGATGGCTACTCCAACCGCAACATCAGCAGCTACGGCACCCTGGGGTTCAACTACGGTGCCTGGCGCCTGCGCGGCGACTATCAGGCCAATGCCTACTGGGGCGACAACGATCGGACCACTTCCGAGCTGAACCGCATCTACGCCTATCGTCCGCTGCCGAACATGGCCGCCAAGCTGACGGTGGGCGAGCAGCAGCTCAACTCCCAGCTGATCGACGGCTTCCGCTATACCGGCGTCAACCTGGCCAACGATGAGCGCATGCTGCCGCCGAGCCTGCAGGGCTATGCGCCGGAAGTGAGCGGCATCGCCAAGACCAATGCCAAGGTGACCATCTCCCAGTCCGGTCGCGTCCTCTATGAAACCAACGTACCGGCCGGTCCGTTTCGCATCCAGGGGCTGGACAGCTCGGTGCGCGGTCGCCTCGATGTGCGGGTGGAAGAGCAGGATGGCAGCGTCAACTCGTTCCAGGTCGACACGGCGACCGTGCCCTATCTGACCCGTCCCGGCTATGTCAGATACAACCTGGCGGTCGGCGCCCCTTCCGAGCAGACGGACTCGGTGCACGACGTGCACGGCCCTGCCTTCGTCACCGGTGATTTCTCCTGGGGGGTGGCAAACTCCTGGTCACTCTATGGCGGCAGTCTGGTTGCGGGTGAATACAACTCCATGGGGCTGGGTATCGGTCGCGATCTCTATGCCTTCGGTGCCATTTCCGCCGACCTGACCCAATCCATTTCCAAGCTGCCCGGCCTGTCGACCAAGATTGGTCAGTCGGTGCGGGTGAACTACGCCAAGCAGTTCGATGAATACAACAGCTCGATCACCTTCGCCGGCTATCGCTTCTCCCAGCATGACTTCATGACCATGTCGCAGTTCCTCAATAACAAGGATCGGCTGGAGAAGAACGAGAACACCTCGAGCGATGACTACAACAACTGGGGTGACAAGGAGCTCTACACCATCACCGCCAACAAGACCTTCTGGGCGGATGATGCGGCCAAGGCGCTGACTGTCTACCTGGACTACACCCACAGAACCTATTGGGAACATGACGCCGAGGATCGCTACGGCCTCACCATCAACAAGAACGTGAACATCGGCAGCTTCAAGGATGTCTCCGTCTATGTGTCGGCCTACAAGACCAAGACCGAGAACTACGAGGATGACAAGAGCGTCATGCTGACCCTGAGCATGCCGATCGGGGACAGAAAGAGCGCGGGATACAGCGTGCAGTCCTCCAACGGCAAGGTGACCCACCTGGCCACCTATCAGGACTACAGCCGGCCGGATGACACCTATCAGCTGGGGGCGGGCGTGCAGAGCAATGGCCACGCCGTGGCGCGGGGTTACTACAACCACAACAGCGACATCGGGGCGGTCAGCCTCAATGCCTACAGCGTGCAGAGCGAGTACACCTCGGTCGGTGCCAGCCTGCGCGGCGGCCTGACGGCGACCGAGCACGGGGCGGCCCTGCATCAGGCGACCCGTCGTGGCGGCACCCGCATGATGGTGGATACCGACAAGACCTCCGGCGTCTCCTTCAACAACGGCCGCGCCGTGACCAACCGCTTTGGCGTCGCGGTGATCAGCGACATGACCGACTATCGCAAGAGCGACACCCGGGTCGACGTGGATCAGCTGAGCGACGACATCGATGCGATGAACGCCATCAAGCAGGGGACCCTGACCGAGGGGGCAATTGGGTATAATGCCTTCGAAATCGCCGAAGGATTCAAGCTGCTGGCCAACGTCAAGCTGTCCGATGGCTCAGTGCCGCCGTTTGGTGCCACCGTCGTCAGGGATTCCGGCCGGGTGCTCTCGGTGGTGGATGAAGATGGCCTGGTCTATCTGACCGGGGTGAAACCTAATGAAGCGTTTGAACTCTCCTGGGGCGGCGCCCGCCAGTGCAAGATAGTGGCACCGCAACAAGTAACCGATCTGTCGATGAAGACTCTCACTTGCAAGTAATGGGATACCGATGAAAAAGCTGCTCTCTTATACCTGTCTGGCCGTGCTGGGCATGACCTCGCTCAACGTCAGCGCTGCCATCGTGCTGGACCGTACTCGCGCCGTCTATCCGGGTGGTGCCAAGTCCATCAGCCTCAACATCAAGAACGAGAACCAGAAGCTGCCCTATCTGGCGCAGTCCTGGATTGAAGATGCCCAGGGGCAGAAGATCTCTTCACCCTTCGTGGTGCTGCCGCCGGTACAGCGGGTGGATGCCAACCAGAAGTCCATCGTGCGGATCGCCAGCGTGCCGGCCATCGACAGCCTGCCCAAGGATCGCGAGTCGATCTACTACTTCAACCTGCGCGAGATCCCGCCCAAGAGCGAGAAGAGCAACGTGATGCAGATTGCCGTGCAGTCCAAGATCAAGCTGTTCTACCGCCCCGAGGCCATTTTGCCCGAGCGCGGCGCCATCTGGCAGGATCAGGTGCTGATCACCAAGCAGGGCAAGGCCCTGCAGGTGAACAACCCCACCCCTTACTACATCACCTACGTGGGCCTCGGCCATCCGCAGGGCAAGGGGAGAACCGCCATCAAGGGCTTCTCCGCCTTTATGGTGGCACCCAAGTCCGAGCAGACGGTCAACATCCCAGAAGCGCTGGGCAATGAATTTGTGATCAGCTACGTCAATGACTACGGCGGATATATGGATATCAAATACCAGTGCGCAGGCAATGCCTGTAAAGCCGTGAAGAGCGAGTAAGGCCTATGCTACGTTCCATCTTCTGTTCAAGCCTTATGCTGTTTGCAGGAACGGCATTGGCAAATGGCTATGTGACGCCCAACCCAACCCATGATTACTATATATCGTTGGATAAGGCTGATATTCAAAACAAACCTGGTTTTACTACCAAGGCGTTTGAGTGGAACTTGGGGGGGCAATATTCGGGTATCGTTACCTGCCCGGATAGAAGCATTCCACAATCTCCAGTGTACTATAAGGCGACCATGACGGATGGCTTGCCTCAAGCCGGTGACGGTTTTGTAAAACTAAATGACTTTCTGGATATGAAGGTCGAAATTTGGATAGCCGGTTGGAAGAAAAAATTTGTTACGGCCCCATTTCCGAATGAGAGTAATGATTACCCAAATTACTCTTGTACTAAGGGAAAAGAGACAAGAATAAATAATTTCGAAAGTGGTAGTCGTGGGCGAGTAACCTTCCGTGTAAGAAAACAAATAATTAATGGTGTGCAAATATCGGATCGTCAAGTCGTAGAGATGTATGGCCGCTTAGGATCTACTACTACAGATTTCAATAATTTGCCAATGTCTCGAATTACGATTACATCTGCAATTTTATATGTGCCGGAAGAATGCGTGATTAACGGTGGGCAGACTATTGAAGTGGAATTTGGTGATTTGCCAGGCTCGGGATTGGATGGGAATAATTTTGAAAAGACGGTCCCTCTGACATTTCAATGTCGCGGTGGTGTTTTCGAAGGGGATGCCTTGAAGATCAATCTTGGTATTTCTGGAAAACCAACCTCTTTCAACCAAGACTATCTGCGGACAACTCGGGATGGCTATCAGGGTGGAAATGTCATTTCCGATTTGGGCATAAAGTTCAAGCAGCTGGATGGTTCTCAGCTGAATTTGAATACATTTTATCCGGTTTCCATGCAAGGAAACATTGGTGACTGGGGCTTTATTGCCGCGCCGATAACACCGGTAGGCGCTGATATTCCTGCGGGTGACTTTTACGCCACCGCCACCATAGTTGCCGAATTTCAGTGAGGAATTGTCATATGTTGCGGACATTGTGGATAGGCCTGGCGCTGTGCCCGCTGTTGGCGGTAACGGCAGCTCCCCGTGCCAGCAATGATCTGGAGTTGCTTGGCAACACGGTCCACCTCCATGGCCGGATCATCGATCAGCCGTGCGAGATTGCTCCCGAATCCATCGAGCAGGAGGTCGAGATGGGGGTGGTCGACGTGAAGGAGCTCTATGCCAACGGGGCCGGGGTCCAGGTGCCTTTCTCCATCCGGCTGACCAACTGCAAGCCGGGGATCTTTCGCATGGCCAAGGTGACCTTTACCGGCTCGCAGGATCCCCAGCTCAGCGGCGGGCTGGCGTTTACCGCCGGGATGGCCAAGGGCGCCGGGATCCGCCTCTATGACGTGACCCAGTCACCGCTGGATCTGGGCACCCCCTCCCGCGGTTATCTGCTGGGCGGTGCGGCAGACAATGAGCTGCAGTTCTTTGCCCGGGTGGAAGCGCATCCGGACGCGCTGGCTGCCAAGACCATCCAGCCCGGGGATTATTCCGCCGTGGCCAACTTTATCGTTGCCTATGAATAAGGTCAGAAGTCATTGCGCTGAATGACCTTTGAATTACCCAGACTGGGCCAGTTGATGACGCCGCCCAGATAACTGGAGAGGTAAATGCCCCCCGGCAACTGCACAAACTGTGCTTTCTGTTTAGGGGGGGTCAAGGCGGCCACCAGGGTTGCCACCATGCCGTTATTGGTCAGTGCCTTTTGATCGATGTAATTGACGATGGTATTTTTTACCTCTACCGAAATATCGCCATCATCCCGCTCCAGATCCCCGACGGAATCCAGATTGAACAGCGTCTGACCCTGGCTGTCGGTAGCTATAATGGTTGCCACGACTATTTCACGGCTCAGTGTAACAATGAACTTGTTCTTTCTGGTCAGCTCAACCCAGTTGTCCGGCGCCTGGCAATTGCTGTGATATCGAACTGTGGTGTCGGTATTGTTGTAATAGTTATGGGAAACATTCTTTCCCTGCTGAGCCATGGTGGAAATAACGCATTGCACCTCTTCGGCAAGCGGATGACCATTGCGCAATAAAAAGACATTTTCTGACAGCTGGCGACTGTTGTTGTCGATGGAAAAATAGCTGATGGCTTCTTTGCCTACCAGCAGGGATACCTGTTCATCATCCTTGCGCGAAATTTTCTGGACCAACGGTGAGAGCGCATCGATCTTTACCTTCAATGCTTGCTCGGTATCACTGGTCATATAAAGAGAAACATGGCCAAGATTGATGGTGCGCAGAGTATTGGCCGTTGCATAGTGATATATGCTGATGACCAGCGCGGTCAGCGATGCCAGCAAGAGTGCAACCAGCAAAATACGCTGTGGGCTGAAATAGCGATCATATTTACGGCGGGTATATTGCCGTCTGACCTGGGGCACATTGGCGGTTGCGACCGTCTGAATTTCTTCATTCGGCACTGCCTCCTCGGTCTCTCCGGCCACTTCAATGGGGGCGCAGAAGATATATCCCACCCGCGGGATAGTATCGATCGCATCCATCAAACCGAATGATTCCAGCTTTCGTCTCAACGAGAGGATCTGCCGGTTCAGGTTGGTGTCGGTATTGTCCTGGTTCGGCCACAAGGCATCCTGCAGCTTGCTTCTGGCAATGACAGTACCTGCCTCATCACACAGCATCTCGAGCAGCTCGGCTTCCTTGTTGCTGAGCTTGATGTCCTTGTCTCCTTTCGAGAGTCGGAATATTGCAGCGGAGAAAAAGATATCCTCTGCAATTTTATAATTTTTGTTACTCATGTGTGACTCGTCTTACTGCCAAGGAGAGCATTTTACCACCATGCAGTCTTTGTTCAAATAATGGGAAATTAGCAATATCTTTAACTATCAACTAGTTACCTTTGCGTTTAAATGCATGGCGGGGAATATGGTACTACAGGCGGCTCGTTCAGTTCAAAAAACACGCAAAAAGAGGGTCGTGTATGTAATCGTTCTCACTTCCCCCTGCCTGTGAGGGGCATTTTGACGCCCCCAGCATTTTCTTTCGAATAAAGTGTGTATTTGGATGGCTCCACCATGTCTGAAATTGTCGCATGGCTGATCATTGTTCCTGCAGCATGCGTTGATATTGCCTGCGCTGCGGCTTGAGTTGCCCCCCGAGATCGGGCCAGGGATGCCACTGGTCCGGCACCATGAAGCCGGGCAGGGTCTGCCGGATCCAGGTCGCCAGCTCGGTATAAGGTAGTGGCTCGCCATGCCAGTCGATAAAAGCTGCCGGCCTCTGCCCCCACTCGTCGCTCGGTACCGGCACCACCAGTGCCTGTGCCACGGCGGGGTGGTCTACCAGCCGCTGCTCTATGGTTTCGGGCTGGATGTTCTCGCCACCCGAGATGAAGAGGTTGTCGAGCCGCCCTTCCACCACCAGTTCGCCATCCGCGGTGAAATGCCCCTTGTCGCGGGTGTGGAACCAGCCGTCCTCATCGAGCGGCCGCGCCAGCCCCCCTTCCTTGAAATAGCCAGCAAACAGCGTCTCGCCGCGCACGCAGATCTCCCCCTGGCGGATGCAGACCTCCCGCCCCGGCAGCGCCTTGCCCACCACGCCGGCGGCGGCCGGCCTGCCGGTGCAGACCTGGCTGCCCATCTCGGAGAGGCCGTAACTCACCTTGGGCACCAGCCCCATGGCGGTGAGCCTGTGCACCAGCGGCTGGGGGATGGCGGCGCCGCCGAGCAGCAGCTCGCGCAATCGGGTGCGAGCGGGATCGAAGCCCTGCGCCAGCAGTCGCCAGAGCTGGGTCGGCACCAGGGATAGATGGGTGATGGGTTGCTGCTCGAGCCGCTCCCTGAGCGGGCGGCTGCGATCGTCCAGCACCAGGGCTGCGCCCGCCAGAAAGACCCGAAACAGGATGGCGTAGCCGCCGACATGAAACAGCGGCAGGGAGAGCAGCCAGCCGCACTCGGCATCGAGCGGGATCTGGCTGGTGGAGCCTCGCGCCGAGGCCAGGTGGTTGGCCAGCCGGTGCACCACCGCCTTGGGCGTGCCGCTGGAACCCGAGGTGAGGATCATGTTGTTGAGGCAGGCAGGATCCAGCATGCAGTCGCCTTCGTCCGCCGCCAGCTCACGGGTGAAGTCGAGCCGTAGCGGTTGCCAGCTGCCGGCCGGGATCTCGCTCGCCGACCAGCAGGCCCTGACGTCGAGCAGGGTCGCGAGCTCCGTTTGCCGGGTCAGCGGAAAGGCGGGGTTGAGCGGGCAGAAGACGATGGCGCTGCGCACGCAGGCCCAGGTCAGCAGCACATCTTCCAGCGCACCGCGTACCACGGCGGCGAGGCGATCTCCCGGTTGCAGGCCGGCCATGGCCAGCTGCTGGCACAGGCTGTTGAGCCTGGCGTCCAGTTGCCGGTAGGTGAGCGGGACTGCGGCGTGAATGGCGATACGAGCGGGAGCGGATCGCGCCCAGTGACGTACCGGGCAGGATTCGGGATGGGAGTGATGGTCAGACAAGGGTGGCATGCAGGCCCCTTCAATCGTGGTGAAACAGGGGCTCCAGCAGGCTTGGATCGGGTTTGCCGGCGGCGTCCAGCAGATCGGCGGCCAGCCAGCGCCGGGTATCCAGGCCGGGGGCCTGTTCCGGCGCCCATTCGCCGGCCAGATGGAACAGCTGGTTCAGACCGACGCCGGATTCGAAACAGGAAGAGACGATGACTTTGAGACGCAGCTCGTGGGCCCGGGCCACCAGCGCCTCGCAATGGGCCAGCGAGCCGAGCAGGGTCGGCTTGAGCACTAGAGCGCGCAGCTGGGGAATAGGCTCCCACGGCTTGCCCTGGGCCAGCAGCTCGTCGATGGCCACCGGCATGCTGGTGCGATTGGCCACGAAGGCGATGTCGGCAAAGTCGGCGCAGGGGTCTTCCAGATATTCGATCCGGTTTGGATCCAGATGACCGCAGAAGGCCCAGGCCTCCTCGCGGGTCCAGCCTTGGTTGGCGTCCAGCACCAGCTTGAGGGTGGGAATGCGGTCGCACAGCAGGCGGATCAGCGCCAGCTCGTCGCGCATGGGGTAACGGGCCACCTTCAGCTTGGCCTTGTTCGGGGTCTTGTGCAGCCAGTTCTTCCAGTTTTTCAGCAGCTCCTGGGGGGAGCCCTGAATAAGGGGGTAGGGTTCGGGCAGAGGGGCTGTCTGGGCAGGCCAGCAGCGGCGGGCACAGTCCAGTCCGAATTGCACCGAAGGGAGCTGCGGGGCGATATCTTGCCCCGCAGCCAGCCGTTCCAGACAGACGATGGTCTCGGCTTGCGCCTCGGCCAGGCTCTCGCGGGAGAAGCCTGGCAGGGGGGCTATCTCCCCCCAGCCGTCGTCAACGCGAACCAGCAGGCCCTCTCGCGCCACCTCCACCTTGCCGTGAAAGGTCAGGGGCTGGGTAAAAGGCAGTTGGTAGCGATAGAGAGCGAGTGTCATCAGGGATTCCGCTTGTATTTGGAGAAGTCGGGACGGCGTTTCTCGTTGAACGCGTTGCGCCCTTCCTGACCCTCTTCGGTCATGTAGAACAGCATGGTGGCATTCCCCGCCAGCTCCTGCAAGCCGGCCTGGCCGTCGCAGTCGGCGTTGAGGGCGGCCTTCAGGCAGCGCAGCGCCATCGGGCTGTTCTGCAGCATCTCGCGGCACCAGCGCACGGTTTCACGCTCCAGCTCCGCCAGCGGCACGACGGTATTGACCAGCCCCATGTCGAGGGCTTGCTTGGCATCGTACATGCGGCAGAGGAACCAGATCTCGCGGGCCTTCTTCTGGCCGACGATGCGCGCCATGTAGGAGGCACCCCAGCCGCCGTCGAAGGAGCCCACTTTCGGGCCGGTCTGGCCAAACTGGGCGTTGTCGGCGGCGATGGTCAGGTCGCACATCATGTGCAGCACGTGGCCGCCGCCGACCGCGTAGCCAGCCACCATGGCAACGACCGGTTTCGGGCAGGTGCGGATGTCGCGCTGGAAGTCGAGCACGTTGAGGTGATGGGTGCCCTCGTCATCGCGGTAACCACCGTAGTCGCCACGGATCTTCTGGTCGCCACCGGCGCAGAAGGCTTTTTCACCGAAGCCGGTCAGGATGATGGTGCCGACCTGATCGTCGTAGCGAGCATCGGCCAGCGCCTGCAGCATCTCTTTGACGGTGCGGGGGCGGAAGGCGTTGCGCACCTGGGGGCGGTTGATGGTGATCTTGGCAATGCCATCGCCGGACTTGTGATAGAGGATGTCCTCGTAACCGGCGGAGCAATCACGCCACTCGACGGGGGCATAGAGTTCCGCTTCAGTCATTGCTTCAATCATGACGCTTCTCTTCTTGTTGTTGGTTGACCCACTCCGCGAGGAGCCGGGCAAAGGCCTCAGGCTGGTGGGCATGCAGGTTGTGGCCGCCATCCAGCTCCAAGTGGTTGATTTTGCTCTGCTGACTCGCCATGAGGCAAGCCAGCTGATGGAATTTGTGATCCCGCTTGCCGCTCACCCAGGTGACCGGCAGCGTGCCTTGCGCCAGCCAGGGGGCCAGGTTCGGCTGCTTGCCAAGGGAGGTGGCGCGCAGCATGGCGGCCACGGCCTGGCCGTCGTTGCCAAGGCGGCGGGCTATCTGGCGGGCGCGGGCAGCATCGTCCAGATCGGCGAACACCCCCTGCCGATACCAGTCCGCCAGCACGCTGGCCAGGGGCTCCTGCTCGAAGCGCCGGGCCCAGCTTTCGTCGTGGGCGAGGCGAGCCGGCCGCTCTGTCGGTGGCAGGCCGGGGTGGCAGTTTTCCAGCAGCAGGGCCTGCAGCCCAACCGGCGACTGGCTGGCGTGATAGAGGGCGAGTCGCCCGCCCAGCGAATAGCCCGCCAACCGGTAGTGGTCGATGCCGCGCGCGGCCAGCTCGTCGCAGAGCCAGCGGTGAGCCTCGTCAAAACCGCTCACCCGCACAGCCTGGTTGCTGCCGTGACCCGGCAGATCCAGCGCCAGGCTGGGGAGGTCGGCCAGGGCTGCCTGCACGGGCTGCCAGTCGTTGGCATCGCCGAGCAGGCCGTGCAGCAGCACCAGCGTCGGCTGGTCGGCACTAGCTGCCACGGATCGCGCTTCCCAGTGCCTTCAGATCCTCGGCGACTTCGCTGCTGGGGACCTTGATTTCAATCAGCGTTACCCCCTTTTCCAGCGCGGCGGCGTAGTCCCGCTCAAAGTCGGCGAGGGTAGTCGGCGCCTGGTAGTGGAGGCCGAACATGGCGGCGGCGTGTTCGAAGTACAGGCCGTGGGGCAGGCAGTAGTAGGTCTCCAGCAGCGTGTCCTGGGTCGGCACCGGCAGCATGCGAAAGATGCTGCCGCCGTCGTTGTTGAGCAGGATCACCACCAGCGGCCGGCTCGACTTGCCAAGCAGGGCCAGGCTGTTGAGATCGTGCAGGGCGCTGAGATCGCCGAGCAGCAGGGTGGTGGGCTCGTCGCTGCCTGGCTCGATCGATTGTGCGAAGCCGTAGGCGGTGGCGATGAGGCCGTCGATGCCGGAGGCGCCGCGGTTGGTCATCACCCGGCTGGGGCCCTTGCCCGCCTCGCCGAGCATGTCCATCAGCCGGGCCGGCATGCTGTTGCCAACGAACAGCTGGCCCCTGATCAGCTGGTTCAGACGGTGGCACACCCCGAGTTCGGAGAAGCGCTCGCAGGCGCTGCGCACCTGTTGGCTGACGGACTGCTGGCGCTCCGCCAACCGGTGCCAGGGCAGGTGTGGGTGCGCCACCGGATGGGCGGCGGCAAAGGCGCCGGGGTCGCACAGCAGGCGGCGGCGCAGCCGGTAGTCCGGGTCGAGTCGGGCCGGCTGCGGATCCACCAGCCAGTAATCCTGCCAGGAGTGCTGCTTGATGAACTGGCCGAGCCGCTTGGAGATGAGGCGGGCACCAAATTGCAGGAGTACCTCGGCGCGGGCCAGTTCGGCTACGAAGCCGCTGTGTTGCAGGGCGAGATCCCCGTGCACCAGGTTGCGACCATCGAAGCGCAGCTGGCTCTGCAGATCGGCCAGCAGGGGCCAGCCGAGCCGCTCGGCCAGGGCGGCGACTGCCTTGGCCTGGGCGGGATCCTGAATGCGGCCGGCGATGATGAGGCCGCGCTTGCCCTGCAGCTCGTCCCAGTCGGGTTGACGGGGGCAGGGGGCCTGCGCCAGTTGCCAGGGACTCCAGGGCTCGGACGAGTGACGCCAGTCGCCGAGGGGGGCCAGATAGGCGGAGAAATCCAGGTACTCATCCCCCGGATAGAGGGGTTCGGGGTACATGCAGTTGAAGTGCACCGGCCCCGGCGTGCGCGCCTGCTGGGCCAGCGCCTGATCCACCGAGCTCAGCACGAAGGCGGCCGGGATGGTGGCGGTGGGGCTCGGCAGGTTCTGCTGATAGACGGGGTAGCGGCCGAAGATCCCCTGCTGGTCGATGGCCTGGTTGGCCCCGTTGTCGATGAGCTCGGGCGGCCGGTCGGCCGAGAGAATGATGAGCGGCACGCCGGTGAGCTGGGCCTCGGCCACCGCCGGCCAGAGATTGGCCACCGCGGTGCCCGAGGTCATGATCACCGCCACCGGGCGCCCGCTGCCCTTGGCCAGCCCCAGCGCCATGAAGCCGAGGCCGCGCTCGTCAAAGTGCAGATGGCGGCGAAAGCCGGGGTGCGCGGCGGCAGCCATGGTGAGCGGTGCCGAGCGGGAGCCGGAGGCCAGCGCGATATCGCGCACGCCGAGGCGAAAGAGCTCCTCCAGCAAGAGGGAAGACCAGACGTGGTTGAAGGTGGCATGGTGACTGGCGAACGCTTGGCTGGCAGACATGAGGCTCTCGTGGTGAGGAGTCGATGAGAAACGCTATCCCAGCAGGGAGAGCACATTGGCGATCTTGTTGTCGAGTTCGGCCCACTCGGCGGCAGGCTCGGATCCCGCGACGATACCGGCGCCGGCAAACAGGGTGATGGCCTGCGCCGTGATGCGGGCGCTGCGGATGGCGACCGAGAACTCGGAGGTCTCCCGGCTCAGCATGCCGCAGGCGCCGGCATACCAGCCGCGATCATAGGGCTCGCGTTCGCGGATGAAGGCCAACGCCGCCTCGCGCGGAGCGCCACCCACCGCCGGGGTGGGGTGCAGTGCCTCTAGCAGTTGCCAGTCGCAGACGCCGGGCTTGAGTTCGGCCTCGATGTCGCACTTGAGGTGCTGCAGCAGCCGCAGTTTGAGAATGCGCGGCTCGGTCAGGCTGGCATCAGTGGTGAGCGGCGCCAGCCGGCTGAGGATATCGGCGTGCACCAGCCGGTTTTCCAGCCGGTTCTTGCTGTCGGCCAGCAGCTCGGCGGCCAGCGCCGCGTCGGTCGCCTCGTCGCCGGAGCGGCGGATGGTGCCCGCCAGCGCCTCGGTGAAGAGGTGCTGCTGTTCGCGGCGATAGAGCCGCTCGGGGGAGCAGGCGATGAAGCTCTGCTCGGGGGAAAACTGGAAGCCGAAGTGAAAGCAGTCCTGGCCGTGCTGTGCCCAGCGGGCCAGCAGCGACCAGGGGACGACGGCCTGCGGCTCGGTGGCATTCGTCGCACCCTCATGGGTGAGCCGGCTCTGGCGCGACAGCACCACCTTGGGGGTGTGGGCCTGGAAGTCGGGGGCGGTCACCTGCTCGACCAGCGTCTGCCACTGGGGCTGGCTCGGACAATCTTCCCGCTGCCACGGGTGGCGGGCCAGCGGGGGCAGGGGCGACTCCGGCTGGAGGGCGTCGAGGGCGGCGGCGGCGGCCTGCAGTTCGGCCTCGAAGGCGTCGCCACCGGTCTGCTCCGGCAGCCAGAGGTTGAGGCAGAGGGTGATGCACTCGCCACGGTGCACCAGCTCGATGCGGGGCAGCACGAAACGGCAGGGGCCGAACCCCTGCCAGCCGGGCTGGGTCGGGTCGAATGCCAGTCCGCCATAGTAGCGGGGGCTGTCATCATGGGGCTGGCTGGTGTGCTCGCAGACCTGGCGGATCGCCCTGGGCTCGGTCAGCTCGCGCAGGCAGCCCAGTGCCACGTATTCGGGTTTGTCCTGTCCTCTGGCATGCCAATAGATGCGGGGATAGAGAGTCTGCGCCGCCAGCCAGCCCAGAAAGGAGCGAACCTCGATCGCGACGCGCAGTCGCACGAAGCCGCTGGCATTGCCATGACGCAGGGCGTCCAGTTGTTGCTTGATATGGGTCTGAGCCAACATGGATTTCGTCTATGAGCCGATAGTGACGGTCCATCCTGCAGAAGGATGCCGTTGGTTTATGCCAAAGGAGCGATTATTCCTATATATTATCTGCCCATTCGTCCATGTAAATCGCCCGGGGAGCCAACTCCCGAGGGGCCAAGTATACCGAAATCCGGTTCGATAACCCTTAACACGATCAATATCTGATTGTTTGGCCATCACAATATGACAAATACCTTATCTATTTGGTTGCTGGCGGCGCGTTTGCGAACGTTGCCGCTGGCGTGCTCCTCCATTTTGCTGGGATCCGGGCTGGCGGCCAGCCGCGGCGCCTTCGACGGCACCATCATGGCGCTCTCCCTGCTGACCGCCATTTTGCTGCAGATCCTCTCCAATCTGGCCAATGACTATGGGGATGCGGTATCCGGGGCGGACAATGGCGAGCGGATCGGCCCCCAGCGCGCCGTGGTCTCCGGCCTCATCACCCGCAAGCAGATGTGCGTGGCCATGGCGCTGACCGCGCTGGCCGCCGTGGTCAGCGGCCTCGCCCTGCTGGGCTGCGCCTTCGGCGATCAGTGGTTGCAGATCCTCACCTTCGTGCTGCTGGGCGGTGCCGCCATCGTGGCCGCCGTCACCTACACGGTGGGCAAGACCCCCTACGGCTATCGCGGCTTCGGCGACATCTCGGTGTTCCTCTTCTTCGGTCTGCTGGGGGTACTCGGCTCCTACTACCTGTTCACCAAGACCCTGCAGTGGGATCTGCTGCTGCCGGCCACCGCCTGCGGCCTGCTGGCGACCGCCGTGCTCAACATCAACAATGTGCGCGACATCGAGACCGACGCCGCCAGCGGCAAGATCACCCTAGCGGTGCGGCTCGGCCGCAACCGGGCCATCGCCTATCACTGGGTGCTGCTGGGAGCGGCGCTGCTGGCGACCATCGCCTTCATCCTGACCCAGCCTGCCAGCTTCTGGCCCTGGATCTTCCTGCCTGCCATGAAGCCGCTCACCGATGCCGCCAGAACCCTGCGCCAGAGCTTCGACGGTGAGGTGCTGACCGGTTCGCTCAAGAAGACCGCCATCAGCGCCTTCCTCTACAGCCTGCTGCTCTCCATCGGGCTGGCGCTATCCTGACGACCTTGTCTGGCAATGAAGAAAGGCTCCCGCAGGGGAGCCTTTTTGCTGGTTGGGGTATGCTGTCCGGCCATTCACTCATCGGCCAGGAGGGCCGCCATGCGCGACTCGCTCAAGCAGAAAATCATCCAGGTGTGCCAGCAGAAGATTGCCCAGAAGGGGGAGACGGTCGGCGTCTCCTTCTATGCGTTTTTTGCCAACCGCAATGACGACCCCGAGCTGCTGATGGAGGCGGCGACCTGGTGGATCCAGACCCAGCGCCTCGATCACTTCGAGAAGGCGAGGAAGATCCTCCAGCTGGTGGAGCAGGAGTAAAGACGGGTTGAAAACCAGCGGGCTCCCATTCGGGAGCCCGCTTGTTGGTGCGTCAGGTTGAGGTAACGCTAGCTGGCCCGTGCCAGCTTGGGAGCCCGACGGCGGGCGAAGAGCAGGCTGTCCAGCAGCCAGATCACCAGCATGGAGCCGCCCACCAGCGGGAAGCAGATGCCGAGCAGGATCAGCAGGGCAAGGGCGCCGCGCATGGGGGGCAGGGTGGTCGGCAGCGGCGGGGCGGCGAGGCGGCCCTGCGGACGACGGCTCCACCAGATCCAGAGCCCGCTCACCGAGCTCAGCAGCACCAGCAGGCAGATGAGCAGCATGGCGAGCTGATGCGGCCAGCCGTAGAGTTTGCCCATGTGCAGCATGACGCCGGTTTCCACCGTCTTGGCGACCGGGCCGTAGTCCTGCCAGCGCACGTCGGCCAATACCTTGCCACTGTATTGATCGATGTGCAGGGTGGCGTCGTTGCGCGGATCATCGGCAAAGATGGCGATGGTGTAGACACCGCTCGCCCCGGCCGGCGGCGTGATGCTGTAGCCCGGCGTGACCCGGCGTGCGGCGGCGATCTCCACCACCTGCTGCAGCGGGATGCGGTGCTCCGCCATCACCATGCCGTCATGCTCGCCACCGTGTCCCATGGCGCTGTGGTCGTGGGCCTTGGGCTCGGCCGAGCTGGGGATGGGGGTGTTTTCCACCGCCCAGGGCACGGTCTGCTGGTGGGCATGGTTGAGGCTGCGGGCCAGGGGCGCCGACTTGGGCACCTCGTTCCACATGGCGGCCGGGAAGCGGTTCCAGACGGCGGCAAACTGATCGCCCCAGAAACCGGTCCAGGTCATGCCGCTCAAGAGCAGCAGCAGCAGGAAACCGGCACCCCAGAAGCCGACCACGGCGTGCAGGTCACGCCACCAGAGCCGCCCACGCTGGCTCCAGCGCGGCCACAGGATGCCGCCAACCCCTGGCCCCTTGCGTGGCCACCAGAGATAGAGCCCGCTCAGGAGCAGCACTATGCCCCAGCCGGCGGCCAGCTCGATCAGCCTATCTCCGGTGGTGCCTAGCAGCAGATCGGCGTGCAGGGAGCGCGCCACCGCCTGCAGATTCCACTTGTTGTCCATGGTGCCGAGCAGGGCGCCGCTGGCGGGATCGAGGAACAGGGTCAGCTCGCTGCCCCCCTGGCGGACGATGAACTGGGCGCTGGCCTCCGGGCCTGTGGGGGGCAGGTATTTGCTCAGGCTGGCGTCCGGCATGGCCGCCATCGCCTTTACCAGCAGCTGGTCGGCGCTGAGCGGTTGGCTGACGGAGGCGACCTTCATCAGCTCGGGATACATGAGGTTGTCGAGCTGGGGCTTGAACAGATAGACGATCCCGGTCAGCGAGAGCAGGATCAGGAAGGGGGCGACGAAGAGACCCGCATAGAAGTGCCAGCGCCAGATGCGCTGATAGTGGTTCGCGTCCCGATTTTTCATCTCTGTTCCTTGCGCCTTGGGTTAACGTTTCAGTTGGTGGAATGTTGGTGGCGGCGCGGATGATAACAGCAACGTTTTATTAACTGCAACAGAACATGAGGGCTGTCCGTGGAGGTAGCCGAGTGCATGCCGAACCGGTTTGCCGCCGGTCAGAAGGTGACGCAAACCCCTCTAGGCGAACCTTGTCAAAATGGACTTTTGGCAGAGAGATCATTACCTTGTTGCAACATAAGAGAGTGCTTGCACGGCGAAGAATCCAGGGAAGGAGGCAGACGTGAAGTTGCGACCCCACGGCCATTTCGAGATGCAGCGACAGGGCCAGGTGCTGATCTGCCGGCCGAGCGGCCCCTTCAATCTGGCGGGGGCCATGGCCTATGAGGCGCAGTTCAGCCAGCAGATCGCCAGCCTGAGTGCCGGGCCCTGGGGCATAGTCGAGGTGGCGACCGAATTCGAGGCGGCAGGGCCCGAGGTGCTTGCCCGTTTTCGCCGTCAGTTCGAATGGTGCGCCAACAACGGCTGCGCCTTTCTGGCGGTGGTGCTGGCGGGCAGTTTCAAGCAGTATCTGGCGGATCAGGTGTTCAGCGGCTTGCCGTTTCAGGGGATCCGTTACTTCGAGCAGACCGACGAGGCGCTGCACTGGCTGGAGCAGCAACTGGCCGGGCTCAATCCAGTCTGATAAACCACTTGTCCCGCTCGTCGATACAGTCCGGCTCACCCATCTCGAATTCACGGCAGATCAGGGGGCGCACCTCATGGATGCGGCACATCATCGCGGTGAGTGCGATCGAGGGGCGGCTCAATCCAGCCTGATAAACCACTTGTCCCGCTCGTCGATACAGTCCGGCTCACCCATTTCAAACTCACGGCAGATCAGGGGGCGCACCTCGTAGATGCGGCACATCATGGTGTTGCGATCGAGGGGCGGCTCAATCGAGCTTGATAAACCACTTGTCCCGTTCGTCGATACAGTCCGGCTCACCCATCTCGAACTCACGACAGATCAGGGGGCGTACCTCATGGATGCGGCACATCATGGTGTTGCGATCGAGGGGCGGCTCAATCGAGCTTGATAAACCACTTGTCCCGTTCGTCGATACAGTCGGGCTCGCCCATTTCAAATTCACGGCATATCAGGGGACGGACTTCGTAGATGCGGCACATCATGGTGTTGCGATCGAGCGCCGCGCACCAGCCATCTTCCAGCCGGTGCATCACCGGCACTTCACCTTCCCGCTCTTCCACATAGCGATCCGGCACGCCGGTATCGGTAAACAGCATCACTTCGAGGCGGCAGCAGCAGGCCTCGCAGTTCTGGCAGCTCACATCTGGGGTCGTCATGGCACCTGCCTTGTTCTCATGGGCACGGATAAATATGAAACAGGCGCCGCTGGGGCGCCTGTGGTCTGAACCTTAGCCCAGTTTGCGGGCACGGTAGCTGCGACCCTTGATCTTGCCTTCCTGCAGTCGCTTGAGCGCCGCCTTGGCTACGCCCTGCTTGACTGCCACGTAGGAGTACTGCTCGGCGATCTGGATCTTGCCAACATCGGCCCCGGCAATGCCGCCTTCGCCGGTCAGGGCGCCCAAGATGTCACCGGCGCGCACCTTGCTCTTGCGGCCCGCATCGATGGAGAGGGTCACCATCTGCGGGGCTATGGGTTTGATGGCGCGGCTGATGGCATCGAGATCCCCCAGCGGCAGCGGGGCCTGCTGGTACTCCTCGATGATGTTGACGCGCTGGGCCTCGTTCGGCTGATAGAGGCTCAGGGCCAGGCCCTGCTGGCCGGCGCGGCCGGTCCGACCGATGCGGTGCACGTGCACCTCGGGGTCGTAGGTGAGCTCGTAGTTGATGACGGCGCCCAGCTCCTTGATATCCAGCCCGCGGGCCGCCACGTCGGTGGCCACCAGTATGGTGGCGCTGCCGTTGGCGAAGCGCACCAGCACCTGATCCCGCTCGCGCTGCTCCAGATCGCCGTTCAGCGCCAGGGCCGAGAAGCCCTTGGCGGCCAGGTGATCGGCCACGTCGTTGCAGGCCCGCTTGGTGTTGCAGAACACCACGCAGGAGCCCGGCTGATAGTGGCTGAGCAGCCAGCCGAGGGCCTCGAGGCGCTGACCGGCCGGCACTTCATACAGCTTCTGCTCGATGGCGCTCTCCTCGTGCAGGGACTCCACGCTCACCTCCACCGGGTTGCGCTGCACGCCACGGCTCATCTGGGCGATCCCCTCCGGATAGGTGGCGGAGAAGAGCAGGGTCTGGCGATCCCGCGGGGCGTGGCTGATGACCCGGTTGATGTCTTCGCCAAAGCCCATGTCCAGCATGCGATCCGCTTCGTCCAGCACCAGCGTCTTGAGGCTGTCGAGCGCCAGGGTGCCCTGCTCCAGGTGCTTGAGGATCCGGCCCGGGGTGCCGACGGCGATGTGGGCACCGAAGCTCAGGGTGGCCGATTGCGGTGCGGTCGGGGTGCCGCCGCACAGGGTCACCAGCTTGACGTTGGGTAGGGTACGGGCGAGACGACGGATCTCGGTGGCAACCTGATCCGCCAGCTCGCGAGTCGGGCAGAGCACCAGCGCCTGTACCTCGAGCCGGTTGACGTCAAGGCGGGAGAGCAGGCCGAGGCCGAAGGCCGCAGTCTTGCCGCTGCCGGTTTTTGCCTTGGCGATCAAGTCTTTGCCGTCGAGTACCAGGGGCAGGCTCTGGGCCTGGATCGGGGTCATCTGCAGATAACCCAGGCTGGCGAGGTTCTCGAGCAGGGCGGGGGAGAGGTTCAGGCTGCTAAATTCGTTGTTCACAAAAGGACTCTATATGGGAGAAAACGGGCTGCGCCGGGCGCAAGGGCGCGCATTGTACCAGAATCCGCCGTTGGATGTGCTGCAAATTTGAGCGACTGCTTCTGTTCGTGACTGTCAGCCCGGTGGCAAGGGGCCGGCTCATCGACTGCCCCCTGGCAATCCGGAGCAGCGGTTCGCGGTCGCGGAAATATGTATTTGGCACTGTCTACATTCATCGCAAATAAGATAAACGTTTTTCATCCTGCCTTGATTAAATAAATTTGTCGTAAATTTGTTCTGACCACTTCTGCGCGGCCTTGCGAGTATTAAGTGAATGTAATTAAGCTGTGAAAACAGGACTTTACAAATACCTGATTTATTTTTAAGTGATTGTTTATATTGTGTTTTGTTATTTATTGAACAATGATTGGATGCTTGTGTGAGCGTTTAATTAATTTAAAAACGTTTGTATTATCCAACATGCATATTTTTACCGCAGATTGTGATGGCTATCTGAATTTTTAAATATGCAAATGTCTATGATGGCGCCGGTCAAAAATTACAATTCACTCAGGTGCTACAGGTATGGAATACGTTCACTTTGTGCTCGGACTCGTCATGGTCCTCGCTCTGGCGTTGCTGGCAAACCGCCGCAACTGGAAACTGATCAAGCCGCGCTATATCGGCCAACTGCTGGTGGTCGAACTGGCGCTGGCCTGGTTCATGCTGAACTCCGAAGTGGGTCTGGCGGTAGTGGGTGGCTTTGCCGCCGGCTTCACCAAGCTGATGGAGTTTGCCAAGCAGGGGACCGACTTCGTGTTCGGCGGCCTGGTCAATGAAGGGGCCTTCTCCTTCTTCCTGATGGTGCTGATGCCCATCGTCTTCATCTCTGTGCTGATCGGCATCCTGCAGTACATCCGTCTGCTGCCGCTGGTGATCCGCGGCATCGGTACCGTGCTGGCCAAGATCAACGGCATGGGCAAGCTGGAATCCTTCAACGCCATCAGCTCCATGATCGTCGGCCAGTCCGAGAACTTCATCGCGCTCAAGAACATACTGCCGCACCTGAACGAGAAGCAGATGTACACCCTGGCCGCCACCGCCATGTCCACCGTCTCCATGTCCATCGTCGGTGCCTACATGCAGCTGATTGAGCCGCGCTACGTGGTCGCCGCCCTGGTGCTCAACATGTTCAGCACCTTCGTCGTGCTGTCGCTCATCAACCCCTATGAGCCGGACAATACCGTGACCGACGCCAAGGCGCTGTCCGAGGGTGACGAGCACCACACCCCGAAGAAAGAGAACTTCTTCGAGATGCTGGGCGAGTACATCATGGCCGGTTTCACCGTGGCGGTGATCGTGGGTGCCATGCTGGTGGGCTTCATCGCCCTGATCGCCCTCATCAACTACCTGTTCGAGATGGCGTTCGGCGTCAACTTCCAGCACGTCATGGGCTACATCTTCTACCCCATCGCCTGGATCCTGGGCATCCCGGGCAGTGAAGCGCTGCAGGCCGGTTCCATCATGGCGACCAAGCTGGTGACCAACGAATTCGTGGCCATGATGGATCTGGGCAAGATCGCGGCCCAGCTCTCTCCGCGCACCGTCGGCATCCTCTCCATCTTCATGGTGTCGTTCGCCAACTTTAGCTCCATCGGCATCATCGCCGGTGCGGTGAAGGCGCTGAACGAAGAGAAGGGCAACATGGTCTCCCGTTTCGGTCTGAAGCTGGTCTATGGCTCCACCCTGGTGAGCCTGCTCTCCGCCGTGATCGCCGGTGTGATGCTGTAAGTCATCCACCCGCCCTCACCACGACAAACCCCTGCCTCGGCAGGGGTTTGTTTTTTGGCGGCCGACTGCCTAGCCGGGCCAGTGGGCCCAGTAACCGGCGGCCAGCAGGGTGAGGGTGCAAAAGCTGGTCTCGAGGGCGCCGCCGCTTCTGAGTGGCCAGCCCGGCAGCCGGTAGCGGCGCTTGCTGGGCCAGAAGAGCGGGATGCCGGCCGGGGTGAGCCAGTCCCCCAGCAGGTGGCTGAGGTAGCCGATGATGAGGGCATCCTTGACCCCGACCGGCAGAGTATCGGGCGGCAACTGCTGGTTGAGCCCCCAGATGGCGACCGCCACCGCCAGCAGGCTGTGGGTGAAGCCGCGATGACCGAACAGGCGAGAGAGGGGTTTCGAGATCCAGGGCAGCCGCTGCCCCAATACCGACTTGGGGTGGTCGAGGTCGGGCAGCAGGGCGCTGGCCAGGGCGGCGGGCACGGTCTGCCACAGGCTGGTGTCGGCCAGGGCCGGCGTCAGCTGGAGTTTGTGGGCGATCAGGGTGCAGGTAACGGAAAACAGCAGGTGCCCTTGGGCGGTCATGATGGCTACGACATGGGAAAATGGCGGCGCATCTTACCAGTGTCGCGGGCCATTGCAGCAAAAAACCGGGGCCCGGCGGGCGGCCCGGTCATTAACTGCGCGGATCTTCCACCTTGGTGTCGGCGGGCACCCGTTTCTTGCCCAGCACCATGGCGCGTACCAGGTCGCTGCGGGTGAGGCGATCGGTCAGGATCACCACGGCCGCATGGACACCGACGGCGGCCATCAGGGTGTTGGCAAGGATGCCGTGCAGCTCCTCCAGCCAGTCCTCGCCCCAGAAGGCATCCCAGGTGGTGAGCCAGCCGGTGACCACGGTGCCGACCAGAGACAGCAGCAGCAGCCAGATCATCAGGGCGCCGACCGGGTTGTGGCCTAGGTAGTAGGGGTGATGCCCGCTGGCCAGCTGGCGCAGGTAGTAGCGCACCCGGGCCGGGGTCGGCCACCACTGGCCGAAGCGGGCGTAATGAGGGCCGATCAGTCCCCACAGCAGGCGGATGATGAGCAGGATGCCCACCGCGTAGCCGGCATACTTGTGCGGCTTGCTCCCCTCTTCCAGGATGAAGAAGTTAAGCAGGCAGAGGGTGACGGTGGCCCAGTGAAACACCCGGATGAGGGGATCCCAGACTTTCACTTCAGAGGTAGGGGTCATGGCAAGGCTCCAAGGCTGGGGCCGGCGCATTGCCGGCCCAACGCGGCGTTATTCGTCGATCTCTTCTTTCACTTTCTTCAGATCGGTCGGGTCGAAGTAGATCTCGACCTTGCGCTTATCCTTGTCCCAACCGTAAATCTCGTAGCAGTTGGTCTCGGTGACCTTGAACTTCTTGATGTCATAGCCCATCGCCTTGATCTTCTGCTGGGCGTCGGCTTCGCTCATCCACTTGCTCTTGTCGGCCTGGGTACATTGGGGATCGGCCAGGGCTGCGCCGCTCAACAGAGGGATCAGTAACAACAGGGGGGTCAGTTTCATTGCTTGCTCCTTGCGGGTGGTTGGGTCAACAGCCACAAGGTTAGTTCAGCTCCCTTAAGAAAGAATTAAGCGCAGAAGGGGATGAACGGGTCTCCCCGGCAGGGCGCCGGGGAGCGGGCTCAGCTCAGCTTGCCCCTGACCAGCCACTTGTCCAGCGCGTTGGCGAAGCGCTGCTTGTCGGCCGCGTTGAGGGGGGCCGGGCCACCGGTCTGGACCCCGGCCGAGCGCAGCTCTTCCATGAAGTTGCGCATGCC
Source organism: Aeromonas sp. S15(2024) (assembly GCF_041402265.1). Lineage (NCBI taxonomy): Bacteria > Pseudomonadati > Pseudomonadota > Gammaproteobacteria > Aeromonadales > Aeromonadaceae > Aeromonas > Aeromonas sp. S15(2024). The sequence goes on along the minus strand of NZ_JBGLQY010000005.1, from coordinate 245,041 downwards.
GAGCCGCGCCTTGATGGTCTCGCGGGTGTAGATCTCGCCGCGGGGATTGAGCGCCTCGCCGCCGGCATCGATCACCAGGGCGGCGAGGGGGATGTCGCCGGTGATCACCAGATCGCCAGGTTTGACCTGCTGGGCGATGACATGATCTGCCACATCGAAGCCCTTCTCCACCTGCTGGGTCTTGATGAAGGGGGAGGGGGGCACCCGCAGCCCCTGATTGGCCACCAGGGTCGTCACCACCTGGGCGCGGTGGGCGGCACGGTAGAGGATCTCCTTGACCGGAATGGGGCAGGCATCGGCATCAACCCAGATGGGCATGGCATGGTTTCCTGTGTCTGAAACGAGTGGCGCATCTTAGCACGGCCGGGGGCGGCCGGCTGCCCCGGGGCTGAGTCGGGTCCGGCTTTGGTGTAAGCTGGGCCGATGAACATGAGCGAGAAGGACGAGCAGATGGATCGGGTGCCCAGTGACGTGATTTATGGCCTGACCCTGGATGGCAGGGGGGGCATGCAGCCGCTGGCGGCGGGCAGCGAGATTCCGGCAGCGCAGCCGGGCTGGCTGCATCTGGACTATGGCAACCCGGAGGCGGCGCGCTGGCTGTTGCAGACGCCGCTGCTGGGTGAGGCGGCGCGCGAATCCCTGCTCGGCCAGAGCAATCGCCCCAAGCTGGTGCGGATGGGCGAGACTGTGCTGCTGATCCTGCGCGGCATCAACCACAACAAGGATCACAGGCCCGAAGAGATGGTGGCGCTGCGGATCTTCATCACGCCGGACCTCATCATCAGCAGTCGGCGGCGGCCGCTGCTGTCGGAAAAAGATGTCTTCGAACAGCTGAAGCAGGGGGGCGGCGCCGACACCCCGGCCGACTGGCTGGTGGAGATCTGCGACGCCCTGACCGATCGGGCCGGAGAGTTCGTCGAGGAGCTGCACGATCAGATCCTGGATCTGGAAGAGCAGGTGCTGATGCGCGACCTGCCCGCCAACGGTAGGCTGGCGCTGATCCGCAAGCAGCTTATCATGATCCGCCGCTACCTCTCGCCGCAGCGGGATCTGGTGGCGCGCCTCGCCAACGAGAAGATCAGCTGGCTGGACGAGGACGACCGGCGCCGCCTGCTCGACATCGCCGATCGGCTGCGGCGCTGGCTCGACGATCTGGATGCCGGGGTGGCGCGCACCGCCGTGCTGGCGGACGAGATCAACAACCTGATGGCGGAGGCGACCAACCGCCGCGCCTACCAGATGTCGGTGATGGCGCTGCTGTTTCTGCCCGCCAGCTTCCTGACCGGCCTGTTCGGCATCAACCTGGGAGGCATCCCCGGAGCCGAGAGCCCGACCGCCTTCTGGATCTTCTGCGGATCCCTGGTGGCGCTGGCCGCCGGGCTGGCGGTCTGGCTCAAACACAGACGCTGGTGGTAAGGAGCCGACATGACCACATGGGAATCTTTTGGCGTGACCCTGCTGCTGTTGCTGGGCCACACCCTCATTCGCGGCCTCATTCACAAGAGCCTGATGGCCCTCGGCCAGAGCCGGCAGGTGAGCGAGAACCGGGTGCTCTACGTGGAGCACGTGTTCCACTTCCTGCTCGGTTGCGCCACCCTGCTGATCCTGGCCGGGGTGTGGGGGCTCGACTTCTCGCGGCTGGTGGTGCTGGCCTCCTCCTTCTTCGCTGTGCTGGGGGTCGCCATGGTGGCGCAGTGGTCGATCCTCTCCAACATCACCGCCAGCATCACCATCTTCTTCGCCTTCCCCTACCGGATTGGCGATCGGATCCGGATCCTCGACAAGGATGACTCGGTCACCGGCGTCATCACCGAGATCGGCCTCTTCTACGTGCGGGTGCGCGATGACAACGGCGATCTGGTCACCTATCCGGCCAACCTGATCCTGCAAAAGCCGGTCAGACGGCTGGAGGGCAAGGGGGCTGAACCCCTGCAACCAGAATGAGAAAAGGCTCCCGTGGGAGCCTTTTTTGCGCCTGCCAGCTTCTCAGCGTTCGAAGAAGCGGTAGAGGTGCTCGATCTGGATCGGGCAGTCCGCCACCAGATGCACGTGCTGGCGGGCTTCTTCGACCGAGCCGAAGCTGAGGGGGCAACCCAGGGTGTCGGTCATCTCGTACAGTTTGCCGTCCTGTCCCCTGAACTCCACGATCCAGCCGGGCAGGATGGCATCCTGCAGGATCTCGGCTTCCTTGAAGGCTTGTTGCTGGTAGAGCAGACGAAGTTCATTGACTGTCATGACATCCTCCCGTGACGCTTGATGCCACTTCAAGTCTAGTGGTTGCGGCCGCCATCAGGCGGCTCATTTGGCCGTCTTGAGGTGTTCCCAGGCCCAGCGCAGGCGGATGAAGGTGTCGGCATCGCCCCCCCGATCCGGATGGTGTTGCAGTGCCAGCTCACGCCAGCGGCGGCGGATGGCGTCAGGCCCTGCCCCGGTCGGCAGGGCGAACAGGGTCAGCGCCTCGGCCCTGTGTTCATCCCGCTCACAGGCCCGCCAGAAGCTGCCGAGCAGGGCTTCCACCTCCTCCCGGTCTGTCTGCCAGAACACCTGCCAGTCGAGGTAGTAACTGCGCAGCGCCTCACCCTGGGCGAGGGCGCTTGCCGTGTTGCGAGGAGCGAGCGGTTCGAGCCGGATATCCAGGGTGCTGATCAGCAGCCACCACCCTTCATCGTGGAGCTCGGCCTGCAGCTGGTAGAGGGCGTTCATGATGAGGAAGTTGAGCCGAAACAGCTGCTGCTGCTCGTCCCCCGGCAGAGGCGGGATGAGCTCCTGGCGGCGCAGCTCGGCCAGCAGCTCGTGCACCTTGTAGCTGCCGCTGGCCTGCCTGAGCAGTGCCAGCAGCGGGGCGAGCAGCGGGTTGGCGGTCGATTCGGCAGAGTTCACTGGCCGGCCCCCTCTTTGGGGGGCTGCAGGGCGATCAGCAGCTCCCCGGCCAGCGGCTCGACGGGTCCGGTGACGATGCGGGTCCGCCCCTTGCCGTCCAGCACGAACAGCGGGATGGCGCCCGGGTTGGCCTCCTGGTACTGGGCCCAGTCGAACGCCTCGCTCAGCCGGGTTGCCTTGATCTGGCCGCCCCGGCTCAGCAGGCCGCTCAGCCTGGCGTAGTTGATGTCTGGGCCGAACAGGTTCTGGCGAGCGCGGAAGGTGGCGCTCTCCCGGTTGGCTTTGCCGTGCTGCTCGCTGGAGCGCAACGAGTAGACCTTCTCCTCGCCGTAGAGGTGGGCGAAGTGCAGCACGCCGAGGGCGTTGTTGTGGCGGTTGGGGGAGAGGGCCAGCACGGTACTGATGCTGGTGAGCGGCAGGTGCAGCTCGGCGTGTTCGGATTGCGGGTTGCCGAAGTAGCAGGGCAGGTTGCTCATCCGCGCCTGTCGGCAGAACTCCCAGGCTGGATCGCAGAGCTGGACCGGTACCCCCTGATCCGCCAGTGCCCGGCCGATGGCCCGCGCCACCGAGTTGGCTCCTATGATGAGCCAGGTGTTGGGGGCGCTCTGGCGCATCTTGAGCAGCCCGGCCAGCGGTGCCGAAGTGAGGCTCTGCAGCACCACGGTGGAGATGATCACCGCAAACACCAGGGGGACCAGCTTGTCGGCATCGGCAATGCCGGCCTCATGCAGGCTGATGGCGAAGGAGGCGCTGACCGCCGCCGCCACTATGCCGCGCGGCGCGATCCAGCCGAGCAGGGCGCGGGCCCGCCAGGAGAGATCGGATCCCCAGGTGGAGACCAGGATGCAGAGCGGACGCGCCACGAACTGCACCACGCACAGCAGCGCCAGCACCATGGGGCCGAGCTGCCAGAGCTGGGCCAGATCGAGGCGGGCCGCCAGCAGGATGAAGAGGGAGGAGATGAGGATGACGGCGAGATCCTCCTTGAAGGCCAGCACCTCCTCCAGATCCAGCCCCTCCTGATTGGCGAGCCAGATGCCGAACACGGTCACCGCCAGCAGGCCGGATTCGTGGCTGAGCCAGTTGGAGAGGCTGAAGGTGACCAGCACCAGCGCCAGTACGCCGAACTTGTGCAGACTGACCGGCAGCCAGTCCTTGCGGATCAGCAGGGTGGTGAGCCAGCCGGCACCGACCCCGATGAGCGAGCCCACCCCCACCGTCTTGGCCAGCGCCAGCAGGGTGTGACCGACCAGATCCCCCTGACTGCCGAGGCGTACCGCCTCGAATACCAGCACCGCAAACAGGGCGCCGATGGGATCGATGACGATCCCCTCCCAGCGCAGGATGCGGTCCACCTCCCGGGTCGGGCGGATCACGTTGAGCATGGGGGCGACCACGGTAGGGCCGGTCACCACCAGCACGGCGCCGAGTACCATGGCGACCCGCCAGTCCAGCCCCAGCAGGAAGTAACCGGCGCTGCCGATGACGGCGAAGCTCACCAGCATGCCGGTGGAGCAGAGGTTGCGCACCACCTTGCCGATCCCCTTGAGCTCGGCCAGGTGCAGGGTGAGCGCCCCCTCGAACAGGATGATGGCGACCGACAGAGAGACCAGCGGGAACAGCAGGTCGCCGAGCAGGGCATCGGGGTCGAGCAGGCCGCCGACCGGCCCCAGCAACAGGCCGGTGAGCAGTAGAAACAGGATGGCGGGCACCCGCAGCGACCAGGCCAGCCACTGGGCCAGCACTGAGACCAGGGCGATCCCGGCCAGGGAGAGAGCAATCATGCAGACCTCGGTTGGGGCAATGGACCTGGAGGAAGTGTAGTGGGGAAGATGGTCAGATTGACACCAGCCGGCGGCGGGAACAAGGGGGAAGCGGATCGCGCGACAGCGGGCGTCACGGGGGCATGGCTGCGGGAGAGGGGCGGGGTGTGGCCGCTGGCTACGGCCACCAGCCGGATTAGATGGGGCTCTCTTTGTGGAGTTCGGTGACGCAGTCGGCCACCGCCAGCACCAGCGCCGAGCGCACCACCTGATCGAGCCGGTTCAGCTGCATCTGGTAGAAGGGCCAGTCCTCCTCGTTGGCGGGGGCCTCCTGCGGCATCATGCCGCCCTGGCTGACACCGTGCAGACGTGCCAGCAGATCGCGGATCGGCTTGTCGCTGAAGCGGTAATCCTTGGGGTCGCGTACCAGAAAATCGCGGATTTTCAGGTAAGCCTCGAGATCCTGATAGCGCTCGAGGGAGATGAGGCCGAGGGCGAAGATGAGCTTGAGGCGTACCTCCAGCTGGCCGAGGGGGCCGCTCTGGTTGAGCAAAGGTTCGATGGCGTACTTGACGGCATACTCCTCCTGACGGAACGCGCGTCGCATCAGGGAGTCGACCGCCTCTTCCAGGATGGTGACGACCTCGAGAAAGAAGCCGCGGGGGCCATCCTGCTCGTTCAGTCGTTCCAGTACTTCATCTTCCTGGTGTGTGGTCATAAGTGCATTGGGTCCAGCTGACTGGGAGAGAGTGGGCCTCTCTCCCGGTTTTTATCGTATGAGGCGCTTAGGTGGCCGGCCTGCGCGGGCCGGCACGGTGGCGCCTCATCAGGTCACTTCAAATTGCCATAACGGGTGACGATGGCGCTGACGATGTCGCTGTCGGCGGCCAGGCCGGTGATGCGCGCCAGGGCCTGGGCCGGGCCCAGCTCCGCCAGCAGCTGTTGCAGCTCCACCGCCTGCGGGTCATCGGCATTGCGATAGTGCAACGCCGCGGCGATCCCCTCCTGCAGGTGATCGTTCGGCAAGCCGTACTCCAGGGTGCCGAGCAGCGGTTTCACCAGCCGATCCCCCGCCGCCAGCTTGCGCAGCGGCTGACGGCCGACCCGGTCAATCTCGTCCACCAGATAGGGGTTGGCGAAGCGGGCCAGGATCTTCTCGATGTAGGCGGCGTGCAGGCGCGGGTCGAAACCGTAGCGTTGCACCAGCACGGCGCCGCTCTCCTCCATGGCGCGGCGTACCTTGCTGCGGATCAGCGGATCCTCGATCGCCTCGCGAATGGTGCGATAGCCCCTCAGCTTGCCGAGGTAGGCAGTGACGATGTGGCCGGTGTTGAGGGTGAACAGCTTGCGCTCGACGAAGGCCATCAGGTTGTCGGTGGGCTCCATGCCCGCCACCTGCGGCAGCTCGCCCTTGAACTGGGTCTGGTCGACGATCCACTCGCTGAAGCTCTCCACCGTCACTTCCAGTGGATCATCGTTGGCCGCCGCCGGCGGGACGATGCGGTCCACCGCCGAATCGACGAAGCCGATGCAGGCGTCGAGGGTGGCATGATACGCGACCGGCAGGTACTTGAGTACCTCCTGCTTGAGGTGGCTGGTGCCGCGCACCATGTTCTCGCAGGCGATGACGTTGAGCGGCGTCAGGTTGCCGGCATCGAAGCGGGCCTGCAGCCCCTGGGCCAGGGTGCTGGCAATCTTGTCCAGAATGTTGGGGCCGACCGCGGTGGTGACCAGATCGGCGGTGATGATGCGGGCGATCACCTCGTGGCCGGCGGAGCTCACCGCCGCCACGTTGCGCACCACGTCCAGCTTCTGATCTGCTCCCACCACGTGCACCTTGTACTCCTGGCGGTGGTTGAGCTGGTCGATCAGGGTCTCGTTGACGTCGGCGAAGGTGACCTGATGGTTGGCGTCAGCCAGCAGTTTTCCGATGAAGCCGCGACCGATATTACCGGCACCAAAATGCAATGTTTTCATGATATTAACCTCTTGAACCAAAGACGATGAAGGACGATCAGGCAGCCTGTTCGGCACCCAGCAGATCCAGGAACTCCTGGGGATCCTGAGTGCTGGCCAGCCGGTCGATAAGGCCGGGTTCGTCCAGTGCATTGGTCAGGCGGGTTATCACCTGCATGTGTTCGTCGTTGCGGGCGGCGATGCCGATCACCAGCCGCGCCACTTCATCGGCTGCCTCGCCGAAGGCGACCCCGGCCGGGTATTGGCAGATGACGATGCCGGTGCGCTTCACAAACTCCTTGGCGGCGATGGTGCCGTGCGGCACGGCGATGGATTCGCCGAGGTAGGTGGAGACCAGCTGTTCACGCTCCAGCATGGCGTTGACGTAGTCGGGCGCCACGTAGCCCCGCTCCGCCAGCAGCTTGCCGGCAGCCCGGATGGCGGCCTCCTTGTTGTCGGCCTTGAGCCCCAGGTGCACGTCATGACGGCTCAGGGTGAACACTTCGGCGGCCTGCGGCTCGTAGCTGTCGTCGTTGGCAGCCACCAGCAACTGCGGGTTGGCGACGTCATCGTTGGCGGCCTGGGTCAGGCTCTGTACCAGCTCCTGATAGAGGCCGTTGTCGAGGAAGTTGGTGAGCGAAATGTGGTGAGCGTGCGGCGCGTGGCGACGGGCCCGCTCGGTCAGATCCTTGTGGGTGATGACCCAGTCCACCTGATCGTCAAGCTGATCGATGGCGCGGTTGGTGACGCTGATGTCGAGGCCGGCGGCCTGCACCCGCTTGCGCAGCAGGCCGGCGCCCATGGCGCTGGAGCCCATGCCCGCATCGCAGGCGACGACGATGTTGCGTACCGCCATCAGTTCACCGCCCGGCTTCTTGGCTGCTGCGCTCTCGGGCTTGGCACCCTTCATGGCTTTCATCTTGCGGGTGGCTTCACCCAATGCATCGGCCTCGTCGGCTTCCGGCTGCTGGGCACGCACGAACACGGCGGCGACCAGGAAGGAGACCAGGGTGGCGCTGATGATGGAGAGAGCAACCCCTATGAGGGAGGCTTTCGGCGTCATCAACAGCACGGCGAAGATGGAACCCGGCGAGGCGGGGGAGACCAGACCTGCGTTGAACAGGGTCAGGGTGAACACCCCGGTCATGCCGCCGGCGATCACCGCCAGGATCAGGCGCGGGTTCATCAGCACGTACGGGAAGTAAATCTCGTGGATGCCGCCGAAGAAGTGGATGATGGAGGCACCGGCAGCGGACTGCTTGGCGGCGCCGCGACCGAACACCATGTAGGCCAGCAGCACGCCCATGCCCGGGCCCGGGTTCGCTTCGATCAGGAAGAAGATGGAGCGGCCGTGCTCGGTGGCCTGCTGGATCCCCAGCGGCGAGAAGATGCCGTGGTTGATGGCGTTGTTGAGGAACAGGATCTTGGCCGGCTCGACGAAGATGGAGGTGAGCGGCAGCAGGTTGTTGTCCACCAGGAAGCCGACGCCACCGGCCAGCACGCCGGAGAGCACCTTGACGAAGGGGCCGATCACGAAGAAGGCGAGGATCGCCAGCAGCATGCCGATGAGGCCGGCGGAGAAGTTGTTGACCAGCATCTCGAAGCCGCTCTTGACGCGACCTTCCATCGCCTTGTCGAAACGCTTGATGGCCCAGCCACCGAGCGGGCCGACCATCATGGCGCCCATGAACATGGGGATGTCGGTCCCCACGATGACGCCCATGGTGGTGATGGCACCGACCACGCCGCCGCGCTCACCGCCCATCAGCTTGCCGCCGGTATAGCCAATCAGCAGCGGCAGCAGGTAGGTGATCATGGGGCCGACCAGCTTGGCCAGCGTTTCGCTCGGCAGCCAGCCGGTGGGGATGAAGAGGGCGGTAATAAAGCCCCAGGCGATGAAGGCGCCTATGTTGGGCATGACCATATTGGACAGGAAGCGTCCAAAATTCTGTATCTTGACTTTGGTATCCGGTGATAACATGTCGGGACCCCGTTTTAAGCCTGTTTGATTAAAAGTGGTAGTCGGGCTGGCCGGTTTTGCCGAACCGCCATCCCTGTCGTCTAAGCAACTTCAATCTACCAGCTTGTGATCAAATTAGGCTGAAAACGGGGTGTCTTGTGACGCAGATCTCAAATACCCCGACCTCCCCCCTCCCTTCATAGTGATGTCGATCACATTCACTCTCTGTATTTCGGCTACATTTCGATCTTTGCTGCCTCCACTATCGTTTTTATGTGACATAAGTCACTCTTTGCTGTTTGCGCAAACTCGTTGTCAATGTGATCTGTTTCTCATTTCTATTATTTGTATTCAATTGGAGCAATTCACCCAACCTGAAAACTGAGGATGTTGACGATGGATTGATTGAATTAGCACTCAAATAACCAATGAATCAATTATTTTGTAGCCTACTTTCAGTTTTTCATGCTCTCCTTCAGCCGCAGAGCCGGCGCATCAGCCACTCCAGCGGGCCTCGCTCGAAGCGCTGACTCCAGAGATTGGCAAACAGCAGGGCCGCCAGGGCGAAGAGGCCGGTGGCCAGCACTACTTCGGGCAGATCCTGCCCCTGCAGCCAGCCGATCGCCTCCAGCATCCCCATGCCGAGCATGATGTGGGCCAGATAGAGGGTCAGGGTCTGCCGGCCGACCGGCAGCCACACTCGCCACCAGCGGGCCTCGGGCAGGGCGCGTCCCAGCCAGAGGCAGAGGGCGATCAGGGTGCTGGCCGAACCCATGCCGAACAGCAGGTAGAGCGGCGCCGGGGGAATGGGCTGGGTCGCCAGCAGCGGTGCCAGCTCTGGGTTCGGCAAGAGGGTCGGCAACCAGAGCGAGAGCCCCTTGGCCAGCACCATGGCACTCACACCACCGGCCAGCAGCCAGCGCTGGGTGAGCGGATTGGCCAGAGACTGGCGGCTCAGCCAGAGGCCGTAGAGCAGAAAGCCCAGCCAGGGCACCACAGGGTGCCAGCCGTTGAACAGCAGATTGCGGACGAAGCCGGCCAGGGTCCAGAACTCGGGATAGCTGAAGCTGTGCCACTGCCAGCCCCGATCATAGTCGAGCAGGAACAGCAGCCCCACGAAGCTTGCCGCCAGCAGCGGGATCAGGGCCAGCAGCCAGGGGGAGGGAAGCCGGAGACAGCAGGCCCCCAGCAGAAAGTAGACGGCGTAGTAGTGGATGATGTCGGCCGGAAACACCAGGTAGTTGAGCAGCCCCACGATCAGCAGAAACAGGGCCCGCCTGGCGGTGTGGGTCATGGCCGCCGACCACGCCAGCTTGCGGCGGAGCGCCCCTCCAGTGCATCCAGCAGGGGCTTGAGCCAGGCCGGCCCACCCGCCAACACCCCCATGGCGATGCGAAAGTTCACCAGCACCATGCCGAGCAGGGCCATGGCGCGGGCCAGATCCAGTCCTTCCAGTCGATGGTGCGGGGTCGTCATGGTGGTGACTCCTTGAGGTGATCAGCAGGCTGGGCCCAACAGCTGGTCCAGCAGGGACGGCAACCTTTGTTCCACCGGTGCCTGCTCTGGATGCAGGGCCAGGGCGTGGCGCAGGGCTTGCCCCTCCAGCGCGTCCAGCAGCAGCTGGGCGGTGAGGTCCGGCTGCAGGTGGGTTGCCAGCTCCCCCGCCTGCTGGCCACGGCGCACCGTCGCCGCCAGGGCATCGCACAGCTGGCGCTGGTTGCTGGCGAAGGTGGCCGCCATCTCGGGATGGCGGGTCAGCTCGGCCAGGATCTCGGTGCCGAGCAGCAGGTTCTCCGGGGTGAGCGACCAGGCGAGGTAGCCGGCGGCGAAGCGGGCCAGCGCCGCCCGGGCCGGCCCCTGTGCCAGCGCATCCAGCAGGGGTTGCAGCTCGGCCGCCTCCAGCGAGGCGATGTGGGCGATCAGCTCCTCCTTGCGGGCGAAGTGGTTGTAGAGGTTGCCAAGGCTCACCCCGGCAGCGGCGGCGATGTCGCGCATGCCGGTCTGGTGGAAGCCCCGCTCGATAAAGCAGCCGAGCGCCGCCTGGATGATCTGCTCGCGCCGCTGCTCCAGCCGCAGGTTGTTGGGGGTCATAGTGATGCCTCTTGCCTGAAAATTTTATATGAGCGAACGTTCGTTCATTGGCGGATCCACTCTATGCCCGTGACGAGCCACTGGCAAGCTAGGGGGGGCGTACAAAAAGTGATCTACTGACCAGGCGGGCGGCATGACCCAATAAAAAAGCCCGCAGGGTGCGGGCTTTTGCAAGGAGGAGAGGGCTGGCTTATTCAGCCTTGGGAGCTTCCGCCGCCGGTGCGGCCTCGGCTTCGCTCACCGGGGCGACCGGCGCCGGGCCCGGCACCAGCTCTACCGCCGGCTTGGCGATGAGGGAGCGGGTCTCTTCCACCGCTTCGGTCAGCTTGACCTCGATGATCTGGCCGAGCTCGTAGACCACTTCGGTCTTGTCCAGATAGACGCGGCCGTTGTCCCAGTTGCACTCCAGCCGCTCCTTGTTGTCGAGGATGTGGCGGGCGGGCATGAACACCACGGCACCGTTCTCCTGCAGGCGCAGCTTGAGGCCGGCACGCATCACGTCGATGATCTCGGCGTTGAACACCTTGTCGGTACCCGCATCGGCCTTCAGGTAGCGCACATAGAGCCAGTCGCCGATGTCACGCTCCACCATGCGGTGCAGGCGACGGCAGGCGGTCAGGTGCTCGGTCAGCTCCAGGCTCGGGCGCTCACCCGGGGTCTTGCCGGCGATGACGGCCTTGAGCAGGCGATGGTTGACCATGTCGCCGTACTTGCGGATCGGTGAGGTCCAGGTGGCGTAGGCATCCAGCCCCAGGCCGTAGTGGGCACCCGGTTCGGCGGACATCAGCGCATAGCTCTGGAAGCGGCGGATCTTGCCGTCCAGCCAGCGGGTGTCCAGGCTGTCGATCCAGCGGCGCAGGGCGCAGAAGCCGGACAGGCTGGCGATCTCTTCCTTCTCGAACGGGGCCTCGGCGCTTTTCAGCAGATCGATGGCACCGTCGAGGGACTCCTCGTCAAAGCCAGTGTGGACGTTGAAGATGCCGTAACCGACGCTCTTGCCCAGCACGCGGCCGGCGCAGATGTTGGCGGCGATCATCGACTCTTCCACCATGCGGTTGGCGATGCGGCGCGGCTCGACGTGGATGGCCAGCACAGCACCGTTCTCACCCAGCTCGAAGTCGTAGTCGGGGCGGTCCGGGAACACCAGGGCGTGCTCGGTGCGCCACTTGATGCGCGCCTCGGTCATCGCCTTCATCAGCGGCAGCTGGGCCAGCACGCCTGCGTCGATATCCAGCGCTTTGCCGTGTTCGGCCCAGTCGGAGACATCGTCATAGTTGAGGCGGGCGTGGGAGCAGATGCGGGCGGCGAAGAACTCGGTCTCCTCCAGCAGTAGGCCATCCTCGGCGATCAGCAGACGGGCGCACAGGGTGTTGCGTTCCTCGCCCTCTTTCAGGGAGCAGAGCTCGTCGGAGAGGGTGCGCGGGATCATGGGCACGTTGCGGCCCGGCATGTAGACGGTGAAGGCGCGCTGGGCGGCCTCCTTGTCCAGCTCGCTCCCTTCGGCCACATAGGCGGTCGGGTCGGCGATGGCGACCAGCAGCTCCCAGCCGTTGTCCAGCTTGCGGATGGCCAGGGCATCGTCCATGTCCTTGGTCTTGGCGCCGTCGATGGTGAAGAAGGGGGTCGCGGTCAGATCGGTGCGGGGCAGCTCTTCCTCTTCGATCACCTTCCACTCCGGCAGATCCGCCGGCTCGACCTGGGCCAGGTTGTGGCGCGCCAGCACCACCCACCAGGGCACGTTGTGATCTTCCTGGGCGGCGATCTTCTGGGTGATCTCGGCGGAGAAGTTGCCGTCCACCAGGGCGTGACGCTTGAGGGTGGCGACCACCCAGTCCCCTTCCTTGAACTCTTTTTCGTCCAGACCCTTCTTGACGCGGGCCTTGATGGCATCCTTGATCAGCGGATGATCGGCCACCACGTTGAGGCGGTCGCGGAACATCTTGACCCGGGCCACGAAGCGGGTGACGGACTGCTCCAGCAGCTCATCCGGCTCGGCAACTTCCTTCTCTTTCTCGGTGCGGATCAGGGCGGTCACCCGGTCACCGTGCATCACCTTTTTCATGTAGGGAGGCGGCACGAAATAGCTGGTCTTCTCATCGACCTCCAGGAAGCCGAAGCCCCGATCGGAGGCGCGGATCACACCCTCTTTCTTGGGGATGTTTTCGCGGATTTGTTGCTTGAGCTGGGCCAGCAGCGGATTGTCTTGGAACATAAATGGGGAACCTGAGTGGAGACCTGGTGGTTAATCGCCCAGCACTATACGTTTTTACCCCTCCAAAGCCAAGGTGAATGGCCCTGTCAGGGGCGTTGCAGCGCCCGGCGACCCTGCTCGATCAGGCGCTGGGATATCTGTTTGTGCAGCCCGCGCTCCAGCACCCAGCGGTGCCAGTAGAGTCGTTCTACCAGGTGCTGATCCGGGTTGAGATCGAGCAATGACCCCTCCGCCAGCTGGCGACGGATCTGCAGTTCCGGGATGAGGCAGCAGGCCAGCCCCTGCTCGGCCATGGCGACGAAGGCCTCGGACGAGCGCACCGTGTGGCAGGGGTAGCCGCCGGGCTCCAGCCCGAAGTGGCGGGCCATGTAGCTGACGTGCATGTCGTCACGCTGATCGAAGGCCACCGCCGGCGCCTTGGCCAGCGCCGCCAGGGTCAGCCCCTGTGGGAAGTGGCGCTCGACGAAGGCGGGGCTGGCGGTGAGCAGGTAACGCATCTCGCCGAGCTCGTCGACGCAGCAGCCCGCCAGTGGCTGGCCGTGCAGGCTGACGGCACCGAACGCCTGCCCCTCGCGCACCCGATCCAGGGTGCGGCTCTCGTCATCCACCAGCAGGTTGAGCTCGATGGGGTGCTGTTCCAGCAGCGGCGCCAGGGCGGGCAGAAACCAGGTGGCCAGGCTGTCGGCATTGACGGCGATGCTGACCCGGATCGGCGCCTGGGGTTCGGCGGGAGAGAGCTCGCCGGCCAGCTCCAGTTCCAGCTGGCGTACCTGGCGGTAGTGGGCCAGCAGCTTCTGCCCGAGCGCGGTGGCCTGCAGCGGCTGGCCGCGAATGATCAGCGGCTCGGCAAACTGCTGCTCCAGCTGCTTGATGCGCTGGGAGATGGCGGACTGGGTGATGTGCAGGCGCTGGGCGGCCCGCTCGAAGTTTTGCTCCTGCATCACCGCATCCAGCGCCAGCAGCAGCTTGTAGTCCAACGCCTTCATCAGCATTCCTTATCAGCAGGGAGATTGAGAAGGGATGCTACTCAAGTGGTGGCGAGAGAACAACCGGAGAGCGCTGAAAATGTCGGCAGCGCAGGCGGGACAAGGGCTGTGGGGTCAAAGCGGGTTTGTCACTGTGAGATGTGACAGTGGTGGTCAAAAGGTATTCAGGGGATACTCTTTTGCGTCCGTTTTTGCATGGGGTGGAAACGGGCCATAGCGAGAACTTTTAATCCCGGGTCTTACCCCGGGATTTTTTTGCGTCACCCTTATTCGGTGACCAGCTCGCGGGCTTCGTCATAGGCACCCTGCAGGGGCTGACCGACGGCACGGGCGAAACGCTCGTCCAGATGGAAGCGGATCCCCACTCCGCGCACGGCGCCCAGATCCACCGCCTGGCGGTGACCGAGCCGCTCGATGGGCAGGCCGAGGCGGCGGAAGATGCGTTCCACCGGCAGGCTGACCACGGCGACCAGCTCACGGATCCCCTTCGCCCTGGCGAAGGCATAGACCTCGCGGAAGATGACGCAGGTCAGCTCGCTGACCCCGTTGCCCAGGCGCGGTGCCCGTTCGGCATCGATGGCGAGGCGGGTCAGTTCCCACACGTCGTTGCTGCGCGGCGGGGCTTCGCCGGCGAGGGCGGTGGGGAAGATGCTGGGCAGCATGTAATCCTGGGCACAACTGAGCAGACGGATGCAGCCGCACAGGCCTGAGTCGTCTTCAATCAGAACCCAATGGGTGTCAGGGGTATCGAAACTGTCCTGCTCCAGACCACGGTGAGATTCCACATCCCAGCCGAGGCGATCGGAGAAGACGCGATTGCGAAAGCGATAAAGCTCGTTTTCTACCTCCCATCTGGGGTGTTCTTTTAATTTTCCTTTGAAAACAAGCATTCAGATGTCTCCATTTCAGTGTTCGGCGCTATAATCGAGGCCCTGGCCAGGGGGGCTAGCCTATGAAACAAGACCAACTGCTTGAGTACCTCGAACATTTCACTTCGGTAACGGACGGGGATCGTCTGGCCGAGTTGATCGGTCGGTTCACGCTCGGTATGGGTTACGACTACTACCGGTTTGCGCTGATCATTCCCATGTCGATGCAAAGACCCAAGGTGGTGCTGTTCAATCAGTGCCCCGACTCCTGGGTGCAGGCCTATACGGCAAACCATATGCTGGCCTGTGATCCCATCATTCAATTGGCCCGCAAGCAGACCTTGCCCATTTACTGGAACCGGCTGGATGAGCGAGCACGTTTTCTGCAAGAGGGCAGTCTGGACGTGATGGGGTTGGCGGCGGAGTTCGGGCTGCGCAACGGCATCTCGTTTCCGTTGCACGGGGCGGCGGGAGAAAACGGCATACTGTCGTTCATCACCGCCGAGCGGGCATCGAGCGATCTGCTGCTGGAGTCCTCGCCCGTCCTCTCCTGGATGTCCAACTACATCTTCGAGGCGGCGATCCGGATTGTGCGGGTCAGTCTGCGGGACGATGACCCTCAGGAGGCCCTGACTGACCGGGAGACCGAATGCCTGTTCTGGGCCAGTGAAGGGAAAACGTCGAGTGAAATCGCCTGCATCCTGGGGATCACGGAGCGAACCGTGAACTACCATCTCAATCAGGTCACCCGTAAAACGGGGTCGATGAATCGCTACCAGGCCATCGCCAAGGGGGTGAGCAGTGGCATCTTGCTGCCCAATCTCGAGCAGGTCGTGGTCACCAACTTCCCCAAGCTGATGCAATAAAACCCGATGATTCTCGGGGCAGAGTGACTGGCTAACAATTGTCAGATCCTGCAATTGACAGCCATGAACGGGTCTAGCCCCTTCTACCTCGAAGGGGTTGGGTCGAGCCCTCTGTCATTAGCAAAACAAATTGCTCAGCAGATTAATGAATTTCTCTAAACGTCTGGCCGCCCCTTATAGTGCCGTCCAATCACTCTGCTGGACGGTTCATCCATGTTTGCAACCACCCTGCAAGGCTTCACCCTAGGCCTTGCCATGATCATCCCCATCGGTGCCCAGAATGCCTTCGTGCTGAGCCGGGGCATCCACCGCAACCACCATCTGCTGACGGCGACCCTCTGCTGCCTGTGCGATCTCGTGCTGATCGGCATCGGGGTGTTCGGCGGCGCCAACCTGCTGGCGGCCAGCCCGATCGGACTGGCCCTGCTGACCTGGGGTGGCGTGCTGTTCCTCGGCTGGTTCGGTATCCGTTCCCTGCGCAGCGCCTGGCGCGGGCAGGGGGCTGCACTTGCTGACTCGCCCCAGCTGATGGGGGTCAAGAGCGTGCTGGCCATGACCCTCGGGGTGACCCTGCTCAACCCCCACGTCTACCTGGATACCCTGATGCTGCTCGGCTCCTTCGGCAGCCAGTTTGCCGAGGAGCTGCGCCCCGCCTTCGCGGCGGGGGCCATGCTGGCCTCGCTGGTCTGGTTCTACAGCCTGGCGTTCGGGGCGGCCGCCCTCTCGCCCTGGCTTGCTCGCGGCAGGGTACAGCAAGCTATTGATACTATTGTTGGTTTCATCATGCTGGGGTTGGCGCTGCAGCTGGCGAGCGGGGCTTTGCTGGCGTCATAAGGCTATTTTTGTGCCGCACCTCATAAAAATTCACCCCGGCTTCATCCGCTGACATATTCGTCTGTTAAATTCCCGTCGCTGGTAAAGCGACACTCTAATAAAAGGGACAAAACAGTGAATAAATCCATGAAGCTGGGTGCTATTGCAGCCATCGTGCTGTTGTCTGCCTGTAGCAACGAAAACGACAGCAAGACGCAACCGGGCGAGGTTGCCCTGCGTCTGATCCAGACCTCCGACATCCACTCCAACGTGCTGGGGTACGACTACTACCAGAACAAGGAGGATCGCAAGTTCGGCCTCTCCCGCACCGCGCTGCTGATCCTCGCGGCCCGCGCCGAAAACCCCAACAACCTGCTGCTCGACAACGGCGACCTGATCCAGGGCACGCCGCTGGCGGACTACATCTTCGAGCAGTCCGGTGCCGGCTACCTCGACAAGCAGGCCCACCCGGTGTTCAAGGCGATGAACGAGCTCGGCTACGACGCCGGCAACCTGGGCAACCACGAGTTCAACTACGGGCTGGATTACCTCACCAAGACCCTGCAGGGAGCCAAGTTCCCCTATGTGAACGCCAACGTGTTCGAGGCGGGCGCCTTCAAGCGCGATGCCAAGGGGCAAATAGACTGGAGCGGCAACAAGTTCACCCCCTACCTGCTGCTGGAGCGCAAGGTGAAGGATGACAAGGGCCAGCTGCAGACCGTCAAGGTCGGCATCCTGGGGCTGACCCCGCCGCAGGTGCTGCAGTGGGACAAGCGCCATCTGGAAGGCAAGGTGGTGGTGGCCGACATGGTCGAGACCGCCAATCACTATGTGCCCGAGCTGCGCGCCAAGGGCGCCGACGTGGTCGTCGTTGTTGCCCACACCGGCATCAACGCCAGCAGCTACGAGGCCATGATGGAGAACTCCGCCTGGCACCTGGCCAAGGTGAAGGGGGTGGATGCCCTGATGCTGGGCCACGCCCACAAGAACTTCCCGGGTGACTTCCCGGATCTGCCGGAGGTGGACAACCAGGCCGGTACCCTGAGCGGCATTCCGACCGTGATGCCTGGCTACTGGGGCAACCACCTCGGCATCATCGACCTCAAGCTGGAGCAGGTGGACGGCAAGTGGCAGGTGAAGCAGAGCCAGGCCAGCCTGCGCAAGATCGACTCCAGCGAGGGCAGCGCGGTGGATCAGCGGGTGGTGGACCTGGTACAGGCCGACCACGACGCCACCAACCAGTGGCTGGACGAGCCGCTTGGCAAGATCACCTCCTCCATCCACAGCTTCTTCGCCCTGGTGCAGGACGATCCCTCGGTACAGCTGGTGAGCGATGCCCAGCGCCGCTACGCCGAGCAGTTGCAAAAAGATGGTCTGCTCAAGGAGTCCTACCCCATCCTGTCGGTGGCGGCACCGTTCCGTGGCGGTCGCAACGGCATCAACGACTTCACCTACGTGGCCCAGGGCGACATCTCCCTGCGCAACGTCTCCGACCTCTACATCTATCCGAACACCCTGCAGGTGGTCGAGGTGAACGGGGCCACCGTCAAGGAGTGGCTGGAGATGAGTGCCGGCCAGTTCAACCAGATCGACTCCGGCAAGACTGAGGTGCAGTGGCTGGTGAACGAGAAGTTCCCCACCTACAACTTCGACGTGATCGACGGGGTCAACTACGAGGTGGATATCACCCAGCCGGCCCGTTACAACAAGGAAGGGGCCAAGGTCAGCGACGGCCAGCGCATCAGCAGCCTCACCTTCAACGGCCAGCCCATCGATCCGGCCCAGAAGTTCTACGTGGTGACCAACAACTACCGTGCCAGCGGCGGCGGCCACTTCCCGGGCATCGACGGCAGCAACATCGTCCATGAAGATCCCTTCGAGACGCGCGAGATCATCGCCCAGTACCTGAAGGCCCAGTCTGCCGAGAACCCGGCCGGCTTCAGCCCGGCGGCCAACAACAACTGGCACATGAAGGCCCTGCCGGCCAACGTGGACGTGCGGCTCTACTCCTCGCCCCGCGAGGAGGCCAAACAGCTGGCCGGTGCGGATCTGGAGTACAAGTCCACTCTGCCGATGGATGACGCCCAGCACCCTGGCTACGCCATCTTCCGGCTGGTTCGCCAGTAATTCCCGGCCGACATGGCAATAAAAAAAGCCCTCGCACAGCGAGGGCTTTTTCATGGGCGGAGGCCTAGATGGCTTAGTTGACCACGGCCACGTTGATGGTGCCGTTGCCCTGGGTCATGCGGACCCGGGCGCCCGGTACGAAGGTGGGACTGGCCTTTTGCACCACCACGATGGATTCGCCGTTCTCTTTCTTGATCTCGAGCTCGACGCCGTCCACCTGATTGAGCTTGTCACCGGCCGCCTTGCCCGCCGCTGCACCCGCGATGGCGCCACCGGCCGCGGCGATGTCGCTGCCGCGCCCGCCGCCGATGGTGCTGCCGAGCAGGCCGCCGACCACGGCGCCGCCTATGGTGCCGATCAACGAGTTCTCATCGGCCTGGATCTTGACCGGGCGTGTGGAGAGGATGGTGCCGTAGCTGACGGTCTGTACCTGCTTGGCGCGATCCTTGGTGTAGACATCGCCGGAGTAGACGTCGCTGTTGGCACAGCCGCTGAGGGTGGTGGCGGTGGTGGTGGCCAACAGGGCGATGAGGGTAATGCGTTTCAACATGATGGGCCTCCTGGGCTGGCATCTAATCTGGTTTGTTCGGTCAGTGATTCAACTCTACGCCAACCGGATTGAGCATGAAACCAGCAAAGTGTAACCAATTATAAGGCCCGGACCCTGTAAACCCCGTCCCCACCGGCTCAGTCGAGCCGTTTTTCCAGCAGCAGGCGATCCTCGCCTTGGCCGAAATAGTCGCGCTCCTCGGCCAGTTGCTGATAACCGAGTCGAAAGTAGAGGCGCTGGGCCGGATTGGCCGGATCCACCGTCAGTCTGACCCGCTCGATCCCCAGTTTCAGCAGTGACTGCTCCACCTGCAGCATCATGCGTTCGGCCAGGCCGAAGCCGCGCGCCTCCGGCAGCACCGCCAGCGACAGCAGCCAGCCCTGCGACCGATCCTGTCCCAGTCCACCCAGGGCATAGCCCAGCAGCCTACCGTCCAGCTCGGCTACCAGCAGCAGCTCGGGCCACAGATCCATGGCCTGGCGGAAGAAGAAGCCGGGATAGACATCCTCCCCGAATACATTGACGTCGATCTGCCAGATGGCGTGCATGTCGGTGTGAGTGGCGGTGCGCAGCAGGGGCGGGGTGTGGTGCATCAAAACTCCTTCGGTCAATATTGGCGAAAGGTGATGCCCTGGGTCTGTACCTTGCGGTCGCTGCCGCCTCGCCATTGGGCAGGGCGCGCCAGCTCGCGGACATCCAGAGCGGTATAGGCGATATCGTGGTGAAACAGGCTCTCGGCGAGCGACTGGCGCAGTGCGAGCAGCCGCTGATCGTCGAGTTGCCAGCCACTGGCAAGCTCGGGCGCGCTCTCGTGGCGGTAGAGCGCGAAGTAGTAATGGAGCCAGCGGGGCGGCAGTTTATGGATCCTGGCCTGGGTCAGCAACTGCCCCGCACTGTATTGCTCGCGGGCACCATACTCTTTGGCCAGGATAGCCGACATCGCCAGATAGCGACGCAGGGCCCGACGCTCACGAAAACGGGTAAACCAGCCCATCTTATCTCCACTGTCAGATGCAGACCGCAGAGGCGGTCCGGACGGGATGGAGTCTACCGGCTGATTCCTGAATCCAGCATGAGTGATCAGGGGGGAAGCGGGCGGCTGTGGGGGCGTCTGGGGGCCTTGCGACGACTGTCCAGCAGGTGGCGCAGGGCCAGCCAGGGGTGATGCCACAGCATGCGCGGGCCGCTCCACTTCATCACCAGTTGGATCTGCTTGCGCATGGCCGGGGCATAACAGTGGATGTGGCAGTTGGCACAGGTGGGTTTGTGGCCGTGACCATAGCGGCAGCGGCGCAGCCGCTGGTGGGCGAACTCCTGCAACTGCTGGCAGTGCCGGCAGGCGGGGTCCTGGTGATGGTGGTCGCAGTAGAGGCGGATCATGGCGCTGACCGTCTGCTGCTCCCGCTTGAGCCTGGGGTGCATGGGCGCCTTGTCGGCGCGGGCCGGGCGCGCGGGGTGGGAGTGATGGGTCGTCATGAGGGGCATTGTCCTGACCTGGGGCGGCGGGGCCTTGATACAGGTCAAACCGGCGGGCAAAAAAACAGGGCCCGCAGGCCCTGTTTTATCAGACAAGCAGAGTTGTCTGCGCTTAGATGAGGCTGGTCGCCTGTTCCAGCCAGGCGAGATCCTCACCCTCCAGCAGCGGGCTGAGACGGCGGTAGACCTCGACGTGGTACTCGTTGATCCAGCGGAACTCGGCCGGGCTCAGCAGGCTGCGATCGATCAGGCGGGTATCGAACGGTACATAGGTCAGCCGCTCGAAGCCCAGCATCGGCAGCTCGCCGATCTGCTCCTGTTCGGTGACCACCACCAGGTTCTCGCAGCGGATGCCGAAGGCATCTTCCCGGTAGTAGCCGGGTTCGTTGGAGAGCACCATGCCCGGCTGCAGGGCTACCAGGCTGCCCTTGGGGGCGATGCGCTGCGGGCCTTCGTGCACGCTGAGGAAGTGGCCGACGCCGTGGCCGGTGCCGTGGTCGTAGTTGTAACCGGCCTGCCACAGCGGCATGCGGGCCAGCACGTCGAGCTGGATGCCGGCGGTGCCGCGCGGGAAGCGGGCCTGATCCAGGGCGATGTGACCCTGCAACACCCGGGTGAACATTGCCTTGTGCTCGTCGGTCAGCTCACCCACCTTGATGGTGCGGGTGATGTCGGTGGTGCCGTCCAGATACTGGGCGCCGGAGTCCACCAGATAGATGCTGTCCTGACCAAAGGTGCGCGGGGTGCCGTTGGTGTGGCGGTAGTGGCACATGGCGGCGTTGGGGCCGAGCGCCGAGATGGTGTCGAAGCTCGGCTCGACGTAGTGCTCCTGCTCGCGGCGGAAGGCTTCCAGCTGGTCGGCCAGGGTGCCTTCATCCACGCCGTCGAACTCGCCGCTGGCGATCAGCCGATCCAGCCAGGCCAGGAAGCGGGTGACGGCGACACCGTCGCGCAGATGGGCGGCACGCATGCCGGCCAGCTCCACTTCGTTCTTGCACGCCTTCGGCAGCATGGTCGGATCCTGACCGGCTACCAGGATGGCGCCCGCCTCTTCCATGACCAGCTGGGTCCAGGCGTTGGCGGTGTTGGGATCGGCCAGCACCTTCTGCTGATCTTCGCCGATGCGCTTGAGCACATCACCCAGTTTGTCGATGGGGTAGACGGAGACATCCTGCCCCACGTGCTGGCTGAAGGCGAAGCAGTCGATCTTGTCGGTGTCGACGAAGAAATCCATGGTGGCGTTGGCGTAGAGCACCGCAAAGCCCAGCACCACCGGCAGCCGCTCCACGTCGCGACCACGCAGGTTGAGCAGCCAGTTGATGGGCTCGGCCTGGGTCAGCAGCACCGCATCCAGCCCGCGCTTGCGCAGATCGCTGGCCAGCAGCTCACGCTTGGCCTGGCTGGACTGGCCCGCCAGCGCCTCGCTGTAGAGGATGGCCGGATTCTTGGTGGGAGCGGGGCGATCGCTCCAGTGCAGATCGATGGGGTTCTGATCAACACGCACCAGCTCGATGCCGCGCTCGGTCAGGATCTCTTTGGCGTGTCGATACCAGGCCAGGCTGTGCAGGCGGGCATCGAAGCCGACCCGTGAACCGGCAGGCAGCTGCTCGGCCAGCCACTGCACGTGGGGATCTTCGTTCAGATGGAGAAACTCGAAGAGCTCGGCCGGTGCCTGCATGCGGGCCTGCACCGTGTAACGACCGTCGATGAACAGGGCCGCCCGCTGCGCCAGTATGATGGCGAGGCCGGCGGAGCCGTTGAAACCCGTGATCCAGTCCAGTCGCTCGGCGTAGGCGGGAATGTACTCCCCCAGGTGCTCGTCGTCATGGGGGACGATGAAGGCGTCCAGCTCCATCATGGCCAGTTCGGCCCTGACCTGGGCGACGCGGGTTTCAATAATCTCGAAATGATTCATGTCGTTAATGCCAGATTGTAGTGATGTGAGTGTTCAGTGGTTGTGGCCGCTGTCCAGGATCCGCTTGATTGACTGGCCAGCCGCCTCGATATGTTGCTTGAGCAGTACCACCGCCTCGTGTTTGCGGCGGGCGCGGCACAGCTCCAGCAGCTGGGCGTGTTCCCGCTCCGCCTTGTCGACGCCATCGCTGGCGAACAGCAGCTCGAAGCGCACATAGCGGTCACAGCTCAGATTGATCTGGGCGATCAGCTCCAGTGCCTGGGGGCGGCCGGCGGCCTGATAGAGGGTGGCGTGAAAACTGTGGTTCAGTTCGGCCCAGTGTTCGATCTGGGTGCCCGACTCGAGGGCCTGGTCGAACTGGGCGAGGATCGCCTGCGCCTTGGCGAAGGTCTCCTCCGTCATCAGGTCGACGGCGTGGAACAGGGTATCGGCTTCCAGCAGGGCTCGCAAATAAAAGAGCTCCTCGATGGCCGCGGCGTCCAGCATGGTGACCACGGCGCCGCGGTGGGCCTCGAACTTCACCAGCCCCTGAGCCTCCAGCTGCATCAGGGCCTCCCGCACCGGAATGCGGCTCACCGCCAGCTCCTTGGCGATGGCGTCCTGGCGCAGGGGGGCGCCGGCGGGAAACTCACCGCGCAGGATCCGGCCACGGAGGTTTTCCATCACCATTTGGGTACGGGTCTTGTAGGGTGGGGTCATGATCGGGTCACAGGGGAATCGTTACAAAATTGTATATTGTATAAAGTTGGGCTGAATCTAACGCGCAAGGGCCCACAAGGCAAGGTTTGGCGGGAGTCAAACGCCGCGCTCTGCTCAAAAAAATACCGGTCAGCTGGGCTGACCGGTATGAGATTGGTTGTGAACGGGGTCGCTGTTACAGCTGCGGACCCGCCGCGACCAGACGCTTGCCTTCGTCGTTGTCGGTGAAGCGCTCGAAGTTCTTGATGAAACGCTGGGCCAGATCCTGCGCCTTGGCATCCCACTCGGCCTTGTTGGCGTAAGTGTCGCGCGGGTCGAGGATCGCCGGGTTCACGTCGTGCAGGGCGGTCGGCACTTCCAGATTGAAGATCGGCAGCACCTTGGTCTCAGCCTTCTCGATGGAGCCATCCAGGATGGCGTCGATGATGGCGCGGGTATCCTTGATGGAGATTCGCTTGCCGGTGCCGTTCCAGCCGGTGTTGACCAGATAGGCTTCTGCGCCGGCCGCTTCCATCCGTTTCACCAGCTCCTGACCGTACTTGGTCGGGTGCAGGGAGAGGAAGGCCGCGCCGAAGCAGGAGGAGAAGGTCGGGGTCGGCTCTGTGATGCCGCGCTCGGTACCGGCCAGCTTGGCGGTGAAGCCAGACAGGAAGTGGTACTTGGTCTGCTCCTTGGTCAGCTTGGAGACCGGGGGCAGCACACCGAAGGCGTCGGCGGTCAGGAAGATCACCTTGGTGGCGTGACCCGCCTTGGAAACCGGCTTGACGATGTTCTCGATGTGATAGATGGGGTAGGAGACCCGGGTGTTCTCGGTCTTGGAGCCATCGTCGAAGTCGATGGTGCCGTCGGCCGCCACGGTCACGTTCTCCAGCAGCGCATCGCGACGGATGGCGTTGTAGATGTCCGGCTCGGCTTCCTTGGAGAGCTTGATGGTCTTGGCGTAGCAGCCCCCTTCGAAGTTGAACACGCCGTCGTCGTCCCAGCCGTGCTCGTCATCGCCGATCAGCTGACGCTTGGGATCGGTGGAGAGGGTGGTCTTGCCGGTGCCGGAGAGGCCGAAGAAGATGGCCACGTCGCCGTCCTGGCCCACGTTGGCGGAGCAGTGCATGGAGGCGATGCCGCGCAGGGGCAGGAAGTAGTTCATCATGGAGAACATCCCCTTCTTCATCTCGCCACCGTACCAGGTGCCGCCGATGAGCTGGATCTTCTCGGTCAGGTTGAAGGCGACGAAGTTCTCGGAGTTGAGACCCTGTTCCTTCCAGTTCGGGTTGGTGCACTTGGCACCGTTCATCACCACGAAGTCCGGTTTGAAGGTTTTCAGCTCTTCATCGCTCGGGCGAATGAACATGTTTTTCACGAAGTGAGCCTGCCAGGCTACCTCGGTGATGATGCGCACGGCCAGGCGGGTGTCCGGGTTGGCACCGCAGAAGCCGTCCACCACGAACAGGCGCTTGCCGGAGAGCTGCTTGGTCACCAGGGATTTCAGATGTGACCACACTTCCGGGCTGATGGCTTTGTTATCGTTTTTACCCTGGTCAGACCACCACACAGTATTCTGGGTAGTGGCGTCTTTGACGATATATTTATCTTTCGGGGAGCGGCCGGTGAAGATGCCGGTATTGACATTGACGGCCCCCAGTTCGGTCACCACGCCGCGCTCGAACCCTTCCAGGTCGGCACGAGTCTCTTCCGCGAACAGCTGGTCGTAGGAAGGGTTGCGCAGGATTTCAGTGGAGTTCTTGATACCGTACTGGTCCAGTCCTAATTGTTGGGCCAGGGTGGGTTCTGCCACGATTGTCATTGTATTCTCCTGGGTTCAGAGGTTGGTAGGGTTCTATCTGGCGTTCATCCTATCACTTAGGTGGTAGAGTTTAGCGATCGCCATCAAACTTTATAAAATAGGGTATTTTTTTGTTATTTAAGTTAAAGGCGGGTTTTGCCCGCCTTCAATTAGTGTAACTTGTTTGCATCATTACCGGGAGCCCCGCTGAACAGGGTTTCGACATCGATCCCGTCAAATTCGTACTGGGCGCCACAATAATCACAGTGCATGCCGATCTTGCCGAGCTCCTGCACCATCTCCATTACCTCTTCCTTCTCGATCTGCAACAGGGCCCCTTCGCAACGCTCGCGGGAGCAGGTGCAGCGGAACTCGACCGCCTGCGGATCGAATACCCGCACCTTGTCCTGGTGGTAGAGACGGTAGAGGATCTCTTCCGCTTCCAGGCCGAACAGCTCTTCATCCTTGATGGTGCTGGTGAGCTGGGTCAGGTGCTCGAAGTCGTCGCCGTGATCCTCGCTCTGGGCGGGCAGCTCTTGCAGCAGGATGCCGGCGGCGCGCGGTGCGCCTTGGTGGTAGCCGGTGCGGATCCAGAGCTTGGTCGCCAGCTGTTCGGACTGGGTAAAATACTGCTCCAGGCAGCCGGCCAGGGTGTCGGCGTCCAGCGCTATGATGCCCTGATAGCGTTCACCCTGCTCCGGGGTGATGGTGATGACCAGCTGGCCTTCCCCGATCAGGCTCTGCAGCTTGTCATCGCTCGGCAGCTCACCCTCGTAGCGGGCCACGCCGCGCAGCTGCTGGTTGTTGTCGCCGTTGATGACGGCCAGCCGTACCGGGCCGTTGCCCTGCAGCTGTACCGTGATGGAGCCTTCGAACTTGAGGGTGGCGGTCAGCAGGCTGGTGGCGACCAGCAGTTCACCCAGCAGTTTTTGCACCTGTACCGGGTAGTTCTGAGCCTCCACCACGTGGCGGTAGGTGTGGTCCAGCTGGACCAGCTCGCCCCGGACTTCGTACTCTTCGAACAGATAGCGATACAGGAGATCTTGGTTACTCATCATGCATTCCTGGGTTCTTCGGTGGGGTAAATAGATAAAAACATTAATAAACAGGTGGTTAGGAACTTATTCCGCCATCTGTCGTCATAAAAGGGCCATCTTGGCGGGTCAATATTGCTTGACCTTGATCAGCTGGCGCCGCTCCTGCTTGTCGGGGCGACGCTCGGGGCTCGGGGCAAACTGGCTGTTGAAGCGGCGTGCCTCGCTGTTTTCCGCCCGTCGTTTCAGGCTGGCCTCGGTCTCTTCATAGAGCTGCTGGGCCAGCGGGGCGGATTTGCGCTGCTCGCTCACCTCGAGCACCCGCACCTCCCGCTCGTCCTGGCCCTGCCAGAAACGAATGAGGGCGCCGACCTCGACATGCTTGCCCGGCTTGCTGCGCTGGCCGTTGTAGTGCACCTTGCCCCCTTCAATCTGGTCGCGGGCCAGGCTGCGGGTCTTGTAAAAACGTGCCGCCCACAACCACTTGTCGAGACGGACCTGGGTTGGGATTTCTGCGGGGTTCGGCATGAATCGACTCCGGAATGGCTGAAAGGGGTGCCTGATTATACCAGAGGCAGGCCCTGGGATAGAAACAGGGGGCCCAAGGGTGTGACGGAATGTCAATTTTCGCAGCTTACTCCCATCCGGTCGGTTGTCTCTGGGTCCATTGCCGTACACAATAGCCAACCGATTTGGATGCCAGAAAATATTGATAAACATGACGCTACCGTTCAGGGATGACTTGTTGAGCTCCCTTCTGGCCCGTTGTAAAACCGTGCCACTCTCCCGTTTCAGCCAGCCTCTGTTCTGGCTTCTGCTGCTGTTGCTGGCCCACCAGTGTGCCGGTCTCACCTGGCGTCTGCTGGATCTCGGCAGCCGCCCCGTCAGTCAGCCCTGGCAGCCGTCGGTGGTAGCCAGTCAGGGCCAGGGTTCAAGCCGGCTC
The DNA here is from genome assembly GCF_041402265.1 of Aeromonas sp. S15(2024). Classification (NCBI taxonomy): domain Bacteria; kingdom Pseudomonadati; phylum Pseudomonadota; class Gammaproteobacteria; order Aeromonadales; family Aeromonadaceae; genus Aeromonas; species Aeromonas sp. S15(2024). The sequence continues at coordinate 218,121 of NZ_JBGLQY010000005.1, read as the reverse complement.
GATCTGAGCGGCGTCAGCCGGCTGGCGCTGTTCGGCAAGGCCAAGCAGCAGGCCCAGGCGGCCGATGTTGTCGCAGCCGATGCTCCCAAGACCCAGCTCAACGCCCAGCTCAATGGCGTGCTGGCCAGTTCGGATCCCGCCAAGTCCATCGCCATCATCGCCCACAACGGGCTGCAGAACTCCTATGGCATCGGTGACCTCATCGACGGCACCCAGGCCAAGATCCGCCAGGTATTTGCCGACCGTGTCATCATCGAGCGGGATGGGCGCGACGAGACCCTGATGCTGGACGGGGAAGAGTACGGCAAGCCGCTGCCCCAGCAGGGCAAGCAGGACGACAAGCTCTCCTCGGTGCGCAACGAACTGATGGGCAACCCCGGCAAGATCACTGATTACCTCAATATTTCCCCGGTCCGGGTCGATGGTCGCATGGTCGGCTATCGCCTCAATCCGGGTCGCAATCCGGAACTGTTCAATCAACTCGGGCTGGTCGCCAACGACATGGCGGTCAGCATCAACGGGCTGGATCTGCGGGATAACGCTCAGGCCATGCAGGCGATGCAGCAGGTGGCTGGCGCAACGGAAATGACCGTCACCGTCGAGCGGCAAGGACAGCTCTACGACGTTTATGTCGGCTTGTCAGAATAATGAATTGGAGTAGCACCAAGAATGACAAATAAAGGGAAGGGCTGGCGTCTGGCCACCGTGGCCGCGGCGTTGATGATGGCAGGCTCAGCCTGGGCCACCGAATACTCCGCCAGCTTCAAGAATGCCGACATCGAAGAGTTCATCAACACGGTCGGCAAGAACCTGAACAAGACCATCATCATAGAGCCGTCGGTACGGGGCAAGATCAACGTCCGCAGCTATGACCTGCTCAACGAAGACCAGTACTACCAGTTCTTCCTGAGCGTGCTCGACGTCTATGGCTTCGCCGTGGTCCCGATGGACAACGGCGTGCTCAAGGTGGTGCGCTCCAAGGATGCCAAAACCTCCGCCATCCCGGTAGTGGACGAGAGCAACCCTGGCAGCGGTGACGAGATGGTGACCCGGGTCGTGCCGGTGCGCAACGTCTCGGTGCGCGAGCTGGCGCCGCTGCTGCGCCAGCTCAACGACAACGCCGGCGGCGGCAACGTGGTCCACTACGATCCCTCCAACGTGCTGCTGATTACCGGCCGCGCCGCCGTGGTCAACCGGCTGGTGGAAGTGGTGCGCCGGGTCGATAAGGCGGGCGACCAGGAAGTGGACATCGTCAAGCTGAAGTACGCCTCCGCCGGTGAAATGGTGCGGCTGGTGACCAACCTCAACAAGGACGGCAACAACCAGGGGGCCAACACCTCCTTGCTGCTGGCCCCCAAGGTGGTGGCCGACGAGCGCACCAACTCCGTGGTGGTGAGCGGCGAGCCCAAGGCGCGCGCCCGCATCATCCAGATGGTGCACCAGCTCGACCGTGACCTGCAGAGCCAAGGCAACACCCGGGTCTTCTATCTGAAATACGGCAAGGCCAAGGATCTGGTGGAGGTGCTTAAGGGCGTCAGCTCCAGCATCGAAGCGGACAAGAAGGGCGGCGCGGCTACTACCACAGGCGGTGGCGGTGCCAGCATCGGCGGTGGCAAGCTGGCCATCTCCGCCGACGAGACCACCAATGCGCTGGTGATCACCGCCCAGCCGGACGTGATGTCCGAGCTGGAGCAGGTGGTGGCCAAGCTCGACATCCGCCGTGCCCAGGTGCTGGTGGAGGCGATCATCGTCGAGATCGCCGATGGCGACGGTCTCAACCTCGGGGTGCAGTGGGCCAACACCAATGGCGGCGGCACCCAGTTCACCGACACCAACCTGCCCATCGGCTCGGTGGCCATCGCGGCCAAGGATTACAAGGACAACGGCAACACGGATGCGCTGTCCAAACTGGCCGGTGGCTTCGACGGCATGGCGGCCGGCTTCTACAAAGGCAACTGGGCCGCGCTGGTGACGGCCCTGTCGACCAATACCAAGAACGATATTCTCTCCACCCCGAGTATCGTCACCATGGACAACAAGGAAGCCTCCTTCAACGTCGGCCAGGAAGTGCCGGTGCAGAGCGGCTCCCAGAGCTCCACCACCAGCGACCAGGTGTTCAACACCATAGAGCGCAAGACGGTGGGGACCAAGCTGGTGGTGACGCCGCAGATCAACGAAGGGGACTCCGTGCTGCTCAACATCGAGCAGGAGGTCTCCAGCGTGGCGCAGACCCAGGCGACCGGGACCGCCACTCTGGGCCCGACCTTCGATACCCGCACCATCAAGAACGCCGTGCTGGTGAAGAGTGGCGAGACAGTGGTGCTGGGCGGCTTGATGGACGAGAAGACCCAGGAGAAGGTCTCCAAGGTGCCGCTGCTGGGCGACATCCCGGTGCTGGGCTACCTGTTCCGCTCCACTACCAATACCACCTCCAAACGCAACCTGATGGTGTTTATCCGGCCCACCATCTTGCGTGACTCCGACGTTTACAGCGGTATCTCCGGCAACAAGTATTCCCAGTTCCGCTCCGAACAACTGGATGCGGCGGCGCAGGAGGGGTATCTCACCTCGCCCAAGCGCCAGGTGCTGCCCCAGTACGGCCAGGACGTGACCGTCTCGCCCGAGGTGCAGAAACAGCTCCAGCGGACACAGTCGGCCCCGCAGACGAACGGCGGATCCCAGCCATTCGTGGGTAACAAGTAATGGCGGCATACCAGCTGGATGGCGTCGACATGCCGGCAGCCCTACCCGAGCTGCCGTTTGCCTTCGCCCGCAACTTCGGGGTGATCCTGACCGAGCGGCAGGGGGCCCCGGTGCTGCTTTGCCGCCAGGGCGTGACGCCGCAAACCCTGCTGGAAGTGCGGCGGGTGGCGGGTTGTGCCTTCACGGTGGAGCAGATGGATGGCGAGGCCTTCGAAGAGCTGCTGATGGCCCACTACCAGCGTGACTCCTCCGAGGCGCGCCAGCTGATGGAGGATCTTGGCAACGAGATGGACTTCTTCGCGCTGGCCGAAGAGCTGCCCCAGAGCGAAGACCTGCTGGACGCCGACGACGACGCCCCCATCATCCGCCTCATCAACGCCATGTTGAGCGAGGCGATCAAGGAAGAGGCGTCCGACATCCACATCGAGACCTTCGAGCGGGCCCTGGTGATCCGGTTTCGCATCGATGGGGTGCTGCGGGAGATCCTGCGCCCCCATCGCAAGCTCGCCTCCCTGCTGGTGTCGCGCATCAAGGTGATGTCGCGCATGGACATCGCCGAGAAGCGGGTGCCGCAGGATGGTCGCATCTCGTTGCGCATCGGCGGCCGGGCGGTGGACGTGCGGGTCTCCACCATGCCGTCCAGCTATGGCGAGCGGGTGGTATTGCGACTGCTCGACAAGAACAACGTGCGCCTGGAACTCAAGCAGCTTGGCATGACGCTGGCCAACCGCAACATCATCAGCGAACTCATTCGCAAGCCTCACGGCATCATTCTGGTGACGGGCCCGACCGGTTCGGGCAAGTCGACCACCCTCTACGCGGCCCTCTCCGAGATCAACTCGCGGGATCGCAACATCCTGACCGTCGAAGACCCCATCGAATATGACCTCGAAGGGGTGGGCCAGACCCAGGTCAACAGCAAGGTGGACATGACCTTCGCCCGCGGCCTGCGCGCCATCCTGCGTCAGGATCCGGACGTGGTGATGGTGGGGGAAATCCGTGACCTCGAGACCGCCCAGATCGCGGTGCAGGCGTCGCTGACCGGTCACCTGGTGATGTCGACCCTGCACACCAACACCGCCATCGGCGCCATCACCCGGATGCGGGACATGGGCATCGAGCCCTTCCTGCTCTCCTCCTCACTGCTGGCGGTACTGGCCCAGCGGCTGGTGCGCACCCTCTGCCCCGATTGCCGCGCCCCGCGCCCCATTACCGAGCAGGAGCGCCTCGCCATGGGCATCGAGCTGGCGCCTGATCAGCAGGTGTGGCGGCCGGTGGGCTGCGAGCAGTGCAACCACACCGGCTATCGCGGCCGGACCGGCATCCACGAGCTGGTGGTGGTGGACGAGGCGGTACGCGAGGCGATCCACAGCGCCAGCGGCGAGCTGGCCATCGAGCGGTTGATCCGGGGCCATACCCCCAGCATCCGCCGCGACGGCATCGACAAGGTGCTCAAGGGGCAGACCAGCCTCGAAGAGGTGCTGCGCGTGACCCGGGAAGACTGAGATGGCGGCATTTGAATACAAGGCCCTCGATGGCAAGGGTCGCAACAAGAGCGGCGTACTGGAGGGGGATTCCGCCCGTCAGGTACGCCAGCTGTTGCGCGAGCAGGGGCTGACCCCGCTCGAGGTGAATGAGACCACCGAGAAGGCCAAGCGCGAGGCGAACCGCTTCGTGTTGTTCCGCCGTGGTGCCAGCACCGCTGAGCTGGCGATGATCACCCGCCAGCTGGCGACCCTGGTGGGGGCCGGCCTCACCATCGAAGAGGCGCTCAAGGCCGTCGCCGAGCAGTGCGAGAAGGCCCACCTGCGCAGCATGGTGGCCACGGTGCGCAGCAAGGTGGTGGAGGGCTATTCGCTGGCCGATTCGCTGGGGGCCTTCCCCCATGTGTTCGATCAGCTGTTCCGCTCCATGGTGGCGGCCGGCGAGAAGTCCGGTCACCTGGAGAAGGTGCTCAACCGCCTCGCCGACTACACAGAGCAGCGTCAGCACATGCGCACCAAGCTGCTGCAGGCGATGATCTACCCCATCGTCCTCACCTGCGTCGCCATTGGCGTCATCTCCATCCTGCTCACCGCCGTGGTGCCCAAGGTGGTGGCCCAGTTCGAACACATGGGCCAGCAACTGCCGGCCACCACCCGCTTCCTCATCGGTACCAGCGAGCTGATGCAGCACTACGGCCTCTGGTTCCTGTTGCTGCTGCTGGTGGGCGGCTTTGTCTGGCGCTGGTGGCTGACCGACGACAAGCGTCGCCGTCACTGGCACCAGGTGATCTTGCGCCTGCCGGTGATCGGTCGGGTCAGCCGTGGTCTCAACACCGCCCGCTTCGCCCGCACCCTGAGCATCCTCAACGCCAGCGCCGTGCCGCTGCTGGAGGGGATGAAGATCTCCGGCGAAGTGCTCTCCAACGACTTTGCCCGCATGCGCATCGGTGAGGCCACCGAGCGGGTGCGGGAGGGGACCAGCCTGCGCAAGTCGCTGGATGAAACCAAAATTTTTCCGCCCATGATGCTGCACATGATCGCCTCCGGCGAGCAGAGCGGCGAGCTCGACAACATGTTGGAGCGGGCGGCAGACAACCAGGACCGGGAGTTCGAAACCCAGGTGAACATCGCCCTCGGGGTGTTCGAACCCATGCTGGTGGTCTCCATGGCCGGTGTGGTGCTGTTTATCGTGATGTCGATCCTGCAGCCGATCCTCGAGCTCAACAATATGGTGAATTTGTAAGGTTCGGACGTTCGAATACGCTTCGCTATTCGAACCTACCAATCCAATCAACTCCGTAGGTTCGATTAGCCGACAGGCGTCATCGAACGATCGTGGTTTAACAGTTAATCGTTGATGGTTCATGCCATCTCATTTCGTGAGGGAGTAAGTCATGCAAAAGCGTCGTCAATCGGGTTTTACCCTGCTGGAAGTGATGGTGGTCATCGTGATCCTCGGGATCCTGGCCAGCCTGGTGGTGCCCAACCTGATGGGCAACAAGGAGAAGGCCGACCAGCAGAAAGCGGTCTCCGACATAGTGGCGCTGGAAAACGCCCTCGACATGTACAAGCTGGACAACAACCGCTACCCGACCACCGAGCAGGGGCTGGACGCACTGGTCAACAAGCCGACCGCCGCACCTGAGCCGCGCAGCTACCGGGAAGGGGGCTACATCAAGCGCCTGCCGCAGGATCCCTGGGGCAACCCGTACCAGATGCTGAGCCCGGGTCAGTTCGGCAAGATCGACATCTTCTCCATGGGGCTGGATGGCGAAGCCGGTACCGATGACGACATCGGTAACTGGAACCTGAAGGATTTCCAATAAGTGATCTCGCCGCGTCGCGCTCACCGAGTCATCCCGGGGCTGACTGAATGAAGGTGGCCTCTTCTGCCCGTCGCCAGGCCGGTTTTACCCTGCTGGAAGTGTTGCTGGTGGCTATGTTGATGGGTCTGGTTGCCACTGCCGTCACCCTTAGCATGGGTGGCGCCAGGGGGGATCGGGAGCTCGACAAGCAGGCGCGCCGCTTCATGGCCGTGCTGCAGCAGGCGCAGGAGTACTCGGTGATGGATGGCCGGCTGGTGGGCCTGCGGGTGGAGGACAACGGCTGGCAGTTCATGCAGCGCGCGGCCAAGGATCGCAAGTGGCAGGTGATGAGCGGCGACAAGCTGCTGGATCGGGTCGAGCTGCCCGACAACATGCAGCTGGCCATCGAGCTCGAGGGCTTCAGCTGGCGGACCGACTCCGACGAGAAGTACGAGAAGGGGCGCGACGAGAAGGAGCGCACGCCTCAGGTGTTCATCTTTCCCGGTGGCGAGCTGACCCCCTTCGTGCTGACCCTGACCCAGCAGGACGACGATCAGCGCTATGTGCGCACGGTCAAGGCGGACGAGTTCGGCCGCCTGCGCCTGCTGCAGGACGAGGAGGAAGAGGAATGAACGCCCGCGGCATGACCCTGCTGGAAGTCATGGTGGCGCTGGCGGTGTTCGCCATCGCCGGGTTGGCGGTGATGAAGACCGCCAGCGAGCACCTCTCCGGCCTCAACTATCTGGAACAGAAGACCCTGGCGACCTGGGTGGTGGAGAACCAGCTGGTGCAGCAGAAGCTCGAAGCCAAGTGGCCAGGTGACAGCTGGGTGGAGGGGGACGAGCAGATGGCGGGCCAGACCTGGTACTGGCGCTATCGCGGCGTCGCCACCGCCGACAGCAACTTCAAGGCGCTGGACATGGAAGTGCGCACTGCGCCCAAGGCCGACAGCCCGGTGGCCATGATCCGGACCTATATCAGCCGATGAACCTGCATCAAGGTGTCTCCATAAGCCGGAGCCGGCATCAGCCGATGAACATTCACCAACGTCTCTCCATTAGCCGGCGTCAGGCGGGGTTTACCCTGCTGGAGATGCTGGTGGCCATCGCCATCTTCGCTGGCCTGAGCCTGGGCGCCTATCAGGTGCTGCAAGGAGTGCTCACCAGCGACGAGGTGGCCAAGCGCAAGGAGGCACGTCTCTCCGAACTGCAGCTGGCCTTCTCCGTGCTGGAGCGGGACGTCACCCAGATGGTGCCGCGCAGCGGCCGCATCGACGGCGAGAGCAACAAGGTGCTGCTGGCGGCCTCCCGCTTCGGCCAGCAGAGCGACGACTGGGGCATGGCCTTCATGCGCGGCGGCTGGCTCAACCCCGATGGCATGCTGCCGCGCTCCGGCCTGCAGCGGGTCGGCTGGCGGCTCAAGGATCACAAGCTGGAGCGGCTGAGCTACCTCTACCCGGATCCGGTGATAGGCACCGAGCCGCGCATTCAGCCGATGCTGGATCGGGTGACGGCGCTGCGACTCTACTTCTACGACAAGGGCAGCTGGAAAGAGGAGTGGACCCAGCGCAACGTGCTGCCCTACGGGTTGGCGGTAGAGCTGGATCTTGAAGACTATGGCACCATTCGCCGCCAGTTCCTGGTCGGCGCAGGCGGCCAGCGAGCGGACAATGGCAATTAAGCGCGGCCGGGACCGATCCCGCACCACTCCGGGCCGCCAGGGGGGCATGGCCCTGCTGGTGGTGCTGCTCATCCTGTCGGTGATGGTGATCATCGCCAGCAACATGAGCGGCCGGTTGCAGCTGGAGCTGCGCCGCACCGCCAACCTCACCGCCGGCAAGCAGGCCTGGTGGTATGCCATGTCGGCGGAGGCGCTGGTGAGCAAGGTGCTGGCCCAGGATTTCAAGGATGACCCCAACGTGGTCAGCCTGGGGCAGAACTGGGCGCGCCAGGATGCGGTCTTCCCGGTGGATGACGGCAAGCTCACCGGCAGGGTGCGAGACCTGCAATCCTGCTTCAACCTCAACAGCCTGAGCGTGCCGTTGAAGGACGGGATCAGCGGCGACGATCTGGAGAAGCAGCCCTATCCGGTCAAGGTGTTCAAGGCGCTGCTCAAGCAGCTCGAGGTGGAAGATTACGAGGCGGTGCAGCTGACCGATGCCATCCGCGACTGGACCGACAAGGATACCGTGCTGGTGTCGAGCTACGGCGCCGAGGATGCCTATTACGAAGGGCTTACCCCCCCTTATCTGACCGCCAACCAGTGGATGCTCGGCACCGACGAGCTGCGGGCGGTGCGCGGGGTGAGCGCCAAACTTTATGCCCGGCTGGCGCCCTATGTGTGCGCCCTGCCCAACGACAAGCTGGTGGTGAACGTCAACACCATCCGGCCGGAGCAGTCGGCCCTGCTGGTGGCGCTCTATCTGGACAAGGTGGGGCTGGACGATGCCAAGCGGGTGCTGACCAGCCGTCCCCAGAAGGGGTGGAAGAACAAGAAGGAGATGACGGACCAGATGCCGGTGCAGGTGGGCAACATCCAGGGTCTGGATGCGGCGCTGGACGTCAAGAGCAGCTATTTCGAGGCCAGGCTGCTTGCCGAGGTGGGTGACACCCGGGCCAGGCTGGAGAGCGTCTTCGTGCGCGGCAAGGACAACAAGCTGGTGATGCTGCGCCGTCTGAACGGCGGCGCCGAATAACAAGGGAGGCGGGTGACGGTCGTTGGCCGGCCCGCGCCATCCCCCGATTGGACTGCAGCCCATGGCTGCGCGCCCGCCCATCCCGAGGGGTGCGAGCGAGCATGGCAGGAGAGACATTAGTGAGCGAGAGTCTGGTCATCCGTCTGGGGACCAATGCGCAGCAGCCGGTCGAGTGGCTGGTGTGGTCGGGCGGGGAAGAGGAGGTGATCGCCTCCGGTACCCTGGCCTCGGCCCATGCCCTTGGCGAGCTGCAGGAGCGGGCCGGTGGCCGCCCGGCGGTGGTGCTGGTGCCCGGCAGCGATCTTATCTTCCGGCGGGTGAGCCTGCCGGGCAAATACAGCCGCCAGAGTGCGGCCGCGCTTCCCTATCTGCTGGAGGAGCAAATCGCCTCCGACGTGGATGAGCTGCACCTGGTGGTGCTGGGTCATCAGGGTCACGAGGTGGACCTGATGGCGGTCGACAAGGAGAAGATGCAGACCTGGCTCGGCTGGCTGGAGCAGGCCGGTCTCAAGAGCCGGCAACTGCTGCCGGACGTGCTGGCGCTGCCGCAGGCGAGCGAGGGCTGGTCGGCGCTGCAACTGGGCAAAGAGTGGCTGCTGCGCCAGGGCCCCTGTCAGGGCATAGTCGCCGACGAGCCGCTGCTGGCCGTGCTGCTGGCGGCGGAGCCGGCACCGGTGACCATTCACTGCCATACCCCGCCGCCGGCCATTGCGGCGGCCAGCTGGCAGGCGGCCGATCCCGAGCTGCCCATGCTGCTGCTGGCCCGGGGCGCGCTTGCCAGTCAGGCCAACCTGTTGCAGGGGCCCTACCGGCCGCAGACCGAATACTCCCGCTACTGGCAGCAGTGGCGCAAGGTGGCGGTGGTGGCCGGAGCGCTGCTGGTGGTGGCGTTTGCCCAGCGCGGCGTGCAGCTCTACCAGCTGGCGGAGCAGGACAAGGCGCTCAAGGCGGAGATCCGGCAGGTCTACACCCGGATCTTCCCGGGGGAGAGCCGCATCGTCAACGTGCGCAGCCAGATGACCCAGCACCTCCAGCAGCTGGGGCAGACGCCCCAGGACGGGGTGTTGATGGTACTGACCGAGCTGGCGCCCACCTTTGCCGAAGTGCCTGGCCTCAAGCCCGAGGTACTGCGTTTCGACGCGGCTCGCGGCGAGCTCAGGCTGCAGGTGACGGCCCCCGGTTTTGCCGAGATCGAGCGTTTTCGCGAGCTGGCCGGCAAGCGCTTCGAGGTGCAGCAGGGAGAGGTGCGCAGCACCGAAGGCAAGGTCGAAGGGGCACTGGTGCTGAAGGGTAAATCATCATGATGGACAAACTACAAGGCTGGTGGCGCGGCATCAGCGCCCGCGAGCAGCGGCTGGTGGCGGTGGGCGGCAGCGTACTGTTGATAGGCTTCTGCTACTGGGTCATCTGGCAGCCCATCGGCAATCGCATCGACGAGCGCGAGCGGCAGGTATTGAGCCAGCAGCAGACCCTTGCCTGGCTGAAAGAGAAGGGTGAAGAGGTGCTGGCGCTGCAGGGTGGCCAGGGCCGCCAGCTCGATACCAGTGGCACCTTGGAAGGGGTGGTCAACCGCACCGCCTTCAACCAGAAGATCAAGATTGCCCGGCTGCAGCCCCAGGGCCAGGAGCTGCAGGTATGGATCGACACGGTGGCGTTCGATGATCTGCTGATCTGGCTGGCGACCCTGGCGGATCGCCATGGCGTGCAGGTACAGGTGATCGAGCTGGCCAGCGAGAATCTGGCGCCCGGTCTGGTCAAGGTTCGCCGCTTGCAGCTGAGCCGTCCCCAATGAAACCACGCGTCCCGAGCAGGGCCTCGCGCCTGATCGGGCGTTTGCAGTCGAGTCGTTTTCTATGAAGCAAAGAGTGCTGATTGCCGTGCTGTTTCTGGCGGCCTATCTGGTTTTCCTGCTGGCCAAGCTGCCGGCCTCTCTGGTGGTACGCCATCTGCCGCTGCCGCCCCTGGTGCAGCTGGAAGGGGTGAGCGGTACCCTCTGGAACGGCCAGGTTGCCCGCCTGCAATACGCCAGCGAGTCGCTGACCCAGCTGCGCTGGGAGCTCAATGGCTGGTCGCTGCTGCGTTTTGCCCCTGAGGTCTCCCTGCGCTTTGGCGAGCGCAGTGGCCTCAACGGGCAGGGGGTGGTCGGCTGGAGCGGCGCCGCCTTCGGCCGCGACATCACCCTCAACGTGCCGGCCCCCTGGCTGCTGGCGCGGGTGCCGATGCAGTTGCCCGTGCCGGTGACGGTGGCTGGCCAGCTGCAGCTCAAGCTCGATCAGTTTGCCCAGGGCAACCCCTGGTGCGACAACCTCTACGGCAACCTCTACTGGTACGGGGCCGATGCCGATACCCCGGCCGGCAAGCTGGTGCTGGGGGATCCCGAGATCAAGCTGACCTGCATCGACTCCCGGCTGGTGGCCGAGCTCAAGCAGGGCTCGGAGGCGGTACAGGTGCAGGGCAAGCTGGAGCTGCAGGCCAATCGCCAGTACCTGTTCCAGGGCACCCTCAAACCCGGGCCTGAGCTGCCGGAGCAGATGAAGCAGGGGCTGCCCTTCCTCGGCCAGCCCGATGGGCAGGGGCGCTTCCCGCTGCGCTACCAGGGCCGCATCTGACGGCTTGCTGTCTGATCTGGCATGCATCAACACCACCCCGCCCCGGCGGGGTGGTGTCGTTATGGGGCCGCGGCGGCTGGCGCCGTGATGAGGTGATTGAGGAAGAAGCGGAACAGCTCGGCCCGCGAACGCAGGCGCAGCTTGGCGTAGAGGTGCTTGCGATGATTTTTCACCGTGCCGCTGCCGATGCCGAGCACACCGGCAATGGCCTCGGTATCCAACCCCTGCAACAACAATCCCGCCACCTGACGCTCGCGGCGGGTGAGGCTTGCGCCCCCCACGCTGGCGATGGCCTGCTCCACGGTCGCCTTGAGATCGGCGCCACCCGGTAGCATCGGACTCTGGGCCAGCAGGGCGGCTCCCTCCCGCCAGTGCTGGCGGCACAGCGAATGCACCAGTGGAAAGAGCGCTTCCAACCGGGCCAGCTCGTCACGGCTGAGGGAGCTGCGCTTGTCGAGTCGCCCGAGAAACAGCATCAGGGTGAGGCCGCCACGCACCGGCAGGATCAGCCCCACCTCCTCCTGCCAGCCGGTGGCCTGATAGAAGTGGTGGCGATACTCGGGGTCGAGCCGCCCGCGCGACACCTGCGCCAGGGTCCAGACCCCGGCCCCCAGCCCCCGTTCCAGCGCCTGCATAAAGGGATCCTGGCTGAAGTGGCGGGTGAGGTAGCGATCGAACAGCAGGGCCCGCTGGTGGTGCAGGTTGTCGTAGAGGTAGACGGGGCGCTGCCCCACCCCGAGCAGCAGGGCGCAGTCGAACGCCACCTGCTGCTGGATAAGGCGCACCAGGGCTGCCGGGAAGCCGCTGCCATGCAGGGCATCGACCACCTCGGTCATGCTGCGGGTCAGGGCTTCTGTGGCGAGTGGCTGGATCATGGGCGCTGGGTCATGGCGATAAGTTCCGGGTGGCGGGCTTCCCGCGATGGTTGTGCGATGGTCACACGATGGCCGGATGCTAGCACGAGAGTGGCAAAACTGTCCCCTAGGGGACATATTCGGCGCGGGCCGGAGCGGCGAGGATGTGGGCTTTTCCCCTGCTGTTGGAGCACCCATGATCAACCCTCACCTGCTCGATGAGCTGACCCGACGCGGCCTGGTGGCCCAGAATTCCGACCCGGCGGCGCTGAGCGATCACCTAGCCACCCCGCGCACCGTCTACTGCGGCTTCGATCCCACCGCCGGCAGCCTGCACATCGGCCATCTGGTGCCGCTGTTGATGCTGCGCCGCTTCCAGCTGGCGGGCCACACCCCGGTGGCCCTGGTGGGCGGGGCCACCGGTCTTATCGGCGATCCCAGCTTCAAGGCAAGCGAACGCAGCCTCAACAGCGCCGAGACGGTGCAGGGCTGGGTAGCCAGCCTGTCGGCCCAGATAAGCGCGCTGCTGCCGGCGAGCGACGGGCTGGCGGCGCCGCTGTTGGTCAACAACGCCGACTGGATGGGGCAGATGTCCGCCCTCGATTTTCTGCGGGACATCGGCAAGCACTTCTCGGTCAACGCCATGCTGGCCCGTGAGTCGGTGCGCCAGCGGCTGGCCCGCCCGGATCAGGGCATCTCCTTCACCGAGTTCTCCTACGCCCTGCTGCAATCCCAGGACTTCGCGGTGCTCAACCAGCGCCTCGGCTGCACCCTGCAGATCGGTGGCAACGACCAGTGGGGCAACATCACCAGCGGCATGGATCTCACCCGCCGCCTCCATCAGGCCCAGGTGTATGGCATGACGCTGCCACTCATCACCAAGGCCGACGGCACCAAGTTCGGCAAGACCGAGGGGGGCGCAATCTGGCTCGACCCGGCGCTCACCTCGCCCTACGCCTTCTACCAGTTCTGGCTAGGCACTGCGGACGAGGATGTCTACCGCTTCCTGCGCTACTACAGCTTTATGGCGCTGGCCGAGATTGAGGTGCTGGAGGCGGAGGATGCCAAGCGGAAGGGGCGCAAGCTGGCCCAGCAGGTGCTGGCGGACGAGCTGACCGAGCTGGTGCACGGCAAGGGGGCGCTGGCGGCGGCGCGGCGCATCAGCGAGCTCTTGTTCAGCGGTGACGTGGCCCGCCTCGGCGAGAGCGATCTGGCCCAGCTGGCCCAGGATGGCCTGCCGAGCAGCTGTATCGAGGGGAAAACGGATCTCGTGACCCTGCTGGTGGAGTGTGGCCTGGCGAACTCCAGGCGCATCGCTCGCGAGCTGCTGGCGGCGGGGGCAATCAGCCTCAACGGCGTTATCCGCCAGGATGGGCCAGTGACCGACGGCGACTGGCTGTTCGGCCGCTACCTGCTGCTGCGCCGGGGCAAGAAGCAGTACCACCTGGTGATCCGCTCATGAGGGGGTGAGCGCCTCGATGACGTAGTCGAGGAAGTGGCCGACCAGGGCCGACTCGGCCCGGCGCTGAGTGTAGAGGGCGTAGAAGTTGGCCCCCTTGGGACGGTAGTCGGGCAGCACCTCGCGCACCACTCCCTCGGCCAGCTCGGCCGCCACCAGGTAGCGCGGCAGGCGGGCGATCCCCAGCCCCTGGCGCATCGCCTGGTGGATCGCCTTCTTGCTGCTGAAGGCCAGCTCGCCCGCCACCTCGAGGGGGATCTCGCGTCCCTGGGCAAGCAGGGTCCAGCGCTCGTGGCGGCTGTACTCCTGACAGCGGGTGATGAGGGGGTGCTGCTGCAGATCCTGCGGCCCGCTCAAGGGCGGGTGGCGGTTCAGGTAGTCGGCGCTGGCGCAGAGCACCAGATCGTCCACCGCGATGGGGCGCGCCAGGTAAGGCTGGGTGCCGAGCTCGGTGCTGCGAAACGCCACGTGCAGGTTGTCGCGCAGCAGGTCGGCCGGGGTATTGCTGAAGTCGGCGATGATCCGCACCTCGGGGTGGTCGGCGCGAAAGCGCAGCAGCACAGGGGTCAGCACCACCTCGCCCCACAGATCCGGCGCCGTGATGCGCAGCTCCCCGCACAGTGCCGAGCGGCGGCGCTGCAGGCCGTCCAGCAGCTGCTCGTGCAGGGCGATCATCTGGTCAGCCTGGCGGTAGGCGAGCTCCCCCGCGTCGGTCAGCTGCACCCGGCGGGTGGTGCGGCTCAGGAGCGTGTTGCCGAGGCTCTGCTCCAGGTGGCGCAGATCCTTGGACGCCTTGCTCGGGGTGATGCCGAGGTGGGCCGCCGCCGCGGCAAAGGATCCGCAGCGGACGATGGCGACCAGCAGGCGCATCAGGTAGAGGGTGTCGAGCTTGTGGTGACTCATGTGTGGCGGCCTATTGTGTCTTGCTGGGAATGAATGCCTTGCTTGTGCACCTGATTATATCCTGAATGCCCGGGATTATAGTGGCGACATTCCATTGCGATCCCAGGAGAGGGCGATGAACAAGGCACTTGGCGACAGCTTCCACTTCGAACGGGCCGGATTGCGGCTCAAGAACCGGGCCGTGCTGGCCCCTTTGACCCACAACATGAGCGGCGCCGACGGCGATCCCGGTCAGGCCGAGCTCGACTGGCTGGCGCGCTGCGCCCGGGGCGGTTTCGGCCTGCTCATCGCCGCCGCTACCCAGGTACAGCCCGGCGGACGCTGCTGGGCGGGGCAGCCGGCCCTGATGACCGACGCCCAGCAGCAGGCCTTCACGGCCCTGGCCGACAGTGCGCGGCAGGCCGGGGCGCTGGCGGTGGTGCAGCTGCATCACGGCGGGATGCGGGCCCTGCCCGAACTGAACGACGGGGCGCCGGTCGGCCCGTGCGAGCTGGCACCGGGTGGGCGCTACCCCCTCGGGGTCAAGGGGCTGACGGAGGAGGGGATTCTTACGCTCATTGAAGCCTTCGTGCGCGCCGCCGAGCGGGCCCATGGCGCCGGCCTGCACGGGGTCGAGCTGCACGCCGCCCACAACTTCCTGCTCTGCAACTTCCTCAACCCCCTGCACAACCGGCGTACCGACCGCTGGGGTGGCAGCATCGCCAACCGGGCGCGGATCCTGGTGGAGATAGTGCGCGGCATCCGCGCCCGCCTGCCCCGGGACTTTCTGGTCGGGGTGCGCCTCTCCCCCGAGAGCTATGCCCATATCCAGGGCATCGAACTGCCCCATCAGCTGGCGGTGGCGCGCCTGCTGGCGGACGAGGGGATCGACTACCTGCACTTCTCCATGGGGGACAGCTTCAAGGCGGTGGCGGGGGATCCCGATGGCGGCGCCCTGCTGGAGGCGGTGCGGGTCGGGTTGGCCGGGCGGGTGCCGCTCATGGTGGCGGGCAAGATCCACGACGCCGTCTCGGCCGAGCTGGCCCTGGCCGGCGGCGCCGATCTGGTGGCGGTGGGCACGGCGGCGATCGGCAATCCGGACTGGATGGCGCGGGTTAGCCGCGGCCTGCCCCTGCACCGCGCCCCCTTCACGGCGGCGCACCTTGCAGAGCTTGGCTTCACACCGAGTGCCCTCGACTACCTGGCCGGCATGGGGGTACTGGCCCCGCGCGATGCAGCTTGAGGGCTTTAATCAGCGGACTGGCTGCTGAGCCGATATGACAAGGCCCTCGCGATGAGGGCCTTGAGCGTATCAGGTGCCGAGCGGCAACAGCTCGGCGTAGTCGCGGATCGCCGGGAAGGCGGTGATGCTTTGCTCGGGCTGCCGGCTGTCCGGATTCTGGATGGCGAGCTGGTAGCCGATGCCGTAATCGGCGGCGGCGCGCAGGATCCGCTCGCTGTCATCCACGAACAGGGTGCGGGCCGGGTCGAACGCCAGCCGCTCGGCCAGCGCCTGCCAGCAGTGCTGGCTCTCCTTCGACCAGCCCAGCTCGTGGGTGCTCACCATCAGATCGAGGTGCTCGGCGAGGCCGAGGTGCGCATCCTTGACCGACAGGCTGGCGGGGTGGGCATTGGTGAAGAGCACCAGCTGCTTGCCGGCGGCCTTGAGCGCGGCCAGGAAGGGGATGACGTTGGGGCGCCACTGGATCTTCTCCAGGATCTCCTGCTTGAAGGCGCGGATGTCGAGCCCCAGGGTCTCGCTCCAGTAATCCACACAGTACCAGTCGAGGGTGCCGCTGACGGCCTGGTAGTGCGCCTCGATCTGCACTCTGGCCTCGGCCAGCGGCAGGCCGAGTCGCTCGGCATAGCGCTCGGGTACCAGCTGCTGCCAGAGGTGGTTGTCAAAATGGAGGTCGATCAGGGTGCCATCCATATCGAGCAGGACAGTGTCTATCTGGTGCCAGGGCAGTGGGGTCGGCATGGGGCCTCGGTGGTCGGGTCGAAACGGGCGGGCATTATAACGGATTTTTCCCGCCGCTTTCCCACCCTTGCCCCGTGGTGTTCGAGAGGGGAGTCGTTTACTCTTGAAACACGATTTTTTAACGAGCAGCCAGCCCCGATGAGTGATCACCACCAACGCAAACCCGTCCACCTCAGCGTCGAGACCATGGCGCACGACAAGAGCAAGCCGGAGATCCTCAAGGCCGAGATCGTGGCCGAGAGCCGGCTGTTCAAGGTGGAGTCGCTCCACCTCAAGTTCTCCAACGGCGAGGAGCGGGTCTACGAGCGGATGCGTGGCGGCAACCGGGGCGCCGTCATGGTGGTGCCGCTGTTTGATGCCCACACCCTGCTGCTGGTGCGCGAGTACGCGGCGGGTACCCACTCCTACGAGCTGGGCTTTCCCAAGGGGCTGATCGACCCGGGTGAAGATGCCTTCGAGGCGGGCAACCGGGAGCTGATGGAGGAGGCGGGCTTCGGGGCCAACAGCCTGACCCTGCTCAAGCAGGTGTCGCTGGCGCCGGGCTACTTCTCCAGCCGGATGGACATCTTGCTGGCGCGGGATCTCTTCCCCGAGCAGCGGGTGGGGGACGAGCCCGAGCCCCTCGAGGTGATCCCCTGGCCGCTGACCCGGATCGACGAATTGCTGGCGCGCCCCGACTTCACCGAGTCGCGCAGCATCAGTGCGCTGCTGCTGGCCCAACGCTGGCTGGCGGAGCAGGCAGAGTAGCCCGCAGGGGCAGTTTGAATACAGAGGATGACAAGATGCAGGAGTTGTTGGCCTGGGTGCCGGGGGTCAAGGAGATCGCGCGCGAAGCGGGCCGGATCCTTCACGAAATCTATCACGGCGGTCAGTTCGAGCGTCAGCTGAAGGAGGATGCGACCCCGGTCACCAGTGCCGATCTTGCTGCCGATGCCTACCTCAAACAGGCGCTGTCGGCGCTCACTCCCCACGTGCCCGTGCTGACCGAAGAGGCGGCCGACATCCCCTTCAGCCAGCGTGCCAACTGGCGCCAGTACTGGCTGGTGGATCCGCTCGACGGCACTGGCGAGTTCATCGCCGGCAGCGGTGACTTCGCCACCCTGATCGCCCTGGTACAGGACAATGTGCCGGTACTCGGTGTCATCTATGCCCCCGAGTCGGACGTGCTCTACTGGGCGGTGCGCGGCCATGGCGCCTTCAAGGAGGCGAACGGCGAGGTGCACCCCATCAGCGCCATGCACCACGAACACGATCAGCCCGATTCGCTGGTGGTGGCCATCAGCCGCCGCCAGAAGCTGGAGAACCTGACCCGCCGCCTCAACCCGGCCATCAACTACGAGCTGATCCCGCTTGGCTCCAGCTCGCTCAAGTCTTGTCTGGTGGCGGAAGGGGCGGCCGACTGCTACGTGCGGCTCGGCCCCACCGGCGAGTGGGACACCGCCGCCGCCCAGTGCATCGTCGAGGCGGCCGGTGGCCGCATCCTCAGCCTGGCGCTGCAGCCGCTGCGCTACAACGAGACGGAGTCGCTGGAGAACCCGGACTTCATCGTGATGGGGGATCCGGATCTCGCCTGGGGCAGCATTCTGGCTCACTGAGCGGGTGAATATATCATCGTTGACGGCAATCAGGCGGCCCCATGGCCGCCTGATTGCTTGGTGTGATCCGCTGGTTTTATCGGGGATGAACAGGAATATCCGCTGGCAAAGCGCGGGAATGACAGTGAATCATCACAAGGGAGGGCTGAGGAATGGCACGATTTTTCAGGTAATTCTGCAAACGATCATTTGGCCAAAATAAAAAATTGACCATGAATGAAAATTTGGTTTTAAATTTCGTTAATTTGACTAAATTTAGTTTTACTCATTTATGTGATCCCGATTCCATTCCCAATCTCACTGGCTGAAGCCCGTAATGGTAGTGATATGTTTCAGGGGGGATTTTTGAGAATTAAATCCCGATAAACCACAATGAACTCAGATTAAAACACTGACAAAAAGTGAATTAGTAATGAGTTTATCTGTAGACGTCACAGGGGAGCTGTCCGGTTCCCGCTCCACCACCGTCAGCGCCACCCCCTGGCGCCGCCACGACACCCACTGGGTCATCAGCCTGTTTGGTACCGCCGTCGGTGCCGGCATCCTGTTCCTGCCAATCAACCTGGGTCTGGGCGGGATTTGGCCCCTCATCATAGTCGCCGTGCTGGCCGGCCCCATGACCTTCCTGGCCCACCGCGGGCTGGCGCGCTTCGTGCTTTCCTCTTCGCGCCCCCACGCCGACTTCACCGAGGTGGCCCAGGAGCACTTCGGCAAGATGGCCGGACGCCTCATCTCGGCGCTCTACTTCCTCTCCATCTTCCCGATCCTGCTCATCTACGGGGTCGGGCTGACCAACACGGTGGAGAGCTTCATGATCAATCAGCTCGGCATGGCGACCCCGAACCGGGTGATGCTCTCCGGCATGCTGGTGTTCGCCATGATCGCCGTGATGCTGGCCGGTGAGAAGGCGATGCTGCGCGCCTTTGCCGTCATGGTCTATCCGCTGGCGGCCATCCTGGCGGCGCTCTCCTGCTACCTGATCCCCCAGTGGCAGTGGCCACAGCTGGGCAGCCTGGAGGGCGGCAGCTTCCTCAACACCGTCTGGCTGGCGCTGCCGGTCACCGTGTTCGCCTTCAGCCACGCCGCCGCTATCTCCGGTTTTGCCAACGTGCAGCGCCGGGAGTACGGCGAGCAGGCGGAAGCCAAGAGCAGTCTGATCCTGCGCAACACCACCGTCATGCTGGTGGGCTTCGTGCTGTTCTTCGTCTTCTCCTGCGTGCTGAGCCTCTCGCCGGCCCAGCTGGCCGAGGCCAAGGCCCAGAACGTCTCGGTACTCTCCTATCTTGCCAACATCACCGACAACCCGGTGATCGTGACCCTGGGGCCGCTCATCGCCTTCATCGCCATCAGCTCCTCCTTCCTCGGTCACTTCCTCGGTGCCCGCGAGAGCCTGAAAAGCCTGATCGCCAAGCCCACCGGCCTGTCGCTGGCGAAGGCGGACAAGCTCGGCATCGCCCTGATGTTCTTCTCCATCTGGGGCGCCGCCATCATCAACCCGGGGATCCTGGGGCTGATGGAGACCCTCTCCGGCCCGGTGATCGCCATGATCCTGTTCATCATGCCGGTGGTGGCCATCTACAAGGTGGAGGCGCTGGCCCGCTTCCGCCAGCGCTGGGCCAACGGCTTCATCCTGCTGACCGGCGCGCTGGCGGTGTCGGCATTGATCTTCAGCCTGCTGAAGTAACGGCGAGCAACCAGCCGCAAAAGAGAGAGGCGACCCCAGGGTCGCCTCTTTTGTATCGGTCCGGTGGTGGCTTCAGCCGAGCTTGGCGCCGTTTTGCACCGTCTGCTCGGGGATGGCGATCACCACGGCGCCGTCCGGCCGGTAGAAACCGGTCAGCAGAAACTCCGACTGGATCGGCCCTATCTGCTTGGGGGGAAAGTTCACCACGGCGACGATCTGGCGGCCCACCAGCGTCTGCGGTTGATAGAGGTCGGTGATCTGGGCGCTGCTCTTGCGCACCCCGAGCTCGGGGCCGAAATCCGCCCACACCTTGTAGGCCGGGCGGCGCGCCTCGGGGAAGGGCTCGACCCGCACCAGGGTGCCCACCCTGAGCTCCACCATCTCGAAATCCTGCCAGCTTATGGTCTGCATCTTGGCTCCTCGTTGCCCATACCTTGCATGAGCCTCAGCATGCCTCGAAACCACCTGCGCCGTCTTCGGCAAACAGCCGCCCGGTTACGGCAAGCGGCCGTTTTGTTGGCGCCAGAGGGAAGGGGGCAGCCCGGTTTCGGCCAGGAAGCGCTCGCCGAAGGCCCCCTGATTCTGGTAACCGCAGCGGCTGGCCACGTCGCCGACGGGCAGGGCGGTGTGGGCGAGCAGGGTACGCGCCAGCGCCATGCGCCGCGCCCGGATGTAGTGGGAGACGCTCATCCCCACCTGCTGCTGGAAGGCGTGCTTGAACTGGCTCTGGCCGAGGCAGGCGATGGCGGCCAGCCGCTCGTTGCTGAGGGGCTCGGCGAGATGCGCCTCGATATGGCGCTGCACCTTGCCGATGCGCGGGGCGAGGCGGGCACGGCCGCGCGAGCCTGCCTGCTGCGCCTCTGCCAGCAGACCCAGCCACACCTGCTCCATGCCGGCCACGTGGCGCCCTTCGGCCACCATGCGGTGCAGGAAGGCGAGGTAGTGGCGCTGAGCCTCGTCCAGCTCGATGAAGGGGCGCTCGCCCAGCTCGCCGGGCAGCCAGTGACTCTCCTGCACCAGAAACGAGAGCGCCGGATCGGCGGCGTAGTCGTGCCGCTCACCGGGGGCGATGATGCAGGCAAAGCCGGGCGCAAGCCGCCGCCCCTGGCCCTGCACCTCGATCTCGATGGGACCGTCGAGGGGGATCACCAGCTGGGCATGGTCGTGGCTGTGGCTGCAGACGTCGCTCTGGTAGCGACGCAGGCTGAAAGGGGCGGATAGCGATGACGCGGCCTGGGGCCGCGTCATCGAAGGGGGTTTGCTGTCTGGCATCTGCTGCAGATTACTCGGCGTCGAAATCTTCGATCTCTTTGCCCAGCGCTTCCATGATGGCACGCGCCTCGGCAGGGACGCTGTCCGGATGATCCTTGCGCAGATCTTCGTCGCAGGGCAGCGGCTGACCGGTGAAGGCGTGCAGGAAGGCTTCGCAGAGCAGCTCGCTGTTGGTCGCATGACGCAGGTTGTTCACCTGACGGCGGGTGCGCTCATCGGTCAACACCTTCAGCACCTTGAGCGGGATCGAGACGGTAATCTTCTTGACCTGTTCGCTCTTCTTGCCGTGCTCCGCGTAGGGGCTGACGTAGTCGCCGTTCCACTCTGTACCCATGATCCACCTGTTCTCGTTTAGCCGTGAGCGCGGATTTTAACCCTTAAGGAAATCAATGGCAATCCAACAGCAAAGCCATTTAGACGTCTAGAAGTGTTGACGGCCTTTTTAAGCTGGCGTAGTGTGGGTCACCATGAGCCTGCAATGGCGGGATGGCGCGTGGCAGAAACAGCATGCCAGCGTGTGAAGAGACATCAAGGAGAGTGACATGACCCACAAGGCCACCCAGGCAGTGCGCACCGGGATTGAGACTGATCAGCAACACGGTGCCGTGGTGCCGCCCATCTACCTCTCCAGCAACTACACCTTTGCCGACTTTGGCGAGCCCCGTCAATACGATTATGCCCGCTCCGGCAACCCGACCCGCACCAATCTGGCGGACGCGCTGGCGGCCCTGGAAGGGGGCGCCGGCGCCGTGGTGACCGGCACCGGCATGGGGGCTGTCCATCTGGTCACCACCGCCCTGCTCAAGGCGGGGGATCTGCTGATCGCTCCCCACGACTGCTACGGCGGCACCTGGCGCCTGTTCGAGTACCTGGCGGCCAAGGGCCACTACCGGGTGCAGTTCGTCGATCAGGGGGATGCGGCGGCACTGGCCGAAGCGCTGGCCCAGCAGCCCGCGCTGGTATGGGTGGAGACCCCCTCCAACCCGCTGCTGCGAGTGGTGGACATCGCCGCCATCGCCGAGGCGTCCCACGCGGCGGGCGCCAAGGTAGCGGTGGACAACACCTTCCTCTCGCCACTGCTGCAACAGCCGCTGGCGCTGGGGGCCGATCTGGTGGTGCATTCCACCACCAAGTACATCAACGGCCACTCCGACGTGGTGGGCGGGGTGGCGATCGCCAAGGAACCCGAGCTGGCCGACTCCCTGGTGTGGTGGGCCAACTGTCTGGGGCTCACCTCCGGGGCGTTCGACTCCTACCTCACCCTGCGCGGCTTGCGCACCCTGGCTCCCAGATTGCGCGCCCATCAGGAGAACACCGACCGCATCCTTGCCTTCCTGCAGCAGCAACCGCTGGTCAAACGCATCTATCACCCCAGCCTGCCGAGCCATCCGGGCCACGATATTGCGCGCCGTCAACAGTCCGGTTTCGGCGCCATGCTAAGTTTTGAGCTCGATTGTAGCGAGGCGGGCATTCGCGCCTTCCTGGCGGCCCTCACCCTCTTCTCGGTGGCCGAATCCCTCGGCGGGGTGGAGAGTCTGGTGGCCCATCCGGCCAGCATGACCCACAGGGCCATGACCCCGGCCGCCCAGCAGGCGGCAGGCATCAGCAGCCAGTTGCTGCGTCTGTCGGTCGGTATCGAACACGGTGAGGATCTGGTGGCCGATCTGGCCCAGGCGTTTGCACAAGCACAGCATGCAGAGCAGGTAGCGAAGTAATGGAACAGCAGCAACAAGGAGAGATCGCGGTGGCAACAGAAGCAGGCTTGAAGCGACGTCACGTCCACAAATTCGGTGGCAGCAGCCTGGCGGATCCGGTCTGTTACCGCCGGGTCGCCAGCATTCTCGAACAACAAGCCGAGCAGCAGGGGGGCGGGCGAGAGCTGGTGGTGGTCTCCGCTGCCGGCAAGACCACCAACCGGCTGATCCAGCTGGTGGAGCTGGCCGAAGCCGGCGATGAAGCCGCCGGCGAGGCCATCTCGGCCCTGCAGGCCTATCAGCAGAGCCTGATCGACGGTCTGCTGGAGGGGGAATTGCACCTCGAACTGAGCCAGCAGCTGGCCGACGACATGCAGCTCATCGCCAAGACCCTGGAGGGGCAGTTTGACCGCTTCGAGCGCAACGGCCTGCTCGCCTTTGGCGAGGTGTGGTCGGCGCGCCTGCTGGCGGCCCTGCTCACCAGTCGCGGTGACAAGGCCATCTGGCTCGATGCCCGCAGTTTCCTGCGCGCCGAGGATGGCGCCCTGGTCAAGGTGGATACCGCCCTCTCCAGCGAGCTGCTCAAGGCGCGACTGGCCGAGCACGCCGGGCGCATCGTGGTGACCGGTTTTATCGCCGCCGACATGGAGGGACGCTCCCTGCTGCTCGGCCGTAACGGCTCCGACTACAGCGCCAGCCTGTTGGCCCTGCTGGCGGACGGCGAATCCACCACCATCTGGAGCGACGTGGCCGGGGTCTACAGCGCCGACCCGCGCCGGGTGAAAGAAGCACGCCTGCTGGAGCGCCTGAGCCTCGCCGAGGCGAACGAGCTGGCCCGCCTCGGCTCCTCGGTGCTCCACTCGCGCACCCTGCAGCCGGTGGCCGACAGCCGCCAGCGCCTCACTTTGCGCTGCAGCTACAACCCGGACGAGGGTTGCACCCACATTCTGCGCCGCGCTCCCCGCTCCGGCGGCGCTCGCATCGTCTCCTCGGTGGATCAGATCGCCCTCATCGAGCTCAAGGTGCTGCCGCAGACCCATTATGAGCAGACGGTGGCGGCCATCGAAGCCCATCTGGCCCGCCATCGCCTCAATCCGCTGACTCTGCAGCGCCAGCCGGATCGCCGGATCCTGCGCCTCGCCTACACCCTCGAGGTGGCGCAAGGGGCGTTCGAGCTGCTGCGCGACTTCCAGCTGCAGGGCAGCTTCACCGCTCTCATCCAGCGCGAAGGCTACAGCCTGGTGGCGCTGGTGGGGGCCGGCGTCACCGACAACGCCGAGCAGTGTCACCGCTTCTACCAGCTGCTGGCGGATCAGCCGCTGGAGTTCGTGCAGGTGGCCAAAGATGGCCTGAGCCTGGTGGCCGTGCTGCGCCAGGTGGTGCTGGAGCCGCTGCTGATCGCCCTGCACAGCGCCCTGTTCAGCCGCCCGAACCGGGTCGGCCTGGTGGTGTTCGGCAAGGGCAACATCGGCGGCCACTGGCTGAACCTCTATGCCCGCGAGAAGGCGCGGCTCGAGCATGAACTGAACCTGGCACTCACCCTCTACGGGGTGTTCAGCTCGGAAGGGGGCCTGCTGGATGAAGAGGGGCTGGATCCGCTCAAGGTACAGGACAACTTCAATCCCAAGCCGCTGATCTGGCCCGAGCTGCTGGCCCAGCTGGAGCAGCACGGCTTCGATACCCTGATTGCGCTGGACATGACCGCCAGCGAGACGGTGAGCAGCTATTACCCGGACTTTGCCCAGCTCGGCATTCACATCATCGCCGCCAACAAGTTTGCCGGCGCCGCCGACAGCGAGTTCTACCAGCGCATCAAGCAGACCTGCCGCGACCATCAGGTGCAGTGGCGCTACAACGCCACCGTGGGCGCCGGGCTGCCGATCCAGTCCTGCATCCAGATGCTGCGCCAGAGCGGCGACCGCATCCAGGGGGTCTCCGGCATCTTCTCCGGCACCCTATCCTGGCTGTTCCAGCAATATGACGGCACACGCCCCTTCTCCGAGCTGGTGGACGAGGCGTGGCAGCACGGCCTGACCGAGCCGGATCCCCGCGAGGATCTCTCCGGCCAGGATGTGCGCCGCAAGCTGCTGATTCTGGCGCGGGAGGCGGGCTTCGAGCTCGACTCCGCCGACATAGAGCTGGAGAACCTGGTGCCCGTCTCCCTGCGCAAGGTGAGCACGGATCAGTTCATGGACAGGCTGAAAGAGCTGGATGACCCGATCCAGACCGCCTTCGAGGGGGCGCGCCGAGTCGGCAAGGTGCTGCGCTACGTCGCCCGCTTCGAGCACGACGGCAAGGCGCGGGTCGGGCTGGAGGCGCTGGAGCCGCACCACCCGTTCGCTAACCTGCTGCCGTGCGACAACGTGTTTGCCATCGAGAGCGACAGCTATCGCACCAACCCGCTGGTCATTCAGGGCCCGGGCGCTGGCCGGGAAGTGACGGCCGCCGCCATCCAGTACGACCTCTGGCAGATCTGTGCCAGCCTGTAACAGCGGACAAGCCGTTCAGTCAAAGAGGCGCCAGTGGCGCCTCTTTTTATTGTTTAGCGGCAGGTTTTTAGGTCTACGGGCTGATTTCCCTATCCCGTAAGCGGCCCGTTTTTGAGCGTCTTCAACAGGTTGTTGGCAGGAGTCAGGTAATAACCGGACTTGCACAGGTAGCATGAACGGGCACTACTCCCGCACAGACTGGCCAAGAACGGGCACGGTATTGGTTCCCCCTCTTATTCGCTGAGGCGAGCCCGCTTGTTCAGGCTGCGAGACAGGATGTCGAGCGAGCAGCGCCGGGCCATGGACGGCCCGTCGGTGCGTGCCGTCGGACAAGCGGGTGAGACGAAGGAACCCGACGTAGTCGGGCGAAGAAGCGGGGGAGAAGACCTTTGGTGACTTTGGGTCTTTCCAAAGTCACTCGCCCCAGCCCGAAGGGCGGGCGAAACCCCTTCAAGACCGGCAGGCTTGCATCCACCATCCTCTAAAGCTGTAAAGTGGGCGATTGCCCCTGATAGCTAATCGACCCTGCGATTCCATGGCAACGCCTAACGACCAAGGATTCTCCGGCAGCATGGCTCCAGCGGGCCCTGTCGATATGACAAAGGGCGCCGAGGCGCCCTTTGTCATTGAGGGGAGCTTGATAGCCCCGACTATCAACCCGTGTTGCGCATACCTGCGGCAATACCGGCGATGGTGACCATCAGCGCCTGATCCAGCTCGGGATGCAGGGTCTCCGGGTGGTTGCGCGAGCGGCCCAGCAGCTCGACCTGCAGCACGTTGAGCGGGTCTGTGTAAGGGTTGCGCAGCTTGATGGACTCCTTGATCCAGGGCTGGTCGTCGAGCAAGTCGCCCTGCGGACGCAGCTCCAGCACCACCTGGATGGAGTCGGCAAGCTCCTGACGCAGCTGTTTGCCGAGGCCCCACAGCTCTTTGGGCACCAGCCGGGTGTCGTAGTACTCGGCCAGCCAGACGTCAGCCTTGAGGAACACCATCTCCAGCATCTCGAGGCGGGTGCGGAAGAAGGGCCATTGGCGGCTCATCTCTTCCAGCACGCCCTTCTGGCCGTCGGCGATGGCTTGCTGCAGTCCCTTGTGGGCACCGAGCCAGGCCGGCAGCATCAGCCGGTTCTGGGTCCAGGCGAAGATCCAGGGGATGGCGCGCAGGCTCTCGACCCCGCCGTTGGGTTTGCGCTTGGAGGGGCGCGAACCGAGCGGCAGCTTGCCGAGCTCCATCTCAGGGGTGGCGGCGCGGAAGTAGGGCACGAAGTCCGGATGGCCGCGCACGATACTGCGGTAGTGATCGCAGGAGACAGAGGCCAGCTGCTCCATCACGGCGCGCCAGCACTCCTTGGGCTTGGGCGGCGGCAGCAGGTTCCCCTCCAGCACGGCGCTGGTGTAGAGGTTGAGGCTCTGGATGGCCACCTTGGGCAGGCCGAACTTGAAGCGGATCATCTCGCCCTGTTCGGTCACCCGCAGGCCACCGCGCAGGGATCCCGGCGGTTGCGACAGGATGGCCTGATGGGCAGGAGCGCCACCGCGGCCGACGGTACCGCCACGGCCATGGAACAGGGTCAGGCGCAGGTTGTTGGCCTCGGCCAGTGCCACCAGGGATTCCATGGCGGCGTACTGGGCCCAGCCGGCGGCCATCATGCCCGCGTCCTTGGCGGAGTCGGAGTAGCCGATCATCACGTACTGACGGCCCTGGATGTAACCGCGATACCAGTCCACCGACAGCAGGCGCTCCATCACGGCGGTGCCCGCCATCAGGTCTTCCTGGGTCTCGAACAGCGGGGCGACCGGCATGCGGAACTTGCAGCCGGCCTCTTTGAGCAACAGCTGCACCGCCAGCACGTCGGACGGCGCGCCGGCCATGGAGATGATGTATATGCCGAACGCATCGGGATCGTGCTGGGCGATGACCTTGCAGGTATCCAGGGTCTCGCGGGTCTCGTCGCTCGGCGCCCAGTCGGTCGGGATGAGCGGGCGACGGGAGTTGAGTTCGTTGAGCAGGAAGGCTTGCTTGTCATCTTCGCTCCACTCGGCGTAGTCACCCATGCCGAGGTAGCGGGTCAGCTCGGAGAAGACCTGGCCGTGGCGCTCGCCATCCTGACGGATGTCCAGCTTGACCAGATGGATGCCGAAGCAGGCCAGCTTGCGCAGCACGTCAAGCAGCATGCCGTCGGCGATGTTGCCCATGCCGCAGGCGTGCAGAGAGTGGTAGCAGAGCTCCAGTGGCTCGCGCAGCTGGGCGGTGGTCTTGACCAGATCCCGGCTCTCGCTCGCCTGGCCCTGCACCTTGGCGGTGAGGAACTCCTGGGTCTCGCGCAGCTGTTCGCGCAGCTCGCGCACCAGGGCGCGGTAAGGCTCGGGGTGATCGCCGACCCGCTCGCGCACGGCGTCGGTGCAGTCGGACATGGAGAGCTCGGAGGTGAGCTCTTTGATGTCCTTGTAGAACAGGCTCACCGCCATCCAGCGGCCCAGCTCCAGCACTTCGGCGGTCACCTTGGCGGTGACGAAGGGGTTGCCGTCGCGGTCACCGCCCATCCAGGAGGTGAACTTGACCGGCGCGGCATCCAGCGGCAGCCGCACACCCAGGTGGTGTTGCAGCCGCTCGTCCAGATTGCGCATGAATTCGGGGATGGCCGGCCACAGGCTGTTTTCCACCACGGCGAAGCCCCACTTGGCTTCGTCTACCGGGGTCGGGCGCTGTTCGCGGATCTCGTTGGTGTGCCAGGCTTGGTTGACCAGCTGTTCGATGCGATTGAGGATCTTGTCCCGCTCGCGGGGCAGCAGATCGGAGAGTTCCAGCGCCTCGAGGCAGTCGTTGAGCTGCACATGCTTGTGGATCAGGGTACGACGGGTCACCTCGGTGGGGTGGGCGGTCAGCACCAGATCGATGTCCAGCTCGCGCACGGCCTGGATGATGGCCTCTTGCGACAGGTTGGAGGCTTTCAGCTTGTCGAACATCTGCTCGAGCGGATCCGGCGTGCAGACCTGCTCTTCGCAGCGACGGGAGATGGTGTGGAACTGTTCGGCCACGTTGGCCAGGTTGAGGAACTGGCTGAAGGCGCGGGCCACCGGCAGCAGCTCGTCGTCGCTCAGGTTGCGCAGGGTGTCGAGCAGACGTTCCCGGTCCGTCTCATTGCCTTTGCGGGAGGATTTGGCCAGCTGGCGAATGGTTTCGATCTTGTCGAGGAAGGCCTGTCCCTGATGATCCTTGATGGACTTGCCCAGCAGTTGACCCAGCATGCCTACGTTGGCGCGTAGTGCGGCGTACTTTTCGTTCATTCCACATCCTTATCTTGTTGGTGCCTGACACCCATCCGGGGTGCGAGACGACCTCACTTATTGTTGTGCGATTACAACATATGCTCCGTCATCTTAGGGTGACAATCTACCCAGATTGTCTGCGCAAGGTCAAATAACAGGCCGATTCAGAACATGTATTTCCATCACCTGTCCCGAGGTTCGATGTCATGTAACTTACTTACATTCCCGTCAGTTCAGAGGCAGAAACGGCGGATCAGGTGCTGCAATACGCTGGTGGTCGGTTTGACGAACGACAGATCGAGATATTCGTCCGGCTGGTGGGCCTGGGCGATGTGGCCGGGGCCCAGCACTATGGTTTCACAACCGAGCTGCTGGATGAAGGGGGCCTCGGTGCAATAGTTCACGGATTCGGCGGCCCGACCGCTGGCCCGTTCGGCCTCGCGCACCAGCTCCGAGTCATCGGCGCAGGCGTAGGCGGGGATGGGCTCGTGCAGGTGCTGCAGGTGCAGGCAACCCGGCTGGTGGATCTCGATGGGGGAGAGCGCTTCTTTGAGCATGCCCATCAGCTCGTCGGGGCCCACCTGCGGGGTGGGGCGCATGTCGATGTGCAGTTCGCAGCAGCCGCAGATGCGGTTCGGGCTGTCGCCCCCCTGGATGTAGCCGAGGTTCAGGGTCGGCTGCGGCACGGCGAATCTGTGGTCGGCGTACTTCTCCTTCAGGCTGTGCTGCAGCTTGAGTACCTGACCCATGGCCTGGTGCATGATCTCCAGCGCGTTGACGCCGTTGGCGGGATCCGAGCTGTGGCCGCTCTTGCCGGTGATACGGATGGCTTCCGACATGTGGCCCTTGTGGGCCACCACAGGCACCAGTCCGGTCGGCTCGCCAATCACCGCGTAGTCGGGTTTCAGCTCAGCGGCGGCGGCGATGGCGCGGGCCCCAGCCATGGTGGTCTCTTCATCGGCGGTGGCTAGGATGCGCAGCGGTTTGCTGAGGGTCTTGAGGTCGATCTCCTTGAGCGCCTCGACGATAAAGGCGAAGAAGCCTTTCATATCGATGGTACCGAGGCCATAGAGGCGGTTGCCCTCTTCGGTCACCTTGAAGGGATCCTTGCGCCAGGCGCCCTCGTCGAACGGCACCGTATCTGTGTGGCCCGCCAGCAACAGCCCCCCTTCACCCTGACCTATCGTCGCCACCAGATTGAATTTGCCCGGCAGATCGGGCAGGGCAGTCACCTCGCACTGAAAACCGAGCTGACCGAACCAGTCGGCCAGCAGCCGGATCACCGCCTCATTGCTCTGATCCCAGCGGGGATCCGTGCTGCTGATGGACGGAATCGCAATAATATTCTTGTAGAGTGAAAAAAAATCCAGATTGGCCACCTGCTCCTCCTTGCTTCCCCGGAATGTTTCTGTTAGAAAATACAAATGCAAAGTGAGTGCATGAATATTCTGTAAGTTTGCCTGAATACGTGGCTCATCGACAAGGCTTCTAGTTGTAAGGGAAAGTTAATGTTCTGTCACCTGATCTATAACCGACGACACACACCCGCCTGAATTGCCCCTCCGCACTCGTGCATGGGGCATCGAACCCCCTTGTGCACCGCAGCACCATGCTGTGAATCTCGAACTCTGACTTGGAATACTCAACATGCTTAACACCGTTATCGTCGGTGCCAGTGGCTACGCGGGAGCCGAGCTGGCCGCCCTGGTCCAGAACCATCCACAACTCAAGCTGTTCGGCCTCTATGTTTCCGCCGGCAGCCAGGACGCCCACAAGCGTTTCTCTTCTCTGCATCCCCAGTGGGTCGGCGCGCTGGATCAGCCGCTGCTGCCGCTGGACGAAGATGGCATGACCCGGATCCTGACCCAGGCCGATCTGGTGTTGCTGGCCACCGCCCACGAGGTGAGCGCGGAACTTGCACCCAAGTTCCTGGCCAAGGGGCTGCCGGTGTTCGATCTCTCCGGGGCCTTCCGGGTCAGGGATCAGCAGTTCTACGCCTCCTACTACGGCTTCACCCATGAGAGCGAGCAGTGGCTGGATCAGGCCGCCTACGGCCTGGCCGAGTGGAATGCCGAAGCGATCAAGGCGGCCCAGCTGATTGCCGTGCCAGGTTGCTACCCGACCGCCTCCCTCTGCGCCCTCAAGCCGCTGCAGCAGGCCGGTCTCATCGCCAAGGGGTGGCAGCCCATCATCAACGCCGTCTCCGGGGTCTCCGGTGCCGGTCGCAAGGCGGCCATCAACACCAGCTTCTGCGAAGTGAGCCTCAACCCCTACGGCACCTTCAATCACAGGCACCAGCCGGAGATCAGCCACCACCTGGGCAAGGAGGTGCTGTTCCAGCCTCACCTTGGCAACTATGTGCGCGGCATCCTGGCCACCATCTATGTACAGCTGGCAGACGGCGTGACGCCGACCCAGGTGGATCAGGCCTATCTCAAGGCCTACGAGGGCAAGCCGCTGGTGCGTCTGACCGGCCAGATGCCCTCCATCCGTGGCGTCGCGGGCACCCCTTACTGCGACCTCGCCTGGCAACAGCAGGGCAACATGCTGGTGGTGGTATCCGCCATCGACAACCTGCTCAAGGGCGCCGCCTCCCAGGCCATGCAGTGCATAAATATCAAATTCGGATTTGAACCGGCCACCGGCCTGATTTAAGGACTCAAGGAAGGATCGCAACGATGAACAAGCAGACTCTGGTAATCAAGCTGGGTGGCGCACTGATCGAGAACGACGAGGCGCTGACCGCCCTGTTCGCCACCCTCAAAAGCTTTCTTGACGAGCAGCACAGACCCCTGGTGCTGGTGCACGGTGGTGGCTGCCTGGTGGATGACCTGCTCAAGGGGCTGGGTCTCACCTCCACCAAGAAGAACGGTCTGCGGGTGACCCCGTTCGAGCAGATCCCGTTTATCGCCGGCGCGCTGGCCGGTACCGCCAACAAGCAGATGATGGCCAAGGCCATCGCCACCGGCATCCCGGCAGTGGGGCTCTGTCTGGCGGATGGCGGTCTGTGCCAGGTGACCCAGCTCGACCCGGCACTCGGCGCGGTCGGTGACTGTCAGCCGGGCAACCCGGCGCTGGTGGCGGGGATCCTGGGGCAGGGCTTCCTGCCGGTGGTGAGCTCCATCGGCATCACCGCCGACGGGCAGCTGATGAACGTCAACGCGGATCAGGCGGCCACAGCCATTGCCGAGGCGCTCGGCGCCGACCTGGTGATGCTCTCCGACGTGAGCGGCATCCTGGATGGCAAGGGCAAGCTGGTGCCCCAGCTCGACAAAGGGACCGCGCTGGATCTGATGGAGAAGGGGGTGATCAGCGACGGCATGGCGGTCAAGGTGAAAGCCGCCCTGCATGCCGCTGAGACCCTGGGCAAACCGGTCTGTGTCGCCAGCTGGCGCTACCCGGATCAGCTGCTCAAGCTGCTGGCTGGCGGTGCCGTCGGCACCCAGGTATCTCTCTGATCTCCACCGGAACAAGGAACATCCGATGCAACATCTTCTGAAAGACAGCGACTTGAGCAAGGCCCAGATCGAGGCGCTGATCGCCCTGGGCAAATCGGTCAAGGCCGATCCGAAAAAGTACGGCCAGGCACTGGCGGGCAAGAGCGTGGTGACCCTGTTCGAAAAACCCTCCCTGCGCACCCGGGTCACCTTCGACATCGGCATCGCCAAACTGGGCGGCCACAGCGTCTATCTGGATCAGCAGAACGGCGCACTCGGCAAGCGCGAATCGGTGAAGGATTTCGCCGCCAACCTGTCGCGCTGGTGTGATGCCATCGTCGCCCGGGTGTTCGATCACCAGACCCTGGTCGAGCTGGCGGAGCACGGCACTGTGCCGGTGGTGAACAGCCTGTGCAACCTCTACCACCCCTGTCAGGGGCTGGCGGACTTCATGACCATCAGCGAGCACTACGGGGATCTGTCCAAGGTGAAGCTGGCTTATCTCGGCGATGGCAACAACGTCAGCCACTCATTGCTGCTGCTGGGTGCGACCCTCGGCACCGACGTGACCCTGGTCTGCCCGAAAGGCCACGGGCCGGATACCCAGATCTTCCTGCAAGCCCAGGCGCTGGCGGCCCAGTCGGGGGCGACCATCCACATCAGCGACGACGTGGCGGCCATCGAAGGGTTTGACGTGGCCTACACGGATACCTGGGTCTCCATGGGTGACAACACGCCAATGGAGCAGGTAAAAGATATCTTTATGCCTTATCAGATCAACCAGGCCCTGCTCGATCGGACCGGCATCCAGCACGTGCTGCACTGCCAGCCGGCGCACCGGGAGCTGGAGATCACCTCTCAGGTCATGGACGGGCCTGGCTCCCTCATCATGGACGAGGCTGAAAACCGGATGCATATCCAGAACGCCGTACTGCTGACCTTGCTTGGACATGGTCAGGGGCACAAATAACGGCAACCGACCCCAAATCACACCCTTTTATCGAATCATCATGGAGAGAAGTAAATGAGCGGAATCAACAAGATCGTACTGGCTTACTCGGGCGGACTGGATACCTCGGCCATCATTCCCTGGCTGAAGGAAAACTATGACGCGGAGATTATCGCCTTCGTCGCCGACGTCGGTCAGGAGCGTGACGATCTGGAAGGGATCGAGCAAAAGGCCATCGCCTCCGGCGCCACCAAGTGCATCGTCAAGGATCTGCGGGAAGAGTTCGTCAAAGAGTACGTTTACCCGACCCTGAAGACCGGCGCCGTCTATGAGGGCACCTACCTGCTGGGTACCTCCATGGCCCGTCCGGTGATCGCCAAGGCGATGGTCGAGGCCGCACTGGCGGAAGGGGCCGACGCCATCTCCCACGGTTGCACCGGCAAGGGCAACGATCAGGTGCGTTTCGAAGGTGCGGTCGCCGCGCTGGCGCCCCAGCTGAAAGTGATCGCCCCCTGGCGTCTGTGGGACATGCGTTCCCGGGAAGATCTGCTGGCCTACCTGGAAGCCCGTCAGATCCCCTGCAAGGCGACCCTGAAGAAGATCTACAGCCGCGATGCCAACGCCTGGCACATCTCCACCGAGGGTGGCGAGCTGGAGAGCACCTGGAACGAGCCGTCCGAAGCGGTGTGGCAGTGGACCGTTTCCGCCGAACAGGCTCCGGATCAGCCGGAGTACGTCAAGCTGACCGTGGCCCAGGGTGAAGTGGTGGCCGTTGATGACCAGTCGCTCAGCCCGCACCAGATCCTGATGACCCTGAACGAGCGTGCCGGCAAGCACGGCGTGGGCCGCATCGATATCACCGAGAACCGGATGGTAGGCATGAAGTCCCGTGGCTGCTACGAGACCCCGGGCGGTACCGTGATGGTCGCCGCGCTGCGCGCGGTGGAAGAGCTGGTCTTGGATCGCCCGACCCGCGCCTGGCGCGAGAAGCTGGGTGCCGAGTTCTCCCACCTGGTCTATGACGGTCGCTGGTTCACCCCGCTGTGCAAGGCCATCGTTGCCTCTGCCAACGCCATCGCCGAAGATCTCGACGGTGAAGTGGTGCTGAAGATGTACAAGGGTCAGGTCACCGCGGTACAGAAGAAGTCGCCGAACAGCCTCTACTCCGAAGACTTCGCCACCTTCGGCGCCGACGAAGTGTACGACCAGAGCCATGCCGAAGGCTTTATCCGTCTCTACACCCTGGCGAGCCGGATCCGCGCCATGAAAGAGCAGCATCAGGCCATCGGTGGTGATCACACCCACGGCTAACCCTATAGGTTCCAAGCCGCAGAAACAGGTGAGGGGGCTTGGCCCCCTCACTCATAAGCGGCGACCTGATTCCCTCGCCTGTGAGCGGGGGGAAGGATAACCGATGAGCTGTGACAAGAGCGGCAGCGCCCCGGCCGCTTCTGTGAGATAACAGGGGCGGCTTTCAATGAGGGGTGTGCTTTGCCCCCTTCTCCCGCTTACGTGGAAAACAGGCGGAGAAGGGTTGGGGATGAGGGGGAAAATTGCCCTCACCCTAGCCCTCTCCCAAAGGGAGAGGGAACCGGTTCGCAGTTGCTGGATGTGACATGTTTAACGGCAACAGCACTCCTCACCACCGCACTGTTATACAGGAAAATACAGGGCAAGATTTCTGCGCGCAGGCCAAGAGGCCGCGCGAGTACGGCAGGCGCAAACGCCTACCGGCAACGCATTCAAGGAGAGCAGTATGGCACTTTGGGGTGGACGCTTCAGTCAGGGAGCAGACAGCAGATTCAAGCAGTTCAACGACTCGTTGCGCTTCGATTACCGCCTGGCGGAGCAGGATATCCAGGGCTCCATGGCCTGGGCCCGCGCCCTGGTCAAGGTCGGCGTCTTGACCGGCGATGAACAGGCACAGCTGCAACAGGCGATGGAAGTGCTCTTGGCCTCGGTACAGCAGGATCCCCAGCAGATCCTGAGCTCGGACGCCGAAGACATCCACTCCTGGGTTGAGGGCAAACTGATCGACGCCGTGGGGACCCTCGGCAAGAAGCTGCACACCGGCCGCTCGCGCAACGATCAGGTCGCGACCGACCTCAAACTCTGGTGCAAGGCGCAAGGGGAGCTGCTGCTTGCCTCCATCACCAGCCTGCAGCAGGGGCTGGTGGCCTCCGCTCGTGCCAATCAGGCCGCCGTGCTGCCGGGCTACACCCATTTGCAGCGCGCCCAACCGGTCACCTACGCCCATTGGGCCCTGGCCTATGTGGAGATGCTGGAGCGGGATCACTCCCGTCTGCAGGATGCATTGAAACGCCTCGATACCAGCCCCCTCGGCTGCGGTGCCCTGGCCGGTACCGCCTACGCCATCGACCGGGAGGCGCTGGCGCTGGACATGGGCTTTAGCGGCGCGACCCGCAACAGCCTGGATTCGGTGTCCGATCGGGATCACGTGGTGGAGCTGATGCACGTGGCGTCCCTCTCCATGGCACACCTGTCGCGCTTCGCCGAAGACCTTATCTTCTACAACACCGGCGAGGCGGGCTTCGTCGAGCTGTCCGATGCGGTCACCTCCGGCTCTTCCCTGATGCCCCAGAAG
Source organism: Aeromonas sp. S15(2024) (assembly GCF_041402265.1). NCBI lineage: Bacteria > Pseudomonadati > Pseudomonadota > Gammaproteobacteria > Aeromonadales > Aeromonadaceae > Aeromonas > Aeromonas sp. S15(2024). The sequence continues at coordinate 182,655 of NZ_JBGLQY010000005.1, read as the reverse complement.
AAGAACCCGGATGCGCTGGAACTCATTCGTGGCAAGACCGGCCGGGTGGTCGGTGCCCAGATGGGCATGCTGATGAGCCTCAAGGCGCTGCCGCTGGCCTACAACAAGGACATGCAGGAAGACAAGGAAGGGCTGTTCGATGCCTTGGACACCTGGCACGACTGCCTCGACATGGCGGCGCTGGTGTTGATTGATCTCAAGGTCAACGGCGAGCGCACCAAGGCGGCGGCTCAGGGTGGCTACGCCAACGCCACCGAGCTGGCGGACTATCTCGTCGCCAAGGGCATACCATTCCGCGAGGCGCACCATATCGTCGGCGAGACCGTGGTCTATGCCATTCAGGTGAAGAAACCCCTGGAGGAGCTCTCCATCCCTGAGTTCCAGCGTTTCAGCCCTGTCGTGGGCGAAGATGTGTATCCGAACCTGGAGCTGGAGGCGACCCTGGCCAAGCGGGTCGCCAAGGGCGGCGTCGCCCGGGAGCAGATCGAATCGGCCCTCACCGCCGCCGAACAGTGGCTGGCCAAGCGAGCAGGTTAATATCTCAGCGGCTCTATTCGCGATAGATAGAAAGCAAAACGGCAACCAAGGGTTGCCGTTTTTTCACTTCATAGATTGAATTGCATTTCGAATACTGAATGAATACACGACTATATAGTGTGCCTGTCCAGTGTTATCGTCTTTTTTATTACCAGAATCTATTTTGAAGAGAAGGGATTTCAAGATTCAAATTATCAGAAAAAACGAAAGTTCTCTCGTCATTCTCATCCAGTTTCATTTCGCTGGAATATGATCTGAGCCATAGTTTTCGGTCGTCCGCAGAGAGAACATAGCCTTTTCTATTTTCTCCCCCTTCCAATCTGGCTGGATATGCCCACCCTTTTCTTTGCAGCCCTGTAATAGTCACAATAATATGTGCTAGCATGGGTTGCTCAGGTGATATATTTTCATGGAACCATGGCCAAAAATGTACATCCCCATCGCGACTATTTTTTTCATTTCCTGAGGCTCGCCAGCCTTTGCGATCATTAACCTCGGTTAAGCTAGAGTAAGGGTGGGAGTGAAAAGTACCGACCAATTCAATACTGGGCCAGTATTTTTCAAAGAACTGTTTTTTGGCAATAATCGACTCAATGTCAGGCTTAACCCATTCATTATGCCTTGTTGCCGATGTTTCAATAGTCGACATGGTTGAAATTATTTTTGCGGGCAAGTCACCTTTCTTAGGAATAGAATATCCCCACAAGAGGCCAAAGGTTTCTAATTCAGTATAGGATTTTCCATTTTTGTGTGCTCTATGCTCAAACTCGTATGCTTCAATAGCTGATGTAAATAGTTGGGGTACCACATGATCTTCAATGAAAAGATTGTTTTCCACTATTAATTTCTCGCAATAAATTAAGTTAAGGCTGTCATGTTTAGGTGAAATACCAAATCAAATATAACAATGTACTTATATGTTTATTTTAGACCATTCTATTTCGTCTTCCTGTTGCCATGCTTCATTATTCTGAATATGTATTCTTGGCTCCCACCCCTCCCGTAAACTGGGTTGCACAAAATCAGACAAGCGAACGCTGGTCCCCAATTCTTGAGCGAGACAATCCAGTAATGCCTCAAGATATGAATCAGGAAGACCAAACTGCGCGATAAAAACAGAGTATCCCGGGTGGCCAAATGAGATACTAAAGGTGTCAAATTTCCATATGGTAGCAGGACCAGTAACACGATGTTGCTTTATCCATTTTGCGGTAAATGACTGAACAAGTTGATTCCACCCCTCATTAGCATACAGTCCTGTAATCCTGTCGAGATCGATCTCAATAGCAGGAGTGAGCATCCCTCGTTTAATGATAACTGTCGGATTGCTGATTACTTTAGTCATAAATAGTCCTCTTTCTGGGGGGGAGTTTATAATCTTAAGCAGTATCAATATATATCTTGGCTGCTTGTGTTTTATTTTTAGTGTGAAAATGTGATTTTCCCCACAAAAATAAATTTATACTCGGAAGTGTTTTTGACAAAGGTAGTTGAGTGAGCGTGTTGAGAGTGATCGCTGCACTCTTTTGCTGTTGGTCGGCTAGATTTTTGGATATCTATTGTTTTTCTGATTGCGAACGAGCCTATATATTAAAGCTGCTGCCATGTCGGATTACTATCATGAGTTGCAGCTTGATGAGACCAAAAATAAGCCTTATAAGAGCTTTGTGAAACACCAAGACCAAGGGCGTAGTGAATAGCAAGTCGATATTGTGCAGATCGGAGCACTTGTCTGGCTGCTTTACTAAACCAAGTTGCTGGCTGTAAGAGAATGCTCTGACTGTATATAAAGCAAGATGCTTTAATCCCCAGCAAAAATTGAACGTCGGGATCATCTAGGTCATCCAGCTCGTAATGTGCAATCATACTATCTAGATCGAATCCTGGAGGGGGAATGTCCTTATCGGTTATTTTCCATAATTGCAATAATACTTCCCTTTCTCCTTGTGCTGCAGCCTTGCTAAGCCAGTAATATGCCAGTTCGTTCTCCTGAGGCACACTACTGCCAGAGAGGTAAATTTTACCTAAGGACAATTGTGCTTCGCCATACCCTTGCATGGCGGTTTTTTTTGTACCAAGTAGTTGCCTTGGCCGTGTTTTGTGTGACACCGAGGTAGATGAATATAGTAATCATAATTTGTATTGAGCACCGAGATACCCTGCGGCGGAAGATTTATGGTAGTGATGATATGCCAGACGATAGTTCTATTATATACCTTGGCCAGATGCGCATTTTTGACCCAGAAAATAGTGTGTATGCGATAGTTTTTTGGCTGTTTTATCCGCAAGAAACATAGCAAGTTTCTATATCTGGACGACTTGACTGGGTAGTGGATGTCCTTAGCCTGTCCAAGGACGGGACCGAGAGAATATAGGTATAAAAGAATGGAAGAGGGAATGATATTGCCTACTCTCAAGAAGCAAAGGATATCAAATGGAAATCTATCAACCTAGTCCGATTTTCGTCAACGACGAAATCATCATAACATGTTGATTAATAATTATTTTATTTCATTAAGTGTTAGGGTTGGTGTCATCCGCGAGCAGATCGAAGGCGCACTGGTCGCCGCCGAAACCTGGCTGGCCAAGCGCGGCTGATTGCCAAGCCGAATGAAACGAAGAGGGCCCAGGCCCTCTTTTATATGTCTATGCCATCGCCTGCCACTCCCGATTGCGCAAGAATGGGCTTCTGCATGGACGCCAGTGCCTCGCTCAAGGAGCCCTTATGTATCAACCACCCCATTTCGCCGTTACCGATCCCGAGAGGCTGCACCAGCTGATCCGAGCCTATCCGCTGGGGGCCCTGATCACCCATGGTGAAGGGGGACTGAATGCCAACCACCTACCGTTCGAGCTGGATGCTGGAGAGGGGGATCATGGCGTCCTGCGTGCCCATGTGGCCCGCAACAATCCGCTCTGGAAGGAAGTGAAAGACGGCGACGAGGTGCTGGTGATCTTCAAGGCTGCAGATGGTTACATCTCTCCCAGCTGGTATCCGGGCAAGCAGGAGCATCACAAGCTGGTGCCGACCTGGAACTACAGCGTGGTGCATGCTCACGGTCGCATCCAGATCCGCGACGATGCCCGCTTCGTGCGCCGGCTGCTGGCTAATCTGACCCGCACCCATGAAGCCGCAGAGCCAACCCCCTGGAAGATGGCGGATGCGCCGCGAGACTATCTCGAGGCCATGGTGCAGGCGGTCGTCGGCATCGAAATCGAGATAACCGGGCTGGTCGGCAAGTTCAAGCTGGGTCAGAACAAGGAGGCGGCGGATCGTCTGGGCGCGGCCAATGCCCTGCAGGATCGCGGGCAGAGTGCGCTGGCAGAGGCGATGCTGACTCCACCTTCCTCACTACCCTAGCGTGGCATCATGGGATCCGGCCCGGCAAAAACGGCAACCAGGAGGTTGCCGTTTTTTATTGCTCACCGCCGTTCACGCACTGGCATTGAGCAGCTTGCCGACGCCTTCCCCCTTGCCATTGGGCAGGGTCTGCTTGAAGGCGAAGAGCAGTTGTTCGAGGCTGAGGTCGCTGTTGCCAAGGGAGCCCTTGAGGGTGTCGAGTTCGCCCTGCAGGGCGTCGAGACGGGTGCTCTGGGTACCGTTTGCCAGCTGGGTGCGGGCGGCGTCGATGGCCTGGGGCAGCGACTGGCCCGAGAACTCCTGCCCCAGGGTCTGCATCAGCGCCCCCATGAAGTGGTTGATGGCGGGGCGGTTTTGCTCGCTGTTGGCATCCCTGACGCCGAGCCGCTGGAACAGGCTCTGCACCGTGGGGGCGAGCCGCTCTTCCTGCACGGGGGGGTCGGTCTGGGCCGGTGGCGTGCTGTCCCCAAGCAGCTTGCTGCCGAGCTTGAGGGCGAGGGAGGCGAGGGGAAGCAGGGTGCCGATGGCGATCATGATGTCACTCTCCGTACTACTGATGTCATGACGGAGCAGGGAACGGGCCAGCTTGGCGAAAATTTAGTCTGAAAATGGCAGGGGACTGATCCTGCGGTGAATTTAGTTTTTGCCAGGCAGAGGGCGAGCGAGCGCGAGAGAGGGCGGCGGCAAATCCTTGCAGCCCGGGGGCTGGCGGTTTGCCGCCCGGCTTGCCGGATCAGAGCTCCTTGAACGGGCGGCGCTTCTCCTCCTCGATGACGATGGCCTCCAGATTGGCGATGCGCTCCTGCAGCTGGTTGATGAGCACGTCCTGTTTGCCGAGACGATCGGTGATGCGGGCATCCCCCAACTGGTAGCGGGCCCGCTTGCTGAGAAAGCCGAACAGTGCGCTGATGAAGACGATCAGCACGATACCGGTCCACATGGTCATGAATGACTCCTTGCCGATGAATAAACGAGAAAACAGCCTTGTTGCCATCTGTTGTCTCATACCCGATTGCCGGCTGCAATGGCCGGCAAGGGGGTGGACGGGAATGTCGAGAGGCTGCTTTGCTCGCGTCAGACCGTCTGCCAGAGCGGACGGCCGAGCCAGAGCCCCCACAGGGTCAGGTGCAGCAGCACGATGAACCAGAATACCCTGCGATAACTCCCCTTCTGGGTCTTGTGGCGCAGCCAGTGGCGGGCCAGCAGGGCGCCGGGCCAGCCGCCGAACAGCTCGAGCAGGTGGAGCCGGGACTCGGGGATGCGCCAGCCGCCGCGCACCGCCTGGCGCTTGTCGTGGGCGTAGGCCAGCATCGTCAGCAGGCTCATGGTAGTGACGATGGCGAGCGGCCACCAGTTGGCGTCGGCCAGGCCGAGCCAGGCCGTCCACAGCAGGGGAAGCAGGGCGAGCCAGATCACAGGGCCAGCTCCCAGCCGCGGGGGGCGTCCGGGCTCAGGCTGCGGATCACGCGCGCCGGGTTGCCCACCGCCACCGAGTCGGCCGGGATGTCGCGGGTGACCACGGCGCCGGCCCCTATGATGGAACGGGGTCCTATGGTGACGCCGGGGCAGATGATGGCGCCACCGCCAATCCAGCAGTCATCGCCGATCCGCACCGGCTTGTTGTAGGCGGTCCAGTTGCGTCGCTCCAGATAGTCCATGGTGTGGGTGGCGGTGTAGATCTGCACGTTGGGGGCCAGCAGCACATGGCTGCCGATGTGCACCTCGCCCACGTCGAGAATGGTGATGTTGAAGTTGAAGAAGGTCTTCTCGCCGATGTGGATGTTGCGGCCGAATTCGCAGGTGAAGGGAGTGCTGATCCAGCAGGAGTCGGGGCAGTGGCCGAACAGCTCACCGCACAGGCGCTGGCGCAGGGCTTGGTCACCGGCCGGGGAGGCGTTGAGTTGTGCCAGCAGCGCCTGACCGCGGATCCGGTCGTTCGCTATCTCCTCGCTCTGGCTGTCCAGGGCGCCGCCCGCCAGAACCTTGTCCCAATCGCTTGCCATGCTACCGCTCCTCTCATGTGCCAAGAGGAGCCAGTATACGCGAGCACTTTGGCGGCGTCAGGCTGTCACTTGCTGCAACCTCAGGCACCGGGCCAGATCAGCGGCAGGATCAGCAGGGCCGAGACGAAGTAGGGCAGCAGCACCCGCAGCCCCAGCCGGCGACCGCCGATCCCCAGGGCCAGCAGCCCCTTCACCAGCGAGTTGACCAGCCCGGCCAGCAGGATGCCGCGGGCCGCCACCTCCAGCGCCAGCTCCTTGTGGGAGAGCTGGGAGAGCGACAAGGTGATGGCGTCCACGTCGGTGATGCCGGAGACCAGCGACAGCAGATAGACCCCGGAGTTGCCCACCTTGCTCTGCAACAGGGTGGCCATGAAGCCGATGAGCGCCAGCAGCAGGCCGAACTTGATGGCGGTGGCGAGATCGAGCGGGTTGCTGGTCTGGGGTTGCACCGGGCCGTCGGTCAGCTCCTCGCGCTGGCGCCAGAACCAGAAGGCGAAGCCGTAGACGGTGGCTGCCAGCAGCAGCAGGGGCGCCGCCAGGCGCATCGCCAGCTCGTTGTGGATGAGCAGCACCAGCACCAGCAGTCGCAGCCACATGGTGGCCCCCGCCAGCAGGATGCCGGTGGCCAGCAGCCGCTCCAGCCCCCCCTGCTCCTTGTTGAGACGGGCGAACTGCAGGGTGAGGGCGGTGGAGGAGGCAAGCCCGGCCAGCATGCTGGTGAGCACCAGCCCGGCGCGGGTGCCGAGCAGGCGTACCGCGAAGTGGCCGCAGAACGAGATGCCGGCGATCACCACCACCATCAGCCAGATCTTGAAGGGGTTGAAGGCATCGAGCGGGCCCATCTCCTCGTTGGGCAGCACCGGCAGCAGCACCAGGGAGATGAGCAAAAAGCGCAGGGTGGCGTGAAATTCGGTCTCGCTCAGAAACAGCATCCCCTGCTGGATCTTGCCCTTGAGCCCCATCAGCAGCGCCGCCAGCACGGCGCAGGCCACCGCCTCGCTCGGGCTCAGCAGCACCGACATCAGCCCCAGCAGATAGGTGAGCAGCATGGCCACCGAGCTGGTGAGACCGAACTCCCCCTGCCAGCGTTGGGCCAGCCAGACCGAGAGGCCGCAGCCAATCACCACCGCCAGCAGGCCGAGCAGCGGCAGCCAGGGACCCAGGGTGGGCAGCAGCAAGGCGCAGACCCCGCCGAGCAGGCCGATGAGACCGTAGGTCCGCATCCCGGCGATGCGCTGGTTGTCCCCCAGCTGGCGCACCTGCCAGCCCCGCTCCAGCCCTATGATGAGGCCGATGGCCAGCGACACCAGGGCACCATTGACGGGTTCTGCATTGATCCACATAACGACTTCCTGTTCGTCATCTGCCTGCCTTGTATCCATGATGGCACAGCCGGCACCGGGCCAGCGCGGCCTGGCTCACAGAGTGCGCGAATGGCGCCTGCGGCCTCCTGATATGAGCAAATGAGATAAGCAAAGCGTTATTTCTTGGTTCTCGGCATAACAAGCCCGCGGCATGCTGAACTCAACCCAACGAGATATGGAGTATCCCCATGAAACTGCGAACGACCGCCCTGACCCTGCTCTCCCTGCTGGCCCTTGGTCAGGCCAATGCCGCCGAGATCCGCCTGCTCAACGTCTCCTACGATCCGACCCGCGAACTGTTTCAGGAGTACAACGGCGCCTTCGCCAGGGAGTGGAAGGCGAAGACCGGCGACGATGTGGTGGTCAGCCAGTCCCATGGTGGCTCCGGCAAGCAGGCGCGCGCCGTGGTGGACGGGCTGGAAGCGGACGTGGTGTCGCTGGCGCTGGCCTACGACGTCAATGCCGTGGCCAGGCAGGGGCTGATTGGCGCCGACTGGCAGAGCCGGCTGGCCAACAATGCGGCGCCCTACACCTCCACCATCGTGTTCCTGGTGCGCAAGGACAATCCCAAGCAGATCAAGGACTGGGATGATCTGGTGCGCAAGGACGTGGCCATCGTCACCCCCAACCCCAAGACCTCCGGCGGGGCGCGCTGGAACTACCTGGCTGCCTGGGGCTACGCCCTGAAGAAGAGCGGCAGCGAGGAGGGAGCCAGGCAGTTCGTCGGCGATCTCTACAAGAACGTGAAGGTGCTGGACTCCGGCGCCCGTGGCGCCACCACCAGCTTCATCGAGCGCGGCCTCGGCGACGTGCTGCTGGCCTGGGAGAACGAAGCCCTGCTGGTGCTGGGTCAGCCCGGCAATCGCGACAAGTTCGAGCTGGTGGTGCCGTCGGTCTCCATCCTGGCCGAGCCGCCGGTGGCTGTGGTGGACAAGGTGGCCAGGAAGCACGGCACCGAGGCGGTGGCCAAGGCTTACCTCGACTATCTCTACTCCGACGAGGGGCAGCGCATCGTCGCCAAATATCACTACCGCCCCAGCAACCCGGCGATCCTGAAGGAGACCGCAGCCCAGTTCCCGCAGCTGACCCTGTTCACCGTCAAGGATCTGGAAGGGGACTGGGACAAGGCGCAGAAGAAGCACTTCGCCCAGGGCGCCCTGTTTGACCAGATCTACCAGCCGGGTCGCTGAGCGGCCGGCCATCGTCAACTGAACTGGCCCCTGTGCCAGCTGATAGGAGCACCAAGATGAACAAGATCCTCCTGGTTCCCGGTCTGCACAACAGCGGGCCGGATCACTGGCAGAGCCGCTGGCACCAACAATTCCCCCACTGGCAGCGGATGGTGGGGCTGCCGTGGGATCGGCCCGACCTCACGGTCTGGAGCGCCAAGCTGGCGAGCAAGCTCAAAAGCCGGCGCGGGCGGGCTCACCTGGTGGCCCACTCCTTCGGCGCGCTGGCGGCCATCACGGCGGCGCGCCGGCAGCCCGACAAGGTGGCCTCGCTGTTTATCGTGGCGCCGGCGGATCCGGCCCGCTTCGGCTTGCCAGACGAGCTGCTGGCAGGCTCGCTCAAGGTGTCGGCCCAGCTGGTGGCCAGCCGCAACGATCCCTGGATGAGCTTCGAGCGGGCCGAGTACTGGAGCCGGCAGTGGCAGGTGCCGCTGTTCGATGCCGGCGAGGTGGGCCACCTCAATGCCCAGTCCGGCCACGGCGAGTGGCACCAGGGGCTCAACCTGCTCGGCACCCTCTATCGGCGGGCCGAGATGGTGGTGGCACCGACGCCGGCGGTGTGGGAGCGGCGGGCGGCCTTGAGTTTTCGCTAAGCGGCGAGCCTTGATCTCACAGGTTTGGAACAGAGAAGGAGGGCAGGTAGCCGACACCACCACAGTCTGATTTGGATAGCTTGGTACATTGCACGACGCTCCATTTTTAGGTCTTTTATTTATATAAAAGACCTTTTTTCATTTTATGGCTCTAAAAGCCTTGTATGTCGTTGTTAGATAAAAAAGTGCTTAGCAAAGGCGTTATTGGTGTTTGTTGCCCCTGACAGGAGTGCGCAGAATCGCTGTATCTAATGTTTTTCATAACAAACGGATGCGTTATGCGATTTGGTTCTTATTCCGTGCTGCCGGGCTTCGGCCCTACCCTCGGCTTCAGCCTGCTCTATCTGGGCGTGCTGGTGCTGCTGCCGCTCTCGGCGCTGGTGCTGTTCGCGGTGAACAATCTGACCCTGGCCGAGTTCTGGCAGGTGATAGGTTCGCCGCGGGTGCTTGCCTCCTTTCGTCTGAGCTTCGGGGCCGCCTTGGTGGCTGCGCTGCTCAACGCCCTGTTCGGCCTGATCCTGGCCTGGGTGCTGGTGCGCTACACCTTCCCCGGTCGTCGACTGGTGGATGCCCTGATCGACCTGCCGTTCGCCATGCCCACCGCCGTCTCCGGCATCGCCCTGTGCGCCATCTTCGCCCCCAACGGCTGGATCGGGCAGTGGGTCGCCCCGTTTGGCATCGAGCTCGCCTACAACCCCATCGGCGTGGTGATTGCGCTCACCTTCATCGGGCTGCCCTTCGTGGTGCGCACCCTGCAGCCGGTGCTGCGGGAAGCCGAAACCGAGCAGGAGGAGGCCGCCGCCAGCCTGGGCGCCGATCGCTGGCAGACCTTCATCCGGGTGCTGTGGCCGACCCTGGTGCCGGCTCTGCTCACCGGCTTTGCCCTGGCTTTCGCACGGGCGGTGGGGGAGTACGGCTCAGTCATCTTTATCGCCGGCAACCTGCCGATGGTGTCGGAGATCGCGCCGCTGATGATCATGAGCCACCTGGAGGAGTACGACTATGCCGGCGCCTCTGCCATCGCCGTGGTCATGCTGCTGATCTCTTTCATTTTGTTACTGCTTATCAACAAGTTGCAGGCCTGGAGCTGGGCCCGTATCGGAGGGAGCCGGATATGAACGCATCCAACGCAAGCCTGACGCTGTCCACGGGCGAGGCGGCGCCGACTACCTCGGTGCGCCAGCCCCCTGTCATCCGCGAGCCGGTCTGGGTCAAGTGGCTGCTGATCACGGTCGGTCTCGGCTGGTTTGCCGCCCTGCTGCTGCTGCCGCTGGCCACCGTCTTCATCCAGGCGCTGAGCCCTGGTTTGGCCTTCTTCTGGCACGCCATCAGCGAGCCGGACGCCCTCAGTGCCCTCGGCCTCACCGCCCTGGTAACCCTCTGCTCGGTGCCCCTCAACCTGCTGTTCGGGATCGCCGCCGCCTGGGCCATCGCCCGCTTCCGCTTCCCGGGCCGGCAGTTGCTCATCACCCTTATCGATCTGCCGTTCTCCGTGTCGCCGGTGATCGCGGGCCTGATGTTCGTGCTGATGTTCGGCAGCCGCGGCTGGTTTGGCGAATGGCTGAGCGAGCACGACATCAAGGTGATCTTCGCCACCCCCGGCATCATCCTGGCCACCACTTTCATCACTGTGCCCTTCGTGGTGCGCGAGCTACTGCCCCAGATGGAGGCGCGCGGCCCGGAAGAGGAAGAGGCCGCCATCATGCTGGGGGCGAGCGGCCTGCAGATGTTCTGGCGGGTCACCCTGCCCGGCATCCGCTGGAGCCTGATGTACGGCCTGCTGCTCTGTACCGCCCGGGCGGTGGGGGAGTTCGGCGCCGTGTCGGTGGTCTCCGGCCACATTCGCGGCCAGACCAACACCCTGCCGCTGCACATCGAGATCCTCTACAACGAGTACCAGACCGGCGCCGCCTTCGCGGTAGCCAGCCTGTTGGCCCTGTTCGGGATCTTCACCCTGCTGGGGGAAACCCTGCTGGCCCGGCTGCGTGCCCAGCCCACTCACTCTCACTGATCACCGAATTCAAGAGGCTGCCATGAGCATTCAGGTACAAGGACTCAACAAGCATTTCAACCAGTACGCGGCGCTGGCCGACATCAACCTCGACTTTCACGACGGTGAGTTGGTGGCGCTGCTCGGCCCCTCCGGCTGCGGCAAGACCACCTTGCTGCGGATCATCGCCGGGCTGGAGCAGGCCGACAGCGGCCACGTCATCATCCGCGGCGAGGATGCCTCGGATCTGCACGTGCGAGAGCGCAACGTCGGCTTCGTGTTCCAGCACTACGCCCTGTTTCGCCACATGACGGTGTTCGAGAACGTGGCGTTTGGCCTGCGGGTCAAGCCGCGCCGCGAGCGACCGGCCGAGGCGGCGATCCGCGCCCGGGTCAAGGAGCTGCTGGATCTGGTGCAGCTCAGCCATGTGGCCGCGCGCTACCCGACCCAGCTCTCCGGCGGCCAGCGTCAGCGGGTCGCGCTGGCCCGCGCGCTGGCGGTGCAGCCCAAGGTGCTGTTGTTGGATGAGCCCTTCGGCGCCCTCGACGCCCAGGTGCGCAAGGAGCTGCGCCGCTGGCTGCGCGAGCTGCACGACGAGCTGCACGTCACCAGCCTGTTCGTCACCCACGATCAGGAGGAGGCGCTGGAGGTGGCGGATCGGGTGGTGTTGATGAACGCCGGCAGGGTCGAGCAGATCGGTACCCCGGCCGAGGTCTACGACCAGCCCGCCAGCTCCTTCGTGCACAGCTTCCTCGGCAGCGTGAACCTGTTTCGCGGCCGGGTGGCCGGGCAGGGGCTCGGCATCGGCGAGCAGCTGCTGGGCGGGCCCATCAGCTCCCAGCTGGCGGAGGGCAGCGCGGCCGTCGCCTATGTGCGTCCCCACGAGCTGGAGATAGTGCCGGCGGATGCGCCGGGCGGCATCAGCGCCACCATCACCAGATTGCTGCCCATGGGGCCGCGCATCCGGGTGGAACTGCGTGGCAATGGGGATACAAACGGTGCACACTTCGAGGCCGAGCTGAGCAAGGAGGCGGCCCGCGCCTTCAGCCCGGGCCAGGGGGTGCGGCTGGTGGCCAGACAGGCCCAGCTCTACCCGGATTACCAGATTTAAGTAGCAAGCCCCTGGAGGGCCGTGCAGGCAAGCAGCGTGACCAGGGCGGGGTCTGCCCGCCTGGGATGCAACAGGGGCAGTATGGCGGTCAGAGTTCAGGCTCGGGCAGCCAGACAAGATAACAACAAGGCGGCGGGGAGGGCCCCGACCGGCCGGTCAGCGCAGGAGGCGATGACGTGAATTTTCAGCAGTTGCGAATCATTCGGGAGGCAGCACGGCGGGATTACAACCTGACCGAGGTGGCCAATGCCCTGTTTACCTCCCAGTCCGGGGTCAGCCGCCATATCCGCGAGCTGGAAGAGGAGCTGGGGATCGAGTTGTTCATCCGCTACGGCAAGCGGCTGCTCGGCATGACAGAGCCGGGCAAGGAGCTGCTGGTGATCGCCGAGCGCATCCTCGGGGATGCCGAGAACATCCGCAAGCTGGCCAGCACCTTCGCCAACCGCGACTCGGGCCGGCTGCTGGTGGCGACCACCCACACCCAGGCCCGCTACGCCCTGCCGCGGGTGGTGAAGGCGTTTCGCGAGCAGTTCCCGCTGGTGCAGCTGGAGCTGCGCCAGGGCGGTCCGGAGGAGATAGTGCGGCTGGTGCAGACCGGCGAGGTGGACATCGGCATCAGCAGCGAGCAGCTCGACAAGAGCGAAGGGGTGGTGGCGTTTCCCTACTACCGCTGGCACCACAACATAGTGGTGCCGGAGCAGCATCCGCTCAGTGCCGAGCAGGAGCTGACCCTGGCGGCGCTGGCCCAGTGGCCCATCATCACCTATCAGGCCGGGCTGACCGGGCGGGCGCGGGTGGACGAGGCGTTTGCCGAGGCCGGTATCGCCCCGCAGATCCTGTTGACCGCACAGGACTCCGACGTCATCAAGACCTATGTCGAGCTGGAGATGGGGGTGGGCATACTGGCGGACATGGCGTTCGACACCCAGCGCGACAAGGGGCTGGTGCAGCTGGACGGCAGCCGGCTGTTTGCGCCCCACACCGCCTGGATCGGCCTCAAGCAGGGGCAGTTCCAGCACAACTTCGCCTGGCAGTTCATCCAGCTCTGCAACCCTGAGCTGGCGCTGGCGGACATTCAGGCCCGCGCCATGGGCGGCGAGCCCGCCATCGATTTCCAGATCTGAGCTGTCACAGCAGAGAACACCAGAGAAAACGGGGAGCCAGTGGCTCCCCGTTTTGTTGATGGTGTCGTGCTGTGCCTGCGGATCAGTTGACCAGGATCCAGGCATCCTGCCAATTGCTACCGACCCCGGGTTCATACTGGGTGGCACTGGCCGACCACTGGCTGCACCAGCCGCGATAGGGGAAGGGCTTGCACTGGTAGACCTTGCCGTTCTTGGGCTGCAGCACCTTGGTGCCGTCGGTGTAGGATTTGAGCCCCTCCGGGAAGGTGAACTGGTAGTCACCGCCGGCGGCCGGATCCTTGAGCATCAGATCCAGGGTCTGCTGCACCGCATCGCCACCGGCCTTGGGTTTGCCCTCGATCACCAGCTGGTGGTGACCGGCGCTGAGCCCGGTGAGCGGCATGGTGAAGCTGTGGCTGCTGTCCTTGATGTCGGCGCTGGTCTGTCCCTTGGCGGCCCCAGCGTGATCATACAGGGTGTTGGTGACAGTCAGATCACCCTCGGCGGCCACGGTAAAGTTGAGGGTCAGCTTGCCCTCGTCGAGCAGGTAGTCGCTCTCCAGGCCGCTCACGCTGACGCTGTTGCTCACCGGTGGCTGCTGCTGTTCGAGCTGGATCTCGACCCGCTCCAGCGTGCTGCCGGCCTTGAAGTAGACCGGGTTCTGGCCGTAGACGGGGTTGAACTGGCCTTCACCGCTCTGCTGGCCGGCGCGGATCTGGCTCTGCTCTGCATTGATCTTGCTCGCCAGGGCGTGGGTCCAGTTGTTCTTCTGGCCCTGCTCCGGGCTGGCGATGGTCAGCTCGGTCTGCAGATCGGGGCGCACGCCGTTGGCGTCGAACACCAGGGTTCTGGCCTTGTCGCCGACCGCCAGCTCGGTGGAGGGGTAGATGGTGCCGCCCTGGCTCCATTCCAGCGGTGGCTGGGTGCCGCCCTTGAAGTTGGCGTCGATCACGTTATAGAAGCTGTTGCTGGTGTCACCCACTTCCCACACTCCCAGGATCACCTGATAGCCGGTGCGCTCGGGCAGGTTGCACTGGTGGGTGACCTGCTTGGGCGGCTGGGTCATGTTGCCGTCCACCACGCAGAAGGGAGTGAGCTCGAAGGAGGCGCGAGTCAGTGGCTGGTTCGGGTTCCAGTCCTGCTTGGTGAGGTAGTAGCGCCAGTTGCGGGTGACGTGATTGGCGGTGAAGGTCCAGCTGATGGCGAAGGGGCCGGCCTGTACCTCGCGGCGGGTCCAGCGGTCGCTGGTCTGGGCGTTCAGCTCGCTCCAGCTGGCGCTGCCGGCCGAGGCGATCTGGCCGTCGGCAGGGCCACCATTCGGGAAGCCGGAGGGGCCTTCCACGCTCTGGGGTTCCCATTGCACCGCGCCGCACTGGCTGTTGCCGCCGGTTTTGCACAGATAGTTGCGCGACTCCGGCTGGCTGATGTAGCCGTGGGCGAGCACGCTGCCACTGACCAGCAGGGCCAGGGTTGCAGCGACGTGATTGAGTTGAATTTTTGCTGCCATACATTCCTCTGTTCGACAGATGTGGGCAGTCAAGTTGGCAGGGGCGTTCCCCGAAACACTGTGTGGCAACCCCGCTATCCTGGACGACATGTCTTTAGACCGGAGGCTTTGCGTCCTGGCCTTTCAACCAGTTTGCCAAATGACTACATAAAGGGTCATGGTGTCGCGTTTGGCGACAACTCATCATGACTATTTTTGATTAAATAATTAAGTGTAAATCTTTACAGCTTGACCTCATCGGAGTAGAGCAAACACTTAACTTTCTGTTTTTAAATGGCTATTAACTCGGCGTCACGGCATCAAGTTCGTCGAACAGGTCGACAAGATGCAAATATTTGGCATTTTTTCGCAATGAAAAACGCCCCCGCCAGCCGATCTGGCGGGGGCGTGCGCTGCGACAAGCCAGGACGGATCAGTGGCGGAGGCGCGGGCGATCCTCCTGCCGCGGCGGTTGCGGCACCCGCGGCTGGGTCGCCGGCTGGTGGCTGGCCGAGCCCAGTTTGAACAGGGCCAGCCGCTCGTCCAGGCTGCGGGAGAGTCCGGCCAGCAGCTCGCTCTCCTGAGCCAGCTGGGAGGCTGACTGGGACATCTCCAGCGCCGAGTCGTTGATGCCGCTGACGTTGCGGTTCATGTCCTCCGCCACCATGCTCTGCTGCTCCGCCGCAGTGGCGATCTGGGTCGCCATGTCGCTGACGTGCTGGATGTGGTTGACGATGAGGGAGAGATCCTGGCCCGCCTTCTCGGACTGGCCGACGCTGCTCTCCGCCAGCTTGCGGCTGGCGTCCATGGCGTCGGCCGCACTCACCGCCCGCTGCTGCAGCTGGGCTATGGTGCTCTGGATCTCCTCGGTGGACTGGCGGGTGCGGCTCGCCAGCTGGCGAACCTCGTCGGCCACCACGGCAAAGCCACGGCCCTGCTCGCCGGCGCGGGCCGCCTCGATGGCGGCGTTGAGGGCCAGCAGGTTGGTCTGCTCCGAGATGGCGCTGATGACCGCCGTCACCTCGCTTATCTGCATCACCCCCTCCTTGAGCTGGTTGACCTGCAGGGTGGCCTGCTCCACCTCGCTGGCCAGCGCCTGGATGCCGTGCACGCTGGCGTGCACGTCCCGGTTGCCGAGCCCGGCCTCGCTGGTGGCGTCCTGGGTATCGCGGGCGGTGTTCTCGGCGTGGCCGGCCACGTCGGCGATGGTGGCGCTCATCTCGTTCATGGCGGTGGCGAGCTGGGCCAACTGATCCCGCTGGCTGTTGACCGCCTGGTTGGTCTGTTCGGCGGAGGCGGCGATGCGCAGGGCGGCATCTGCCACGTTGCCGGCCCCCTGGCTCGCCTCCAGCAGGGCGTGCCGGATGGCGCTGAGCCCCTGGTTGGTGCAGCTGGCGACGGCCCCCAACTCATCTTTGCCGTGCACCGGGATGCTCACCACCAGATCGCCGGCGGCCACCTGCTGCATGGCCCGGTTGATCTCGGCCAGCGGGTTGACGATGGAGCGGCTGATGGCAAAGCCCAGCAGCCCCATCAGCAGGGTCACCAGCAGGGTGGCGCCCCCCATCAGCTGATACTGGGACCAGATGGTGGCCTGGATGTCCTGCAGCAGCACGCCGGAGCCGAGGATCCAGCCCCAGGGCTGATAGCCGGCCACCAGCGACAGTTTCTGGGCCGATTCGCCGGAGGGGGAGACCCACTGGTACTCCAGCCGACCCTGCTGACCCCCTCTGCCGAGATCCACCATCCGCTGCCAGTGCGCGCCGGCGGTGGCGGATCCGCTCTCGCCCATCTGCTGGCCGACCAGCTCGGGCCGGACGGGGTGCACCAGCATCCGGCGGTTCTCGTCCAGCACGAACAGGTAGTTGTCACCGTCAAAGCGCATGCTGTTGAGCATGGCCCTGGCCTCGGCCTGCGCCTGCGGGGCGGGCAGGGTAGCGGCCAGCGCCTGGATCCGGCTCATGGCCAGATCCAGCACGGCCTGCAGCCTGGCTTCCCGTTCACTCATCAGATTGCGCTGCAGGGCACTGGCGGAGATGAGCAGCAGTGCGATGAAGCCGACCAGCGCCAGTGAGAGCAACAGCATCAATTTGCGGCTCACGGCAATATCACCGAGCTTGAACATAGTCTCTTCCTTAACTTTCCCATGCGGGTCTGGTGGTGACCAGTCTGTCGGCTGGCCCTGATTATTTTTCATTTAACATTTAATTAACTTTCAAAGGCTTGGCGCGACAGCACGCCAATTGAGAAGTTTGACACCAGTATAGCCAGCAGACAGAAACCCTCGCTTTTGGTAGCGTGTTCGCGCGCATCCCGGCGCACCATTTGCCGGATTATTTGCAGAAAATGTGAATGAGTCAGCATTTCACCAATAAAGGAGTGGGCACCCCGTGCTGCCCCATAACAAGAGGGAATTTATGAGTTCCATTGCCAGGAATTATCTCAACCAGCTCAACGCCGACTACCTGCAGGTGCACAGGCGCAAGGAGGATCTGTTCTGGTCCACCTACATGGGCACCAGTGACGATCAGGCAGGTTTCACCGCCGCCGAGCAGGCCTACAAGGCCTTCTGCGCCGATCCGGCGCGCCTGCCGGTGCTGCGGGAGATGCATGCCATGGCCGAGGAGACCGAGCTCAAGCGCGGTCTGGCAGGCTGGATCGCCTTCTTCGAATGCAACGTCATCGAGGCGCCGGACGCCGCCGCCCTGATGGACGAGCTGGTGGCCGCCGAGGCGGCGCTGTTCGCCCGCCGTCGGGAGCTGAAGCTGACCTTGCTGGACGAACAGGGCCGCGAGGTGGTCGGCAGTCTGCCCGCCGCCAGCACGGCATTGGCCGCCAGTAGCAACGAGGCGGTGCGCCAGAGCGCG
Source organism: Aeromonas sp. S15(2024) (assembly GCF_041402265.1). Classification (NCBI taxonomy): domain Bacteria; kingdom Pseudomonadati; phylum Pseudomonadota; class Gammaproteobacteria; order Aeromonadales; family Aeromonadaceae; genus Aeromonas; species Aeromonas sp. S15(2024). The sequence continues at coordinate 164,990 of NZ_JBGLQY010000005.1, read as the reverse complement.
CTCGCCATGTTCCACACCCTGGAAAACTGGGTGGTCGACAACGGCTACCTGGCCATAGTCGCGCTGCGCAACCGCTTCGCCCGGGCCATGGGGTATCGCGACTACTTCGACTACAAGGTGCACAAGAACGAGCAGATGAGCCCGGCGCAGCTGTTCGCCATCCTCGACGACTTCATCGCCGGCACCGAGCAGCGGTTGCACCAGAGCCTGGCCGAGCTGAAAGCGGCCAAGGGGGAAGCGGCTCTGCTGCCCCACAACCTGCGCTACAGCGTGAGCGGCGACGTGACCCGCCAGCTCGACCCTTACGTGCCTTTCTCCCGCGCCTTGCAGGATTGGGTCGAGAGCTTCCGCCGCCTCGGCATCCAGTACCGCGGCGCCAGCCTCACCCTGGATCTGCTGACCCGGGAGGGGAAATACGAGAACGGCTTCTGCCACGGCCCGGTGCCGAGCTTCTGGCAGGAGGGGGAGTGGGTGCCGGCGGTGGTCAACTTCACCAGCCTGGCCGACCCGGCCCAAGTGGGCAGCGGCTGGAGCGGGCTCAACACCCTGTTCCACGAGGGGGGCCATGCGGCGCACTTTGCCAACGTCACCGGCAACGCCCCCTGCTTCTCCCAGGAGTTCCCGCCCACCTCCATGGCCTACGCCGAGACCCAGTCGATGTTCTGCGACAGCCTGCTGGATGACGCGGACTGGCTCAAGCGCTACGCCAGGAACGCGGCGGGGGAGCCGATCCCGGATGCGCTGATCAAGGCGATGATCGAGGCACGCCAGCCGTTTCGCGCCTTCAACGAGCGCCAGATCGCGCTGGTGGCTTACTTTGAGCGGGATCTCTACGCCATGGACGAGCCTGAACGCACCCCGGCTGCCGTGCTGGCGCTGGCCCGCCGCTGGGAGCGCCAGATCCTGGGGGTGGAGAGCCCGCGTCCGCTGCTGGCCATCCCGCACCTGCTCAACCAGGAGTCGGCCTGTGCCTATCACGGTTACCTGCTGGCGCTGATGGCGGTGGAGCAGACCCGCGCCTATTTCCTGAAGCGCGACGGCTACCTCACCGACAACCCGCGCATCGGGCCGGATCTGGCCGCCCACTACTGGGGACCGGGCAACGGCATGACCCATGACGAGACCCTGCGCAGCCTGACCGGCAAGGGCTTCAGCGCCGGCCCGCTGGCCGCGGTGTGCAACCAGAGCGTGGCCGAGGCGTGGCAACAGGCCGAGGCTTGCATGGCGGCGGCCCGTCAGCGTCCGCCGGCCGGCGAGGGGGCACCGCTCGATGCCCGCATTCGGGTAGTTCACGGCGACCAGCTTATCGCCGACAATAGCGACTCAGAGGAAGCCATGTTGGCCGGCTTCGAACGCTGGATCCGCCACCACTACCAGGAGGCGACCACCAGTCACTGAGGCGCAAGCCGGTGAACATGCGTTATGTCAGACCCCTGCCACGGCAGGGGTCTGTTTTTCATGGGAAGGAGTCGAGGGTGGGAACAAGAGCGCGGTGGAGGTGGCTGCTGGCCACGCTGCTGCTGACGGGGTCGCTGGCGCAGCCGGCCCGGGCACTGCAGGCGCTGACCGAGCAGATGCCCCCTTACAACTACCAGCTGGCCGGCCAGCCGGTGAGCGGTTTCTCGGTGGATCTGCTGCAGGCTCTGCTGGCGCGCAGCGGCCTGGCGCTGCGCGGTGACATCCAGCTGCTGCCCTGGGCGCGGGCCTATCAGAATGCCCGCTATCGGGCGGGCAGCATCCTCTTCTCGGTGGCGCGCACTCCGGAGCGGGAGCACCAGTTCCAGTGGGTGGGGCCGGTCGGGCCGCGCACCATCAGGGTGTGGCGGCTGAGCTCGCGCACCGACATCCAGCCCCGCAGCCTGCTGGAGGCGAGCGACTACCGGATCGCCGTGGTACGCAACTCAGCCTCGGCCCAGCAGCTGATCCGCCAGGGGCTGGCGCCGGTCAGCGTCAACAGCGAGGAGGACAAGTTTCGCATGCTGCTGCGCGGCCGGGTGGAGCTGGTGACGGCGCTGGATCTGGGGGCGGCCTTCCACATGCACCAGCTGGGGCACGGCTTCGAGGCGCTCACCCCGCTGTTCGTCTATGACGACAGCGAGCAGTATTACTTCGCCCTCAACCTGGCGACGGAGCCGGCCAAGGTGCAGGCCCTGCAGCAGGCCCTCGACCAGATGCGCCAGGATGGCTCGCTGGAGACCCTACGCCGGCGCTGGCTCAACCTTCATTCGCAGCCCTCTGTCTCGCTCGGCGGGGCAGCCCCTTTCTGATCCCCCGTCACCCCGCCGGGCCTAGCCCTGGATCTTCAGCACGCTGACCGGTTTGCCCTTGAGCGCCACCAGCAGCTGCCGGCCCGCCAGCTTGTGGCCGTCGATCATGATGGAGTTGTAGCTGAAGTTGGCCACCAGCCGGCTGCCGTCGGAGAAGCGGGTCTCCTGCACCCGGCCCACCCCGTCACGCCAGCGAAAGCCCACCAGCGCCTTGTCCCACAGCGCCTCGTGCAGCGGGGCGAACTGCTCGCTCAGCCGGGTCAGCTCCGGCAGGCGACTGGCCAGCGTGCTGCGGCTCAGGTTGACCAGCGGCGGGGTGTTGTAGAGCAGGCCGAGCAGGGCGCGCTCCTCCTTGATGCCGGGGAATTTCAGGTTGTCCAGCAGCCAGTGGTGGCTGTTGAGCACGGAGTCGTGGAACACCGCCTGATAGAGGGGCAGCCGATCCGCCGGATTGAACACCGTCTTCAGGTAGCGCGGCTTGAGCCGGGCGGGCTGGAAGAAGACTTGCGGCGCCTCGTCCGGCCACCACTTGCCGAGGTAGTAGGGGGACTTGGCCTGCTTGCGCATGGCGGCATCCTCCCAGCCAAAGCCCCAGCTCTGGATGCCGTGGGCAAACAGCAGCGGCTTGCTGGTGAGGGCGTTGCCATCCTCCGAGCCCAGCACCAAGCCTAGGTGCTCCCCCACCCAGCTCATGCGGGCGTTGCGGTCGGCGATCATGGCCTGGCTGCCCTGCTGGTGGGCCGGGTTGTAGTCGTTGGAGGCCATGGCGGTGCCATCCACGTCGAGGAACAGGCTGTTGATGCCGCTGGCCTTGGCCAGCTCGCTCATGCGGCTCTTGGCAAAGGGCAGGGTGCAGCCGGGGTTGAGATAGACCCCCTCGCCGCCAAAGCCCGGCTTGGGCTTGCCGTTGGCCTCGACGATGGCGCAGCGCTTGCCGATCTCCGGCGGCAGCTGGGCGGTGAGCCAGCTGTCGTTGGTGCCGAGCGCGATGGCGGTGTCGTAGGAGTCATAGCTGCCCACCAGATAGCCCTGGCGCTGGGCGGCTGTGAGGGCATAGCCCTGCTGCAGGGCCGCCGTCCACTGCGGAGTGCCGAGCCACAGCTTGCGCAGTCCCGCCTGCTGCAGCGCCTCGATCACCGGCAGCGACAGCCCCTGGCCCCAGCGCTCCTGGGGCACCAGCAGATCCCCCAGCTGACCCTTGACCCACTGCTGGCGCAGGGCCAGCACCTTGCTCTGGGCCTGCGGGCCCTGCTGGGCAGGCAGCGGCAGCTGGCTGGCAATCAGCCGGTTGAGGCCGGCCATGATCAGGCTCTGCTGCCAGATCTCGGGATGGGCGGCGGCCAGCGCCTCCCGCTCCTCGGCATTGAAGGTCTGCAGCCACTCCGGCTTTTGCTGCAATCTGGCCTGCAGAGCGGGCCACGCCTTCACGTCCTGCCGATCGAGCAGGGCATCCCCCCACAGGTAGACATGGCTGGCGCCGATCAGTCGCCGGCCGGCCGGGACGCGGGCAATCTTGTCGGCCAGGGATTGCCAGGCCCCCTCGCTCTGCAACCACGCCCGGTAGCGGCGGGCGCCGGCCAGCCAGTCATCCCCCACGCTCAGCCGCACCACCATGGGCGCCTGAGCGTTGAAGCTGCTGAACTCGTGGCTGGCGCTCAGCTGCAGCCGGCCCCCCTGGCGGCTGAACTTGAGCCGGTTGTCGTAGGGGCTCTGCAGGATCCAGCTGTAGGTCTGCTTGCCCGCATCCTGGCTCCAGAGCGGCAGCTTGAGGTCGTAGTGGGTGTTGAGCTCGGCCAGCTCGTCGCCGACATAGCCGAGCCAGTCGCTGTCGCGCACCGAGAAGCGGCTGCCCTCGCCGATGGCGAGGGAGAGGTGGGTCTGGTTTCTCGGCAGGCTGTACCAGGTCAGCTGACGGGGACTGTCGCTGGCAAGCGTCAGCAGCAGGTCGTCGCCATCCAACCTGACCTCCACCCTGGCCTCCTGGGCGGGCCAGCGCCAGCTGGCCTGCTGGTCATCCTGCTGCAGCTGATCGACCTGGCGGGCGGGCTGGCCCGCGCTGACCGGGATCCGGTTCACCGCAATGGCCAGGGTATCGGGATCGATGCTGTAACTTTGAGTCCCGCCCTGCAGGGTCAGGGGGGCGGCGGCCAGCGGCGCCGCCAGCCATGAAATTGCCAGCCAGCCCAGTGCTGGCGCCGTTATCCGCAAACCGTTCATGCAACATCCTTGACCTGATCAATGCCATCAGGGTACGCCGCCGCCCGCCTCCCGGTACAGCCAAATCTGCTTAACCCATATGGGGTGAAGGGAGTCATGCCGGTCGCTTTCACGGACGTTTTATCGCAGTAAAAAAGCATCATTCGAACCCTTCCTCAGCCCCCGCCAGCGCTGGCTTTGTCGACTCAAATGGATGTGCGCAAACACTAGCGTCGATTTTTCAGACGCCCCATATAGGGGGGTGCCAGCCTTGTCGCCAGTTTCTAGCATGCCCCCTCACTTTGAATGCAATTCATTGTTTTATAAGGATTGTTTTTGACTGGAGTATCAGTATGAAGAGAGCGAAATGGGGGCTTGGGCTGGCATTGTGCGCCCTCTTGGCCGGGGTGATCGGCTGGTGGCTGTGGTCGCAGCCGGTGGCGCCCGGCGCAGTGACGACAGGGGATGAGGCGCGTGCGGCAGAGTCGGCCCCGCTGGTGGAGCTGACGCCACTCGCCGCCATGCCGGTACCCGAACTCAAGCCGGCGCCGGTCACGCCCCCCACCAAGCCGGATCGGCTGCGGGAAGATGGCAGCCAGCAGCTGGAGACCCCCTGGCAGGCGGCCGAGGTGGATGCGGACTTTCCGCTGGCGGAGCCCGGCGATGCGGTCGAGCAACCCCAGCCGATCGCCCTGCAGGGCAGCGATCTGGAGCGGGCCCAGGTGGGTGACAGCGTAGCCCTGCCGCTGCCGGATGGCAGTACCCTGCAGGCCAGGGTGACAAAGGTCGAGCTGCAGCGGGGCGGGGAGCGCAACTGGCAAGGGGAGATTCGGGTCGACGGTGACAGCTATCCGGTCAATTTCACCGTCGGCAAGCAAGCGACTTTCGGGTTCATCGGCACGCCGCAAGGCAGTTACTCCGTCGAGACCCTGGGAGGCAAGGGCTGGGTTTACAAGAACCCGCCGCTGGATCTGGGTCATGGCGGCGATGACGCCCTGATCCCGACTCACCAATAACAACAGAAAAGGAAGATCACATGCAGAAAACTACCTTGGGGATCATGATTGCGGGATTGCTCGGGGCGACCCCGGTGCTGGCGGAAACCATCGACCTGATGGTGCTGCACAGCCCGGGGCTGGCGGCCCGCTATCAGGGGGATGCGCAGACCCGGATCCAGCACATGATCAACGTCACCAACCAGATCTATGCCGCCAGCGGCCTGGATCTGACGGTGCGGAGCGTGCACGACCAGCAGGTCAACTACCCGGATGGCGGCACCGACGAATCCGCGCTCAACGCGGTGACCTACCAGCAGGATCCGGCTTTCAAGCAGGTACCGACCCTGCGCACCCGTTATGGCGCCGACATGGTGGTGCTGATGCGCCCCCAGACCGGTGACCACGGCAGCTGCGGGCTGGCCTGGGTTGGTGGTTCCGCGACCTATAGCGATGGCCGCAAGGCGTATGCCGACGGGGATGTCTCCCAGGATGCCGGCAGCATGTTCAGCCATGTCACGGCCACCGGCTGTGGCGACGTGGTGCTGGCGCACGAGCTGGGTCACAACATGGGGCTCAACCACTCCCGCCTGCAAGATGGCACGGGGGGCACTTATCACTATGCGCTGGGGCACGGGGTGCGGGGTTCCTTCGCCACCGTGATGGCCTATCCCTCCAGCTTCGGGGTCTACAACCACGAGTACAAGTTCTCCAGCCCGGACCTGGTCTGCAAGGGGCAGCCGTGCGGCGTGGATTACCGGGATCAGGCCAACGGGGCCGATGCGGTGCGGGCGCTGAAGGTGACCACGCCGCAGATCGCCGCCTTCTACCCCACCATGGTAACGGAAGCGCTGCCGGATCTGGGCGAGCTGGAACGCTCCCTCGAAACCCGGCGCCAGGACCTGGCGGCGGCCCAGGAGCACTACAGCCAGCAGGTGGCGGCCAGAACCGCCCTGCAGGATCGCCAGCAGACGCTCAAGGGCAACTTTGATCGCTACCAGCGCGAGCTGAACCAGCTGAACCAGCGCAACCGCCAGACGGTGCAGGAGATCAACCGGCTGGTGCGCGAGTACAACAGCTACAGCGGCAGCTACGGCCCGGAAGAGTATCGCCGGATCCGCGCCATCCAGGCGGGCCTGAGCACCCGCATCGATCAGCTGCACGATGAGAACAACGCCATCATTCGCCAGTCCAACGAGATCAGCCAGCGTTACCAGGCCGAGGTGAAGGAGTACAACGGCAGCTGGGATCGCTACAACCAGCTGGTGGCCGCGGTGAAGAGTGCCGACGGCAAGGTGGACGAGGCGCGCCGTGAGCTGGAGCTGGCCGAGCACAGGTATCAGCTGGCACTGGCCCGCCAGCCGGCCGAGACGCAGCCGGCCTGATGCAACAAGGGCGCCCCGCAACAGGCGGGGCGCCCTTGATGTCTGTCTGTCAAAGGAGCCGACCGGGCAAGCCCGGCCGGCTCCTCTTTTTATGGCGGACTTATCTGGCCGCCGGTAGCTGGGCGAGGGCGGCCTGCACCGCGGCTGCCAGCTGGGGATCGCGCCCCGCCACCATGTCGGCCGGGGTCAGCGCCACCTGCACGTCCGGGATCAGCTCCTGGTTCTCGTACAGGGTGCCGTCGGGGTTGCGCAGTCCCAGGGTCGGGATGCCGTAGGCGAGGCCCGGGATCAGCCTGGAGGTGTGGCCGTACACCATGGTGCCGGTGCCCGGCACCGGCTCACCGACGATGGGCCCCACCTTGAGGGTGCGGTAGTACTGGGGAAAGGCCGAGCCTTCCGAGTAGCTGCCCGCATTGACCAGCACCACCGAGGGCTTGGTCCACTGGCGGGTGGCGGCGTCCGTCTCACCCTTGCCAAGGCGCGGCCAGCTGCTGGCCATGCCCTGGGCGCTGCCGCTGCCGGTCAGGAACTCCACCAGGGTGTTGGCCAGATAACCCCCCTTGTTGAAGCGCACGTCGACGATCAGCGCCTCGCGGTTGCGCTGGCGACCGAGGGCGTCGGCCACCACCTCCTCATAGACGGCGCTGTTCATCCCCGGCAGATAGACGTAGCCGACCCGCCCCTGGCTCAACTGTTCTACCTGGTTGCGGCGCTTGGCGACCCAGCCGTCGAGCTGCAGCTGATACTCCTGCTGCTGGTCGATGGCGGTGACCTCCAGCTGGTGCGGCTCCTTGGCCCCCTTGGGCAGCAGGGTGAGGGCCAGCCGCTGGCCGGCCTGATGGTTGAGCAGGGCATCCAGCTCGTTGAGGCTGTGCAGTTCGGTGCCGTTGACGGCCAGCAGACGGGCGCCCGGCGCCAGGTCCGTCTCCTGCTCCAGCGGGCCGCCGGCCAGCAGGGCGGTCAGCTCGACCGCTCCCTGCCGCTCGCGCCAGTAGCCGCCGAGGCTGGCGGTGTCGTCCGGCATGCGCAGGGAGGAGTCGGGGACGCTGCCCCAGGTGTGGGAGACATTGAGCTCGCCGGCCAGCTCCGCCAGCAGGTTGCCGAAGTCACGCTCGTTGCTGATGCCGGGCAGCAGGCGGCGATAGGCGGCCACGTAGCTGTCCCAGTCCACCCCGTTCATGTCGGCCCGGTAGAATTCGTCCCGGGTGAGGCGGGTGATCTGGTCGAAGGCGGCGCTCATCCGATCCTGCCAGCTGGCGGTGATCAGCAGATTGAAGGGGTGGCTGCTGGCCTCGCCGGAGCGGGTATCGATGAGGGCTATTTCCCCCTCCCGCACCAGGGTGGCGAGGCTGGCATCCTGGTTGAGGCTGGCCAGCGCCGGCCCCGGCTGTTCGGCAAACAGCAGCTTGGTCTCGCCCTTGCGCAGATCCCGGGCGTAGCCCTTGATCTCGCTCTCGCCGTTGGCCCCGCTGGTCTCCACCAGATAGACCAGGTGATCGTCGACGATGCGGCTGGCGAGGACGGTGCCCTCTGGCTGCAACTGCAGCGCCTCTCGGTGTGCCAGCCGGTCGGTTTCGAAGCCGTAGCCAGCCTTGGGCGGCGCCTGTTCGGCAAGGAAATCGCTTCTGGCGGCGCGGCTGCTGTAGAGACCGAGCAGGCTGCCGCCGAGGGGCTCGCCATCGGCGCCCAGCACGCCGTACTTGGTGGATTGCCAGTAGAGGATGCCGCCATCCTGGCTCCAGGCCGGCTCACCATCCCGATAGCCGTTGAGGCTGACGTTGACCGGCTTGGCCTTGGCATCCCGGGTGTCGATGACGGCGATCTCCTGCTGGCTGGAGTCGGGCTGGATGGTCAGCGCCAGGTGGCGCGAGTCGGGGGCAAAGGTCAGCTCCACCGCATGGCGGGAGGGGTTGAACTCGGCGGCGACCAGCTGGCGCTGCTTGCCGCTGGCCAAGTCCAGCAGGTGCACGGCCTGGCCATCCACCACGAAGGCGAGCTGTTTGCCGTCGGGGGAGAGGGTCGGCACGCTGATGGCTGCGCCCGGGATTGCCAGCAGCTTCTCCTCGATCAGGGTGCCGGGCGCGCTGAACAGGGTGTCGGGCTGCGCCTTCTTGAGGCGATACAGCGCCGCCGGCCCCTCCTGTTCGGAGAGGTAGATGAGTGTCTGCTCTTTATCCAGATAGCGCGGCGCTGACTGCTCGCTGGGGTGGCGGGTGAGCTGGCGTACCCGCTCGCGCTGGGTGTCGACCGCGTAGAGATCCCCCTGGCTGACCAGGATCACCTCTTCTCCGTCCTGGCGGGCGATGGCCTCGTCGATGGGGCCGGGCTGCCAGCTCTGTTCGGCCGGCACCTTGGCGAACAGCGGTTGGATGGCGAGCTTGTGCGGGGTGTCGCTGCCTGCATCGAGGCGGTAGAGCTCCCCCTGCCAGGACCAGACCAGATCCCCCTGGCGGGAGGCACTGAGGCCGCGCACCGGGTGACCCTTGAAGTGGGTGAGCTGGCGATCCTGGCCGCTGGCCAGATCCCGTTGCCAGACGTTGAAGTCGCCGCTGCGCTCGCTCAGGTAGTAGAGCTGCTTGCCCTGCTCATCCCAGACCGGATCGCTGGCGGCTACCCTGTCTTCGGTCAGCTGGCGATGCTGCTTGCCGTCAAACAGCCAGAGCCGGGAGACGGCGAACGAGTGCTGATGCTTGCGAAACGGCTGGTCCATGCCCGGCATCTGGTAGGCCAGCTGGTTGCCGTGGGGGCGGGCCAGGGTGGCCGGCAGGGGCTGGGCCGGGGTCAGCGGGCCGCCGGTAACTGGCGTCCAGTAGAGGTTGCTGGCCCGATACCCCTCCGCCACGAAGTGATCGGCGTCGGGGTTGGTCAGGCGCTGGCTGCTCAGCAGCAGCTGCTTGCCATCGGCGCTGAAGGCCTGGGGCAGATCGGGGAGCGAGTCGCGGGTCAGCCGCACCATCTCGCCGCCGCGACTCGGCACCACGAACACGTCCTCGTTGCCGTAGAGGTTGGCGGCAAAGGCTATGAGCTTGCCATCCGGCGACCAGAGCGGGCGCTGGCTCAGATAGCTGCCGTCGGTGAGGGGCACGGCGCTGCCACCATCCCCCGCACTCAGGTAGACGCGGCCCTGCCAGGTGAAGGCAAGCTGCTTGCCGTCGGGGGAGAGGGCGGGCTCGCGCAGCCAGAGTGGCTCGGCCGCCTGCAGGGGGGAGCAGATCAGCAAGAGCAGCAGGGAGAGTCGGTATCGCATCGTGAGGTTCCTGAGAGGTGAAAAGCGCCTTATCTTCCCCCAATGTCCCGCCCGGGACTATCCCGAGATAGGGGGGTTATCCCGTTGTTTTGGCAGTTAATTGTAACAATCTATAAAAGATGGCGCGGGATATGTTTCTCTGGATATATTGAGTATTGATGGCGATCCAATATGATGGCGCTCGCCCGCCACACCAGGCGGTGCAGTTCAGATGATTTGGTAACAGAAAAGCCCTTACCAGAGGCTTGCCGAGGGATGGAATGAGAGCCGTATTACTGTGTTTGCTGGGGCTGTGGCCCGCATTGAGTTTTGCCACCCTGTCCGCCGATATGGTGGTGGTGAAGAAATCGAGTTATAGCCTGACCCTGATGAAGGATGGCAAGGAGGTCAAACGCTACTGGATCGCTCTGGGTCCGGCTCCCAAGGGGCACAAGCAGCGGGAAGGGGATCAGCGCACGCCGGAAGGCCGTTACATCCTCGACTACAAGAAGACCAACTCCAACTATTACAAGGCCATCCACATCAACTACCCGAATCTGGACGACATCAAGGCGGCCAACGAGATGGGTGTGCGACCGGGCGGCATGATCATGATCCACGGTCAGCGCAACAGCATAGGCAACACCCGCCTGCAGCCGTCCAACTGGACCAATGGCTGCATCGCCATGCTCAACAAGGATCTGGACGAAGTGTGGAACGCCATCGAACCCGGCACCCCCATCATCATTCAGCCCTGACTCTCAGCAGCGCGCCACCTTCGGGTGGCGTTCTGTTTTTTGGCTCCCTCCTTTCTTTACCCGCAGCCTCTTGGTATCCGTCCCCGTGCTGTGCTAGTTTTTCCGGCTCGCCGTGGCCGCAACAAGGATGATCCCATGCCGTCAGCACCCCTCTCTCCGTCCGTCGGGGCCGAGAGTACCCGCGCGCTCTGGTGGCGCGCCTCCATCGATATTCTGCCGCTCTCCGTCTCGGTGATCCCCTGGGGGATCCTGTGCGGCGCCCTGGCGCTGCAGGTGGGGCTGAGCCCGCTGCAGGCCCAGCTGATGTCGCTGCTGGTCTATGCCGGTGCCGCCCAGCTCTCGGCCACCACCCTGTTCGGGGCGGGCACGCCGCTGCTGCCCATCATGGGCTCCACCTTCGTCATCACCTCCCAGCACCTGCTCTACGGCTTTACCTTTCGCCGCGACGTGCTGCCGCTCTCCCTGCGCTGGCGCGCCAGTCTCGCCTTCTTCCTGACTGACGAGATGTTCGCGGTGGCGCTCAAAGACAGGGAGCGCAGCGGCCGCTTCGATCCGGCCTACGCGCTCATCGCCGGCTTCGTCTTCTATCTGTTCTGGAATGTGGCGACCCTGCTCGGCATCGCCGCCGGCCAGTACATCGACGGGCTGGATCAGATGGGGCTGGACTTCGCCATCGCCGCCACCTTCATCGCCATGACCATTCCCGCCATGAAGAACCTGCCCATGGTGGCGGCCACCCTGGTGAGCGGGGCCATGGCGCTGCTCACCAAGCCGCTGCTGGCGGAGGTCTACATCATCATCTCGGCGCTCTCCGGCATGCTGGTGGGTTATGTGCTGCACCGGATGAGGAGGTAATTATGAGCTGGCTGATGATAGGCCTGCTGGCCCTGATCACCTTCTTCAACCGCTTCGCCTTTTTCTCGCGGCTGACCCGCTATCAGCCAGGCGCCGAGATGGGGGCCTTCCTCAGCTTCTCGGCCCAGTCGGTGCTGACCGCCATCTGGCTGCCCATCGTCTTCAGCTATCAGCCGGGCACTGGGCTGAGCTGGGATCCGGACTACCTGGTCGCCACCCTGCTGGTGACGGCGCTGACCCTGCTGCGGCTGCCGACCCTGCTGGTGGTGGTGGTCGGCATGGGGGGCTTCTTCCTGCTGCGCTGGCAGGGGGGCGTGGCCCAGCTGCTGCCCTGGCTGGGCTAGGCCCGTGATCCTGCATGGCGGATGTCTTCATTGGATATCCGCCATGTTGTGAATGTCACTTCAAAAAACACCTCCCAAGTGTGAGGATTTAGCTCCCATCCGTCGAGGAGCGAGCCATGTCCTTCACCGAAACCTGCCAGCGCATCGTGCGCGATCCCCTGTTGTCACCAGCCCAGAAGAGCCACTCCCTGGCGCTGGCCGCCGAGAATGCGCTGCCCTATTCCGAGCTGCCCGCCGAGGTGAGCGAGGCGATGGCCAAGGGCTTTGTCTGCGACATGTTCGAGGGACACGCTCCCTACAAGCCGCGCTATGTGCTGCCGGATTACGAGAAGTTTCTGCGCCAGGGCTCCGCCTGGCTGGAGCTGGCACCGCCGCAGGATTTTGACGAGGCGCTCGATGCCCTGCGCATCCTCTACCACCACGTGCCTTCCGTCACCGGCATGCCGGTCTGGCTGGGCCGGCTCGACCACCTGCTGCTGCCCTTCGTCGGTGAGCTGGATGACGAGGCGCTCTATCGTAAGCTGAAGGGGTTCTGGATCTACCTGGACCGGGTACTGCCGGATGCTTTCATGCACGTAAATATCGGCCCGGACGACAACCGGCTCTGCCGCCTGATCCTGCGCATCGACGGCGAGCTCAAGCAGGTGGCCCCCAACCTCACCCTGTTCCACGATCCGGCGCAGACCCCGGACAGCCTGCTGCTGCAGGGGGTGCAGAACATAGCGGCCTGCAGCAAGCCCCACATCGCCAACTACCCGCTGCATCGCAACACCTTCGACGAGCGCGGCTTCGGCATCGTCAGCTGCTACAACGCCCTGCCCCAGGCGGGCGGCGCCAATACCCTGGTACGGGTCTCCCTCAAGCGGGTGGCCGAGCAGGCCCACGGCATCGACGACTTCCTGGGCTGCCTGCTGCCCCACTACTGCCGCCTCGCCTCCCGTCTGATCGAGGCGCGGGCCGCCTTCCTGCATCAGGAGTCCGGCTTTTTCGACAGCTTCCTGGTGCAGGAGGGGCTGCTGGAGGAGGGGCGCTTCGTGCCCATGTTTGGTATCTACGGCATGGCCGAGGCGGTCAACCTTCTGATGGACAAGGAGAATCTGCCGGAGCGCTACGGCCGTGACGAGGAGGCGAACCAGCTGGGCTATCGCATCTCGGCCCAGCTCGCCCGCCACGTGAGCGAAACGCCGCAGCGCCACGCCTGGGGCGGCCGCGCCCTGCTCCACTCCCAGGGTGGGCTCAGCGTGGATCGCGGGGTGACCCCCGGGGTGCGCATCCCCTATGGCGAGGAGCCGGATCCCGCCAGCCACATGCTGGCGCTGGCGCCCCACCACGGCTTCTATCACTCCGGGATCAGCGAGATCCTCACCCTGGATCCCACCATCCGCCAGAACCCGCAGGCGCTGCTGCAGCTCTGCAAGGGGGCGCTCGCCATCGGCATGCGCGAGTTCACCGCCAACGTGGCGGACAGCGACCTGGTGCGGGTGACCGGCTACATGATCCGCAAGAGCGACGTGGCCCGCTTCGCGGCAGAAGGCTCGCGGCTGCAGACCACCTGCCTCGGCGCCGAGGCGAGCGAGCTGACCGGGATCCGCCAGCGGGCGCCGCGGGTGGTGGGACGCGAGGCGACCCTGTGTGACTACTGAGTGCGGCAGGCGGGCAGGGGCGGCGCGCTGTGCGACGGTGAGCCGCTGGCTGCCCTTCTCCTGCGTGGACGGCCCCGGCAACCGGCTGGTGCTGTTTCTGCAGGGCTGCAACTTCGCCTGCCCCGGCTGTCACAACCCGCACACCATCGGCCTCTGCGATCACTGCGGTGACTGTGTGCCGGGCTGTCCGAGCGGGGCCCTGACCCTGCACGAAGGAAGGGTCAGCTGGCAGGCGGCGTGCTGCACCGATTGCGATGCCTGTCTCGATGTGTGCCCCCGCAGCGCCAGCCCCAAGACCGCCACCATGACGGTGGCCGAGGTGCTGGCCTTGCTGCGCCGCTACGGCCCGTTGCTGACCGGCATTACCGTCTCCGGCGGTGAGGCCACCACCCAGCTGCCGTTCGTGATCGCGCTGTTCACGGCCATCAAGGGGGCGCCGGATCTGGCCCATCTCGGCTGCCTGCTCGACAGCAACGGTTCGCTCGCCGAGGCAGGCTGGCAGCGGCTGCTGCCGGTGCTGGACGGCGCCATGATCGACCTCAAGGGGTGGCACGACTCTGTGCATCACACGCTGACCGGCTATTGCCGCGAGCGGGTGCTGGCCTCGCTGCAACTGCTGGCGCAGGCGGGCAAGCTGGCGGAGGTGCGCCTGCTGCAGGTGCCGGGGCAGAGCGATTATCTCGCCGCCGACGGCACGCTGGATGGCGGGCTCGCCGCCTTCTTGCACTCTCTGGGGCCCGTGCCCATCCGCCTCAACGGCTTTCGCCATCACGGCGTGCGCGGGACGGCGCAGGGCTGGCCAGAGGCGACGCGAGAGGAGCTGGAGCAACTGGCCGCGGCGCTGGCGGCGGCGGGGCTTGGCCCCGTCACTCTGCCGCCCTTGCTCTGAAAGATTTATTCAATGCACTGATCGCAAAGGAGTTTCATGTTTATTGATGAAGGTTGCGACGAGCTGGCCGGCTTTTTTGCTGCCTGAGTCTTGAGATGACGTAACTGTGATTGCTGTCTATTTGAGCTCTGCGAGGTGGCGGCTAGAATGGGTCAATCGCCCACCATCAACAGACGAACATGAGTGAATCCAACGCCTTATATCGAGTGCAGTTCATTTGCCACAACGAGCGTTACGAAGTCTATGTCAGGGAAGTGAGCCAGGGTCAGCTGTTCGGCTTTATCGAGATCGCCAACTTCGTGTGGGACAACCACACTGCGCTTATCGTCGACCCCAGCCACGAGAAGTTGAAGAGTGAATTTGCCGACGTCAATCGCACCATGATCCCCATGCACCACGTGCTGCGGGTCGATCAGGTGCGCAAGCAGGGGGCTGCCCGCATCACCGAGCTGGGCAGCAACGTCTCTCCTTTCCCCGGTCCCATCTACACCAAGAAACCCTGAGTACGGTCGTACCCGGCACAGGTTGTGCCGGGTACGGCCCTCATCATGCCAGCTCGCGGGCCAGCTGCAGGATCCGCTGGCGAAACCAGCGCCGCGCCGGCTCCTCTCCGGCCGGGCCGTACCACACCAGGCTGTGGGTGACGGCGCCGTAATCAAACGGTACCGGCCTGCTCACCAGCCCTTGCGGGACCGCCTGCTCGGCCCAGCCGTTGACGGCGGTGAGGATCAGATCGCTCTGGCGCAGCAGGGTCGCCGCACTGCCAAAATCGGGCAGGATGGCGGCGATCTGCCGGCGCACCTGCAACTGGGCCAGGCTCTGCTCGAAGAAGGGGTTGGCCAGCTCCTGATCACGAATGGCGATATGGCGCCAGCTCAGATAGGCATCGAGATCCCAGGGCCGCGCCAGCGCCGGGTGATCCGCGCGCAGCAGGCAGACCAGCTTGTCCTCGCGCAGCGTCTCCCACACCAGCCCTTGCTGGCGGGGCAGGGGCTGGCTCTGATCGTGGGGCAGGATCACGAAGTCGAGTTTGCCCGCCGCCAGGGCCGCCAGCCCCTGCTCATCCTTGTTGCGAATGTCGGGCACCAGGCCCGGCACCTCGCGCATCAGCTGCGCCAGGATGGGCCCCATGGGCCAGACCATGCCGCTCTCGCGCAGGGCAAATTTCAGCTGCCCCTGCCAGCTGGCGGGATCGAAGCCGCCCTGGCCGGTGAGGCCGTTGAGCTCGCTCAACAGCCGGTGCAGGGTGGGGCCGAGCCGCTCGGCGAACGGGGTCAGCAACAGCTGGTTGCCCTGGCGGTAGAGCAGCTGATCGCCGAGCAGATCCCGCAACTGGTTGAGGGTCTTGCTGACGGTGGAGGGAGTGGTGCAGAGCCGCTCGGCGGTGCGGGTGACGCTCTGGCTGTCGAGCAGCAGGTGCAGGGTAACCAGGTGGCGGCCGCCCAGTCGCGACAGCGCGATCAGATCCATGAGGCCTCCTGCTGCGAGACGAGGCGGGCCGGATGGTGCAATGGAGACGGCGCGATCAGGTTCATAGGGACTCCACAAGCAAACGGGACAAACAAAAAGCCCCGCCTGAGCGGGGCTGCGGGCTTAGCCCTTGAGCACGGCGGCCATGGCGTCGGCCACATAGTCGACGTTGCGGCTGTTGAGGCCCGCCACGCACATGCGACCGGAGCGCACCAGATAGACGGCGAACTCCTCGCGCAGGCGGTCCACCTGCTCCGGGGTGAAGCCGGTGTAGCTGAACATGCCGCGCTGGTTGATGAAGTAGCTGAAGTCGCGGCCCGGCACCTTGGCGCTCAGCACCTCGAACAGCTTCTGGCGCATGGCCTTGATGCGGGTGCGCATCTCGGTCACTTCACCGACCCACATGGCGTGCAGTTCGGGCTGGCTCATCACCGCCGCGGTGATCTGGCCGCCGTGGGTGGGGGGGCTGGAGTAGTTGCGGCGCACGGTGGCCTTCATCTGGCCAAGTACCCGACCCGCCTCTTCGGCATCCTGGCAGATGACCGACAGGCCGCCGCAGCGCTCGCCGTAGAAGGAGAGGTTCTTGGAGAAGGAGTTGCTGACGAAGAAGCTGACGCCGGCGGCCACCATGGCGCGAATGGCGTAGGCATCCTCTTCCAGCCCGTCGCCAAAGCCCTGATAGGCGATATCCATAAAGGGGATCAGCTGGCGTTCAACCACGAGTGTAATGACTTGGTCCCACTGGGCGCGGGAGAGATCCACCCCGGTCGGGTTGTGGCAGCAGGGGTGCAGCAGCACGATGCTTTTCGCCGGCAGGGCGCTCAGGCAGTCGATCATGGCGTCAAACTGCACGCCGCCGGTGGCCGCATCGTAGTAGGGGTAGTCGTGCACCTTGATGCCGGCGCCCTCGAACATCGCCTTGTGGTTGTCCCAGGTGGGATTGCTGACCCACACCTCTGAGGTCGGGAAGTAGCGCTTGAGCAGATCGGCGCCGATCTTCAGCGCGCCTGAGCCGCCGATGGTCTGGATGGTGGCGATGCGACCCGCCTTGACCGCTTCGTGGTCGGCACCGAACAGCAGGTGCTGCACCGCGGTGCGGTAGTTGGCTGCGCCTTCCATCGGCTGGTAGGGGCGCGGGGCTGGGGCGGCGGCGCGCTGCGCTTCGGCCTGCTGCACCGAGGCCAGCAGCGGAATGCGTCCCAGCTCGTCGTAATAGAGGCCGATCCCCAGGTTCACCTTCTGCTCGCGGGTGTCTTTGTGGAAGGTCTCGACCAGGGTCAGGATGGGGTCGCCAGCATAGGCATCGACGTGTTCAAACATGGGGGGTCCTTGCGAAATGGAATCCAGAGTATGGCGATCAATGATCGGCGGTCATCATGGCGTAAAGCCGGCGAGGGCTCAAGTCTGAAAGGGGAGGGGGCTGGCGGAGCGATGCCGCCCAGCCGTAAACGGGATGAGGCGGGCCGCTCGCGGCCCCCTCCACCGGCCTTACTTCAGATAGGATCGCAACACCCGCACCACCTGATCCAGATCCTCCAGCCGCTCGGCCGGGGTCGCCTCTTCGGCGCCGAGATGTTCGCGCATGTGGCCCTCCAGCACCTCCAGCATCAGGCCGTTGACGGCGCCGCGAATGGCGGCGATCTGCTGCAAGATGGCGGCGCAGTCGCTCTCCTGCTCCAGCGCGCTCTCCAGTGCCCCTGCCTGCCCCTTGATGCGGCGCACCCGCGCCAACAGCTTCTTCTTGCCGTGAATGGTGTGTGACATGCAGGATCCTCTCGATCAATAAAACTATACTGGGGTATAGTATATTGCATGCTCGTCCTCAGGAGAAATCCATGTCATCCCTCGCCTCATCCCACTGCCACCAACCCGTCGTTCACGAAGGGAATCCGCTGGCCGAACAGAAGACCCGCTGGGCCGTGCTGCTGACCGTCATCATGATGGTGGCGGAGATCGGTGGCGGCTGGTTCTACAACTCCATGGCACTGCTGGCCGACGGCTGGCACATGAGCTCCCATGCGCTGGCGCTCGGCCTGTCGGTGCTGGCCTACCGCGCCGCCCGCCACTTCGCCCGCGACCACAGATTCAGCTTCGGCACCTGGAAGATCGAGGTGTTGGGGGGGTTCACCAGCGCCCTCTTGCTGGTGGGGGTGGCCGGCATGATGCTGTTCGAGTCGGTGTTCCGGCTGCTGGATCCCAGCCCGATCCACTACCAGCAGGCCATCGCCATCGCCATCGTCGGCCTGCTGGTGAACCTGGCCTGTGCCTGGCTGCTCAAGGACGATCACGGTCATCACCACCATCACCACGACCACCATCATGATCATCACGATCACTCACACGATCATCACGGCCATCAGGATCTCAACCTGCGCGCCGCCTACATCCACGTGCTGGCGGATGCGGCCACCTCGGTGCTGGCGATTCTGGCGCTGGTGGGGGGCATGCTGTGGGGGGCCGACTGGCTCGATCCTCTGATGGGCATAGTGGGCGCCGTGCTGGTGGCGGTGTGGGCCTGGGGGCTGCTGCGCGACTCCGGCCGGGTGCTGCTGGATGCCGAGATGGATGCGCCGCTGGTGGCAGAGATCCGCGAGGTGATAGCCGAGCTGCCACAGACCGAGATCCGCGATCTGCACGTCTGGCGGGTGGGCCAGCAGCAGTATGCCTGCGTGCTCTCCCTGCTGATGGCGGCGCCGCTCTCCGCCAGCGAGATCCGCGCCCGGCTCGCCATCCACGAGGAGCTGGTGCACGTCACCATAGAGGTGGGCACCCCCTGATCCTGGCCGGTGGGTCGCCCGCAACAGCAGGAAGGGGCCAAGGCCCCTTCCTGTTTTCTGGATCAGTGCGGCGGGCCCTGCATATCGTCCGGTTTGTGCTGCCAGATGGCGCCGAGCAGCAGCTTGAGCAGCAGCCCGGGCGGATTGTCCAGCAGCCGGCCCGACTCCAGCTGCAGTTGGCCGTCGGGATGAAAGCCGAGGCTGGCGTGGACGGTGCCATCCTCGCCGCACACCTGGATGAGACCGCTCAGGCTGCCGCGCTCTCCCGGCTGGCAGCGCAGCCGCAGCTCCCGTGGCTCCCCCAGCAGGGTGAAGGCGCGGGCGAGGGGCGGGGTATCCTCGTAATCCGGCCAGTTGAAGAAGTGGTACTGCTCGGCCAGGGTGCCCGCCTGCTGGCAGAACTGGTCGAACAGCTGGGCAATCCCCTGATACTCCTGATCCAGCCGCCTGGCCTGCTCCTCAATCCGTTTCATCTCCGGTTGCTCCTTTGCTCGCTCTTGTTCACTTATCCATTTGATCGGAAATCTTTTTTTCCGAAATTGGACGCGCCTTCCGCTGGTATGGGCCGAAACGGACGACGGGTCTGTGAGCCCGATCCGATTTTCGTTATGAAAACGTTATCTTGTTGAAAGAGGTTAACTTTTTTGCCTTCCTGCTCACATTTGAAACGATTTCAGCTGATTAATATGGCCCCGCTCGGCAATGACCGGGTACTCGAATATCGAGACTAACTACAGCGGGAATTATAAAAAAATGGATATGAAAAAGACCAAGGTGGCGCTGGTAACAGCCTCACTGCTCGCGCTTTTGTCCGGCTGCAATGACAACAGCACTTCCCCCACCCCGGAACCCTCGGACGGCCCAGTCGCCCGTCTGCCCAATGTACAACCCCCGGCCGAACAGCTGGTGGCCGGGCCCGATCAGGCGGTGATCGCCCTGGTGGATACCCAGACCAGCGCCGCCCGCGGGGTCACTGGCCCCTTCGCCAACTACAGCCTGCACCTGTGGAACAACGACGCCTGCAACGCCACCGCCGAGAGCGGCCTCAACGCGGGCTGGGACGACAAGGCCAACACCCCGGCCGCGGTCGACGGCTTCGGTCCGAGCTGGGTGGTGCCCCTCAGCAAGGTGGAAGGGTGCATCAACTTTATCGCCCGCAACGGCGATCTGGCCAACCTGACCGGCAGCGACATGAAGGTGGTCTTCAGCGATCATCCGGACCGCACCGTGGCCATCGTCGCCGGCAAGAACGAGATCTTCGGCAGCCGGGCCGAGGCTTTCACCGCCGCCTTCGGCGTGGCGGGGGCCAGTGCCCACCTGATCGACGGCAACACCCTGATCTGGCAAGGGGGCAAGGACAAGCCCCATGTCCGTCTCTACTACACCGACTCCGGCACCATCAAGGCCAACGCGGAAGGGGTGTTCGACTTCCCCTACATCACCCTTACCCCGACCAGCCTGACTGCCGAGCAGCAGGCCAAGTATCCGCATCTCAAGGATGCCGCCGCCTTCGCCCTGCCGGCCGGGAAAGATCTCAAGCCGCTGCTCAAGGGTGAACTGGTGGCCATCGGCACCGATGCCGACGGTATTCTGCAGGGGGCGACCCTGGTGCAGAGCGCCGGCGCCCTCGATGCCCTCTACAGCGAGGTGGCCACCAAGCTGACCTATGGCGCCGTGGTGGAGGGGGGCAATGTCACCTTCCGGCTGTGGGCGCCGACCGCAAGATCGGTCAAGCTGGCGCTGTTCGACGAGCAGCACAAGTCGCTCGGCGAGCGCACCATGACCCTGGACGAGGCCAGCGGCAGCTGGAGCGTGCAGGGGGGCAGCGAGCTGGTGGGCAAGTTCTACCGCTACGACATCCAGGTCTATCACCCGGTCAGCCGCAAGCTGGAATCCTATCAGGTGACCGACCCCTACTCCCTGAGCCTGGCGATGAACTCCGAGTTCAGCCAGGTGGTGGATCTCGACGATCCGGCCCTCAAGCCGGAAGGGTGGGACAGCCTGAAGGCGCCCCACAGCCAGCAGAACCCCGCCGACATCACCATCTATGAGGCCCATGTCCGCGATCTGACCGGCAACGACGACTCCACCCCGGCCGAGCACCGCGGCAAGTTTCTCGGCCTGACCGATACCGACACGGCGCCGGTCAAGCACCTGCAGGCGCTGGCCAAGAGCGGCGTCAGCCACCTGCACCTGCTGCCGGTGTTCGACATCGCCACCGTCAACGAGGATCCGGCCAAGGTCGCCAACATCGGCGACGACTTCGGCAAGCTGTGCCAGGTCAACCCCGAGGTACAGAACTCCAAGTTTGCCGGCTACTGCAGCAGCGGCCAGACCATCGCAGCCGTGCTCGGCGATCTGCAAGGGGGCGACAGCAAGGAGAACCCGCAGGTGCAGGAGCTTTACGGTTACCTGCGCGGCGTCGACTCCTTCAACTGGGGTTATGATCCCTACCACTACACCACCCCGGAAGGCTCCTACGCCACCAACGCCGAGGGCAGCCAGCGCATCCTGGAGTTCCGCGAAATGGTCAAGGCCATCAAGCAGAACATCGGCATGAACGTGGTGATGGACGTGGTCTACAACCACACCAACGAGGCGGGCCTGGGGCCCAAGTCGGTGCTCGACAAGATAGTGCCCTGGTACTATCAGCGCCTCAATCCGGAGACCGGCTCGGTGGAGAACTCCACCTGCTGCTCCAACACGGCGCCGGAACACGCCATGTTCGCCAAGCTGATGGATGACTCCCTGGTCACCTGGGCCCGCGACTACAAGATCGATGCCTTCCGCTTCGACCTGATGGGCCACCACCCGAAAGATCAGATGGTGCAGGCGCTGGCTGCGGTGAAGAAGGTCAACCCGGAGATGTACTTCTACGGCGAGGGCTGGAACTTCGGCGAGGTGCAGGATGACAAGCGCTTCGTGCAGGCGACCCAGAAACACCTGGCCGGCACCGGCATCGGCTCCTTCTCCGACCGGCTGCGGGATGCGGTGCGCGGTGGCAGTCCGTTCGACGGCGGCGACACCATTCGCAAGACCCAGGGCTTTGGCAACGGCGCCCTGGTGGATGCCAACGAGATGGACGGCGTCGATCGCGCCACCGCCCTGCATCAGAGCGACCTGGTGCGCCTCGGCATGGCCGGCAACCTGAAGGACTTCATTCTGACCGACAAGGACGGGATGCCGAAGAAGGGGGCCGACATCGACTACAACGGTCAGCCGGCGGGCTATGCCCAGGATCCGACCGAAATCCAGAACTACGTCGACAAGCACGACAACCAGACCCTGTTCGACAACCTGATCTACAAGGCGCCGCAAGGGGCCGATCTGGTGCGGATGCAGGGGGTATCGCTCGCCACCGCCATGCTGGGGCAGGGCATTCCCTTCACCCACGCCGGTGTCGAGCTGCTGCGCTCCAAATCCATGGAGCGGGACAGCTACGACTCCGGTGACTGGTACAACCGGGTCGACTACACCCTGGCCGACAACAACTTCGACAAGGGGCTGCCGCGCAAGGACAAGGATGGCGACAACTATCCGCTGATCGAGCAGGTGCTCGGCAAGCACGTCAAGCCGAGCGGTGCCGACATGGCGACCATGGTGGGCTTCTATCAGGAGCTGGCCGAGCTGCGTCAATCCTCCCGTCTGCTGCGTCTGGGCAGTGGCGCCGAGGTGATCAAGCGGGTCGATTTTCGCAATACCGGCCCGGATCAGGTGCCCGGCCTCATCGTGATGACGGTGGATGACGGCGTCAATGCGGGTGCGGATCTGGATCCGGCCATCGACGGCCTGGTGGTGATGATCAACGCCACCAATGCTCCCCAGAGCATCAGCGACTTCCGTGACGGCAACGATCAGCCCATCGATCTGACCAGCCTGCAGCTGAGCCCGGCCCACCACGGCGGCGAGAGCATCGCCCGCGATGCCGCCGTCAATGGCGGTACCCTGACCCTGGGGGCCTGGTCGGCGGCGGTGTTCGTCAAGCCGCAGAGCGGTGCCCAGGGCAGCGGCCTGCCGGTCGGCAAGAAGACTGACCTGAGTACGGTACCGCCGTTCGGTGACACCGCCGTCTATCTGAAGGGGTTCCTCGATGAGTGGGGCAACACCAACCAGATGACCTTCACCAGCAACTTCATGTACGAGTTCACCACCGAGGTGAGCAGCGACAAGCTGGGCACCACCAACGTCAAGATCGCGGATGCCAGCTGGGGTCCCCTCAACTACGGCAGCTGCAACGCCGGTGACAAGCTGGTGGTCGGCACCCCGCTGACCCTCTGCAAGGGTGGCGATACCGGCAACATCGGGCTCGATCTGGCCAAGGCGGGCAGCTACAAGTTCGTGTTTACCGCCATGAACAAGGACAAGCCCACCCTGAGCGTCAGCTTCACCGAGCCGGTGCAGAGCTGCAAGGTGCTGGACACGGTGGCGGGCAATCCGCTCGGCTACAACCTGTTCGTCAAGGGCGAGCTCTCCGGCTGGGCCGCTCAGCCCCAGTACCAGTTGAGCTACAAGGGGATGGATGGCGATCTCGCCATCTATCAGGCGGCCTTCAACTACACCGGCAGCACCGAGTTCAAGGTGGCCAATGAGGACTGGAGCAAGGAGTACCTGCTCAACGGTGGCGGTGCGCTGAAGGCGGAGACCGGTTACCCGTTCGCCTTCTCCCAGGCGGGTAGCGCCAACAACAGCATCACCTTGCCGCAAGGGCTGTGGAGCGTGCTGGTGAAGGTTGACCCGGCCGGTGCCAAGGCGGGTACCGCGGTGATCCAGGAGTGCAGCGCCAAGTAGTCATTCCCATCGAGCCCGGGGCTGGCTCGGCAGCCCAGGGTTGAATTCCACCTTGCCAAGGGTGGGATAACACCGAGAGAGTAAGCAAAGCGCGACTGCCGACCGGCAGCCGCGCTTTTTCTTTGCCGTCGAAGGCGGTGCAATAAAAAAGCCGCCCACTGGGGGAGGCTTTAAGTTGTGCCGTTAACGGCCGGCTTAGCGCTTGCGCAGCAGGCGCAGGGCGTTGGCGGTGACCAGGGCGGTGGCGCCGGTATCGGCCAGCACCGCAATCCACAGGCCGGTGATGCCGAGCAGGCTGGTGACCAGGAAGATGGCCTTGAGCCCCAGCGCCAGCGCTATGTTCTGGTGGATGTTGGCCAGTGCCGCGCGGGAGAGCCGGATCATGGCGGCGACCCCGCCGAGCTGGTTGTGGGTCAGCGCCGCATCGGCGGTCTCCAGCGCCACGTCGGTGCCGCCCCCCATGGCGATGCCGATGCTGGCCCGTTTCATGGCCGGCGCGTCGTTGATGCCGTCGCCGATCATCGCAACCTTTTGCGTCAGACCGAGCTTGGCGATCTCATCGACCTTGCCCTCCGGCAACAGGCCGGCGCGCCAGCCCATGCCGAGCTCGCCGGCGATGGCCTCGGCGGCGCGGGGGTTGTCACCGGTCAGCATGATGCTTTGCAGGCCAAGCTCGCTCAGCTCGCGCAGGGCCGGGGCCGCCTCGGGGCGGATCTGGTCGCGCAGAGCCAGCAGGGCGGCCGGAGCGGCATCAGGCTGACCGAGCACCACCACCGTCTTGCCTTGCTGCTCCAGGGTGGCAACCCGGGCCTGCATCGCCGCATCCAGGGTGGCGACCCGGCTCGGTGCCAGCAACTGCCAGAGGGTGCCGTCGATGCGACCTTCCACCCCCATACCGGGCAGGGCGCGCAGCTCCTGGGCCGCAGCGGGGCTGAGGCCCCGTTCGCCGGCCGCCATCACCACGGCGCGGGCCAGCGGGTGGTGGGAGCCCTGCTCGATGGCCGCCGCCAGCGCCAGCAGCTCGGCCTCAGGCTGGCCATTGAGGCTCACCAGTTCGGTCAGCTGCGGCTTGCCCAGAGTCAGGGTGCCGGTCTTGTCAAAGGCCAGGGTATCGATGTGGGCGAGGCGCTCCAGCGCGGCGCCCCCCTTGATGAGGGCCCCCTGCCGGGTGGCTGCCGCCAGCGCCGAGGTGACCGCCGCCGGGGTGGAGATGACCAGGGCGCAGGGGCAACCGATCAGCAGCAGCGCCAGCCCGCGATAGACCCACTCGTCCCAGCTCTGACCGAAGGCGAGTGGCGGTACCAGCACCACCAGCAGGGCGACCAGCATCATGGCCGGGGTATACCAGCGGCTGAAGCGGTCGATGAAGCGCTCGATGGGGGCGCGCTGGGTCTCGGCCTCCTCGATGAGATGCAGGATGCGGTCGATGGCGTTGTTGCCGGGCTCTGACACCACCTCGAGGCGCAGCACCCGATCCGCCGCCAGACTGCCGGCGGGCACCTTGTCACCCTGGCGGCGCTCCACCGGGATGGATTCGCCGGTCAGGGCGCTCTCGTCAAAGGCGCCGAGGGCGTCGAGCAGGCGGGCATCGGCCGGCAGACGGGCGCCCGGGGCGATTTCGATGATGTCGCCTGGACGCAGTTCATCGGCAGCCACCTCTTCCCGCACCTCGCCCTCGGCAGTGGTGCGGATGCGCAGCGCCTTGTCGGGCACCAGCGCCATCAGGGCGGTGACCCCGGCGCGGGCGCGGCCGGCGGCGTAGGCCTCCAGGTGTTCGCCCAGCATGAACAGCAGCAGCACCATGGCCGCTTCGGCGGTTTCACCGAGGAACAGGGCCCCCACGGCGGCGACCGTCATCAGGGTCTCGATGGCGAAGGGGGAGCCGCTCTTGGTCAGCGCCCACGCCTTGCGAGAGATGGGCCACAGCCCCCACAGGGTGGCCAGGGTAAACAGTGGCTGACCGATCTGGCTCGGCAGCAGGGCCGCTACCAGCATCAGGCCGGCCAGCGACAGCGGTTGCCAATATTTGCTGAGCAGGGTCTGCAGCGGGCCGCGTTCGCGGCCAGACTCCGGCTTGGCGGCGCGCTCGCCCTTGAGCTGGAAGCCGGCGGCCAGCACGGCGGCGGTGACGGGATCGGGGGAGAGGCCGGGGGCCAGATCCACCACCAGCTTCTCGGTGGCAAACAGCACGCGGGCCTGCTGCACGCCGCTCACCCGGCTGACGGCCGTCTCTATCTTGCGGGCGCAACTGGGGCAGTCCATCCCCAGCACCTGCCAGCTGTGGCGGCGGCTGTTCTGCTCGGGGGCGTCCAGCGGCGGCTCGTCCGCGGCGGAGGCGTGATCGTGCGCATGACCCTGCTCATGGTGATGGCCGTGGTCGTGTTTGGTGTCGGTGCAGCAGCCCCCTCTGGGGGGCTCTTCGTCGCCGGGGACGTCGGCGACCCCGCGCGCCTGATGATCGTGGGGAGCCGGGGTGGCCGCGCAACTGGCCGTTGCCGTGTTGTCACAGCAGTGGCTGGTGTGGCTGTGCTCGGCCTGGGAGGCGGCCGCCTTGCTGACGGCCTTGATGGGGGCGGCGTGCTGATGGCTGCAGCAGGATTTGCTCATGGTGCGTTCCTCTTGAGGGACCCCGCCCCTGCGGGATCCTGGATGACTGAGCCGAGTGTAAACCTTGGTGTTAAGTCCAAGGTCAACCCCCTTTCTCTCTGCTCCTCCAGACGGGTGCTTTGGCGATCCTATATCCCTGTGATTGGCGGGTGTTTGTCCCCGCCCGGCGGGCCTATACTGGAGGCCCTGATCCTCCCTCGATAATCAAGGACATAACATGAGCAATACCGTTACTCTGCAAGGCAACCCGGTTTCCGTCGCCGGCCACTTCCCGGTTGCCGGCGAACAGGCCAAGCCCTTCTCCCTGGTGGCCAAGGATCTCTGTGACGTGACCCTGGCGAACTTCGCCGGTCAGCGCAAAATCCTGAACATCTTCCCGAGCGTCGATACCCCGACCTGCGCCACCTCAGTGCGCAAGTTCAACGAGCAGGCAAGCAGCCTGAACAACGCCGTGGTGCTGTGCATCTCCGCCGACCTGCCGTTCGCCCAGGCCCGCTTCTGCGGCGCCGAGGGTCTGGACAAGGTGGTGAACCTGTCCACCCTGCGTGGCGTCTCCTTCCTGCAGGACTACGGCGTGGCCTTCTCCTCCGGCCCGCTGGTGGGTCTGGCTGCCCGCGCCATCGTGGTGCTGGATGAGCACGACAAGGTGCTGCACAGCGAGCTGGTGGCCGAAGTCGCCGACGAGCCGAACTACGCCGCCGCCCTGGCCGTGCTGTAATCGCGTCGGGTCGACAAAAATCCCGCCGGGGCCATGCCCCGGCGGGATTTTTTTATGGGCGGCTGCCGTCAGGGGGACGTGGCGACTGGCTGCGATGAGGGCTTGAGTTGCCACTCCACATAGGGACGGTGCAACCTGGCGTAGATCTCGGCCAGCTTGCCGGAGGCGGCGAGCCGGTCAATCGCCTCGCCGAGGAAGCGATCCATCTCGTCGCCGGCGGGCCCCTTGGCGATGATGAAGACATCCTCGAAATCCCCCAGATGTTCCCGATGGATGTTGCTGAGCTTGAGCCGGCGCAACATCAGGTCGGCCTCCTCCTGGGCCCAGATGAAGGCATCGATGCGACCGCGGGAGAGCTTGCGCAGGGACTGCTCTATGCTCATCGACCGCTGCAGTGGAATGGGCAGAAAGCCGGGGGTCGCCTCGATCAGCAGATCCCGCTTGGTGGGCACTATGCCGTAGGCCATGTCGGGGGTGATGATGTGGTCGGTATTGCTGTAGAGCACGTGGGTCACCTTGCCGAAACTGCGGGTGCTGAAGCGATAGGGCAGCAGGTCGGCATCCTGCAGGTTGCGGATGGCGGGCAGGCTGAAGTCGGCGGTGCCGGCGATCACCCCGGCCATGGCCCGGGCGAGAGGATAGATGGTGATCCGGATGCTGATATCCGGATAGAGATCGTCGATGGCGCGCACCAGATCGACGAAAGGACCCGTCTTGTCGGCATTGATCAGCCCAGGCAGTTCGCCGAGGTGGGCGTTGATGATGCGCACCGGTTTGGCGGCGGGGGCGGCCTGGGGATCGGCGCGGGAGAGCCCCAGGCTGGTCAGCCCCAGCAGGGCGAGCAGCAGCAAGAGGGGCAGGGTGGGGGATCGGGTCATGGTCGGGTCGCTCCGCCTTGAGAGGTTTTCTGAAGTGTAGCCAGCGGCACCCTGGCGCGGCGGGGCGGCCCGGAACCGGCACCTGGGAGGATTGGGTTTTACTTATGGGCCCCCGCTCACTAGACTTCGCCCTCCCACTTGCTTATCCGTACCGTGCCATGACTTTTGACCAACTCGCCCTTGCCCCCGCCCTGCTGGCGGCCTTGCCAACCAATCTTCAGCACCCGACCCGGGTGCAGCAACTGGCCATTCCCGCCGCGCTGGCGGGACGGGATCTGCTGGCGCTGGCCCGCACCGGTAGCGGCAAGACACTGGCGTTCGGCCTGCCGCTGCTGCAGCGGCTGGATCCCGCCCTGGCAGAGGTGCAGGGGCTGGTGCTGGTGCCGACCCGCGAGCTGGCGGTGCAGGTGAGCGAGGCGTTGCAGGGGCCGGCCGCCGGGCTGGGTCTGCGGCTGGTGACCCTGTGCGGCGGGGTGGAACAGGCGCAGCAACAGGCCGAGCTGGCGCTGGGGCCGCAGCTGCTGGTGGCGACCCCGGGGCGGCTGCGGGATCTGCTGGGCCAGCAGTTGCTGACCCTGGCCGGCCTGCGCACTCTGGTGCTGGACGAGGCGGACCGCCTGCTGGAGATGGGGTTCTGGCCCGATATCCAGTGGCTGATGAAGGCGATGCCGGACGCGCGGCAGCAGATGCTCTTCTCCGCCACCCTGCCCGCCGAGCTGGAGGCGTTGGCTACCGGTCTGCTGAAAGAGCCCGCTCGGGTGGAGGCGGATCCTCGCAACAGCGTGGCCGACGACATCGAGGAGCGGCTCTATCTGGTCAACAAGAGCAGCAAGGTGCCGGCGCTCATCAGCCTGCTCAAGGCCCACGAGTGGCCGCAGGTGCTGGTCTTCATCAGCGCGCGGGACGACGCCGACGGAGTGGCCCGCAAGCTGGCCAAGGCGGGCATCGCGGTGGCGGCCCTGCACGGTGAGAAGGAGCAGGCGGTGCGTGAGCAGGCGCTTGGCGACTTCAAGGCGGGCAAGGTGCGGGTGCTGGTGGCCACCGATCTGATGGCGCGCGGCATTCACGTGGAGGCGCTGCCGCTGGTGATCAACCTGGACTTGCCCGCCAGCGCCCCCGTCTACGTGCATCGCATCGGCCGCACCGCCCGGGCAGGGCGCAGCGGGCTCGCCATCTCCCTCACCTGCCATGGCGAGGCCGACACCTTGGCGGCGATCCGCACCCTCACCGGGCGTGAGCTGCCGCTGGCCGAGCTCACCGGCTTCCCGGTGACCGACAAGCCAGCCAGCGGGGAGGGCAAGCGCGCCCCCCGCGACAAACAGGCCAACCGTCGCACCCAGGCCAAGCGCAGCGTCAAGCAGTTCAAGGGCAAGGCGTAGCGCCCCTCGCCATGGCCGGTGTGACAGGCCGGTTCATCGCAGCACCAAACAGAAAGGGCCGGGGCCAAACCCTGGCCCGTTCTGTTTGCCCACCTGGTCACTATCAAATAGCGGTCGCTTCGCTATGCTCCATGGGTTTCACCATGGAGGGATGACAAATGACCAGTCTGGTAATGGGGCCCCTGCTGGGCCTCGAGTCAGAGACCGAGTACAGCATCTGTTTTATGGCGCAGGCCAGCTGCAAGAGTGCAGCCGTGCGGATCAACGGCGAGCTGCTGGCCGCCAGCAAGCAGGCGGATACCCCGAGAGGCGGTTTCTGGCGGCTGGTCTGGCAGGCCAGTCCCAAGAGCAAGGCCGGCACCCCCGTCGACTACGAGATCCTGCTGGACAACAAGCCGGCGCAGGATCTGGCGGGATACGACAAGTGGCAGTTCCATCTGCCGGGCAAGAAGGAGCCGGTGCGGATAGGCTACGCCTCCTGCAACGGTTTCTCCGACTTCAAGCTGCTCACCTCCACCCCGGCCCCCTACGTCATGTGGGACAAGCTGGCCGCGGAGCACAAGGCCCATCCCTTCTCCCTGTTGCTGATGGGAGGAGATCAGGTCTATGCGGACTCCCTCTGGACGAGCGTGCCGACCCTCAAGGCCTGGAACGAGCTGGACCGGGCGGAGAAGGTCAAGCGCAAGGCGACCCGGGCCATGGTGGAGCAGCTCGACCGCTTCTATTGCGATCTCTACTGCAAACAGTGGGGCCGCCTCGAGGTTGCCTTCATGCTGGCCCGGGTGCCGAGCGCCATGATGTGGGACGATCACGACATCTTCGATGGCTGGGGCAGCTACCCCGAGGATCTGCAGCGCTGCGAGGTCTATCAGGCCATCTATGCCGCCGCCACCAAGTACTTCCGGCTGTTCCAGCTGCGCACCGGTGCCAACGGGGCGCTGCTGGACAAGACGCTGAATCACCACTCCTGGCTGCTCGGTTTTCGGGGCTACCAGATCCTGGCGCTGGACAACCGGGCCAATCGCACCCGCGATCAGGTGATGAGCCCGTCCCAGTGGGATCTGGTCAACGCCGCGCTGGCGGCCTGCGACACGGGCCACCTGCTGGTACTGGCGGGGGTGCCCGTGGTCTATCGCGACTTCTCCTTCACCGAGGCGGCGTTCGATGCCACCCCCTGGGAGGAGGAGCTGACCGACGATCTCAAGGATCACTGGCGGGCCAAGGCCCATCAGGGGGAGCGGGCCCGCCTCATCATGCGGTTGCTGGACAACGCCAGGCAGCGGCGCCAGAAGGAGCCTGGCTGCAAGACCCTGATCCTCTCAGGCGACGTGCACGTGGGTTGCCTCGGGGTTATTCAGGACAAGCGGGAGGGGCTCAACGTACACCAGCTGGTCTCCTCCGGCATCGTCCACCCCTGTCCCACCCAGTTCCAGTGGATGGGGATCCTCGCCATGACCAACGACGATCCCGAATACCTCGATGAGAGCCGGCTGATCCGCGCCGAGCTTATCAAGCCGTTCGGCGCCCCCGTCTACCTGCGTACCCGCAACTTCGCCACCCTGCTGATGGGCAGTGACGACAAGCTGTGGGCCAACTGGCATTGCGAGAACGGACTGGCGGCCAGCTACCCGCTGGCCTGATGGCCGGGGAAATACGAAGGGCCCGTCAGGGCCCTTTTTTCATTGCGTTGGTGTGGCGGAGTCACGGGCGAAGAAGTCGCGCCGGAACTGGCCGAGCACCGCCTCCCTGTGCTGCTGCCAGCTCGCCTCGTCCATGTTGCCCCGGCTGGCTGCCAGCTGCTGCTCGAGCTCGGTCAACTGCTGCTGGTAGCGGCTGCGCTGATCCAGCTGCTGCTGGCGGCTGGCGGCAAACTGCAGGGTCGCCTCGGCCTGTGCAGCCGGCAGGAAGTGGTGGGCCAGGGTGGCGAGCTCCTCGTCTCCCCACAGCTGGCGTGCCTGCTGCAGCCGGGCCGCCGGGTTGAACAGTTCAGTCGCCAGATCCGGGTGCTCCACTACCCACTCATCCTGCAAGCGGCTGAGGGCATCCAGCCGCTCGGCCAGCGGCAGCTGCTCGCTCTCCTGCGCCAGCTGCTCGAGCGCCAGGGCGTAGCGCCCCTGCAGCCGAAACAGGCTCTCCCCCTCGCCAAGCCAGCTGGCCTCTGCACCTTCCAGATTGGCCAGCCGCTCGGCCAGCGGCAGATCGCTGTCGCTTACCTCGCTGGCGAGCTGCTGGCTCAGCGCCTCCGGCATGGCCCGCCAGCTGGCGGGAGGCGGCTCGGAGCCGGCCTGTGTGGCGGCAACCGGCGAGGCGAGCGCCGGGGAGTCCGGCAGCTGTGCCTGCACGGGCGCAGCGGCGCCCGATGGGGCCTGGCTGGTGGAGGCCGGGCGCGCCGGCTCCTCCTGTGCGCCCAGGTTGAGCAGCAACAAGGCCAGCAGCGCCAGCGCCAGCAAGCCGTAACGGCGCTTCATCGACTGATCTCTCCCTTGACCGGAAAGTGATCGGAGAGGTTGCTGGCGGGCCAGAGGCTGCCGTCGCTGCTGCGCGGGATCCAGACACTGTTGAGGTTGTGGCTTGCGGCGCCGTACTCCCGGCTCACCACCAGATAGTCGAGGTACTCCACGTTGGCACCGCCGGAGAGCGGACCGCCGGCATAGGGGTTGATCCTGGGATCGAAGGTGGCCTCGGTGTAGCCGCCGTAGGCCGGCTCGTCGGCGTCGAGATTGGCCAGCATGCCGGCGTAGTCATCGGCAAACTTGCGCTTGTTGACGTTGAAGTCGCCGCCGTAGATGACGGTGTCGCTGGCGGGAATATTGAGGCTGGCGGCCAGGGTGCGCATCTGGCCGAACTGGATCTGGCGCAGCCGGCGCGCCTCGTCGGTGTCGAAGCTGGCAGTGTGGGTGGCGAACAGGTGCCAGGCCTTGCCCCCCTTGATCACCTCCGCATACATCACCCCCTTGTCGGCGAAGCAGTCGGTGCCGGTGCACTGGGGATAGACCAGCTGGGCCTCGCGCACTATGGGGTAGCGACTGACGATCACCACGCCGCCGTCGTGGATGTTGACCCCCGGCTTGTCGAGCACCTTGGTCTGGTAGGGGTACTCTTTGGCCAGCGCCTGCAGGAAGCCTTCGCGGCGGCCGTCGAACACCTCCTGCAGCAGCAAGGCGTCATAGCCCTTGAGGTGTTCGGGCAGCAGCGCCAGCCGCTCGCCGATGCTGGAGGCGATCACCGGCAGCGCCCAGACGTTGTAGCTGGCCACCTTCAACCTGGTTTCGGCAGGTTCGGGTTGCTCCACCTGTTTGGGCGGGGTCAGCATGTAGTGCAGATCGTCGTAGCGGCCGGTGAACTTGGCGGCGAAGGCCAGCTCCTGCGGCCCGCTCAGGCGGTGAATGGCGCGATCGCTCTGCCAGCCTGAGTTGTCTGCCGGCGTCTCGCCGCCGTGTTGCAGGGTGCTGTTCCACCAGGTGCCCTCCATCCGCTGGTTGAGGCGATAGGTGTCGCCGCTGGGGGTGGTGACCCGGGTTTCGAACAGATAGCTCTTGCCCGCCTTCACCCCCTCGTAGCGGTTGAAGCTGAGCACCATGGCGCTCTCCCAGGGGCCCAGCTCAGTCCTGTGCTGGATCCACTGGCTGCCGGCCTGC
Organism: Aeromonas sp. S15(2024); assembly: GCF_041402265.1. NCBI lineage: Bacteria > Pseudomonadati > Pseudomonadota > Gammaproteobacteria > Aeromonadales > Aeromonadaceae > Aeromonas > Aeromonas sp. S15(2024). Next base: position 132,177 of record NZ_JBGLQY010000005.1, on the reverse strand, counting down.
AGCTCGCCGGAGCCGCTCTGGCGGATCTCCAGCTGGACCGGATCCGGGCTGTTGTTGGTGAGGTAGACATCGGTATCGGCCAGCGCCTGCAGCGGAAACTGGCTGGCCAGCAGCAGGGCGGCATAACTGACGGGCTTGTGCATCATGAAGTCCTTTTGGTTGAGACACGTAGGAAAGTGACTGTTATGGCGGGCACAGAGGTCATTTTATTTACATTTTTGTTACAAATAAATGAAAGGCCCCATATGGGGAGGCAGGGCGAGCGGACAGGTAGGCGAAGAGGTGGGGCGTGCCGGTTGGCACGCCCAGAGGGGATCAGCGGCTGGCCAGCGGGTAGGTAAAGAGGGCCAGGTGGGCGAAGTTGAACAGGAAGTGGATCGCGATGGCGACGCTGAGGCGCCCGCTCAGCAGGAAGGCCAGGCCATAGCAGGCCCCGGCCAGCGCGGCGAACAGCACCAGCAGCGGGCCACCGGCCAGGTGGGCGGCGCCGAACAGCAGGCTCGCCACCAGCACCCCAAGCCAGCGCTGGCTGCGCTCGGCGATCCCCTGCTGCAGGAAGCCGCGAAACAGCGCCTCTTCCGCCACGCAGGTGAACAGCAGGTTGTTGATGGCAAACAGCCACCACCAGCCGGGCAGGCCCACCTCGGGCTTGAGGGCTCCCAGCTGCCAGGCGGCGATCAGCAGGGCCGCCAGCGGCACCAGCAGCAGCGCCAGCCTGCGCCACTGAATGGCGCCGCCCGGGCCCAGCAGGGCGGGCCAGGCCAGCAGTAGGCCGAAGAAGACCAGCGGCTTGTCGAGGTTGAGGTACATGTTGAAGGGCACGCTGGCGGGGCCGGCCTGCACCTGATCCAGCACCTTCAGGTTAGTGAAGCCGGGGATGAGGTGCAGCATCAGCGCCACCGCCCACAGCAGTACGGCGCCCAGGGCGACGGCGCGCCAGGGCTGGGGCAGGGTGGGGGTACGCCAGGCCAGCAGCAGACCCGCCGCGCTGGCCAGCAGGGCAATTGGGCTCAGGTGGCCGAGGCCGAGAGCCGCCAGCAGGGCGACCGCCAGCATGATGAAGCCGGGCAGACGCTGCCGGGCCAGACAGAGCAAGACGGCCAGCGCCAGTGCTCCCCAGATGAGTGAATCAGGTAGAGGTAACATTGAGTCTCCAGGGCCGATGAAAGTGCCGCACCTTAACAATGGGACATCCCATGAGACAAGGCTCAATAAGCTGGTCGGATCCCCACGCGGCAGGAGAGAGCAGGCGAGCGACCATAAAAAAACCGGAGCTGGGCTCCGGTTTTGGCAAGGATGCGACGCTATCAGCGGCCGGATTCGGCGATCACCCGAGCGATGATGTCGGCCCGCAGGTTGGCGTCCAGCTCGCCTAGGGCGATCAGGCCGGCCTTGAAGATCACGTTCTTCGGCAGGCTGACGTCGTCCAGGGTGGTGATGGCCTCCACGTGCAGGCCGTTCAGGCGGCTGGCATCGCGCGGGCTCAGGTTGACCTGGGTATTCAGCACCTGCTTGCCCTTCTTCTTGGGCTGGGCGGGTTTCTTCGGCTGCTCTTCCAGCTCGTCTTCCGGCAGTTCGTCATCAAAATCGTAAATAGACATAGTCAATCCTGTTGGTTGGGCGAGGGGCCTTGAGCCCGACGTGGTTGTTCCGATGGGGTCAATCAGCCCATATCCTCGTTGCGGATAAAGGCGCGCCAGGAGACGAGCACCTGGGCAAAATCTTCCAGCCCGCACATGGCCAGCTGTTCATCATCGTAGTAGGCGAGATCGTCGAGATCCTCATCCTGCTCGATATTGAGGACGTTGGCCTTCACCTCGGCCTCCTCGTGGGTCAGCAGCAGGGAGTAGTCGCCGCCAAGCAGCCGGTATTCGGTGCGGGCCCGGCTGGAGAGCTGATCGATGATGGCGAACAGCTCGTCGAGTTTCTCCTCGTCCTTGCCCACTTCGTCGATCAGCCACTGACCGATGGCCTCGTGGCCCATGGAGAACCGGGCGCGATAACCGCCGAACGGGTTGCGGCGAAATTCATAATCCATAGTTCAGTCCATAGCGGAAGGGTGAGTCGTCATGGGCAGGGGAAAATCCTGCTCCATGGCGGGGCGCATATAGCGTAAAGTGGCCTATTCTAGCGAGCCCCCCCTCGCTTGTCTTGAAGATGTGGCATCTTTGCCCCGGTGCAGGCGCTTTGTGGCCGGTCTGGCCCCCGCTTTGGAGATGTGATGCAGCTAAACGATACCCTCGCACGCCAGATAGTCAGTCGAGCGATACAGATCCTCTCTGTTTCGGTCAAGGTGATGGACGAGCCACAGAGACTCATCATCGCCTCAAGCTATGCCCGGTTCGTTCAGCGGAGTACCTATGCAGCTCAATGACACCCTCGCACGGCAGATTGTCAGCCGGGCCATGAAGATCCTCTCTTTCTCGGTCAACGTGATGGACGAGCACGGCCTGATCATCGCGTCCGGCAACCCGGAGCGGCTCCATCAGCGCCATGAGGGGGCTGTGCTGGCGCTGACCGAGAACCGGGTGGTGGAGATCAGCGACGCCACCGCCCGCGAGCTCAAGGGGGTGCGCCCCGGCATCAACCTGCCCATCGCCTATCAGGGGGAGCTGCTCGGGGTCATCGGCATCTCGGGCGATCCGGACGAAGTGCGCGCTTACGCCGAGCTGGTGCGCATGACCGCCGAGCTCATTCTGGAGCAGGCGGCACTCACCGAGCAGCTGCAGTGGGACAAGCGCCACAAGGAGGAGCTGGTGCTGCAGCTCATCCGTGGTGAAGGGCGCGAAGATCAGCTGCAGCAGGCGGCCCGCTTCCTCGGGCTGGATCTGGCCCAGCCGCGGGTGGTGGCGGTGCTGGCGCTGGAGGAGGCCGACCCGACCCGGCTGCGGGAGCTGGTGCATCTGCTGGAAAACCCGGAGCGGGACAATCTGGTGGCCATCAACGGCCTGGACGAGATAGTGGTGCTCAAGCCTGCCCAGCTCAGCGACGGCGTCTGGCAGTCAGAGCAGGAGCGCAGTCGCATCAAGCAGTTGCTGGCCCGCATCCCCCACTTTCGGGTGCGCATCGGGGTGGGTGATTACTTCGCCGGCACCGACGGGCTGGCGCGATCCTACCAGACGGCGCGGGACACCTTGCGCCGCGGCATGCGGCAGGCGCCGCGCAAGCAGGTCTATTTCTTCGAGGATTACCGGTTGCCGGTACTGCTCGGCAGTCTGGCGGACTCCTGGCAGGCGGATCAGCTGCGGGCTCCGCTGCACAAGCTGGCACAGGAGGATACAAAGGGAACACTGCAGAAGACGCTGCGCCAATATTTCTTGCAGGATTGTGATCTGCATCCCTGTGCCGAAGCCCTGTTCATCCACCCCAATACCCTGCGCTATCGGCTGACCCGGATCGAGCAGATAACCGGGTTGAATTTCAACAAGTTAGATGACAAGTTCCTGCTCTATCTCGGGCTCAATCTCGACAGTTGAATTGTTCATATATACAGAAAGTTGCGTTTTTAAAAGCTGATATTTGGTTTTTTGACCAAATCATTCCGATCCCGGATCACCATAATGGCCACCATTCACTCACTAGAAAGGTGCCCGTCATGACCCCGGTTACAGCCCTTGGCGCCCTCGCGGCGCTCTCCATCGCCATCTTCCTGATCCTGAAGAAGGTGCCACCCGCTTACGGCATGATCGTCGGCGCCCTGGCCGGCGGCCTGATCGGCGGCGCCGATCTGACCCAGACCGTCGCCCTGATGATCGGCGGCGCCCAGGGGATCACCACGGCGGTGATGCGGATCCTGGCGGCGGGCGTACTGGCCGGCGTGCTGATCGAATCGGGCGCCGCCACCACCATCGCCGAGACCATCGTCAAGAAGCTGGGCGAAACCCGCGCTCTGCTGGCGCTGGCGCTGGCCACCCTGATCCTGACCGCGGTCGGCGTATTCGTGGACGTGGCCGTCATCACGGTCGCCCCCATTGCGCTGGCCATCGCCCGCCGTGCCGATCTCTCCAAGGCGGCCATCCTGCTGGCGATGATCGGCGGCGGCAAGGCGGGCAACGTCATGTCTCCCAACCCCAATGCCATCGCTGCAGCCGATGCCTTCCACCTGCCGCTCACTTCGGTGATGGCGGCCGGCATCATCCCGGGCCTGTTCGGGCTGGTGATGGCCTACTGGCTGGCCAAGCGCCTCAACAACAAGGGCAGCAAGGTCGCCGCCGACGAGGTGGTGAGCTTCGATGGCAGCAAGCTGCCGGGCTTTGCCGCCGCCATCAGTGCGCCGCTGGTAGCCATCCTGCTGCTGGCCCTGCGCCCCATCGCCGGCATAGTGGTGGATCCGCTCATCGCACTGCCTCTCGGTGGCCTGGTTGGCGCCCTGATGATGGGCAAGTTTGGCAAGGTGAACCAGTTTGCCGTCTCGGGTCTCGCCCGCATGGCGCCGGTGGCCATCATGCTGCTGGGTACCGGTACCTTGGCGGGCATCATCGCCAACTCCGGCCTGAAGGATGTGCTGATCAGCGGCCTGACCGCCTCCGGCCTACCCTCCTACCTGCTGGCCCCCATTTCCGGTGCCCTGATGTCGCTGGCGACCGCCTCGACCACCGCCGGTACAGTGGTAGCCTCCAACGTGTTCAGCGCCACCCTGCTCGAGCTTGGCATCAGCAGCCTGGCGGGGGCCGCCATGATCCACGCCGGTGCTACCGTGTTCGACCACATGCCCCACGGCTCCTTCTTCCATGCCACCGGCGGCAGCGTCCACATGGGCGTGGGTGAGCGGCTCAAGCTCATCCCCTACGAAACCGCGGTCGGTCTGACCATCGCCGTTGTCTCCACCCTGATGTTTGGCGTGTTTGGCCTCGCCTAAGGAATTGATATGAAAATTGTTATCGCCCCCGATTCATTCAAGGAGAGCCTGAGCGCCATGGCGGTGGCCGATGCCATCGAGGCCGGTTTCAAGCAGGTGCTGCCGAACGCTACCTACGTCAAATTGCCGATGGCTGATGGCGGCGAGGGGACGGTGCAGTCCCTGGTGGATGCCACCGGCGGCCGCATTCTGCCCTTCCATGTGACCGCCCCCCTCGGCAACCAGGTAGAGGGCTTCGTCGGTCTGCTGGGGGATGGCGAGCGCGCCGTCATCGAGATGGCGGCGGCCTCCGGCCTGCATCTGGTGGCGCCTGAGCTGCGCAATCCGCTGCACACCTCGAGCAGTGGCACCGGCGAGCTGATCCTGGCGGCCCTCGACATGGGAGTGAAGCACCTGATCCTCGGCATCGGCGGCAGCGCCACCAATGACGGCGGTGCCGGCATGATCCAGGCGCTTGGCGGCAAGCTGCTCAAACGCGACGGCAGCCCCATCGCGCCGGGCGGCGCCGGTCTGGCCGAGCTGGCCACCATCGATCTGAGCGGGCTGGACTCGCGCCTTGCCAAGATCACCATCGAAGTGGCCTGCGATGTGGACAACCCGCTGTGCGGGCCGAAAGGGGCCTCCGCCGTGTTCGGTCCGCAGAAGGGGGCGACTCCCGCGATGGTGGCGCAGTTGGATGCCAACCTGGCCCACTATGCCGACTGCATCGAGCAGGCCCTCGGCAAGCAGGTGAAGGAGATCCCGGGGGCGGGTGCCGCCGGTGGCATGGGGGCGGCCCTGGTGGGCCTGCTCGGCGCCGAGCTCAAACCCGGCATCCAGATCGTCATTGAGGCGTTGAAGTTGGCCGAGGCGGTGGCCGACGCGGATCTGGTCATCACCGGCGAGGGGCGCATCGACAGCCAGACCATTCACGGCAAGACGCCAATCGGTGTCGCACGATGTGCCAAGCGGTTCGGCAAGCCGGTGATCGGTATCGCGGGTTGTCTGACCGACGACTGCGGCGTGGTGCACGAGCACGGGCTGGATGCGGTGTTTGCCGTGGTCAACCGCGCCATGTCCCTGCCGGAGGCGCTGGCCACCGCCACCACCAACCTGCAGCTCACGGCCCGCAACGTGGCGGTGCTCTACCTGCTGCGATCCTGACCCTCTTCTGGCCGGTGCCTGGCGCCGGCCAACCCCGCCCCGTGTCGCGGTGACGACCCGCTCAACTGCTGGTCAGCCCGAAACACCTTGCCGATCAGATGATCGGCTTTTTTCATTATCCTGCTGTATCCCCAGTGCTTTTCTGCGGTTTCTGTATTCTGGCCGCCGACTTTGCGGCATAGTGATCCCCCATAGTACAAGGAGCCACCCATGATCTTGCTGACCCTGGGGGTACTGCTGTTTACCCTGACTCACCTCTACCCCTGCTTCGCGCCCGACCACAGGATCCGGTTGCGCGAGCGGTTGGGAGAGCATCGCTACAAGGGACTCTTCTCGCTGGTGCTGTTCATCGGCATCGCCTGCATCATCGCCGGCTGGCGCACCTCCAGCCCCTTGCCGCTCTATTTTCTGCCCGCCTGGGGACCGACCCTGATGATGGCGGTGATGCCCATCGCCCTGATCCTGTTCTGCTCCGGCCAGGGCCCCAACCACCTGCGGCGCTGGCTGGTGCATCCCCAACTGCTCGGCACCCTGCTCTGGGCCGGTGCCCATCTGGCGGTCAACAGCGAGGCTCGCTCCCTGGTGCTGTTTGGCGGCATCGGCCTGTGGGCACTGGTGGGCATTGTCTGGATTTCGGTGCGGGACTGGCAGCGTCATCCCCGTCCGGCGGCCAACTGGTACGGCACCGGGCTCAGCGTGGGGGCCGGGCTGGCGCTCACCGCCCTGCTGATCTTCTGGGGGCACGGCATGCTCACCGGCATCCCCCTCTATTGAGCCGGTGAACCGGCCGGCGTGTTCGCGCGTATGTCACTCATCTGCCTGACAGGAGTCACTCGATGAAAAGGATTGTCTTGTTGCTGACGCTGGCATCCGGCATGGCCGGCGCCGCCTGCCCCGACTACTTCAACGTGGAGATGCGGGAGCTCAATAGCACCCAGCGCCACAACCTCTGCCAGCTGACCGAGGGCAAGGTGGTGCTGGTGGTCAACACCGCCTCTTATTGTGGCTACAGCGGCCAGTTTCGGGATCTGGAGCGGCTCTATCAGGGCTACAAGGAGCAGGGACTGGTGGTGCTGGGCTTCCCCTCCAACGACTTCAGACAGGAGGCGGGCAACGAGAACAAGACCGCCGAGGTGTGCCGGCGCGACTATGGTGTCACCTTCCCCATGTTCAACCGGGTGGCGGTGCGGGGCTCGGATGCGGCACCCCTGTTCAAGGGGCTGGCGGCGGCAGCCGATGGCGATGCCCCCGACTGGAATTTCCACAAATACCTGGTGGGGCGCGACGGCAAGCTCATCGGCAGCTACGGTGCCAACCAGAATCCGGCGGACGATCCCCTGCAACAAGAGGTCAAACGGGCGCTCGGCCTATAGCGCTACCCCGCGGCGGGCCGCTCTGGAATAATGGGGGCCCGCTCTTCTCTCTGGTAATCCCGTGCTGCAACGTCTGCCCCAAATGGTGATCTTCGATGCCCTGGTCCGTGAACAGGGGATCTCTGCCGCCGCCCGGCGGCTCGGCGTCTCCAAATCCCACATCAGCAAGCAGCTGGCCCAGCTGGAGACCGAACTCGGCGCCCAGCTGGTGCAGCGCACCACCCGCCGCTTCTCCCTCACCGAACTCGGCCAGGAGTATGCCCGCCACTGCCGTGCCCTGGTGGCGGTGGCGCTGGAGGCGGACTCCATGGTGGCGGAGCGGCGCGGCAAGGTGAGCGGCGTGCTCCATCTGGGGGTCGGTCAATCCTTCGGCCGGCTGCACGTGATCCCGCGCCTCAAGGCGTTTCAGGATCGCTACCCCGAGCTGGAGCTGGAAGTCTCATTGTTCGATCACCGCACCAATCTGGTGGATGAGGGGCTGGATCTCTGGATCACCACCTACGAGGACAAACCCGAGGCCCTGGTGGGGCAGCGGCTGGCGGACATCGGCTTCGTGCTGGTGGCCTCGCCGGATTATCTCTTGAGCCACGGCACCCCGCTCCATCCCAAGGATCTGGCCCAGCACAACTGCATCACCTACCAGAGCCGGGAGCGGCGCTACCACGAGTGGTCGTTTCGCCAGGGCAAGGAGCGCCAGACGGTGCAGGTGGCCGGCAACTACCGGGTGGATCTGGCGGAGGCGGTGCGCGACGCCGCCCTGGCCGGGCTCGGCATCGCCTACGTAGCCAACTACCTGCTGGACAAGGAGCTGCAGACCGGCCAGCTGATCCCGCTGCTGCCCCAGTGGCGACCAAACCAGAAGATGGCGGTGCACGCCGTCTATGCCAGGCGCGAGCACCTGGATCCCAAGATCCGGCTGTTCATCGACTTTCTGAAGGAGGGTTTCGGCCCCCATCCCTACTGGGAACAGCGGCTGGCACCCTGGCTCGGCGGCAAATTGTCCGGTATGGAGGAATAATCGTTTCTATATAAAAACACTGGCTTTCGCTTGATACCAAAATCGAGCCAAATCAGCCAGTTGCCGCAACCGGTATCGTGAAAACGTTTTTGCTAACAGGGCTGTAACCAACTGGACTTGCAGTGGCGAGGCTGGGAGAGCAGAATCCGCGCCCATCTTTTGCCCCACCTGATGGAGTCCCTATGATTGCCCTGCTCGGCATCCTGAGCATCCTGGCCCTGGCCACGCTCTGCTCTGATAATCGTCGTCGTATCCCGTTGCGAACAGTGGGCCTGGCCCTCTGCCTGCAGATCCTCTTCGCCGGCCTGGTGCTCTGGCTGCCCGCCGGTCAGCACGTGCTGAACGGGGTGAGCGAGAGCGTGAGCAGCGTGATCGGTTACGGTCAGGAGGGGATCGCCTTCCTGTTCGGCGATCTGGCCAAGTTCAAGCTGGGCTTCATCTTTGCCTTCAACGTGCTGCCGGTCATCATCTTCTTCTCCGCGGTGATCGCCATCCTCTACCACATCGGCCTGATGCCGAAAGTGATCGCCCTGCTTGGCGGCGGCCTGCAGAAGCTGCTGGGCACCGGCCGCGCCGAGAGCCTCTCCGCCACCGCCAACATCTTCGTCGGCATGGTGGAGGCGCCGCTGGTGGTCAAACCCTATCTCTCCAAGATGTCCGATTCCCAGTTCTTCGCGGTGATGAGCTGCGGCCTCGCCTCCGTGGCCGGCGGTACCCTGGTGGGTTACGCCAGTATCGGGGTCGAGCTGAAATACCTGATCGCGGCGGCCTTCATGTCGGCGCCGGCCGGTCTGGCCATGGCCAAGATCCTGGTGCCGCCTGCCGCCGAAGAAGAGGACCATCATCAGGACGTGGTGATCCCGCGCGCCACCAACGTGATTGAAGCGGCCGCCGATGGTGCCATGTCCGGTCTCAACATCGCGGTCGCCGTGGGGGCCACCCTGCTGGCCTTCGTCGGTGTGATCGCCATGCTCAACGGCCTGCTGGGCTGGGCCGGTGACCTGGTGGGGCTGGAGCTGAGCTTCCAGATCATCCTGGGCTGGCTGTTCGCCCCCGTCTCCTGGCTGATCGGCATCCCCTGGGAGCAGGCTCAGGCCGCCGGCGCCCTGATCGGCACCAAGATAGTGGTGAACGAATTCGTCGCCTTCATCGCCCTGGTGCAGGACCAGACCCTGAGCGAATCGAGCAAGGCCATCGTCACCTTCGCCCTGTGCGGTTTCGCCAACATCTCCTCCATGGCGATCCTGATCGGTGGCCTGGGTGCCATGGTGCCCGAGCGCAAATCCTTCATCGCCCGCTACGGCATGCGCGCCATCCTGGCGGGGGTGCTGGCGAACCTGATGAGTGCCTCGTTGGCTGGCTTGTTCCTCGCCCTCTGATTGACCCCAGAAGTTAGCACCTTCCGGTCAGAGCCCGCTTCGGCGGGCTTTTTTGCGCCCGTCTGCCGGCAAAAAAAAGCGCCTCAGGGAGGCGCGGGGGAAAAGACAGATTGGAAGCGTCACATGGGTGCCACTTGAATGAGGGATGAGCCATGCCATCCAAGTGTGAAGCCATGATGCCTGAGGCTGTCTGAAGCCCTTCTGAGGCGATTCTTCATACTATGTTCATTTTGCTAAACGCAATGGGACTGACTGCTCAGAGGCTCAGGGAGGCAGCGCGACGTCGTCTGCGGTCTGCTGTTCCAGCGCCGGCAACCAGATTGCTAACGGGATGCCGGCCGCGGCTCAGGGGGTCAGCACAAAATGATCGGCAGTCTGCTGCTCCAGTGCCAGCAGCCAGCGTTTGATGGGGATGCCGCCGGCATAACCGGTCAGCTCGCCGCTACGGCCGATCACCCGGTGGCAGGGCACTATGATGCTGAGCGGGTTGCGGCCGTTGGCGGCACCCACCGCCCGTACCGCCTTGGGATTGCCGATGGCCTGGGCTATCTCGAGGTAGCTGACGGTCTCACCGTAGGGAATGTCGCCCAGGGCGCGCCATACCGATTGCTGAAAAGGTGTGCCCCGGGCGGCGAGCGGCAGATCGAAGCGGCGCAGGCGACCGGCGAAGTAGGCAGCGAACTGTTCGATGAAAGGGGCGAGCGCCTGATCGTCCCGCTGCCACTGGTCGGTCGGCGTCACCGGTTGTTCGCCTCGCACGAACTCCACGTAGCGCAGCCCGTCCCGATCGATGGCGATGAGCAGGGGGCCATGGGCGCTGTCGCAAAAACTGTATTGCATGTTGTCATCCTCGGGTGTCGGGCCTAGTCCACTACCGGCTTGCCGCGGGTCGATTTGATCTCCCCCTTGCGCTTCTTGGCATCGACCCGCTTGCGCTGGGAGCTGCGGGTCGGCTTGGTGGCGTGGCGCGCCTTGGGGCGCCATGCTGCTTTTTTCAGCAGCTCCACCAGGCGGTTCATCGCCTCCTTGCGGTTCATGTCCTGACTGCGATGGGTCTCGACCCGGATCAGGATGAAGCTGTCGTGAACCCGGCTGTCGCTCAGCTTGTCTAGCCCCTCCTTGTAGAGCGGGGTGAGGCTGGGGGAGCTGCGGTAATCGAAGCGCAACCAGACGGCGGAGTCGGTCTTGTTGACGTGCTGGCCGCCGTTGCCCTGTGCCCGCATGGTCTGGAATTGCAGCTCATGCCAGGGCAGGGTGACGCTGTTGGAGATGACTAACATACTGCTGTGCTCTTGTTTGGTGCAGCGGCGCTGGCTGGTTCAGCTTGGTGCCTCATAATGGGGCGAGCTGCGCTCCCTTGGTGATGTCGGGAGAGTCCTGCTCCAGACGTAAATGCTATCTTTTTGAAATTAAACAATAAAAAGACTTGGCACAAGAATTGATTCCCCATTCATGACATACCATGGATTGGGAGCAACCAGATGAAGCTGATTACTGCGATTATCAAACCCTTCAAGTTGGATGACGTGCGCGAGGCCGTCGCCATCCTGGGGGTCGAGGGTCTGACCGTGTCCGAGGTCAAAGGGTTTGGCCGCCAGAAGGGGCACACCGAATTATACCGGGGAGCCGAGTATCAGGTCGACTTCCTGCCCAAGGTCAAGCTGGAGATCGCCACCGCCGATGACAACGTCGAAGGGGTGATCGAGGCGATCTGCAAGGCCGCCTACACCGGCAAGATAGGTGACGGCAAGATCTTCGTCTATGACCTGCTGCAGGCCGTGCGCATTCGGACCGGCGAGAACGACGACGAGGCGCTCTGACGGCCCTGACGGGGCTGGTGGTCGATGGGGTGTCGCTGATTGACTCCATGGTGGGGCTGGATAGGATTCTATCCGGCCCCTTTGTTTGAACGGCGTTTAAATATGTGATCCCGCAACGTCAGGATTTCTTGATCCTGCTGTCGAGCTCAATGCAAAATGCAAACAGCAATGGTTCTCACTCGATATAGCAACTCAAGGAATGGATGATGAAAATGAAGATGTTGGCACTGGCTTTCTCTGCGTTGGCGGCTCAGTCGGCGTTTGCAGCAGGGGAAGTGAATGTCTACTCCAACCGCCAGGATGAGCTGATCAAGCCCATCATCCAGCAGTTCGAGAAAGAGTCTGGCATCAAGGTCAACGTGGTGTTCGCCAAAGAGGGTCTGAACGAGCGTCTGGAGCGGGAAGGCAAGCTCTCCCCGGCGGATCTGATGCTGACCGTCGACATCAGCCGGTTGACCGATCTGGTGGACAAGGGGCTGGTGCAGCCGGTGGACAGCAAGATCCTGCAGGAGAACATCCCCGCCATCTATCGCGATCCGGACAACCGCTGGTTCGCCCTGACCACCCGCGTGCGCGCCATCTATTCCAGCAAGGATCGCCTCGGCAAGCTGGACACCATCAGCTACGAAGATCTGGCCAAGCCTGAATTCAAAGGAAAAATCTGCACCCGCAGCGGCAAGCATGAGTACAATGTGGCGCTGGTCTCCTCCATGATCGCTCATCACGGCATGGCGGATGCAAAAACCTGGCTGGAAGGGGTCAAGGCCAATCTGGCTCGCAAGCCGCAGGGCAATGACCGGGATCAGGTCAAGGCGATCAAGGATGGTATCTGTGACGTGTCGCTCGGCAACAGCTACTACCTGGGCGCCATGCTGAAGGATCCGGCGCAGAAGTCCTGGGCCGATGCCGTCTACATCAACTTCCCGAACCAGGGGGATCGCGGTGCCCACGTCAACGTGAGCGGCGTGGCCATGACCAAGTATGCCAAGAACAAGGCCGAGGCCCAGAAGCTGATGGAGTTTCTGGCCGGCGACACCGCCCAGCACATGTATGCGGACGTGAATGCCGAGTATCCGGTCAAGGCCGGGGTCGAGCCTTCCGCCATGGTCAAGTCCTGGGGCAGTTTCAAGTCTGACCCCATGCCGGTCAACGATTACGCCAAGCACCGCAAGGACGCCTTGCAGCTGCTGGATGAAGTGAAATTCGACTTGTAATCAGATGGGGCCAATGGCCCCATCAACCTCTGTGGTTTCATGAAAAATTTTGGATGGATTACCGGCAGCTGGGCTAGCGCCCTGCTGCTGGCCTTGCCGGTGCTTGCCCTGGTCTTCTCCGCCTTCTCGGCCGACGGAGATCTGTTTAGCCACCTCGCCGATACCGTACTGTTCGACTATCTGGCCAATACCCTGGGGCTGGTGGTCGGGGTGGCGCTGCTCAGCCTGCTGTTCGGCGTGCCGACCGCCTGGCTGGTGGCCATGTGCCAGGTGCCGGGTCGCCGTGCCCTGCAGTGGGCGCTGATGCTGCCCATGGCCATGCCCTCCTACATAGTCGCCTACGTCTACACGGATCTGCTCGACTACTCGGGGCCGCTGCAGGCGGGGCTGCGGCAGCTGTTTGGCTGGAGCAGTCCGGCCGATTACTGGTTTCCGGCCATCCGCTCCCTCGGCGGCGCCGCCTGGGTGCTGGCGCTGGTGCTGTTTCCCTACGTCTATCTGCTGACCCGGGCCTCCTTTCTGGAGCAGTCGGTCAGCCTCATTCACTCCAGCCGCCTGCTCGGTTGCAGCCCTTGGCAGAGCTTTCGCCGCCTCAGCCTGCCGCTGGCACGCCCCGCCATCATGGTGGCGGTATCCCTGGTGGCGATGGAGACGTTGGCGGACTTTGCCACCGTCCACTTCTTTGCCATCAACACCCTGACCACGGCGGTCTACGACACCTGGCTCGGCTACGGCAGTCTGGCCACCGCCGCCAAGCTCTCCTGCCTGATGCTGCTGGCGGTGGTATTGCTGATCGCGCTGGAGCGCCGCTCCCGCAGCCGGCAGCAGGTGTTCCAGAAGTCCATGGGCCACGAACAGCCGCTGCGCTACCCGCTCAAGGGGCTCCGCCGTTGGCTGGCTGCGATCTGGTGCTGGGGGCTGGTGCTGGCCGGCTTCGGTCTGCCGTTCGTCATCCTGCTGGATTACGGCGTGCGCTACTTCGAATTGTCGTGGACGCCGGAGTTTGTCCGCTTCGCCGGCAACAGCTTGGCTATCTCGGCACTGACCGCCCTGCTGGCTATGGGCATCGCCCTGTTGCTCGGCTTCTGCCGCCGCCTCGATGGCGGGCTCAAAAGCCTGCTGCCGCTGCGCATCGCCGCCATGGGTTACGCCATGCCGGGTACCGTGCTCGCCATCGGGGTACTGGTGCCGCTCACCGCCCTCGACTTTGCCATCAACGATCTGGCCGAGTGGCTGGGGCGTCAGGGGCCTGGGTTGCTGTTGACCGGCACCCTCACCGCCATCGTGTTCGGTTATCTGGTGCGCTTCGTGGCCATCGCCATCGGCTCGGTGGAGAGCAGCATGGGCAAGATCTCCCCCAGCCTCGACATGGCGGCCCGCTCCCTGGGGCAGGGGGATGGCGCCATGCTGCGGCGGGTGCACCTGCCGCTGGTGCGGCGCGGCCTGTTTGCCGGTGCCATGCTGGTGTTCATCGAATCCATGAAAGAGCTGCCCGCCGCCCTGCTGCTGCGGCCGTTCAACTTCGATACCCTGGCGACCCATGTCTACCAGTTCGTGTCGGACGAGATGCTGGAGCGCGGCGCGCTTGGCGCCATCGTCATTGTGCTGGTGGGGTTGTTGCCGCTCATCTGGGTCAATCGCAACCTGGATGGGGCTGGGCACTGAGTCGCCACGTCGGCCAATGAAATTGCATGCAGTGTGCTGAGCCGAAAGGCCGCACACCGCCAGAAATGAGAGGAAGTCAGCCTTGTCCTGTTTGCAGGTTGAAAATGTCAGTTGCCGTTACAACGGCCGCAATGTGCTGGAACAGCTCTCCCTGACGGTGGCCGACAACGAGATCGTCTGCCTGCTGGGGGCCAGCGGTTGCGGCAAGACCACGCTGCTCAAGGCCATTGCCGGCCTGCTGCCACTGGCGGAGGGCACGATTCGCCTCGGCGATACCCTGCTCGACGGGCCGGGGGCCAGCGTGCCGCCCGAGGCGCGCAACATCGGCATGATCTTTCAGGATTACGCCCTCTTCCCCCACCTGACGGTGGCGGACAACGTCGGTTTCGGTCTGACCCGGCTCGATCGCCGTGTCCGCCAGCAGCAGGTGGACGAGGCGCTGGCGCTGGTCAATCTGCAGGGGCTGGGGGATCGCTATCCGCACCAGCTCTCCGGCGGCCAGCAGCAGCGGGTGGCCATCGCCCGCGCCCTGGTGTGCAAGCCGCGGCTGATGCTGCTGGACGAGCCCTTCTCCAACATCGACACCCAGGTGCGAATGAAGTTGATCCTTGAGATCCGCGCCCTGCTCAAGCAGCAGGGGATCGGCGCCATCTTCGTCAGCCACAGCAAGGAAGAGGCCTTTGCCTTCGCCGATCGGCTGGCGCTGTTTCGCGCGGGTCACATCGAGCAGGTGGGCCAGCCTGAGCAGCTCTATCGTCGCCCGCAGAATCGCTTCGTGGCGGAGTTTCTCGGCGGGGTCAACTACCTGGCGGCCGAGGTGGTGGACAGCCACTGCGTGCGCACGGCGCTCGGGGTCATCTGCGGCAGCGAGCCTCACGGCCGGGCTGTGGGTGAGTTGCTGCAACTGATGCTCAGGCCCCAGCAGTTGCTGCTGGAGAGCGCCGCGGATGGCGAGCTCAAGGTGGTGGAGCAGCAGTTCTTAGGCCACCACTGCCGGGTGCTGTTCGAGAGCGGCGAGTTGCGGCTGGAGGCGAGCATCGGCGAGCCGCTGGAGGGCGCGCGGGCGCGGGTCAGGGTGACCCCTCACGCCCTGGTGTTGTTTGACCCTTTACCCTGAACGCGTGATATCGTCGTGAAATCAATGAACTGGAACCGCGCTGGTTTATAATCGCGCAACGCTAACCGCCCATATCGCCAATGTCTGTTCAGGGGAGAGATATATGAAAGCCCAAGCCGGGATCTGTGCCGAGCCCAATCTGCACGCCCTCTATCTGATGTTCAACCGCACCGGTGACGCCGCCGAGCTGGTGGCCCGTCTGGCCAGGCTGCCGGCTCTGTGGGAGGCGGTGGCCGCCGATTTCCCCGCTGCCGGCTTCAGCGGTCTGGTCGCCGTCGGTGCCGACGCCTGGGATGGCCTCTATCCCGCCGCCCGTCCGCCCCAGTTCCGCGGCTTCATGGCGCAATCCGCCAACGGTCAGGAGGCCCCCAACACCCCGTTCGATCTGTTCGTGCAGTTGCGCGCCGATCGGGTGGATGTGCTGCACCACGCCGGTCAGCGCGTCATGGCTCTGCTGGCCGGGTTGGTAGATCTGGCGGAAGAGGTGCGCGGTTTTCGCAACCTCGACTGTCGCGATCTGACCGGTTTCGTCGACGGCACCGAGAACCCGCAAGATGAGCACCGCGCCGAAGTGGCGTTGCTGGCCGATGGCGAGTTTGCCGGCGGCTCCTACATCCACGTGCAGCGCTGGGTCCACGCCATGAGCGACTGGGAGAAGCTGGCGCAAAAAGAGCAGGAAGACATCATAGGTCGCACCAAGGTCGACAACATCGAGTACGAGTCGGCCGACAAGCCGCTGACCGCCCACATCAAGCGGGTCAACCTCAAGACCCCGAAGGGGGAGTCCATGGAGATCCTGCGCCAGAGCATGCCCTGGGGCACCATGACCGAGGAGGGGCTCTACTTCATCTCCTGCTGTCGCACCCCGCAGCACTTCAACGCCATGCTGGCCAGCATGTACAAGGGGGAGGGCAGTCACTTCGATCACCTGCTGCGCTTCACCAGGGCGGTGACCGGCGCGGCCTTTTTCGCCCCTTCAGAAGATTTTCTGGTAGGGCAGGGCAAATAAGCCCGACCAGCAGATAACAAAAATCCCGGCCTTGGCCGGGATTTTGCGTTCTGGTGCAACCGCTACAGGGCGGTTGCCTCCCTTACGGCGTCTGTTCGAACAACTCGAGGGCGGAGAGGTAGAGCTCCTCGATGTCGGTGTCGCTGGTCGGGGTGATGAAAATGGTGTCGTCACCGGCGATGGTGCCGAGGATCCCTTCAGCCTTGCCGAGGGAGTCGAGCAGGCGGGCGATCAGCTGGGCCGCACCCGGGCTGGTGTGGATCACCACCAGGGCACCGTTGTGGTCGACATCCAGCACCAGATTCTTGAGCGGGCTGGAGGTGGTGGGCACGCCCAGTTCCACCGGCAGGCAGTAAACCATTTCCATCTTGGCATTGCGGGTGCGAACGGCGCCGAAGCGGCTCAGCATGCGCGATACCTTGGACTGGTTGATGTTTTCGAAGCCCATCTCTTGCAGGGCAGTCACTATCTCTGCCTGGGAGCCAAATCGTTCTTCTTTCAGCAAGGCTTTAAAGGCCTTGGCCAGTTTTTCTTGCTTGTCGTTATGCTTCATCTTGGACTCACGAATGAGGAGGTTTGGCTGCCTGTCACGCTCAGGCGGCAGATATGAACAGCGTGCCCATTTTGCATTCATATGCCTATTTTTGCAAGGAAGCGGCGCTTGTTCTGCATATTGATTCAAATATAGCTTGCATCCACCCATGCCAGCGTTAGAATCAGGACGAAATTTTGAAAACTTATTCAATTGGGCTGTATGGGTATTGAATTAATCGGTATCGAAAAATCCTGGCACAAGGTGCCGGTACTGCAACAGGTCAGCTTTCGGACCGCGCCCGGTGAAACCCTGGTGCTGCTGGGTCCGAGCGGTGCCGGCAAGAGCTCTCTGCTGCGCATGATGAACCTGCTGGACACCCCGGATGCCGGTGTTCTGCGCATCGGTGAAAGTGAATTTTCTTTCCCCTCCAGCCTCTCCACCGCCGAGTTCAACCGCCAGACCCAGGCGCTGCGGCGCAAGGTGGGCATGGTGTTCCAGCAGTACAATCTGTGGCCCCATCTCACCGTGATGGAGAACCTCATCGAGGCGCCGGTCAAGCTGCTCGGCATGAGCAAGGCGGCGGCCATGGAGAAGGGGGGCTATCTGCTGGCCCAGCTGCAGCTGGCCGACAAGCGCGACGCCTGGCCGGCGCGGCTGTCTGGCGGTCAGCAGCAGCGGGTGGCCATCGCCCGCACCCTGATGATGGACCCCCAGGTGCTGCTGTTTGACGAGCCGACCGCGGCCCTCGACCCCGAGATCACCAAGGAAGTGGCGGAGATCATCCGCAACCTTGGCCAGACCGGCATTACCCAGGTGGTGGTGACCCACGAGGTGGAGTTCGCCCGCAAGGTGGCCAGCCAGGTGATCTATCTGGAGAAGGGGCGGATCATCGAAGCGGGTTCCGCCGCCATTTTCCAAACCCCGCAAACCAGCCGGTTTGCCGAATTCTTGATGCATTGATATTAAAATCGATAAGGAAGCTGTCATGAAAAAGAGTCTGTTGCTGATCGCGGCCATGGGCCTGCTGAGCACCCAGGTGCTGGCGAAAGAGATCAAGTTCGCCACCGAGGCCACCTACGCACCGTTCGAATACCTGGACGACAAGAACGAGTTCCAGGGGTTTGACATCGATCTGGCCCGCGCCATCTGTGAACAGGCCAAGCTGGAGTGCAGCTTCCACAACCAGGCTTTTGACAGCCTGATCCCCAGCCTGAAATTCCGTCGCTACGACGCCGCCATCGCCGCCATGGACGTGACTCCAGAGCGGGCCGCCCAGGTCGACTTCTCCGACATCTATTACCAGAACTCCGCCGTGTTCGTGACCAAGAAGGACGCCTTCAAGGGGCCGGAAGACCTGGTGGACAAGACTGTCGGCGTGCAGAACGGCAGCTCCCACCAGTCCTATCTGGTGGACAACTGGGTGAGCAAGGGGCTGCTGACCGTGCCCTACGCCAGCTACCAGAGTGCCTTCCTCGACATGATGAATGGCCGCACCGACGGCGTGTTTGCCGATACCGCGGTCGCCGCCGACTGGCTCAAGCAGCACAAAGAGTATGCCGTGATCGGCACGCCTGTGACTGACGCCAAGTACTTCGGTACCGGTTTTGGCATCGCGGTGGCCAAGGGCAATCAGGAACTGCTGACCCAGCTGAACAAGGGGCTGGCCGACATCAAGGCCAACGGCACCTATCAGAAGATCTACGACAAATATTTCGCGCACTAAGCCATGTTGAGCCTGTTGTTGGATGCAGCCTGGATGACCCTCGGGCTGGCCCTGGCCTCCCTGGTCGGGGGCATGGTGCTGGCGCTGGCGTTCAGCGCCGCCGAACTGAGCAAGCAGCGGTGGCTGGTGTGGCCGGTGGCCACCCTCACCACGCTTATTCGCGGCCTGCCCGAGTTGCTGGTGGTGCTGTTCATCTACTTCGGCTCGACCCAGGTGCTGTTCCTCATCACCGGCGAGTACGTGGAGTTCAGCCCGTTCGCCTGCGGCGTGCTGGCGCTCTCCCTGCTGTTCGCCAGCTACGCCACTCAGACCCTGCGGGCCGCCCTCAATGCGGTGCCCGCCGGGCAGCGGCTGGCGGCGTTGGCGCTCGGCCTTGGCAAGCGTCACATCTTCTTTCGCATCGTGCTACCCCAGGCCTGGCGGCACGCCCTGCCGGGACTCGGCAACCAGTGGCTGGTGCTGCTCAAGGACACCGCACTGGTCTCCCTCATTGGGGTGAACGAGATGATGCGCCAGGCCCAGATGGCCTCGGCCAGTACCTATCAACCCTTCACCTGGTATGCCGCTGCCGCTCTCATCTATCTGGCTATCAGCTTGGTGAGTGAGTTCGGTTTGAAGCAGGCTGCCCGTTACACCCGCCGTTACGGAGGTTGATCATGCAGGATTACCTGATGACCCTGCTGGGTGGACTGGCGATTACCCTGCAACTGACCGCCGGCAGTCTGCTGCTGGGCGTGCTGATGGCGGCGGCCATGACCTGGGTGCTGGAGCGCCGCATCCCGGTGGCGACCCAGCTGGTGCAGCTGTGGGTGCTGATCTTCACCGGCACGCCGCTGCTGATCCAGATCTTCCTCATCTACTACGGGCCGGGCCAGTTTGCCTGGCTCAAAGAGGGGCCGCTCTGGCCGCTGCTCAAGCAGCCCTGGTTCTGCGCCGTGCTGGCGCTCGGTTTCAATACCGCCGCCTACTCTACCCGGCTGTTCAAGGGGGCGCTCGACGCCATCCCGGCCGGCGAGGTAGAGGCCTGCCGCGCACTCGGTTTCTCCGCCGGCCAGACTCTGTGGATGAAGGTACGTCACGCCGCCCGGCGACTGGTACCCGCCTACTCCAACGAGGTGATCCTGGTGCTCAAGGGGAGTTCGCTCGCCAGTACCATCACCATCATGGATGTGATGGGGCTGGCCCAGCGCCTCAATGCCCAGACCTATGACACCCTGGCGGTGTTCACCGTGGCCGGTGCCCTCTACCTGACCATGAACGGATTGTTAACAATTGGTTTTCGTTGGTGTGAACGCAGGGCGTTGGCCTTCCAGGGCTGAAGTCGGCAGATCTACCTATTAATGGTGAGGGGAAGTGCAGGAAATCTGTGCTTCCCCTCCAATTTTTTGCATTTTCCCCCATTTTTATTCGCCGCCTGTTTATTGGCTCACAGAACCTGTGATTACAACTGTTATCAGATTGTTTTTTAGGGGGGGATCCTTTAAGGTTGGGCGCACAACAAGAAACAACCTTAAACCTACGCTTAAACATGGAGTTGATCATGAAAGTTGCCGTTCTGGGTGCCGCCGGTGGCATCGGCCAAGCCCTCGCTCTGCTGTTGAAAAACCGTCTGCCTGCTGGTTCCGAATTGAGCCTGTATGACATCGCACCGGTGACCCCGGGCGTGGCGGTCGATCTGAGCCATATCCCGACTGACGTGAAAGTAAAAGGTTTCTGCGGTGAAGATCCGAGCCCGGCTCTGGTCGGCGCCGATGTCGTGCTGATCTCCGCCGGCGTGGCGCGCAAGCCCGGCATGGATCGTTCCGACCTGTTCAACATCAACGCCGGCATCGTCAAGAATCTGGTGGAAAAGTGCGCCGCCTCCTGCCCGAAAGCGCTGATCGGCATCATCACCAACCCGGTCAACACCACGGTCGCCATCGCTGCCGAAGTGCTGAAGAAAGCCGGTGTCTATGACAAGCGTCGCCTGTTCGGCGTCACCACCCTGGACGTGATCCGTGCCGAGACCTTCGTGGCCGAGGCCAAGGGTCTGAACGTCGACAAGGTGCGCGTCAACGTGATCGGTGGCCACAGTGGTGTGACCATTCTGCCGTTGCTCTCCCAGATTGAAGGGGCTTCCTTCACCGCTGACGAAGTGGCCGCCATGACCAAGCGTATCCAGAACGCCGGTACCGAAGTGGTGGAAGCCAAGGCCGGTGGCGGTTCCGCCACTCTCTCCATGGGCCAGGCTGCCTGCCGTTTCGGTCTGTCGCTCATCAAGGGTCTGCAGGGTGAAGCCAACGTCATCGAGTGCGCTTACGTGGAAGGCGACGGCAAGCACGCCACCTTCTTCGCGCAGCCCATCCTGCTTGGCAAGAACGGCGTCGAAACCGTGCTGGACTACGGCAAGCTGAGCGCCTTCGAACAAGAGGCGATGGATGGCATGCTGGCCACCCTGAAAGCCGATATCCAGCTGGGTGTCGACTTCGTCAAGTAAGGCGTCCGGATGGACAGCAAGGGGAGCTTCGGCTCCCCTTTGTCGTTATGGGCAGGTGGTGCCGGACTAAGGGGATGCCGCCGGCTGCCGATAACAGGGTGCTGCAGGAGATCCTTATGATGAAACCCATTACCCTTGTCGGCCTGCTCTGTTTGCTGACGCCCCCATTGCTGACGGGCCAAGCGCAGGGGGCCGAGCCTTCCACCTCTGCCGCCGCCGCGACGAGCGGGGCCACGCCGGCGACCAGTGCGCCGGCGCAGCCGGAGGTTGCCGCTCAGCCCTCTGCGGCTGCCCCGTCCTCTGCTGCGGCTCCCGCACCGGCTGCCGCGCCAACCACGGCAACGCCAGCCCCCCCTGCTGCACCGGTAGCGGCAGCGAGTGCAACAACCGCCACTGCGCCAGCGGCAGCCCCCATTCCCGCGCCTGTCGCTGCAGAGGGTGACCGTTCGCCGAACAATCGTCCCATGACCAGCACCCCGGCCAGCGGCCTGACCGTGGACAGCGGCGCGCTGCAGGCGGTGCCGCTCTATCGTCAGGACGAACTGCTCAACTGGATTGAACAGGGCCGTCACCTGCAGCAGGTCAAGCAGGACAGGTGTCAGCTCACCCAGGATATCGAGGTGCGGGCCGAGGTGATGAAGATCCCCTCTTATCAGTTTCTGTGGGGGGACATGCTGGCCTGGGGGGTCTGCATCAAGCCCAATGCGGAGCTGGGGGTGAAATTCATGTGGGATGCGGCCAACCAGGGGCTGGCGCCGGCGCTGGAGCAGCTGGGTCGCTACTACTGGAAGGGCACCCTGGTGCAAAAGGACCTGCTCAAGGCCGAGACCCTGATGCGGGAGGCCGCCAGCCTGGGCTTCCAGCGGGCGCAGATCGAGTGGGTGGAGATGCTGTTGCAGGGCATGGGAAGCCCACTGGACTACGAGGAGGCGTATCACTGGCTGCACGGCGCCGTCATCGGTGACAAGACCACCCACCAGAAGGCGGCGAGCCTGCTCAGCCGGCTCGGCAATCGCATGCCCGCCAATGCCATCGCCCGTGCCAAGGCGATGCACTGATCCCAAAAAATGACCCACGGATCTGCATCCGTGGGTCGGGAGGGGCCAGCCGCCGTGCCGTGACAGGCTGGACCCTCATAAGGTTATAGTGATCCGCCCGCCTTACAGATCTTGGTGGGGACCAAAAACTTCGTAGTGCAGCTGGCCGGCCGGAATACCCGCCGCGATCAGCTGCTGCTTGACCGCCTGCATGAAGCCAAGAGGGCCACAGAAGTAGTAGTGGGCCTGCGGCGTGATGCGCTCCTGTACGGCACTCAGATCCATGGTGCCGGCATGATGGTACTCTTCGCCCTGCACGTCACTGGCCTGTGGCTTCCGATACCAGACCCGGCTCAGCAGGTTGCTATGCTGGCGGGATTTTTGCTGAATATCCTCCCTGAAGGCATGCACGGCGCCCTGTTCGCAGGCATGCAGCCAGGTGATGTCGGCCTGATGGCTGTTCGCCAGCAACTGGTTGAGCATACTCATCATCGGCGTGACACCCACACCGGCCGAGAGCAGTACCACCGGGGTATGGCCATCGGCTTTCAGGTAGAAATCGCCGGTGGGCGGCATCAGCTCCACTTGATCGCCCTCTTGCAGATGATCGTGCAGCAGGTTGGAGACCTGGCCTTGCGGCTCGCGCTTGACGCTGATGCGGTAGTGCTGGCCGTTAGGGGCATCGGAGAGGGAGTACTGGCGGATCTCCTGATACTCGAGCTCGGGATGGACCAGCTTGATGCTGAGGTACTGGCCCGGTTTGAAGTCCAGCACAGGCTTGCCATCCACCGGTGCCAGCAGGAAGGAGGTGATGAGCTCGCTCTCGACCCGCTTCTCCTTGATCAGGAAGGGGCGGGGGCCTTGCCAGCCACCGATCTCGTTCGCCTTCTCCTGATAAATCTCGCTCTCGCGGCCGATGAAGATGCTGGCGAGCACGCCGTAAGCCTTGCCCCAGGCATCCAGCACCTCGTCGGTGACCGCACTTCCGCCCAATTCTTTGAGCGTGGCCAAGAGATGACTACCTACAATGTGATATTGTTCTGGCTGGATCAGGAAACCTGTGTGCTTGTGGGCGATGCGTTCCACGGCACCGGCCAGTGCCCCCAGGTTGTCGATGTTCTTGGCGTAGGCCGCCACCGCATTGAACAGCGCCAACGGCTGACCACCGCTGCGCTGGTGCGCCAGGTTGAAAATGTCCTTCAGCTCCGGGTTATGGCTGAACATGCGCTGGTAGAAATGCTGGGTGAGCGCGGGGCCCGCCGATTCGAGCAAAGGGATGGTGCTTTTGATGACGGCGATGGTGGCTTGGTCTAACATAGGGGTTCCTTGCTAATTGAACATCTAGAATGTCACTTAATAAGCTGCATCCTAGATGTTTATTTGATCTGAATCAATAATCAATTTCCGCGTGATGCGACACAGGCACTATGAGACTAACTAGCTATACCGATTTTGGATTGAGAGCCCTGCTCTATCTGGCGACCCTGCCGGAGGGCGAATTGTCTAGCGTGGCCAAGGTCTCCGCCTTGTATGACGTCTCCCGCAACCACATGGTGAAGGTGGTGAACCAGCTGGTGAAACTGGGTTACCTGCAGTCCCAGCGCGGCAAGAATGGCGGCATTCGCATGGCCTGCGAGCCGGAGAGCATCAACATCGGCCAGGTGATCCGGGCGCTGGAAGGGAACCTGGACGGCATCGACTGCAACTCGCCGGCCTGCCACATCGTCTCTGTCTGTTTGCTGAAGAGTGCCCTGAAAGAGGCGATGAATGCGTTTCTGGCGGTGATGGACAGCTACACGCTGCAGGATCTGTTGGCCAATCGCGACGAGCTGCAGCAGGTATTCGGCGAGTTGATCCCGACTCTGGTGCTGGAGCCTGGCGACGAAGATGAGTGAGCCGATCGCCGGCCAATGACGCAATAGAAAAAGGCTGCCATCGGCAGCCTTTTTTTCAATCTTCCAGTCCCGACTCGTTTCGGTACAACGCCGGCATGATCCGCGCCATCTTCACCATGTTGTTCTCCACTTCCAGGATCTCGATGGGGTAGCCGGCCAGCCGCAGGCTGATGTTGGGCTGGGGGATCTCCTCCAGATATTCGAGGATGACGCCGTTGAGGGTACGGGGCCCGTCGATGGGCAGTTGCCAGTTCATCTCCTTGTTGAGCTCGCGGATGCTGGCCGAGCCCTCCACCAGGAAGGAGCCATCCGGCTGGGGATGGATCTCGTCGCTGGGCGCCGGGGTCATGGAGGTGGTGAAGTCGCCCACTATCTCTTCCAGGATGTCGTCCAGGGTGATCAACCCCTGAATGTCGCCATACTCGTCGACGATGAGACCGATCCGCTCCTTGTTGCGCTGGAACTTGGCCAGTTGCACGTTGAGGGGCGTCCCTTCCGGAATGAAGTAAATCTCGTCCACTTCCCGCAGCAGGCTCGACTTGTTGAACTGATCCTTGGCCATCAGGCGCAGCGCGTCGCGGGCGTGCAGAAAACCCACCACGTCGTCGATGTTGTCGCGATAGAGCAGGATCTTGGTGTGGGCGCAGTGGGCCAGCTGACGCAGTATGGTCTTCCAGTCATCGTTGATGTCGATGGCGTAGATCTCGCTGCGCGGCACCATGATGTGCTCCACCGTCATCTTGTCCAGATCCAGGATGCTGAGCAGCATCTCCTGATGGCGCTGGGGGATCAGACTGCCCGCCTCGTTGACGATGGTGCGCAGCTCCTCGGTATTGAGGGAGTCATCCTTGTTCGGATTGATCTTCAGCAGCTTGAGCAGGCCGCTGGTGATGCCATTAATCATCCAGACGAAGGGGGCAAGCGGCACCATCAACCCCTTGAGCACCCAGGAGGCGGGATAGGCGACTTTCTCCGGGAACATGGCCGCCAGGGTCTTGGGAGTCACTTCGCCAAACACCAGCACGATCAGGGTCAGGCCGAAGGTGGCGATGGCCACCCCCAGATCCCCGAACAGACGAATACAGACAATGGTGGCGATAGCTGACGCCAGGATGTTGACCAGGTTGTTGCCGATCAGGATCAGCCCCAGCAGGCGGTCGGGCCGGGAGAGCAGTTTCTCCACCCGACGGGCAGCCTTGTGCTTGGTCTGGGCCAGATGCCGCAGCTTGTAACGGTTGAGCGACATCATGCCGGTTTCAGAACTTGAGAAGAAGGCAGACATGAGGATCAAGATAACGAGAACAATCAGCAATGTACTCGTTGAGATACTGTCCAAGAAGGGCTCCTGTGGGACTGGGTGATGAAGAAGTAGTGGGCGATCAGCTCAGCAGCACTTCTTTGACGAAGCGACTGCCGAAGTAGGCCAGGGTCAGAATGAAACTGCCGATCAGGCTCAGGGTGATCACCTTGCGACCGCGCCAGCCACGGGTATGGTGGCCCCACAGCAGCAGCACGTAGACGCACCAGGCCAGGATCGAGAGGATGGCCTTGTGGGATTTGCCCTGGGCGAACATGTCTTCGAGGAAGAAGAGGCCGGAGGCAATGGAGAGGGTCAGCAACAGGACGCCGGCCGAGATGAGCTGGAACAGCCGCTTCTCGACCGTCATCAGGGGCGGCATGGCCGGCAGCTGGCTGATCTTGCGCGTCTTCAGTTGCCGGTCCAGACAGGCAAGTTGCAGCGCAAACAGGCAGGCAATCATCAATACCGAGTAGGCCATCAGCGCGAGGCCGATATGCAGCAGCAGCTGGGGATGGGCCTCCAGGTGGGTGATGTAGCGACCGGGAATGAGGGCGCTGGCTGCCAGCAACAGGGCCGAGAAGCTGTAGACCACCGGCAGCAGAATCCAGCCGTTGAAGCGGCGGGTGACGCAGGTCATGAAGCAGCTGATGATGAGACTGACCAGCGAGGCCACGTTGAGCATGCTCAGATTCTGCCCGGAGTGGGTCACCAGCACCTCGCCGGAGAGGGCGGCGCCATGGGCGATCAGGGCCAGTCCGATGCAGGCAAACAAGGGGGCTTGTCCCACTGGTTTGGCACTGAGCAGCAGGTGCAGAGAGGCGATGATGGCCAGCAGATAGAACGCCAGGGCCAGAACAGAGATCACGATCATAACCGGGTCGTTGTCGAGCAAGCGATTGGGAATAGGAAGGGCAGTATACCTTGCACAAGATGTGCTCGCCAGTTGTGCTGCCGCCGATCTGCCCATATATAGGCAGCATGTTGGGCCAGCCGCACAGGGCTGACCGCAGCCGAGTGCGGCGAATAATCGTCCTCATCGTGCGAGTGAGGTATAATGCCTCCCATTTGTTACGCCAAGAACCGGAATGCGTCATGTTTGAGAATTTGACTGAACGACTCTCGCGCACCCTGCGCAACGTCAGCGGCCGTGGCCGCCTGACCGAAGAGAACATCAAGGATACCTTGCGCGAAGTTCGCATGGCGCTGCTCGAGGCGGACGTCGCCCTGCCGGTGGTGCGTGACTTCGTCGCGCGCGTCAAGGAGCGGGCGGTGGGCCAGGAAGTGGCCAAGTCCCTGAGCCCGGGCCAGGCCTTCATCAAGATTGTGCACGGCGAACTGGTCTCCGTGATGGGGGAGGCCAACGAGCAGCTCAATCTGGCGGCCCAGCCGCCGGCCATCATCCTGATGGCGGGTCTGCAGGGTGCCGGTAAGACCACCACGGTCGGCAAGCTGGCCAAGCTGCTCAAGGAACGCAACAAGAAGAAGGTGCTGGTGGTCAGTGCGGACGTCTACCGCCCGGCGGCCATCAAGCAGCTGGAGACCCTGGCCGGCGACATCGGCGTCGACTTCTTCCCGAGCGATGCCAGCCAGAAGCCGGTGGACATCGCCAACGCGGCCATCGATCAGGCACGCAAGAAGTTCTATGACGTGGTGATCGTCGATACCGCCGGTCGTCTGCACGTCGACGGCGAGATGATGGAGGAGATCAAACACCTTCACGCCACCATCAAGCCGGTGGAGACCCTGTTCGTGGTCGACGCCATGACGGGTCAGGATGCCGCCAACACCGCCAAGGCGTTCAACGAGGCGCTGCCGCTCACTGGCGTGATCCTCACCAAGGCGGACGGCGATGCCCGCGGCGGCGCCGCCCTGTCGGTGCGCCACATCACCGGCAAGCCGGTCAAGTTCATCGGTATGGGCGAGAAGACTGACGCGCTTGAGCCGTTCCACCCGGATCGTCTCGCCTCTCGCATCCTCGGCATGGGTGATGTGCTCTCTCTCATCGAGGAGGTGGAGCGCACCGTCGATAAAGAGAAGGCTGCCAAGCTGGCCAGCAAGGTCAAGAGTGGCAAGGGCTTCGATCTGGAAGACTTCCGCGAGCAGCTGGCCCAGATGCGCAACATGGGCGGCATGATGGGGATGCTCGACAAGCTGCCCGGCATGTCCGGCCTGCCGGACAACGTCAAGGATCAGATGGATGACAAGCTCACCGTGCGGATGGAGGCCATCATCAGCTCCATGACCCCCAAGGAGCGTGCCCATCCCGATCTCATCAAGGGCTCTCGCAAGCGCCGTATCGCCGCGGGTTCCGGCATGCAGGTGCAGGACGTCAACAAGCTGCTCAAGCAGTTCACCGAGATGCAGCGGATGATGAAGAAGATGTCCGGCAAGGGAGGCATGCGCAAGATGATGAGCCAGATGAAGAACATGCTGCCTCCCGGCTTCGGTGGTGGCCGCGGTCCGTTCTGATCATTCGGGCTGACGTAGCGAGTGAGGGTCTGCCAGTGGCAGGCCCTTTTCATTGCGGCTCTGCGCAAAAAATGGCTGGCTTGGTTGCAATTATTACGAATCCAAGTAGAATTATGCGGCTTATTTTAAGCTAGGGTCCGCGTGTTTGCGGGCCTTGTTCATTAGATGTTAATGAGGACGATATGGTAACCATTCGTTTACAACGTGGTGGCGCGAAAAAGCGTCCGTTCTACCAGGTAGTAGTTGCTGACAGCCGTAACGCCCGCGACGGTCGTTTCATCGAGCGCGTTGGTTTCTTCAACCCGGTTGCTTCTGGTAACGCTGAAAAGCTGAACCTGGACCTGGCTCGTATCGAGCATTGGGTTGCTACTGGTGCCGCTGTTTCTGACCGCGTTGCCAAGCTGATCAAAGACGCTGCCAAAGCTGCTTAATCAGCCAAACGGTAAGGAGTTAAGGTGGAAAAACCTGTAGTTCTGGGCACCCTGGGTACCGTTTACGGCATCAAGGGCTGGCTTAAAGTGAACTCCTTCACCGATGTTGCCGAAGCGATTTTCGATTACAACCCCTGGCTGATCAATCAGAACGGGGTGTGGCGTGAAATTCGGGTTTCGTCCTGGAAGCGTCACAACAAGGGTCTGATCTGCAAACTCGATGGTATCGATGTGCGCGAGGATGCCCTGGCATTGACCAATGTCGAGATTGGCGTAGCCGCCGATCTGTTGCCTGCGTTGCCTGAGGGCGAGTTCTACTGGCGTGACCTGATTGGTTGCTCGGTAGTGACCACCAAGGGATACGACATGGGCAAGGTGACCGAATTGATGGAAACCGGCTCCAACGATGTGTTGGTGGTTGAGGCCAATGTAAAAGATGCCTTTGGTGCGAAGGAGCGGTTGATTCCGTTCCTGGAAGAGCAGGTGATCAAGAATATTGATCTGACTGCTCGAACAATCGAAGTTGATTGGGATCCTGGTTTCTAGTTTCCCGCGGTAACACGAGTGCCGGAGGTTTCTTATGTGGATTGGGGTGATTAGCCTCTTCCCTGAAATGTTCCGAGCCATTACCGAACACGGGGTAACGGGTCGGGCCGTCAAGAGTGGCCTGCTGCAGATTGAGTGCTGGAACCCCCGGGACTTTACCCACGACAAACACCGTACGGTCGATGATCGTCCTTATGGTGGTGGGCCCGGCATGCTAATGATGGTTCAGCCGCTGCGTGACGCGATTCATGCAGCCAAGCAAGCGGCGGGAGACGGGGCGAAAGTCATCTATCTCTCTCCTCAGGGGCGCAAGCTGACTCAAGCGGGCGTGACCGAGTTGGCGACGAATCAGAAACTGATTCTGGTAGCCGGTCGATACGAAGGTATCGATGAACGCGTGATACAAACCGAAGTCGACGAAGAGTGGTCTATCGGGGATTACGTGTTAAGTGGTGGTGAGTTGCCTGCCATGACCCTGATCGATGCGGTTTCGCGTCTGGTTCCAGGGGTTTTGGGTGATCAGGCCAGTGCCGAGCAGGACTCCTTCACGGACGGTCTGCTGGATCATCCCCACTATACTCGGCCGGAGGTGTTGGATGGGTTGGCGGTGCCCGAGGCGCTGACAAGCGGCAATCACGAAGTGATTCGACGCTGGCGTCTCAAGCAATCGCTCGGACGAACCTGGCAAAGAAGGCCGGAACTTATTAACAACCTAGCTCTGACTGACGAGCAAGAATCACTTCTTGCCGAGTATGTCCGCGAAGTGCGTGACAGCGTTAAGTAGAGTTTTCAGTTTATCCTAGGTAAGGAAAGACAATGAGCAAGATTATTCAGCAGCTTGAACAAGAGCAAATGCGTACCGACATCCCGGCTTTTGCCCAGGGCGACACCGTACGTGTTCAAGTTCGTGTTAAAGAAGGTGGTAAAGAGCGTCTGCAGGCTTTCGAAGGCATCGTGATTGCCAAGCGTAACCGCGGTCTGCACTCTGCTTTCACCGTTCGCAAGATCTCCAACGGCGAAGGTGTTGA
The DNA here is from genome assembly GCF_041402265.1 of Aeromonas sp. S15(2024). Lineage (NCBI taxonomy): Bacteria > Pseudomonadati > Pseudomonadota > Gammaproteobacteria > Aeromonadales > Aeromonadaceae > Aeromonas > Aeromonas sp. S15(2024). Next base: position 102,141 of record NZ_JBGLQY010000005.1, on the reverse strand, counting down.
GCGTGTATTCCAGACTCACTCTCCGCTGATCCACAGTGTAGAACTGAAGCGTCGTGGTGATGTTCGCCGCGCCAAACTGTACTACCTGCGCAACCTGTCCGGTAAAGCTGCTCGTATCAAAGAGAAGCTCAACTAATTCGATTCGAATTGGTGTCGATATGTCGGCGAAATGCTCGACAGGTAGTGAAAAGGCTCGCCAATGGCGAGCCTTTTTTGTATCCACTTTCGGGTGTGCCGACTCAACCTGGCTGGCTGACCCGCACCACAGAGTTGTCTCGCCCGAAGGGGCCAGGTACGTAGTCATCCGCCGCCCAGTCATTGTCGTAGCGGGTCTCCCCGTTCGGCTGAACCAGCTGATAGCAGTATTCGAAATGGCTGGGGCCATCGGTCGGCAGGTTGAGGGTGGTCTTGAACTCACCGCTCTTCATCCGCTTGAGCTCGATGGGCTGCCACTGGCTGAACTCTCCCAGCAACAACACCTGCTCGGCTTCTCCTGCGGCCTCTCTTTCCACGGCAAAGGTCACCTTGACCTCGGGGCGGGACTTGAGAAATTGCTTGTTGATCGGCATGACGCCTCCTTGTCCTGATTGCGAAAAATAGCGGCTGTCTATTTTTATATCACTTTATGACAAGGATGTTGATAACAGAGATCAAGCGGGCAGGGCAAAGTGGCGCTGCAGCAGGCCGTGGGTGAAACCTATCTTGAGGTAAAAGCCGCGCGGCAAGGTCAGGATCGGCTGGCCGTTGCGGCCGATGGCCCGGGTCAGCGCCTTGTTGTTGGCCGCCTTGGGACGCAGTTGCAGCACCTGGCCATGACGGGCACTGATCTGCTCCACCTCTCCCAGCACTATCATGTCCATCAGCTCTTCCCAGTCCTGGCGCAGCAGCATCTCCTCCTCTTCATTCGGGCTCCACAGCAGCGGCATGCCGATCCGGCGCTCGCCGATGGGGATCTCTCGGCTGCCCTCCACCGGGATCCAGAGCACGCGGGAGAGCTTGTTGCGCACGTTGGACTCCTCCCAGCGCTGGCCGCTGACACCGATCAGCGGTGCCACGCAGACGAAGGTGGTTTCTAGCGGTTTGCCCTGAGGATCGATGGGGATCGTCTTGAGCTCGATGCCGAGATCCGGGAAGTCCTGCTCCGGCTTGCTGCCGGCGCTCGCTCCCAGCTGCCACTCGATCAGCTGGCCGACCCAGCCCTTGTCCCGACGCAGATCCGCCGGCACGGCGATGTTGGCGTCGGCGGCCAGCTGGGCCAGGGTGAAGCCGGCCATGGCGTAGGCGCGGGCCAGCAGTTCCTGTTCGGAGCGAGGGTTGGCGGGCATGAGTGACTCCTGCAAAGAGGGATTATTCTAGCAACTCTGATCCTCCCTGAGGATCGCTGTTTTTATAACCGATCCTGGCAGGGGTATGCACAGAGGGGGCAGTTTTGTGTGTAAGTGTTTATCGTAATGATTTTAAAGGGATTTGTCTCCAATTTATCGATGGGCGTAGCGCTGGATCCTGCCTTGAAATAGTTGTCCAAGGGTTTGCTCGCGCTGTTTCACACAGTTATCCACAGAAATCTTGGATAACTGCTTAAAAGTAGGAATAGTCACCCTGTTGTTACAAAAAAATGTGAAACGGCACCGATTTTTGCGGCGATATCGGGGCAGATAGTGTGCCACTCCTGTGGATAAAATAGCCGTGGTGGATCTTTGAACAGTCGAACTTGTTCACAATCCGGATCCCGGATCGCTGGCGGTAAAAGACATGGATCTTGATCCAGCATTCTTTGTTTAACACCATGTATTTAAATACATATTTTGTTTTCTATCACATCCTGTATGCTGTGGGGCAGTTTGGAGCAGATAAATAAAACTACTGTATATACCCGCTTGCTCACAGGCTTATGCACAGTCTGGGTGAGCAACTTGCAGGATCTGATCCTTTAATTTGTTTATAAGTTTGCTTGAAATCGAAAGTTATTCATGAATGGGGGATTGCAGTCCTTGTTTGCTGCCACGAGGTGAATGTGGAACAATCCCCTTATAGATTCAGCCTTTATAAGGTGATCACGTGATAGATGGCGACGGGTTTCGTCCCAATGTCGGAATCGTGATCTGTAACCGTGACGGACAAGTATTGTGGGCCAAGCGTTATGGGCAGCACTCCTGGCAGTTTCCGCAGGGAGGAGTTGATGACGGTGAGACGCCAGAGCAGGCCATGTATCGTGAGCTGTATGAGGAGATAGGCCTCAAGCCCGAGGATGTGACCATCATGGCGACCAGTCGCAACTGGTTGAAGTATCGCTTGCCAAAACGCCTCGTTCGTTGGGACAGTTCACCGGTCTGTATTGGCCAAAAACAAAAATGGTTCCTGCTGCAGCTGGATCCGGGCAGGGAGTCCAGGATCCAGTTCGGTTGTCATGGTCATCCGGAGTTTGATGACTGGCGTTGGGTCAGCTTCTGGTACCCGGTGCGTCAGGTGGTTTCCTTCAAGCGGGAAGTCTATCGCCGGGTGATGAAGGAGTTTGCCCCGCTGGCGATGCCGGTGCCGGCAGTGCAGGTCAACAAGAAGGATGGGCGGCGTAATCGCGCCCGCTAAGGAGCACAGATTAGTTGTTAACGGAACTCAGACGCATCGTCGAAAGCATGGCCGAAGCCAATACCCTCGAGCTGGCCTTGCAGGCATTGGTCAGCCAGACCCGGCTGGCCATGTCGGTGGACTGCTGTTCCGTTTATGTCTCCGAACCTGAAATGCGCCGCTACCGGCTGGCTGCGACCGACGGTCTGGCCGAGTCGGCGGTGGGCAAGGCCACCTTGCCGTTCGAGCAGGGTATCGTCGGCTTGGTGGGTCAGCGTGAAGAGCTGATCAACCTGGCCGATGCCCCCTCCCACCCCAGTTTCAAATTCCTGCCCGATGTGGCCGAAGAGGCGTTTCGCTCCTTCCTCGGCGCCCCCATCATGCATCAGCGCCAGGTGGTGGGTATTCTGGTGGTGCAGCAGAAGGAGAGCCGTCTCTTCGATGAGGGGGAGGAGTCCTTCATGGTCACCCTGGCGGCCCAGCTGGCGGCGCGCATCGCCCAGGCTCAGGCCAAGGGGTGGCTGCAGAAGACCGACTGGAGCAAGCCGCTGCGCGGCATTGCCGGGGCCAGCGGCATCGCCATGGCCAAGGCCTGGGTATGGCGGCCACGCAAGGAGCTGCGCTCCATCACCCCGCGCAAGGATGAGGATCACGCCAGCCAGCTGGCGCGGCTGAACGTGGCGGTGGAAGAGGTGCGCCACGATCTGGAGAGCCTGGCCCTGCGTTTTCGCGAGAGTTACAGCCAGGACTCGGTGGCGATCTTCGATATCTACCTGCATCTGCTGGACGATCCCGGCTACATCAAGCCGATCCGCAACAAGGTGAGCAAGGAGCACTGGACGGCGGTCTCGGCGGTCAAACTCATCAGCGATCGTCTCATCGAGCAGTTCAAGGGGATGAAGGATCCCTATCTGCAGGAGCGCTCCACCGATGTGAAGGACATCGCTCAGCGGCTCATCAGCCGGCTGGTGCAAAACGAGCCCGAGCACATCGCCATCGGCGAGCCTGTGGTGCTGGTTGCCGATGAGGTGACGGCTACCATCCTCGCCGAGGTGCCCCGCGAGTTCCTGACCGGGGTGGTGTCCCTCAAGGGGGGGACCAACTCCCACGCCGCCATCCTGGCCCGCGCCATGGGGGTGGCGGCCATCATGGGGGTGGATCTGCCGCTCGGCGACATCGGTGGTCGCATGCTGGTGGTCGACGGTTACAGCGGCGATCTCTTCATCGAGCCCAATCAGGTGATCCTGACCGAGTATCGTCAGCTGTTGAGCGAGGAGCGGGCGCTCGATACTCTGGTGCGCAGCGTCGACAATCAGCCCTCCGAGACCGCCGATGGCGTGCCTGTCTCTCTGCTGCTCAACGCCGGCCTCAGCGCCGACACCGAGATCTCTCTCAATCAGCTGGCGGACGGGGTCGGCCTCTATCGCACCGAGATCCCCTTCATGCTGCAGGACAGCTTCCCCTCCGAGTGGGAGCAAACCGCCCGTTATCGCGGCATTCTGGAGACCTATCGCAACCGGCCGGTCTGCATGCGGACCCTGGATGTGGGGGGTGACAAGCAGTTGCCCTATTTCCCCATCGTCGAGGAAAATCCCTTCCTTGGCTGGCGGGGGATCCGGCTCACCCTGGATCACCCCGAACTGTTCCTGGTGCAGCTCAAGGCGATGCTGCGGGCCAGCGAAGGGCTGGACAATCTGGCCATCATGCTGCCGATGATCAGCAGCGTCAGTGAAATCAAGGCCTCTCGCCGCCTGCTGGATCAGGCGTGGCGCGAGGTGTCGGAAGAGGCGGCCAGCCGCAGTGCGGTGATCCGCTACCCGAGCCTGGGGGTGATGATCGAGGTGCCTTCCGCCCTCTACATCCTGCCCGAGATGGCGCCGCTCATCGACTTCTGGTCGGTGGGCAGCAACGACCTGACCCAGTACCTGCTGGCGGTGGATCGCAACAACGCCCGGGTCGCCAACATCTACGACGCCTTCCATCCGGCGGTGATCCGCGCCCTGCAGCTGCTGGTCGATGCCTCCCATCGCTACCACAAACCGGTCTCGGTCTGTGGCGAGCTGGCCGGTGATCCGGTGGGGGTGTTGCTGCTGCTGGCCATGGGCTATCGCCGCTTCAGCATGAACACCCACAACATCGCCCGCATCAAGTACGTACTGCGCCAGGCCAACCTGAGCGAGCTGACTGTGCTGCTGACCGACGGCCTCAAGCACGACAATCCCCATGTGCTGCGCGGCCTGTTTGCCCGCTATCTGGAAGAGCACGGCCTGGGCGGTTTGCTGCGTGCCGGTCACAAAACGAAACAGACTGATTGATAATCATGCCTTGTCCCTGCTGACGAATGATCGGAAAATGCGGCTTTTCTTATGACTGGGGCCGCATATGCAGCACGATGGATATTGGGTTTTCTCGCAGATTGATCCCGTAGCATTCAGTTTGGGACCACTATCGGTACGCTGGTATGGTCTCATGTACCTGTTTGGCTTCGCTTTTGCCATGTGGCTGGCGGGGCGTCGCGCCGATGCGCCGAACAGCGGCTGGACCCGCAACGAGGTGTCCGACCTGCTGTTTTACGGCTTCCTCGGGGTGATCTTGGGTGGTCGGGTCGGTTACGTGCTGTTCTACAACTTCGACATGTTTCTGGCCGATCCTCTCTACCTGTTCAAGATCTGGACCGGTGGCATGTCGTTCCATGGCGGCCTGATCGGGGTCATCACCGCCATGGTCTGGTTTGCCCACAAGACCAAGCGCCACTTCTTTACCGTGGCCGATTTCGTGGCACCGCTCATTCCGTTTGGCCTCGGCGTCGGCCGCATCGGCAACTTCCTCAACGGCGAGCTGTGGGGTCGGGTCACCGATGTGCCCTGGGCCATCATCTTCCCGGAAGCCGGCCCCGAGCCGCGCCATCCCTCCCAGCTCTACCAGTTCGCACTGGAAGGGGTGGTACTGTTCATCATCCTCAACCTGTTCTGGCGCAAGAACCCGCCGCGCGGCGCCATCTCCGGCATGTTCCTGCTGTTCTACGGCCTGTTCCGCTTCCTGGTGGAATTCGTGCGCCAACCTGACAGCCAGCTGGGGCTCTACTTCAACGAGATAAGCATGGGCCAGATCCTCTCTACTCCGATGATCCTCATCGGTGCCCTGATGATCTGGGCCGCCTACAAGCGCCCGCAGCTGTTCGGCAACGCCGTGAAGGAGGCAAAACAATGAGAGCCTATCTCGACCTGATGCAGAAGATCCTGGATGAGGGCACCGTCAAGTCCGACCGCACCGGCACCGGCACCGTCTCCCTGTTCGGCCATCAGATGCGCTTCAACCTGGCCGAAGGCTTTCCGCTGGTGACCACCAAGAAGTGCCACCTGCGCTCCATCATTCACGAGCTGCTCTGGTTCCTCAATGGCGACACCAACACCGCTTATCTGAAAGAGCACGGCGTCAGCATCTGGGACGAGTGGGCCGACGAGAACGGCGATCTGGGCCCGGTATACGGTGCCCAGTGGCGCTCCTGGCCGGCGGCTGATGGCTCTGTCATCGACCAGATCCAGAAGGCGGTGGACGACATCAAGCACAACCCGGATTCCCGTCGCATCATCGTCTCCGCCTGGAATGTGGGCGAGCTGGACAAGATGGCGCTGGCCCCCTGCCACGCCTTTTTCCAGTTCTACGTGGCGGATGGCAAACTCTCCTGCCAGCTCTATCAGCGCAGCTGTGACGTCTTCCTCGGCCTGCCGTTCAACATCGCCAGCTATGCTTTGCTGACCCACATGATGGCCCAGCAGTGCGACCTGGAGGTGGGGGACTTCGTCTGGACCGGTGGTGACGTGCACCTCTACTCCAACCACATGGAGCAGACCGCGCTGCAGCTCTCCCGCGAGCCGCGCCCGCTGCCGACCCTGCTGATCAAACGCAAGCCGGACTCCATCTTCGACTACCGGTTCGAGGATTTCGAGATCGAGGGTTACGACCCCCATCCCGGCATCAAGGCGCCCGTCGCCATCTGATGTGAAAGGCGCCCATGAGGTGCCTTTTTTATGCATAAAAACCACAGAATATTCATTCTTATGGGGGAGTTTCGAGTGATATCTGCCCGAGAGAAAACCTGCTTATAGCAGGCATGTTTGATTTTGCCTTCGGTTTTTTCGTTGTATTTCGCAGTAAGAAACGATTTTTCACGGATTGTTATCGGATATAGACTCAAATCAAAGTAAGACTGTGGATATTTTAACCATGAGCGACGTAATCAAGAAGTTCCTCAAGCTGGAGGCCGCCTCCGGAATAATTCTGATCATGGCAGCCATGCTGGCCATGATCCTGGCCAACAGCGGCCTGGCCGGCAGTTATCAGGCTTTCCTCGATACCCAGGTGCAGGTGCGCATTGCCGCCCTTGACATCAACAAGCCGCTGCTGCTCTGGATCAACGACGGCTTCATGGCTGTCTTCTTCCTGCTGGTCGGCCTCGAGGTGAAGCGCGAGATGCTGGAAGGGGCCCTCTCTTCCCGGGTGCAGGCCACCTTCCCGGCCATCGCGGCGGTGGGTGGCATGCTGGCGCCGGCCCTGATCTATGCCTTCTTCAATTACTCGGACGAAGTGGCGCGTGCCGGCTGGGCCATTCCCGCCGCTACCGACATCGCCTTTGCCCTCGGGGTGATGGCGCTGCTGGGCAAGCGGGTGCCGGTGAGCCTCAAGGTGTTTCTGCTGGCGCTGGCCATCATGGATGACCTGGGGGTTATCATCATCATAGCCCTGTTCTACACCCAGCAGTTGTCGCTGACGGCGCTGGCGATCGGCATCCTGGCGACCCTGACCCTGCTGTGGATGAATCGCCGCGGTGAGGATCGGATCAGCCTCTACATGCTGGTCGGGCTGGTGCTCTGGGTGGCGGTGCTGAAGTCGGGCGTCCATGCGACCCTGGCCGGCGTGGTGGTGGGCTTCATGATCCCGCTCAACGGCAAGCGTTATGAGTCGCCACTCAAGCATCTAGAGCATGCCCTGCACCCCTGGAGTGCCTACCTGATCCTGCCGCTGTTCGCCTTTGCCAACGCCGGGGTGTCGCTGGAAGGGATAGGTCTATCCTCCCTGCTGAGCCCGGTGCCCATGGGCATCATGCTGGGGCTGTTCATCGGCAAGCCGCTCGGGGTGTTCACCATCAGCTGGCTGTCGGTCAAGCTGGGCATTGCCCAACTGCCACCCGGGGTCAACTTCAGACAGATCTTTGCGGTCAGCATTCTGTGTGGCATCGGCTTTACCATGTCGATGTTCATCGCCTCGCTGGCCTTCGAGCACGGCGGATTGGATTACGGCAGCTACTCTCGCCTCGGGATCCTGGTGGGATCCACCCTGGCGGCGATCGTCGGTTATCTCGCCCTGCGCATGGCGCTCCCGAACCGGGAGGCCGATCAAAGCACGGAGGGGTTATGAAAAGAGTAGGATGGTTGGCCATGCTGGCGCTGAGCCAGGCGGCCTGGGCCGGCAGTCTGCAGGATTGCCAGCAGGATGCTGCCTCGGCCAGCTGCTCGGCCTACCTCAGCGGCGTGGTCGACAGCGCCCTGCTGCTGGGGGACAAGCAGGCCAAGGCGCAGTTTGGCGAGACCTTCGCCGAGCGGGCGCTGAGCAGCCGGGCCGGCGAGCGGGTCAAGCAGTCCAACAAGCGCTACTGCGGGGAGCGGATGCCGGATCCGGTCAGCCTCAAGGCCCACCTGCAGGAGCAGTTCGGCGCGAACAAGGTTGACTCGATCAGCGACATGTATGACATTCTGGCGGCTGAACTCAGCTGCTACCGGAGCCCGCGCCAGGCGGGAACCCCATCGGATGTCACACCTTAACTACAATCATCTCTATTATTTTTGGATGACCCAGAAGAAGGGCTCCGTCACGCAAGCGGCGGAAGCCCTCTTTTTGACCCCGCAGACCGTCACCGGCCAGATCAAGCTGCTGGAGCAGCGCCTTGGCGGTAAATTGCTGATAAGAAAGGGGCGCTCCCTGGAGGCGACCGAGCTGGGCCAGCTGGTGTTCCGTTATGCCGACAAGATGTTCAGCCTCTCCTACGAGATGCTGGATATCGTCAACTACCGCAAGGAGAGCCAGATCCTGTTCGACGTTGGCATCGCCGACGCCCTCTCCAAACGCCTCGCCAGCCGGGTGCTGCTCTCCGTCATCCCCAATGATGGCTCCATCCACCTGCGCTGCTTCGAATCGACCCACGAGCTGTTGCTGGAGCAGCTGAGCGAACACAAGCTCGACATGATCCTCTCCGACTGCCCGGTGGACTCCAGCCAGCACGCCGGCCTGCTCTCCAAGCGACTCGGTGGTTGCGGGGTCAGCTTCTTCTGCAAGGCGCCGCTGCCATCGCTGCCGTTTCCCGCCTGTCTGGAAGAGCGCAAGCTGCTGATCCCCGGCCGGCGTACCGCCATGGGTCGCCAGCTGACCCAGTGGTTCGAGCAGCAGGGGGTCTCCCCCAGCATTCTCGGCGAGTTTGACGATGCGGCCCTGATGAAGGCGTTCGGCTTCTTCAACCAGGGCATCTTCATGGCACCCACCATCTACCGGGAGGAGATCCTGGAAGGGGAGGGGGTGATGCTGCTGGGCGAGACCCAGGATCTGATGGAGGAGTACTACGTCATCTTCGCCGAGCGGATGATCCAGCACCCGGCGGTAAAACGGGTATGCGAGAGTGATTTCTCCTTCCTGTTTGCCGGCCAGGAGGACTTTGCCATGATTCAACCGGCAACCCTGTCATTTTAAATTGACGGGCCACAGAGTATGATTCTTGCCTCGAACGAGAGGGAATGAGATGCAACTGGAAGAGATGGAGGCCAATGCGAGCCGGGCGGTGGCACTGCTCAAGGCGCTGGCCAATGAACGGCGGTTGTTTATCCTGTGCCAGCTGCTGGAGCGGGAGCTGTCGGTGGGGGAGCTCAACGAGCGGCTTGGTCTGAGTCAGTCGGCGTTGTCACAACACCTGGCCGTGCTGCGGCGGGATGAACTGGTGGAGACGCGCAAGGAGGCCCAGACGGTCTACTATTCGCTGCGCAGCTACGAGGTGCGCGAGATGATAGGGTTGCTGCACAAGTTGTACTGCAGCGAACAGAAATAAAAAACCGGCACAAAGGCCGGTTTTTTCAGCTTTATCAGCAGAAGCTGATTAAGCCATAGCTTTGATCTGGGCAGACAGGCGGCTCTTGTGACGAGCAGCTTTGTTCTTGTGGATCAGGCCTTTGGTCGCCATACGATCCATGATCGGCTGAGCAACAGCGAAAGCGGCAGTCGCAGCAGCCTTGTCGCCGGAGGCGATGGCAGCGATGACTTTCTTCAGGTAGGTACGGGTCATGGAACGACGGCTGGCGTTGTGCTGACGACGTTTCTCTGACTGAAGAGCGCGCTTCTTAGCAGATTTGATGTTAGCCAAGGTAAAACTCCTAAAACTGTCTTAGCGAGTGTATTGAAAAGGCCCGGAAATATGCCTTCTCAACCACATATTGTCAAATGATTTGTGCAAATAAACACCGCCCCCCGGTGGTGTGTCAGGTGGGAGACGGTTAAACTGTCGGCCGATTCTATCAGCATTCTTTTCATTCCGACAGTTCCAGAGGCCTCGTCTTGAGTAAGAAATTGATCAAATCCGGCATGATAGTGTCCGGAATGACGTTGGCGTCCCGCGTTATGGGCTTGGTTCGCGATGTGGTCATCGCCAATCTGCTTGGCGCCGGGGTGGCCGCAGACGTCTTCTTCTTTGCCAACCGCATTCCCAACTTTCTGCGCCGCCTGTTCGCCGAAGGTGCCTTCAACCAGGCCTTTGTTCCCGTGATGACGGAGTACAAGAAAAAGGGTGACGAGAGCGAAGTGCGCGAGTTGCTGGCTGCGGTGGCGGGCACCCTGGGGGGGATCGTTACTGTGGTCACCCTGCTCGGGGTGCTGGGGTCAGGCGTGCTGACGGCCCTGTTTGGCTGGGGCTGGTTCTGGGACTGGCTGCACGGCGGGCCGGCGGCCGAGAAGTTCGAGATGGCAAGCCTGATGCTCAAGATCACCTTCCCCTACCTCTGGTTCATCACCTTCACCGCCATGGCGGGGGCCATTCTCAACACCTTCGGCCGCTTCGGGGTCTCCTCCTTTACCCCCATCTTCCTCAACATCACCATGATTGCCGCCGCCTGGTGGATTTCACCCTGGCTCGACAACCCCGAGCTGGCACTGGCCATCGGTGTCTTCCTCGGCGGTCTGGTGCAGTTCCTGTTCCAGTTCCCGTTCCTGCGCCAGCTCAACATGCTGGTGTGGCCCAAGTGGGGTTGGCACCACCCGGGGGTGGTGAAGATCCGCACCCTGATGATCCCGGCCCTGTTCGGGGTCTCGGTCAGCCAGATCAACCTGCTGGTCAACACCATGCTCGCCTCCTTCCTGGCGACCGGTGCCATCAGCTATCTCTATTACTCGGACCGGCTGCTGGAGTTCCCGCTCGGCATGTTCGGCGTCGCCATCAGCACCGTCATTCTGCCGGCGCTGGCCAAGAAGCACGTGGATGCCGACCCGGCCGACTTCTCCCGTACCATGGACTGGGGGGTGCGGATGGTGATGCTGCTCGGCCTGCCGGCCATGGTGGGCATCGCCGTGCTGCGCGAGCCCATCCTGCGGGTGCTGTTCATGCGCGGCGAGTTCGGCCTGCACGAGGTGAGCATGTCGAGCGCCAGTTTGCTGGCATCGACCACGGGCTTGCTGTCGCTGATGCTGATCAAGGTGCTGGCACCGGGCTACTACGCCCGCCAGGATACCCGCACGCCGGTGCGGATCGGGATGATCTCGATGGCGGCCAACATGGTCTGCAACCTGCTCTTCATCTATCCGCTTGGCTACGTGGGGCTGGCCCTCTCGACCGCCTGCTCGGGCACACTGAACGCGGCTTTGCTGTTCAGGGGGCTTCATCAGCAGAGCGTCTACCGCCCGTCCCGTCACACCGGGATGTTCTGTCTCAAGCTGCTGACCGCCAGCCTGCTGATGGGGGGCGTGCTCTTGTACCTCTCTCCGGATCTGGCCCAGTGGGGCGCCTGGCACATGAGCAAGGCGACCATGCAGCTGGCCATGCTGCTGGTCGTGGGGGGCGCCATCTATGCCGGTGTCCTGCTGGCGCTTGGGATCCGGCCAAGAGATCTGAGAGCGGGGCGGGACGACTGAGTCAGCCCCTGCGGCGAGATAGCCCCACCTGAACCTGTTGTCGGGGCGGAGCGGCTGAAATCGGGTCAGCAACAGGGCTGACCCGGCGTGCCGCCTGATATATAATCCGGCGATTTTCATAGCAGCAAAGCACAAGGCACTGATGGAGCTTATCCGCGGTATTCACAATATCAAGCCCCGTCACCGGGGGTGTGTATTGACCATTGGCAACTTTGATGGGGTCCATCAGGGTCATCATGCCGTGCTGGCTCGCTTGCAGGAAAAGGCCGCCCAGCTCGGCCTGCCGGCCTGCGTCATGCTGTTCGAACCCCAGCCGCTGGAGCTGTTTGCCGGGGCCGCGGCGCCGGCCCGCCTCAGCCGCCTGCGGGAGAAGTACGAGGCGCTCAAGGGGATGCAGATCGATCGCATGCTCTGCGTGCGCTTCAACCACCGCTTTGCCGAGCAGTCCGCCACCACCTTCATCGAGCAACTGCTGGTGGAGAAACTCGGCGTGCACTATCTGGTGGTCGGCGACGATTTTCGCTTCGGCAAGGGGCGGGAAGGGGACTTCCACCTGCTGGAGGAGGCCGGCCGGCGCTTCGGCTTCGAGGTGATCAGCACCCAGAGTTTCCAGCTTTCCCGCCAGCGGGTCAGCAGCACGCTAGTGCGCGAGGCCCTCGCGGCCGGCCGGATGGCGGAGGTGGAGCTGATGCTCGGCCGTCCCTACACCATCAGCGGTCGGGTGGCCCACGGTGAAAAGCTGGGCCGCACCATAGGTTTTCCCACCGCCAATCTGGCCCTCAAGCGTCAGGTGATCCCGGTCGGTGGCGTGTTCGCGGTGGAAGTGATATGTTCCGGCAAGACCTTCCCCGGTGTCGCCAATGTGGGTGTACGGCCGACCTTGAGCGGTACACAAGCCAGATTGGAAGTACATCTATTTGATTTTTCTGGCGACCTTTATGGTCAACAGGTCAAGGTGCTGCTTCGCCACAAGCTGCGCGAAGAGCAGAAGTTTGCCTCTTTCACCGCCTTGAAAGAGCAGATCGAACGAGATGCCCTGGCGGCCCGAGCCTGGTTCGGGCTGCCACAATTTCATTTACCCAGCACTCTTTTAGAAAAGAAGGGAACCCAGGACTGATGAGCGACTATAAACACACCCTGAATCTTCCGGAAACCGAGTTTCCGATGCGTGGCGATCTGGCCAAGCGCGAACCCAACATGCTGAAACGTTGGTACGATCAGGATCTTTACGGCGCCATTCGCCGCGCCAAAGCGGGCAAGCCTTCGTTCATTCTGCACGATGGCCCCCCCTATGCGAACGGCAGCATTCACATCGGTCACTCGGTCAACAAGATCCTCAAAGACATCATCATCAAGTCCAAGGGCCTCTCCGGCTTCGACTCCCCCTACGTGCCGGGCTGGGACTGCCACGGTCTGCCCATCGAGCTGAAAGTGGAAGGCATGGTCGGCAAGCCGGGCGAGAAGGTTTCCGCCGCCGAGTTCCGTGCCGAGTGCCGCAAATACGCCAAGACCCAGATCGAAGCGCAGAAGACCGACTTCATCCGTCTGGGCGTGCTGGGTGACTGGGAACACCCCTACCTGACCATGGATTTTGGCACCGAAGCCAACATCATCCGCTCCATGGCCAAGATCGTTGAAAACGGCCACCTGCACAAAGGCTCCAAGCCGGTGCACTGGTGTACCGATTGCGGCTCCGCGCTGGCTGAAGCCGAGGTGGAGTACTACGACAAGAACTCCCCCTCCATCGACGTGCGCTTCAAGGCCGTCGACGAGGCTGCCGTTGCCGCCAAGTTTGACTGCGCCGAAGGCCACACCGGCAAGGGGCCCCTCTCTGCCGTGATCTGGACCACCACCCCGTGGACCCTGCCGGCCAACCGCGCCATCGCCATGCACGCCGATCTCGACTATGCGCTGGTGCAGGTCGAGGGTGACAATCCCGAGCGTCTGATCCTGGCCGCCGAGCTGGTAAAGGACGTGATGGATCGCGCCGGCATCGAGCACTTCCACAACCTGGGCTACGCCAAGGGCGCGGCGCTCGAGCTGCTGCGCTTCAACCACCCCTTCTACAGCTTCGACGTGCCTGTGGTGCTGGGTGATCACGTCACCCTGGACGCCGGTACCGGCGCGGTGCACACCGCCCCTGGCCACGGTCAGGAAGACTTCGTGGTCGGTCAGAAGTACGGTCTGGAAGTGGCCAACCCGGTTGGCAGCAACGGCGTCTATCTGCCGGATACCGAACTGTTTGCCGGCCAGCATGTGTTCAAGGCCAATGCGGCCGTGGTCGAGGTGCTGACCGAGCGTGGCGCCCTGCTGCATCACAAGGTGTTCAACCACTCCTACCCGCACTGCTGGCGTCACAAGACCCCGATCATCTTCCGTGCCACTCCGCAGTGGTTCATCAGCATGGAACAGAAGGGTCTTCGGCAGCGTGCCCTGGAAGAGATCGAGCGCATCGAGAAAGAGGGCATTGCCCAGCACGGTCAGAGCGGCTGGGTGCCTGCCTGGGGTAAAAACCGCATTCAGGCGATGGTCGAGAACCGTCCTGACTGGTGTATCTCCCGTCAGCGTACCTGGGGCGTGCCCATCTCCCTGTTCGTCCACAAGGATACCCAGGCGCTGCACCCGGATTCCGTGCGTCTGATGGAAGAGGTGGCCAAGCGGGTCGAGCAGTCCGGTATCCAGGCCTGGTGGGATCTGGACAAGGCCGAGCTGCTGGGCGCGGACGCCGACAACTACGAGAAGGTGCCCGATACCCTGGACGTCTGGTTTGACTCCGGCTCTACCCACGCCTCCGTGGTCGATGCCCGTCCCGAGTTCAACGGCAAGCCGGCCGACATGTATCTGGAAGGCTCTGACCAGCACCGCGGCTGGTTCATGTCCTCCCTGATGATCGGCGTCGCCATGAAGGACAAGGCCCCCTACAACCAGGTGCTGACTCATGGCTTCACCGTGGACGGTCAGGGCCGCAAGATGTCCAAGTCCATCGGCAACGTGGTGAGCCCGCAGGACGTGATGAACAAGCTGGGTGCCGACATCCTGCGTCTGTGGGTTGCCAGCACCGACTACACCGGCGAGATGACCGTTTCCGACGAGATCCTCAAGCGCTCCGCCGACGCCTATCGCCGTATCCGCAACACCGCCCGCTTCCTGCTGGCCAACCTGAACGGCTTCAATCCGGCGACCGACATGGTGGCACCGGCCGACATGGTGGTGGTGGATCGCTGGGCGGTGGGCCGTGCCAAAGCAGTACAGGCCGAGATCGTGGCGGCGTTCGACGAGTACAACTTCCACGGTGTGACCCAGAAGCTGATGCAGTTCTGCTCCATCGAGATGGGCTCCTTCTATCTGGACGTCATCAAGGATCGTCAGTACACCGCCAAGGCTGACAGCCTGGCCCGTCGCTCCTGCCAGACCGCCCTCTATCACATCGCTGAAGCCATGGTGCGCTGGATGGCGCCCATCATGAGCTTCACTGCCGACGAGATCTGGGCCCTGCTGCCGGGCGAGCGCGGCGAGTTCGTGTTCACCGAGGAGTGGTACGACGGCCTGTTCGGGCTGGAAGCGGGCGAAGTGCTGAACGACGAGTTCTGGGCCGAGATCCTCACCGTGCGCGGTGAAGTGAACAAGGCGCTGGAAGTGGCCCGTGGCGAGAAGCGCATCGGCGGTTCTCTGCAGGCCGAGCTGACTCTGTTCGCCAAGCCTGAGCTGGCTGCGCGTCTGAACGCCCTGGCCGATGAGCTGCGCTTCGTGCTGCTTACCTCCAAGGCCAAGGTGGTCAGCGTCGATGCCGCACCGGCTGAGGCCGTGGCAACCGAGCGCGATGACCTGTGGCTGAGCGTGGCCCAGTCTGCCGCCGCCAAGTGCGACCGCTGCTGGCACCATGTGGAAGACGTGGGCACCATCGCGGGCCACGAAGAGATCTGTGGCCGCTGCGTCACCAACGTCGAGGGTGACGGCGAAACTCGTCAATTTGCCTGATGAACATGACTCAACATAAAAGCGGCCTGCGTTGGCTGTGGCTGGCGGTGCTGGCCTTCGTACTGGACCAGGCGAGCAAGCTCGCCGTGGTCAAGCTGCTGCCGTTTGGCTATCCGGGGGTGGAGATCACCCCCTTCTTCAACCTGGTCCACGTCTACAACAAGGGGGCTGCTTTCAGCTTCCTGGCGGATCAAGGCGGCTGGCAGCGCTGGTTCTTCGCCGTGCTGGCGTTCGCCATCTGCGGCCTGCTGATCCACTGGCTGCGCAAACAGTCGGTCACCCAGCGCTGGAGCGGCATCGCCTACTCGCTGATCATCGGCGGGGCGCTCGGCAACGTGTTTGACCGGCTGGTGCTGGGTCATGTGGTCGACTTCCTCGACTTCTACTGGCAGCGCGCCCATTGGCCGGCGTTCAATCTGGCCGACAGCTTCATCTTCATCGGTGCCGCCATGATCGTGCTGGACGGCTTGCGTGGCGAGAAAAAACAGGACGCGAACTCATGAGTCAGCTGATTGCTGCGGACAGCAGCGTACTGTTCCATTTCGCCATCAAGCTGGAAGACGGCTCGGTGGCCGACAGCACGGCGCTGCACGGCAAGCCGGCCCGTCTGCGGATGGGCGACGGCAGTCTGACGCCGAGCTTCGAGCAGTGCCTGCTGGGGCTGCGCGAAGGGGAGAGCAAGAGCTTCACCCTGGCGCCGGAAGAGGCCTTTGGCCTCTCCAACCCCGACAACATTTACCATCTGGACCGCGCCAAGTTCGGCGCCGATGTGGAGCCGAAAGTCGGCACCATCATACTGTTCGACCAGCCCAACGGCAGCGAGCTGCCGGGTATCGTCCGGGCGGTGGCAGGTATGTCGGTGACGGTCGATTTCAACCATCCCCTGGCCGGTCACACCGTCACCTTCGAGGTGGAGATCCTGGGGGTTGATGACGAGGAGAAGGTGCACTGATGGATATCCTGCTCGCAAATCCCCGCGGCTTCTGTGCCGGTGTCGACCGCGCCATCAGCATCGTCGAGAGCGCGCTGGAGAAGTTCGGTGCCCCCATCTATGTCCGTCATGAAGTGGTGCACAACCGCTACGTGGTGAACAAGCTCAAGGAGGCGGGCGCCGTCTTCGTCGAGGAGCTGGATGAGGTGCCGGACGACAGCATCGTCATCTTCTCCGCCCACGGCGTCTCCAAGGCGGTGCGCGAGATGGCCAAGTCCCGCGCCCTCAAGGTGTTCGATGCCACCTGTCCGCTGGTGACCAAGGTGCACATGGAGGTCCATCGCGCCAGTCGCAAGGGCTCCGAAGCCGTGCTCATCGGCCACGCCGGCCACCCCGAGGTGATCGGTACCATGGGGCAGTACGAGAATCGCGAGGGCGGCATGTATCTGGTGGAGACGCCGGCAGACGTGGCCAGGCTCAAGGTGAAGAACCCGGACGACCTCTGCTTCGTCACCCAGACCACCCTCAGCGTGGACGAGACCTCGGACGTGATCGATGCGTTGCGGGCGCACTTCCCCAAGATCCAGGGGCCGCGCAAGGATGACATCTGCTACGCCACCCAGAACCGCCAGGATGCGGTGCGGGAGATGGCCGGGCTGGTGGACGCCATGCTGGTGGTGGGGTCGCGCAACTCCTCCAACTCCAACCGCTTGCGGGAGCTGGCCGAGAAGGTGGGCGCCAAGGCCTACCTCATCGACGACGCCTCCATGATCGAGGCCGGTTGGCTGGCGGGAGTCAAGGCGATCGGTGTCACCGCCGGTGCCTCCGCGCCCGAGGTGCTGGTGCAGTCCGTCATCACCCGTCTGCGCGAGCTGGGCGGCAAGGTGGTGGCCGAACACCCCGGTCGTGAAGAGAACGTGGTGTTTGAAGTGCCGCCGGAACTGCGCATCCTGTGAGCGATGCGTCCCCTGCGGGACTACACCGTCTCTGATTGAGCCACCTCCAGCGAGGTGGCTTTTTCATGGGTGATTCTTATGGCTCTTGTTGGCCGCTTTGCCGTGAGATCGCAGCGAAATTTGATGATGTATGTCCAAGATTTGAGTAGATTGAATTGCAAGCGAAGGTTCGCGGCCTAGACTGCTGATGAACTTATCACCGGCTTGATGGCAGATGGATGTGCAGCCGGCCCCCCGACAAAATCAGAGCGAAACAGGATGTTTTTGCGTTCAGGTTTTAGCCTCATCGAGCTGATGGTCACCATTGCGCTCGTCTCTATCCTGCTGACGCTGGGAGTCCCCTCCTTCAGCGCGATAATGCGCAACATGACGTTGACCAGCCAGGCCAACAACTTCGTGGCCGCCATCAACCTTGCCCGCTCCGAAGCCATTCGCCGCAATACGGCGGTCACTCTCTCCGCCTCCACCAGCAATCTGACCCAGAACCACTGGGAATCAGGTTGGCAGATCTGGGTCGACAGCAACGGCAACGGCACCCTGGACAACGGCGAGTTGCTGCGACTCTTTCCCGACATGGGGGCAGGCACCCTGGTCAGCAATACGTCGCTGGTACGTTTCAGTGGCAATGGCTTTCTCGATGGTCGCACCCAGGCGGCGCTGGTGTTTTCCCTGCAGCCGCCCGACTGCGCTCAGGAGGCATCGCGCGACATCACGATCACCCCGGCCGGCCGCCCTTCAATCACGGAGACCAGCTGCATATGAAGCACCAGCAAGGCGTCTCGCTGCTTGAAATCATGATCGCCGTGCTGGTGTTGTCGATCGGCATCCTCGGCATGGCGACCTTGCAGTTGCAGGCACTCAAGAGCAATCAGTCGGCCCTGACCCGGACCGAGGCGACCCAGTTTGCCTACATGATCACCGACATGATGCGGGCCAACCGCAGCGCGGCTCTGCTCGGCCAGTACAACGTCGGCATGGGGGAGGCGGTCTCCGGCAGCTCGATGGCGATACAGGATGTGCAGTACTGGAAACAGGCGCTCGGCGGCCTGCCCGGCGGTGATGGGGCCATTGCCGTGAGTGCCGGACAGGCGACCATCACCATCCAGTGGGATGCCAGCCGGCTGGCCACCGAGCCTGCGCTGCGCAGCATGACCCTGAGGACGGATCTGTGAACGGGCGGCGCACCTTGCTGCGCCAGGCCGGTGTCGGTCTGGTGGAGGTGATGATCGCCCTGCTGCTGTCGCTGCTGACGGTCGGGGTCATCATCCAGGTGCTGCTTGGCAACCACAAAACCTACCTGACCGGTGAGGCCATCGCCCGGGTGCAGGAGGACAGCCGGTTTGCCGTCAACCTGCTGCAACAAGAGCTGCGGATGGTGGGTTACCAGGGCTGCCTCAGCAAGCAGGGGGTCAACATCACCAATACCCTCAACGGGGCGACGGCGTTGCCCTACAACTTCACCGTCTATCTGCGCGGCTATGACAATGTCACGGCGACGCTGCCTGCGCCGCTGTCGGCCTTGTTTACCGCGGCCGAGCCCAAACCCAAGCCGGGAACCGACGTGCTGCTGGTGCAAGGGCCTACCGGCAGCGGTGTGCCGGTGACCCGCAACAACAGTGCGGCCCAGCTGTTCGTGCAGCAACTCTCCAGCAAGGCCAACTACTGCGGCACCGGCAAGCAGGGCTACAGCGACCTGTGCGAGGGGGACATCGTCATGGTCTCCGACTGCCAGAAGGCGCGGATCTTCCAGATCACCCAGACCCAAGTGGTGGGAGGGGGCAGCGAGGTCAACATCGGCCACTCCAACGACAACAAATACACCCCGGGCAATGCCGTCAGCTCCTGGGGCGGAGCCAGCAGCCCGGTCGAGGAGCGCTTCGGCGCCGGTTCGGTATTGAGCCGGATGGAAACCCGGGTCTATTACATCGCCCGTCCCTCGGCCGGCGCCCCCTATGCCCTCTATCGCAAGAGCGGGCTGGGGGCGGGCATGCCGCTGGTGGACGGGGTCACCGATATCCAGCTGACCTTCGGTGAGGATCAGAACCGGGATCGGGCGGCGGATCGTTACGTGAGTGCCGCCAGCAACCCGAACTGGGACAACGTGCTGGGGATCGGCGTTCAGCTGTTGATGCGCAGCAACCAGGGCAATGTGGTGTCGGATCCGCAGGCCATCAGCTTCGCCGGCGCGACCTTCCAGGCAACCGACAGCCACTGGTACTGGGTGGCCGAAACCACGGTCGCCTTGCGCAACCGGCTGCCATGAGGAGGGAGGCATGATGGGGCGACAAGGGGGAATGGCACTGGTGATCAGCCTGATTTTTCTCGCGGTAGTGAGCCTGCTGGCGATGGCCAGCATGCAGAGCGCCCTGCTGCAGGAGAAGATGGCGGGCAACCAGAAGGAGTCGCAACAGGCGCTGCAGGCGGCAGAGGCGGCACTGCGCGCTGCCGAGCGCTATCTGGAGGCAGGCAACTCAGGCCCCTACGACAACAGCGCCGGCCTCTATGAGTTCGTCAGCGTGGCGGTGGATCCCGCTTCTCCCTCCACGGCCTGGCGTACCTATGCCAATAGCGGGCTGGCGGGACGGGCCCCAGAGTACTTCATCGAGCGGCTGCCCTACACCCAGAGCAGCAACGAGAGCCTGGCGGTGGACGAACCCATCAGCGAGCGCCGTCTTTATCGCATCACGGCTCGGGGATTCGGCCTCTCGGACGAGAGCCGGGTGCTGTTGCAATCGACCTACAGCCGCTAGGAGGGAACCATGCGTGCATCTGGCTACGGATTTTGTGCCCTGTTGCTCTGCACCCAGGTGCAGGCGGCGCTCGACATCGCCCAGGTTCCCCTCTATCTCGGCACCCGGGCCGAACCCAACATCATGTTCAGTCTGGATGACTCCGGCTCGATGCACTTCGAGCTGATGCCGGAGGATTTGATCGAAAACAGCGCTCGCTACGTCTATCCCCGTGCCGACAACGTCTATGGCAGCGAGGACTATGACAACCGGACCGTGACCTTCACCAGCAACAACGATCGCAACGCCTACACCCGCTCGAGCAACAACAACAAGCTCTACTACAACCCCTTGCTGAGCTACCGCCCCTGGGCCAAGGCGGACGGTACCCTGATGGCGAATGCCAGCATCAGCTGCGCGCCGCACAACCCCTTCAACATCGCCGCCGGCTGTCGCGACCTGACCAAGAACAACCGCTCGAAGTCGTTGCGCTACTACACCGGGTTCTCCTCCAGCGACTACAACGATGACGAGACCTTCTGGCCCGCCGTCTATTTCGCCTACAAGGGCAGCGGTGACGTAAAGAGGGCGAGCAGTTATACCCGGGTCGAGATAAAGTCGGGCAGCACCTATGGCGGGCGTCCCAATCGCAGCGACTGCAAGAGTGCTCCTGTCTGTACCTATGAGGAGGAGATTCAGAACTTCGCCAACTGGTACACCTACTATCGCTCCCGGATCCTGGCTGCCCGGGCCGGGGTCGGTCGTGCCTTCGCCAGTCAGGGACAGGCCCTGCGGGTGGGGTTTGCCACCATCAATGCCAGCGGCAGCGTGATCCGCGGGGTGGCGCCCTTCTCCGGCACCGATCGCAGCGCCTTTTTCAGCGACCTCTACAGCCGCGACATTCCGGCCGCCGGCACGCCGCTGCGCACCAGCCTGAAGGATGTGGGGGAGTATTTCTCCCGCACCGACAACAATGGCCCCTGGGCGGCCAGCGCCGGCAGCACCTTGCCCCACCTCACCTGCCGGCAGAGCTACAACATCCTGATGACCGATGGCTACTGGAACGGGGATACCCCCTCGGTGGGGGATCTGGACAAGGATGGCTACAGCAATACCCTGGCCGACGTGGCCTACAAGTACTGGAAAACAGACCTGCGTGCCGATCTGGCCGACAAGGTGCCGACCAGCACGGTAGATCCCGCCAACTGGCAGCATCTGGTCAACTTTACCGTGGGGCTCGGGGTCAACGGGTCGCTCAATCCGGCCAACGGCATCCCGAACAGCTGGCCCAATCCCCATGATCCGGATGACAAGGAGTACAAGAACGCGACCTATATTCCGGAGTACAAGATCGATGACCTGTGGCACGCGGCGCTCAACAGCAAGGGCAGCTTCTTCAGCGCGGGTGATCCCGACGTCTTTGCCGCGGCCCTGAGCAGTACCCTGGCCCAGATTGCGGCACGCAACAGCTCCGCCAGTTCGGTGACCGCCAACGCCACCCGGCTGGACAGCAATACCCACATCTATCAGGCCCGCTACAACAGTGGCGACTGGTCCGGGCAGCTCATCTCCATTCCGCTCAACAGCGACGGCTCGCTGGGCAACATGGCCTGGGATGCCGCAACCCAGATCCCTGCCCATACCGCCCGCAGCCTCTTCACTCGCCAGAACGGGGTCGGCATTCCCTTCACCTGGGCCGATCTCAACGCCACCAATCGCGCCCTGTTCAACCTCGCCGGTGACAACCAGGGGGAAAACCGGGTCGCCTACTTGCGCGGTGATCGCAGCAGTGAGCAGAGCAATGGCGGCCTGTTCCGCAGTCGCAGCGACCTGCTGGGGGACATCATCAACTCGGATCCCGTCTATGTCGGCAACCGGGACTACGGCTATGGCAGCGCCACCGGCCTGACCCAGGCCGAGCGGGAGGGCTACCAGAGTTTCCTTGGCTCGACGGCCATCAGTCGCCGTACTCCCATGCTCTACGTGGGGGCCAACGACGGCATGCTGCACGGTTTTCGGGTCGCCAACGGGGTGGAGACGCTGGGCTACATCCCGGCCAGCCTGCTGGGGGATCTGAGCCTGCTGACCAAGCCGGATTACAGCCACCGCTACTATGTGGACGGTACGCCCAAGGTGGGGGATGCCTATCTTGGCAGCAGCTGGAAAACCGTGCTGCTGGGGTCGACCGGCGCCGGAGGCAAGGCGGTCTTTGCCATCGACGTAACGGCCCCCGACAACTTCACCGCCGACAAGATGTTGTGGGAGTTTACCAACGCCGAGATGGGGGTAGCGCTGGCTGCGCCGACCCTGGTCCGGGTGAAGTCCGGCAACAAATGGGTGGCGCTGGTGGCCAACGGCTACAACAGCACCAGCCAGACCGCCCGGCTGTTTGTGCTGGATCTGGCGACCGGCGCCGTGATCAAGGAGATAGATACCCAGGTGGGCTCGGCCAGCGAACCAAATGGCCTCTCATCCCCCCTGCCGGTGGACGAGGACGGCGATCGGGTGGCGGACTATGTCTATGCCGGCGATCTGCAGGGCAATCTGTGGAAATTCGACCTGACCGACAACAACAGCGCCCAGTGGGGGAGTGCCTTCAAGACCGGCAACAAGCCAAAACCGCTGTTTCAGGCGTGCAACGGGACCTGCTCTGCCAGCACGCGCCAGCCCATCACCATGCGCCCGTTGGCCATCCGCCATCCCAAGGGGGGCATCATGGTGCTGATGGGAACCGGCAGCTATTTCACCAATGACGACAAGCTGTTGCCGGCAACCCCCAGGCTGGAGGCTGTCTACGGCATTTGGGATGCGGGGGCGACCGTGCTTGCCAGCCAGTTGCAGCAGCAGAGCATTACCCACGAATACTCCGCCAATGGCACCACCATCAAGTTCAATGTGAGGGTGGTCTCCAACACGGCGGTCAACTACAC
Source organism: Aeromonas sp. S15(2024) (assembly GCF_041402265.1). Classification (NCBI taxonomy): domain Bacteria; kingdom Pseudomonadati; phylum Pseudomonadota; class Gammaproteobacteria; order Aeromonadales; family Aeromonadaceae; genus Aeromonas; species Aeromonas sp. S15(2024). The sequence continues at coordinate 78,890 of NZ_JBGLQY010000005.1, read as the reverse complement.
CAGCCAGAAAGGGTGGTATCTGGTGCTCAAATCCCCTGCGTTGAGCAAGGGGGTAGGGGAGCGAGCCGTTTCGGAGATGCTCTACCGCAACAAACGGCTGATCTTCAATACCCTGATCCCCTCGGCGGATGCCTGTGACTTTGGTGGACGCTCCTGGCTGATGGAGCTGGATCCTGTCTCGGGGGCGCGTCTGAGCTACTCGGTGTTCGACGTCAATGGCGATGGGGCCGTCAATGATGACGACTATGTGGGGATCAAGGACGGCAGCGGCAACGACATCAAGGTGCCGGTCAGCGGCAAGCAGTTTGACGAGCTCACCACGACGCCGAGCGTGGTGGAGGATGCCGACATGGAGCGCAAGTACATCAGCGGTTCCAGCGGCAATATCTCGGTCACGCTGGAAGAGGGGGCGGGTGACCTTGGGGGGCGCCAGTCCTGGTTGCAACTGGAGTAGAGGTGGAGATGGAGCGTGGATTTTCCCTGCTGGAGCTGATGATTGCTGTAGCCGTGATGGCGATTCTGACCCTGATTGCCTACCCCAGCTACAACAGCTACATGGCGTCGGCCAAGCGGGCCGAGGCCAAGGCGGCGCTGCTCGAGGCGGCGCAATACATGGAGCGGCAGTTTACCGCAGATGGCAACTATGATGGTGGCAACCTGGCCTCAGCCGGACTGGCCACCTTGCCCAGGGATGGCGGGGCTGCCTATTACAATCTGGCGCTCAATGCCAGCGGCGCCCGCTATACCCTGACGGCGATCCCGACCGGAGTGATGAACGGCGATCCCTGCGGCTTGCTGACTCTGGATCAGGGGGGGCAGCAGGGGGTGTCGATGGCCAGCATGACGGCCGCCGAGTGCTGGTAATCCGTTACCAGCAGGCGGCTGGGGTCTTGATGTCAGCCTTGTTGAGGGTGAGGGTATCGCAGGCGGTGCTGCCGCTCTTGTCACCCACCTGCGCTCCCTTGCTGGTGGCGATCAGGGTGTAGGTGGTTGCGGTAGCCCCGGAGATGGTGAAGTCATAGTAGCTGCTGGTGGGGTTGCCCACCTGGGACGGGGTCGTGCCGTAGCTGGTGTTGGAGACTCTGAACTCTTCCTGTTTCAGCTGCATGCTGAGCAGGCCCTTGAACGCCTCGGCTCGACGGGATTTGCGCAAACCGTCGCTGAAACTGGGGTAGGCGATGGATGCAATGATGGCGACGATGGCGACTGCAACGAGCAGTTCCAGCAGCGTGATTCCGGACTGTTTGGCTTTCATGGGGCGGCATGCTTCGTGAAACAGGTTGATACTATAGGATAGTACTGACGGTGTGCTCTACTGGCATGTGCAAAAGAAAGGAGTCTTGAACGATGGAAGGCAGAAAGGGCAGATCCGCCGGTTTTACCCTGATAGAGCTGATGGTTGCCCTGTCTCTGGTCGCTCTGCTGCTGACCGTTGCGATTCCCAGTTATCAATCACTGCGCCAGGAGCAGATGGTCAAGGCCGCCACCCAGGCGGTGTATACGGATGTGATGTTGCTGAAGTCCGAGGCGATCAAGCGTAACCGCACCCTGCAATTCATCATCTTCAACAGCGGCACCAGCAATTGGTGTTACCGCATTTTTATCGATGGCAGTTGCAACAGTTGCAGCGATCACTGCTCCAGTATTGAGGGGCGCAAGGGGGGCGATGCCAGTGAATATCCCGGTATCAGCCTGGTCGCCAGCTACAGTGAATCGGCCAGCAACATCAGACCCCTGAGTATCTCTCCCAGAAGGTCCTCCCTGACGGCGGGGAATATTGCCATCTCATCCGGTACCTACTCCATGCAGGTCAAGACCAACAATGTCGGACGTGTGCGTACCTGCGGTGTCAGCAATGTCAGTGGGGTGCCTGCATGTTGAGAGCACCAAGGGGATTCAACGTGGTGGAGCTGATGGTTGCCATGGTCGCAGGCCTGCTGCTGGTCGCCGCGGTGACATCCCTGTTCGCCACCATCCTCAGGGTCAATCAAACCTCCATGCAGGTGAGCCGCCTCAATCAGGAGCTGCAGAGCGTCACCGACATGATCGCCCGTGACGTGCAGCGCACCGGTTATGATCAGGGGGCGACAGCCTTTCTCGGCGCGGCATCGGGAGCCAGATCTCCTTTCTATTTCGATACCAGCAGCGATCTGATGAATGAGACGGTCACAGGCTCCAAGATTTATCGCTGCATCAGGCTGAAATACGATGATGATAACAACGGCGTGCTTGGGGCTGATGAAACCTATATCTACAGCTACGACAGTGCCGACAAAGGGGTGCAGCTCGGCACCAGTTGCAGCACCGGTAGCCTGCTGAGTACCGACAATACCATCGAAATTACGGATCTCACCTTCTCGCTGTTGAGTGGCAGCGTCTCGTCAGGTGCACGGACGGTGCGGCTGAACATATCGGGCCAGTTCAAGGCCAACACCGCACTCAAACTCACTCTGCAGCGTGATATCAAGCTGCGCAACGACGGGTATTGATGTCATGCAACGTCATCTTGGTTTTACCACCTTCACCGTTACCTTGTTGCTTACTGTGATGTTGCTGAGCATCTCGCTGCTGGTGGGCAAGCTGATGGTGTCTGACCGCCGTGTCAGCCTCAACGAAGTGCAGTATCGACAGGCGCTGGCCCTGGCCGAACTGGGTTTATCCGACGGGGTCGGCCGCTTGGCGCAGGACGCAAGTTGGCGTAGCGCCAGCAGTGGCGTGTCGGTCACTGTGTCGGCCGGTACCTATACCCTGTTTGCGCTGGACGACACAGCCGTGACCGTGGGCGGGGCGAGCGTGACGCCGGTCAGGGTGCGAGCTCAGGCTACCCTGGTTGACAGTACTGCCAATGCTGATGTGGAGATAAAGACCATCAAGGTCAGCGTATTGGCTGGCACCCCGGCCGCCCCTCTGACGGTTGCCGGTGGTATGGCCGTTTCCGGCAACTTTACCGTGGTGGCCAATCCCAACGGGGGCGGGCCTGGCGTGCCGCTCTCCATCTGGACCAATGGTAATGTGGATCTGACCAATGGCTCCGGTCAGACCTGCCATCAGGGGGATTACAGTGGAGGGTGCAGTGCCTACATCAGCCAGAAGGGGGACAAACAGTCGGACATCAAGGACAACGATTCCGCCTTCCCAAGCGATCTGGTCTGGTATCTGTTCAACGAGAATGACGATGCAACAGGATGGGCCAATCTGGAGTCGCGGGCGGTGCAGATGCTGACCAATTGCGATTCGTTGTCGACCGCCTCCCGTGGACTCATCATCGTCGATGGGGACTGCAAGCCGGGCGGCTCGATCGGTTCGGTTGCCGCACCTGTGGTGCTTATCGTGCGCAACGGGGATCTGATGGTCAACGGCAACGCCACCCTCTATGGGCTGGTGTTCGCCTACTCCTCCACTCCCGCCACGGCTACCAACGATATCAGCCTGAAGGGGGGCGCTATCGTCAATGGCGCTGTGGTTGCCAACTACCAACTGGGCAAGACCGCCAACGGGACCTTCGACGCCAAGTACGACCAGGCGGTGCTGAGCAATATCGAGAATGGAGCCGCATTTCAGATCATTAACCTAGTGCCCGGTAGCTGGCGGGACTGGTAGGAGCGAACATGAAACCGCACAAGGGATTCGGGCTGTTGGAGATCTTGATCACCCTGGTTCTGCTCGGGGTGGGGGTGGCCGGGTTGGTGGCCATGTCGCGCGGGATCCTCGGGGCTTCCCAGGACGGGCGGCGCTATGAGGTGGCGATGCGGCTGGCCGAGTCGAAACTCGATGACTTTCGTACCTTCAACGGCGTGGTGAGTGCCGTCTCTCCACTCACGGCCTATAACAGCATTGCGGCGGGCTCCAGTACGGTCACCCCCGCCGATGGCGGCGGGACCTATACCCTGAGCTGGACCGTCAACAACCAGTACTGGAATGGTACGGCCTGGCAGACGACGGCCCCGGCGGGATACCTGCAGTCCTACCCGGGTCGCAAGGTCGTCAACGTGACCGTCAGCTGGAGCGACAATGACGGGAATCCGGTCTCGCTGTTATTGGCCGGTGCAGTGTCGCCGGCAGAGTCACTGGCCCAGAACCAGTTGAATGGCGGGCTCGATACCAGTCGCGAACCTCCCCAGGTGGTCTATACCCCGGGGGTGGCGCCGGACGTCATCTCCATCCAGATCGATCAGGAAGGGCGCAAGCAGGAGACCAGCAAACCGCTGCCGACGGTGACCTCCAAGGATGGCACCGTCGGCAAGCTGGTGCAGTTCGAGACGGTCACCTACAAGCCCGACAACGGTGGCAACACCCAGCAGGTGCTGCAGGATCTGGCCTCGGTCTCCTGCTCTTGCAGTTACGGCTCGAGCGTCAATGCCTACCTGCCGGGCCAGGCGATCCTGACCGACAGCAATCTGCTCTACTGGAGCGTGGGCTCCCAGGTCACCAAGCAGACCGGCATTCTCAACAGCAGCGTTACAGATCAACCCACCCTCTGCACCAGTTGCTGCAAGAACCACTTCGATGGCAGTGGCAGCAGCTTTGATCAGTTCTACTCCCCGCTGCACACCAACAGGCAGCGCTATAACAGCTCGCTCACCTCGGTAAACAGTGGCAACTATGTGGATGCCTGCCGCTTCGTCCGGCTCGATGGCTATTATCGCCCTCTGCCAGAGTGGAACCTGATCAAAGTCATAGTGACCAGCGCCGACTTCCTCGCCAAGACGGCCAATCAGACCAGCTACCAGAATTACATCAAGTACGTGGTCACCACCTACATCACCTGGCAGAAGAACACCCTCAACTGGACAGCGAACCCCACTGCCACGCCACCGACCATCACCGAGTTTGCCGACTGGTTGCCTGCCAACGCGGCGGCGGGGGGAGACACCACGACCAAGGTCACCATGAGCACGGGCACGGCCCAGCTGATCGCGCGCGGCATTTATGTGGATGTGCTCTCGCCCACCTATCTGGCCGCACTCGACCTGACCTCGCAGGATCTGCTGGCCAGGGTGCCATTCCAGGATATCAACCTGACCATGCTGGCCGAGTGGAGTCTGGTGCCCTTGAGTGGCCAGCTGACCGGCAGTGTCTCCGACTATGTAGGGGTGACCAACGAGACGGTCAAGACGGTGGTCGATCTCAACAACTACTACTTCGGCAGCTACAGTCGCGGCTACCTGTCGGCCAAGAAGAGCACCAAGGATGCCTCCAACGTGTTGCAGAGCGCGTCGATCAAGGTGACCGCCTATCAAGGCAACTCGGGGATCACCGCCTCGCTCATCTCGCCAGTGGATCAGAGTGAAGCCAAGAGCGCCAGCATGCCGGTGGCGATCGATACCAGTTCCCAGACGGTGCCGACCATCACGGTATCGGGACGGATCGAATGTCTGGAAAAAGGTAACGGTAACAATACGGATCCTGTTTCATGCAACAAGAACACCTTCAACGGGTTGAGCGTGACCACCACCACCACGGGGGCCACATGCCGCATCGACAAGCCCCAGGCCAACAACCAGCCGGCCACCTATGTCTGCACGGCGGCGCAAAACAGCAGCCTGGTGGTGAGTTTCTCCTACAGTGCCCAGGGCAACACCACCTATCTGCTGAAGCCGGCGTCGTTGAGCATCGCCATGACACCGCCCGCCAGCGGTCAGGTGATCACCGGGCCCTGTGGCCTGCTGGTGGACAACGGCGTGACCAACGCGAGCAGCCTGACTTGTACCCCCTGAGTCTTGGGCGCTGGCACAGCCAGCGCCTTTTCTTTATCATTCCCCATCATTTTCGAATTCAAGATGCATCGCCATGGCAAAAGCCCTCTCTCTGATGCTTGCCCAGTTGAATCTGACGGTAGGCGCCATCGAAGATAACTGTGACAAGGTGCTGGCGGTAGCCGCCGAAGCCGATCGGCAAGGCGCCGATCTGCTGGTCTGCTCCGAACTGGCCCTGACCGGATACCCGCCGGAAGATCTGCTGCTGCGCGCCGATCTGATGATCCGGGTGGAGGCCGCGCTGACCCGCATCGCGGCATGGCAGGGGGCTTGCGCCATTCTGGTGGGTCACCCCTGGCGTGAAGGGGAGGCGCTCTACAACGCCGCCTCCCTCTATGAGCAGGGGCAGCTGGTCGCACGCTACTTCAAGCAGGATCTGCCCAACTACGGGGTCTTCGACGAGAAGCGCTACTTCACCGCGGCAACCGAGACCTGCGTGGTCCCCTTCCGTGGTCATCAGCTGGGCTTGCTCATCTGCGAAGATCTCTGGCAGCCGGGGCCGGCGCTGGCCGCCAAGGCCGCCGGAGCCGAGCTGCTGCTCACCATCAATGCCTCGCCCTACGATCAGGAAAAACCCTGGATCCGCCGTGAGCTGATGGCCGAGCGCTGCGATCAGACCGGTCTGCCGCTGGTCTACCTCAACCAGGTATGCGGTCAGGACGAGCTGATCTTCGACGGCTGCTCCAAGGTGTTCAACAGCCAGGGCGAGCTGACCCACAAGCTGGCCCCCTTTGCCGAAGAGCTGGCGCTGGTGCACTTTGCCGATGGTCAGCCGGTGAAGGAGCGGGAACCCGCCGCACCACTGGAACCCTTGGCCGAGACCTATCAGGCACTGGTACTGGCGGTGCGCGACTACGTCACCAAGAACGGCTTCCACGGCGCCGTGCTGGGCCTCTCCGGCGGCATCGACTCGGCGCTGACCCTGGCCATCGCGGCCGATGCCATCGGTGCCGACAAGGTGCAGGCGGTGATGATGCCGTTCCGCTACACCGCCCAGATGAGCGTGGAGGATGCCAAGGAGCAGGCCGAACGGATGGGAGTGGAGTTCAACATCATCTCCATCGAGCCCATGTTCGAAGGCTTTATGGCCCAGCTGGCGCCGCTGTTTGAAGGGACCGCTCGCGACACCACCGAAGAGAACCTGCAGGCTCGCTGCCGTGGTGTGCTGTTGATGGCGCTCTCCAACAAGCGTCGCCGCATCGTGCTGACCACCGGCAACAAGAGCGAGATGGCGGTGGGCTATGCCACCCTGTACGGCGACATGGCTGGCGGTTTCGACGTGCTCAAGGACGTTCCCAAGACGCTGGTCTTCAAGCTGTGCGAATACCGCAATTCCGTCGATTATGTGATCCCGCAGCGGGTCATCGACCGTCCTCCTTCGGCAGAATTGGCACCGGACCAGGTGGATCAGGACAGCCTGCCCCCCTATGACATCCTGGATGCCATCCTCAAGCGCTATGTGGAAGAAGATGCCTCCGTGGCTGACATGGTGGCGGAAGGCTTCGAGGAGGCGGTGGTGCGCAAGGTGATCCGCCTCGTGGATCTCAACGAATACAAGCGCCGTCAGGCGGCGGTCGGGCCCCGCATTACGGCCCGCAACTTTGGTAAGGATCGCCGTTACCCCATCACGTCCGGGTTTGGCAAACAGAACTGGTAAGGAGTCACCATGAAGAAGATTGAAGCCATCATCAAACCGTTCAAGCTGGACGATGTGCGCGAGGCCCTGGCCGAGATCGGCATCAACGGCATGACGGTATCCGAGGTCAAGGGCTTCGGCCGCCAGAAGGGCCACACCGAGCTCTATCGCGGCGCCGAATACATGGTCGACTTCCTGCCCAAGGTGAAGGTGGAGCTGGTGGTGCAAGACGAGGATCTCGATGCCTGCCTGGAAGCGATCCAGAACACCGCCCGCACCGGCAAGATTGGTGACGGCAAGATCTTCGTCTGCGAGGTGGAACGGGTCATCCGCATCCGTACCGGCGAAGAGAACGAAGACGCCATCTGACGGATGGCCGAGCCTTGTGATGAGCCAACGAATGGAGACTCGAGCCCGCTGATGTCCTGGATGCGCCTCGTTGCGGTGGCCGGCCTGCTGGCCGGACTGACCGCCTGCAGTACCCGGCCGCCGGCCCAGCCGGAAAACCTGTGCCAGATCTTTCGTGAGAAGCCGGACTGGCACAAGGCGGCGCTCAAGATGAACGAGAAGTGGGGAACGCCTGTGCAGGTGGTGATGGCCATGATGTATCAGGAGTCCTCCTTCGTGCACGATGCTCAGCCGCCGATGCAGTATTTCCTCTTCATCCCGACCGGGCGGGCCAGCTCCGCCTACGGCTATGCCCAGGTCAAAGATGAAACCTGGGCCGACTATCAGCGGGAGACCGGCAACAGCTGGAGCGATCGCGATGACTTTGCCGACGCCATCGACTTCATGGGCTGGTACACTCACAAGGCCCAGCGGCTGAACGGCACCTCCAAGTGGGATGCGTATGGCCAGTATCTCAACTATCACGAAGGGTGGGGTGGCTATCGGCGTGGCAGCTACCGCAGCAAGGGATGGCTGATGAAGACATCCCGCAAGGTGGAGGCTCGCGCCCAGCGCTACGGCGCCCAGTATCGACAATGCAAGGATCAGCTCTCCAGCGGGGGCTGGTTCTGGTAACCAAATCAGGAGTCAGAAATGCCGTTATTGGACAGTTTTACCGTTGACCACACTCGCATGGCCGCGCCGGCGGTACGTGTGGCCAAGACCATGCAGACCCCGAACAAGGACACCATTACCGTGTTCGATCTGCGTTTCTGTGTGCCGAACCAGGAGATCCTCTCCGAGCGTGGCATCCACACCCTCGAGCACCTGTTTGCCGGCTTTATGCGTGACCATCTCAATGGGGATGGGGTTGAGATCATCGACATCTCTCCCATGGGCTGCCGCACCGGCTTCTACATGAGCCTGATCGGTGCGCCGGACGAAGCCCGGGTTGGCGCTGCCTGGCAGGCCGCCATGAGCGACGTGCTGACCGTGCAGGAGCAGGGCAAGATCCCCGAGCTGAACGAATACCAGTGCGGTACCTACAGCATGCACTCGCTGGAAGAGGCCCATGCCATCGCCCGCCACGTGCTGGAGCGCGGCATCGGCGTCAACCGCAATGACGAACTGGCCCTGCCGGAAGAGAAGCTGAAAAGCCTCTGATCCCGGGATGGCAAACATGAAAAAGGCCGGTCAATGACCGGCCTTTTTGCGTTTGGCGAGTTCAGGATGGCAGCGGCATCACCCGGTTGCGGCCCAGCTCCTTGGCCTTGTAGAGCAGCTTGTCGGTGCGCTCGACCAGGCTGTCGCCCGTCTCCTGACCATTGTATTCGCCCACCCCGAACGAGGCGGTGATGTGGTCGATGCGCCGGCCCGACTTGCGATCCAGGATCGACATCTTCTCGATGGCCCGGCGCAGGCTCTCCGCCATCTGGCGGCTCAGCGCCAGGTTGCGCATGGGAAGCAGCAGGGCAAACTCTTCGCCGCCGAGGCGGTAGGCGGTGACGCCCTCCTTGCAGGTCTCCCGCAGTCGCTTGCTGAAGGCGCGCAGCACCTGATCTCCCAGCAGGTGGCCATATTCGTCGTTGAAACTCTTGAAGCGGTCGATATCGGCGAGGATCAGCGAGAAGGGCTGCTTGCTGCGCAGCAGGCTGTCTATCTCCAGATCGAAGGCGCGCCGGTTGAGCAGGCTGGTGAGGGCATCCTCGTTGGCTAGCTTGCGGGTCTCGTTGAGCGCCTCGCGCAGCTCCTTGATCTCCTTCTCGGCGCTGCTGAGCTGGTTGCGAAAGTGCATGGTCGACATGCGCACGTCCCGCGACTCGCGCACCAGATCCCGCAGGATCCCCATGGTGTCTTCCAGGCTCAGCCCCTCGTCATCGATAAGGCTCAGCCGGTCGAAACTCTTGTCGAGCATCTCCTGGAACATGCCGGTATCCGAGATGGCATCCTGCATGGTGTGGCCGAGCTCGTTGGCCATGGCGGCCAGGTTGAGCTTCATCGCCTCCATCTGCTGCTCATCCTGGGCGGCGAGGTGCTGGTGATAGAGACGTTCGCAGGTGGTCAGCGAGCAGGTGCCCTGCAGCTTGATGGCCTGATCGATGGCCTGATTGAGCTCGGGCATGCTGGCCGCCACATAGTTATACCAAAGGGTGTAATTATCCGGCGTGGTGGGGATTTGATACTTGATCATCAGGGGAACCGCCTGTTTGAGATAGGCGGCGGATTGGGCGAACGAATCCTTGCTCATGAGTTCCATGTCTCATCATGACTGCAAACTGTGCATAGTATGACAGAGAGATTGGCCAAAAGGCAGTCGATGGATGCCATTCGCCCCCCCCTCCGATATAATGTCGCCGTTACCACCTACCCTAAGGCCTGCTTATGTCTCAAAAAGATCCTTTCCTCGAACGCGAGGCCGAAAAATACGAGAATCCGATCGCCAGTCGCGAGCTGATCCTCGACCTCATCAAGGGCCATGAAAAGCCCATGTCCCGTGAAGAGTTGGCCAAGGTCCTCAAGCTGACCGAAGAAGAGCCGCTGGAAGCCTTGCGTCGTCGTCTGCGCGCCATGGAGCGCGACGGTCAACTGGTCTTCACCCGCAACCAGTGTTACGCCCTGCCGGATCGCCTGAATCTGGTCAAAGGCTATGTGCTCGGCCACAAGGATGGCTTCGGTTTCCTGCGTCCCGAGGGTGGTGGCCCGGATCTGTTCCTGAACAACCGCGAGATGCAGCGCCTGATGCACGGCGACTATGCCCTGGTGCAGCCCACCGAGATCGACCGCAAGGGGCGCCAGGAGGCGCGTCTGGTGCGCCTGCTCAAGGCCCGCGAGGCGGACATCGTCGGTCGCTATTTCGTCGAGAACGGCGTCGGTTTCGTGGTACCCGACGACAGCCGCATCGGCCAGGACATCATCATCCCGGAAGGGGAGAACAAGGGGGCTCGCCAGAGCCAGGTGGTGGTTGTGCGCATCAACCAGCGCGCCACTGCCCGCTTCAACGCGGTCGGCACCGTGCTGGAAGTGCTGGGTGAAAACATGGCACCCGGCATGGAGATCGAGATTGCCCTGCGTACCCACGGCATCCCGCACACCTGGCCGGAAGAGGTGACCAAAGAGGTCGCTGGTCTGGGCGAGCAGGTGCCGGAGAAGGCCAAAGAGGGCCGCATCGATCTGCGCGCCCTGCCGCTGGTCACCATCGATGGGGAAGATGCCCGCGACTTCGATGACGCCGTCTTCTGTGAAGCCAAGCGCGGCGGCGGCTGGCGCCTGTGGGTCGCCATTGCCGACGTCTCTGCCTACGTGAAGCCGGGCACCGCCCTCGACACCGAAGCTTACCAGCGCGGCAACTCGGTCTACTTCCCCGAGTTCGTGGTGCCCATGCTGCCGGAGGTGCTCTCCAACGGCCTCTGCTCGCTCAACCCGCAGGTTGACCGCCTCTGCATGGTGTGCGAGATGACCATCTCCGCTGCCGGCCGCATGTCCGGCTACAAGTTCTACGAAGCGGTGATGAACTCCCACGCCCGCATGACCTACACCAAGGTGGCGGCGATCCTGGATGGCGATCCCAAGCTGCGCCAGCAGTACGAGCCGCTGGTGGGCCACATCGAGGAGCTCAACAACCTCTACAAGGCGCTCAAGCATGCCCGCCATCAGCGCGGTGCGGTGGAGTTCGAGAGCGAAGAGACCCGCTTCATCTTCAACGCCCAGCGCAAGATCGACCGCATCGTGCCGCTGGTACGCAACGACGCCCACAAGATCATCGAAGAGTGCATGATCCAGGCGAACGTGGCTGCCGCCCGCTACATCGAGAAGAACGAGGCCGCCGCCCTGTTCCGGGTGCACGACCGCCCGGGCGAAGAGCGTCTGACTGGCTTCCGTGACTTCCTGGCCGAGCTGGGCCTGGAGCTCAAGGGGGGCCTGGAGCCCGAGCCGAAAGACTTTGCCGACCTGGCCGCCAAGTTTGAAGGGCGCCCGGATGCGGAGCTGCTCTCCACCATGTTGCTGCGCTCCATGCGTCAGGCCATCTATCAGGCCGACAACATCGGTCACTTCGGTCTGGCCTTGAAGTCTTACGCGCACTTCACCTCGCCGATCCGTCGTTACCCTGACCTCATCCTGCACCGCGCGATCAAGTATCAGACCGCCAAGGAGCAGCAGGGCAACCTGCGCCACAAGTGGACCCCGAGCGGTGGCTACCACTACCAGCTGGAAGAAGTGGACCCGATGGGCGAGCACTGCTCCATGACCGAGCGCCGCGCCGATGACGCCACCCGCGACGTGGCCGACTGGCTCAAGTGCGAGTACATGCTGGATCACGTGGGTGACGAGTTCGACGGCGTCATCGCCAGCGTCACCGGCTTTGGCTTCTTCGTGCGTCTGGCCGAGATCCACATCGACGGTCTGGTGCACGTCAGCACCCTCACCAACGACTACTACCAGTTCGACCCGTTGCACCAGCAGCTGATCGGCGAGAACTTCCGCCGCCGCTACCGTCTGGGTGACAAGGTGCGGGTCAAGGTGATGGGCGTGAACCTGGACGATCGCAAGATCGACTTCGTGATGGTGGAAGAGCCCCTCAAGATCACCGGCAAGAACGCCAAGCAGGCGGTGCGCAAGATGGCCGAGATCAAGAAGGAGAAGGCCAAGAGCGCTGAGCGCCACGACAAACGCAAAGAGAAAGAGGGCAAGGACCACGGTAAATCAGCCAAGGGCGGCCGTGCCAAACCCAGCAACAGACGACCGAGCAAAAAAGCGCGCGACAAGGCCAAGGGGTAAACCCTCGGCCCATGCTTGGAGCCGGCGACCCGGTCTGAGGTCGTAAGGGGCTGATGGCCCCGGGGTATCTTAGCCCGGGTTATCACTGCAAAAGCCTGAGAGTCTTGAGATGAAAAAAATCCGAACCCTGTTACCGTGGTTCGGATTTTTTTATGGTCATCGAAGTGGGGAGACTTAGATTCTGGGCGGAGCTCGGCCAATCTCCTTGTCTATGGCGAGCATCTTGATGCGGCTATGCCGCATAGGGGTTTAGCCCTGCCCTGCGGGCTGTGGCGAGTGACTTTTCTTTGCGTGGCCAAAGAAAAGTTACCAATCGAGCGGCCAACCCCGGCAAGTCGTCCGCTACGCGGATTCCCTCGGCTCATTGATCGGGTCGGTTGTACCGCCGCACACAGCACGTTCATGTGCCGCCTGCGGCTGCGCCATCATCCCTGATGGCGCTCCTGACCTTGTGCCCTCCCCTCAGCGGATTGCAGGGGAGACCAATACCGTGCCAGCCTGTGACTGGGTTGACTGGGTTGACTGGGTTGACTGGGTTGACTGGGTTGACTGGGTTGACTGGGTTGACTGGTTGCTGGTCTGTGGGCCGCTACGCGGCGCTCAGATTGGTGGGTGTCCCAATTTCCCAGTAGAGCAGATGCAGACAGACCTGGATAGCTACCTGGAGCACTACAACACCCAGCGGCCGCATCAGGGCAGGATGATGGAGGGACAGACGCTTTACAGCATGTTCAAGAAGGGTCTGAAATTGATACCGAAGGAGGTGCGCTCTAAAGTAGCGTAAACAAGACACCGGTTTGAGGCCGGTGTCAGGTGATAACTAGATCTGTACAGGTGTCCAAATTTCACTTTTAGCTGTCGTTTTTATTTATCACATTACTTAGCGTCTTAGCTTTTCTTTCCATAAAACTAGATTTTAACATAGTAAAGTGATCAATATTGGTCCCAGCAGTAATACCAGAACAATGCTGTTCCTCTAGCATCATATCTAAAATATCTACACAAGCATGCTTAATAGTCTCAAGCATTGATTCTATGCTTATGCCTATAGATGTCCCACCTTTTACATATTCAAGTCCATTAATCACAACTATGTCTAAACCACCCATTTTGTAGGTGGTTACCTCACTATTACTCACATACGACCCATAAAAATCTGAATCAAATCCGTTAATTACGTCATCTACAGATAAGTCTAATAAATGGCGAAACAGTGAACGATTTAACAAGCGACCTCGATTGTTATCGATATACAAATAAGGAAAAGAGAAATGTTCATTATCTAAAATAGATAACGGTGCATAAGATCTCGCCATATGGTTGTGTTTTATATAATTATTCAGAACAAAAATCTCATGATTTTTTCCAATGAAAAATGGAGTCATCGCCGATATGTATTTCGATTTGCATTTTTTATAGAAATTAAAGCGGTACAACTCAGGACAGTTCGTAATGCCAACCTTATACTTTTTCATCAATTTTTGGATTAATTCAATCTTATTCTTATCTATCGCCTCATAATTAATTTTACATTCTGGCTTGATCAATCCAATACATTGTTGGAGAACCCAAGTATGATAATACTCTATAAGAGTAGAAAACCCGTTAATCAAAAAATCAATGTTGTAGTCAAAGTCTACTGAGTTCACATACCAAGTATCTCTTGGTTTATCTAACTCTGCTTCAATGAGTTCCGATATTCTTTTTATCTTTTCTAACTGGTATTCAAGGGAAAGATTAACATTGCAAACAATTTCAAACGTATTTTCTATATTGCTTCTTTCTCTTGGTGATAAGATCATACTTATATATCCATAAAACTCTGAGATAGACAGCTAACGCCCAATTAAGGGGTGAACAACGCATCCACCCAAACCTAAAGCATTGTGCCATAAACACTAAATTTGAAACTGCCAAGCGTTGTGAATCCCTCTTAAATTGCTTGTTAGTTCTATCCTTCGATGCTTTTAAGGGAAATCATTAAAACGGGAAAGTGCATTTTGTTTATCAACTGTAACGGTTGAGGATTCGTGCTGTCCGCACCTGTTATATAACGCACTGCCTTTGTACTTGCTTCATCATCAAAGTCAATAACTGACTGTGGTTCAACTATTGCGAGTCTAAACTCCTCATCGAGCCATACGTATTTATGAGCACGAGCTATTCGGCTTTTTTCTGAATTAAATATTGATTTAGGAAGTTTAGACTTTCGACATTGCGATAGTATTTCATTATTCAAAATATCCCAAGAGTGAAGGGTTCCCTTATTAGCGTAGTTTTCCCAATCTGTAATAAGCTGAAATTCTTCACCTACGTTTACATGGCTTAGTTGAGTTTTATTAATAAGAGCTTCTAACACTTCACCGAGACTAAAGCTACATTTTTGACCATTATTTGCAGGAGCACACATCCATCTAGACTTCCAATATGTTTTTTTACCCGGAGGACAAGCTCCAAACCAGCCATATGATAGTTTAGATCCACCACTTTTAGTGATTTTCAGATTTGAGTGAAGAGCTTTTTTACTTCTTGACGCTTTGAATAAGTCAAATGTAGGCCACTCAGATAGCAAAGCCAGTTCTTTTGCAGTACTGACGTTTTGCGATTTCCCTATTCCTATAGGAATATGTGGTATATCTTTTTTACCAGATCGTTTAGCTTGAAAAATCAAAGAGCTTGAATATTGCCTCTGACTCACTTCCTTCCCACCTTTTAAATAACAAATCTCGTTACTAAAAACAAAAGCTGCGTCACCTACTTCGACCTTTTTAGTAACAATGTGCCCATTGTGATCGACAACTTTTTGTTTAGAAAAGTCAGCCAAAGGTCTTTTATCAATCCAACATACTGCAATTTCTAATTTTTGCTGAAATTGTCTGCTATTACTTAAGTTCTCTGTTAAGACATTAAGTAACTCTGCTAAAAATCTAGGCTCAAATAGTTTTGACAACTGTTCTAATTCACCTGTGCCTGTCAAACTCAGGTATTGTGCATTAATTAAGCTATCTAGTTTTTTTATATCTACTTGCACCGAAACCACTCCTATAGAATTAACGCCAAAAACAGCGGCGCATTTATGCGTCCGCCTGATTTTTCTTGTTAGCTTTTTTTTCCATTAACTCCCAGCCTCCATCTTTGATTCTTTGCATTAAGCAGAATGGAAAAACCTCAAAAAAACGTTCTACATCTTCTTGATTTATAGTGCCTATGCTATTTAAGCGTCCGTCGGTTAATTGAAGCGCTATCATTTCCCTTGTTATTTCACAAAACTGGTCAACGTCAGATAGCAACCATGTTTCATGAAAACGACCAAAGAACTCATGCGGCAAATCATCAAGGCTGAGGTCGTTCAAATCGTGAGACCTTTCTTTATTTAATTCCAATAGAACAAAATCAAAGAAGTCACAAAGGTATGAATAGAGCAGGTGAGTCTGAAACGCAAAGTAGTAATCAGCAAAGTTAATATTATTATTCCTCTCGTTCGAATACACGTAGTGAGGCTGAATCAAATCATCTAAGTTAGAGTTGTATGCTTGGAAGCAAATCTTATGCTTTACATTTTCATCATTGATATAGTAAGGATTAACAGTAATCCCTCCATGAACTATTTTATTTCTAATCTTATTAAGACTTTTATACCAATCTAAGTTCAGATTCGGCAATGTATCTGCATACTGTTCGAAATGCCTCTCAAGATACTCGTACTTGTTACCATTTTTTTGTTTTGGAAAAATTAGCTTATCAGCAATTTGATATGCAATATCCCAAATTGTACTAATTTTGTAGTAGCAATACTCGACTGCACTAATGCTAACAAGCTTAGTTTGATCGTACTTATTAATGTAATCCTCATCTTTCTGAATTTTATTAATGTACGAGACCATGTAAAAAAGCTTTTTAAAATGCGTATTTAAGTTCTTTATAAGAAATTCGAGCTTCTCATTATCTATAAGATCCGGATCATGTTTATTTAAATACATGATGACTTTATAAATTGGGTTATCAACCCTTTTTGAATTTACATCCATTGTCTATTCCTATTTATAATAGCTAACAGTGATTAGATGGAAGGCGGTACTAATCCGTTAGCAGAGAATTCCATCTAACTCCGTAACATTTCAATCACCGCCAAGTAAAAATCATTATGAAATCATAATATTACAGATTACATCAGGTGTCCGTGCGTATTTGCTTGACTTCCTCTTTTTGCGCCACCATTAGCACTGTATGAAAAAACAGCGCACAGATCAGTCTT
The DNA here is from genome assembly GCF_041402265.1 of Aeromonas sp. S15(2024). Taxonomy (NCBI): domain Bacteria; kingdom Pseudomonadati; phylum Pseudomonadota; class Gammaproteobacteria; order Aeromonadales; family Aeromonadaceae; genus Aeromonas; species Aeromonas sp. S15(2024). The sequence goes on along the minus strand of NZ_JBGLQY010000005.1, from coordinate 62,080 downwards.
GGAAAGCGTCGGCTCATCACGCCTGCGTGGACGGCTCAGAAATGAATATAAGTCCGTCATCATGTTCAGTGATCGCGCCACTCGCTTATCCATTCCATCAGGCAAGGCTACCGCCCCTGAATTTCAGCCTCCAGTCTGCTGCTATTTACCTGCGTGGTTTCGTTGGCCCGGTTCATGGGTGACTCCGACGAGATGGTTGCCAAACGGCTATGGTAGCGAGTGCTGGCGGGGAGAAAAGAGGGGAGTAATGATTTCCTGAGCAGGATCAACAAATTAATTGGCATGGGGGGGCTTTGTGCGTAGTGCGCCAATACGGTGAGTTTCAGGTATCAGCAAGTGCATCAGAGGGGCGGGGGAAGGCCTTCTTGGTGACTTCTTGGGCCAGCAAGAAGTCACTCGCCGCAGCCCGCAGGGCGGGCGACCCCCGCATAGTGGCAATCCCGCAGGGATTGGGATGCTTGGCACAGGTGAAGGAGCTTGACCGAGTACCTCCCTTCTCCCTAGATGCCGGTGTCTCTGGTATGATGCGCCATCATTTAGCGACCGGTGACGACGCCAGCATCATGCTGGTCAGGCTGCCGGTAGGGCCATTTTTCTTTGGGGCGCACTGAGTGCGACCCGACACCACGGATCTTGAACATGAGCAGTGAACTGATTTACGGCATCCACGCCGTGGCCGCCCTTCTTGAGCGCGAGCCGGAGCGTTTCATCGAAGTGTGGGCCCTCAAGGGCCGCGATGACGACCGGCTGCAGCCCCTGCTGGCGGAGCTGGATGCGCTCGGCCTCAAGGTGCAGAGCGTGAACCGCAAGACGCTCGACGACAAGGCGGAGGGCAACAATCACCAGGGCATCATGGCCCGGCTGAAGGAGGCGCCCAAGCTGGCCGAGCACGACCTGGCCAGCCTGCTGGATAAGCTGGCCGAGCAAGAAACCGTCCCCTTCCTGCTGGTGCTGGACGGGGTGACCGATCCGCACAACCTGGGTGCCTGCCTGCGCAGCGCCGATGCGGCCGGCGTCCATGCGGTGATCGTGCCGCGCGACAAGGCCACCGGGCTGACTCCGATCGTGCGCAAGGTCGCCTGTGGCGCCGCCGAAGTGGTGCCGCTCATTCAGGTCACCAACCTGGCTCGCAGCCTGCGCGAGCTGCAGGAGCGTGGCGTCTGGCTGGTCGGCACCGCCGGTGAGGCGGATCACGACCTCTATCAGGCCAAGCTGACCGGCCCGATGGCGCTGGTGATGGGCGCAGAGGGCAAGGGCATGCGTCGCCTCACCCGCGAGCACTGCGACGAGCTGGTGAGCATCCCGATGGCAGGGGCGGTATCCAGCCTCAACGTCTCGGTGGCGACCGGCGTCTGCCTGTTTGAAGCCGTGCGCCAGCGTCGTGCCTGAGGCGAGCTGAATGGACAGACCCCCGTTTTGCCGGGATAGGGTCACGGATGAGCAGGAGGCCGCGCGCCTCCTCTCTTTTGCCCGGCCGCTGACCCTGAGCCCCCGTGCCTGCCTCTGGCATGCCGGCGATCGACCCGATCTGCTGGTGATGGTGGAGCAGGGGCTGCTGCGGGCCAAGGTGGTGCTGGCAGACGGCCGCGAGTACATCAAGGAGTTCTACTGGGAGGGGGATGAGTTCCTCGACTTCCACCACCTGCTCAGCGGCGAGCCGGCCCGCTACAGCGTGGAGGCGCTGGAGCCCTGTCGGCTCTTGCTGTTCAATCTGGCCGACCTGCGCACTATCTCCTGCTGGCCCGCCTGGTATCAGCATCTGTTGGCGGTGCAGCTGCGCATCAAGGAGGAGAAGGAGCTGCTGCTCTTGACCGAGAGCCCGCAGGCCCGTTATCAGCACTTTCTGCGCAGTTTTCCCGCTCTGGAGGCCAGGGTGCCCGATCACCAGATCGCCGCCTACCTCGGCATCACCCCCATCAGCCTGAGCCGCATTCGTAAGAGAATGCGTAATACACTCTGATCGTCGTATGGCGTATTGCAGGCATACGGCGCTGTTGCCACTCGAGAATCTCCGTATGATGTGCACGGTTCGCCATGAGTCCGGGAGTGCACATATGAGAAGGTTTGTTACCCATTCTGCTTTTTATCTGTTGTGGTTGCTGACCACGGTAGGGGCGTGTGTTGGTTCGGCCACCGCACAGGCAGCCTCGTTTGATTGCGGGGTGGCCAGCACGGTCATCGAACACACGATTTGCCAACAAGATGCGCTAGGTGCACTCGACAGTCAGCTGGCCGATCGCTATGAACATGCTCGTGATAGTGCTGATTCATCTCAAGCGGATGTACTGCTTGCCGAACAGCGTCAGTGGCTTAAACAGCGTAACGCCTGCAGTAAGAAGACATCGCAACTGCCAGAGTGCTTGCGAGACAGCATGGCGCACCGTATCAAAGCGCTCGGCGAGCAGATCGCACAACAAGACAAGGCGTTCACCGAGACAGTGCAACTGATCCAGGTCGATCCCGCCGCTGCTGCGGTCAAGCTGAGTGATTACCGTAGTGCAGAAGCCTCGGCGTGGCTGCTCTATCTCCATCAGTTCGAACCGGCGAGCGGGGTCAGCGACCAGCAAGCGCGTGCTCGCTATGCCCAGATATTGGCCAGATTTAATGACGAATACACCGCTTCTATGGCCGCCGATTTGGGATATGAGAAGCCCGCAACCCGTGCCAGTGCGACCTTGACCTTGCTGCGTCTGGTGCTGGAAGAGCGATCCAATCCCGAGTCACTGCGGCACTGCTTTATCTTTAAACGCATCGGCTGGCCTGCATATGACGCCTTTGGCGGGCTCTGGGGATCAAGCCGCGATAACATGGCGCCTTACTGCTCTCTTCCCGATGATCTGTTCCAGCGTCTGGCCTGGCAGCATCTTCTCCAGCTCTTCAATACACAGATGGAACGCATTTCATCCTCTTTTGGCACCATAGTTTTCGGTACCTTCGCCGATTGGCGGATAGACGAGCTGCATATCAATCTTGCCCCCGAGGATTTTATTGTTATCGATAAAGCAGGGAGGTCGACCTCGGCTGCTGAACCACGGATACGCAACGGGGATGCGAAGGTATGGCCGGTCGCCGAGCGTGAGGCCATGCTCAAGGCGATAGTAGAGGTGCGGCAGCTCACACTGACCTGGCTGCAGGAAGAGAAGGGAATGTCGGTCCAAAACGCCGAGCTCGCCATGAACCACATCGTGGCAATCTGGCTTAATCAGCGCCTAGATTTCATCGAAGAATGGGACTTGATCGAGGATGCCTCACATTAACAATGGTTAATGAAGGGGGGTGGCGCATCGACTATGCTGCACCTTTCCCTTTACATGGAGTCGCGGATGAACTGGATCCTGAAACCCTGGTGCGAACTCACCACGGACGAGCTGTATGACCTGTTGGCCCTGCGGGTCGAGGTGTTTGTGGTCGAGCAGACCTGTCCCTTCCAAGACCTGGATGGTCTAGACCGCCGGGATGGAGTACTGCACCTGCTCGGCTGGCAGGATGGGGCACTGGTGGCCTATGCCAGGCTGATGGCACCCGGTGTGGCCAAGAGTGAGCAGGTGGTGATCGGCCGGGTGGTGACTGCCCCCGAGGCGAGAGGCGATGGCCTGGGCCACCGTCTGATGCAGCAGGCACTGCAGGAGTGTGCCCGGCTGTGGCCCGAGGTCAGCATCTATCTGGGGGCGCAGGCGCACCTGCAGGGCTTCTACGGCCGTCACGGCTTCACCGCCGTGGGTGAACCCTATCTGGAAGATGACATCCCCCACATCGGCATGAGCTCCTCTTAATGCCTTTTAGGCATAACAATGAAATTATTATGTCTTGAGGTAGTAAAGAAAACGGGTGCCTGGCGCCATGTTAGTGGGTACCCTCTGAGTGATTAATCGGCAACCGTTGATGGATAGGTTTTAAAAATGGTCTTTTACCCCATTAATACAGAACAAGATTCAGCGATTGAGCCGTTGAGCCATTTTATTTGCGTTCGTCACACGAGCGGTTGTCGCTGATGGAGTTGTTGCGCAAGCGGTTCGCACTGGACCTGCAAACCTTCGCCATCATCACCCTGGTGCTGGGCAATCTGGCCCAGGCCTTCTCCGACGTGCTGGTCAAGCTGATCGGCCCCGGTTTCAGCCCCTTCCAATACATGTTCCTGCGCCAGCTGCTGACCCTGCTGGTGCTGCTGCCCTTCATGCTGCGGGTGCCGCGCTCGGCCTGGGGGCTGGGTGCCTGGAAGTGGCACCTGCTGCGCGGCCACCTCTGCCTGCTCGGCGGCGGTGGCATGATGCTGGCTCTGACTCAGCTGCCGCTGGCCACGGCTAACGCCATCTTCTATGTCTCCCCGCTGCTGACGTTGCCACTGGCAGCCTGGCTGCTCAAGGAGAAGATCCACCCCAGAGTCTGGCTTCTGAGCGGCATGGGGCTGCTCGGGGTAGTGTTCGTGCTGCGGCCGGGGGATTTCCATCTGGCCGGGCTGGGCGCCCTGGTGACCGCCTTCACTCTGGCGCTGTTCAACATCACGGGACGCAAGTTGCCGGCCGGGATCTCGGTGGTGGCGACCCTGTTCTGGGCCAACCTGCTGGCTCTGCCGTTGACCGCCGGGCTGGCGGTACATCAATGGCAGCCGGTGGACTGGCGACTGCTGGTGCTAATCGGTGGCAGCGGCGTCATGCAGCTGCTCTATCACGCCAGCTGCTTCTATTCCTATCGTCAGGTGGAGGCCAACCGCATCGCGGCGACCGAGTACTCGGGTCTGATGTTCGTGGTACTGCTGGGGGTCTGGCTGTTTGGCGAGATCCCGGCGTGGAACCTCTGGGTCGGGGTGAGCTTCATCCTGCTGGCCATTCACTGGCAGCGCCGGTTGCGCTGAGGCCAGGCCGGCAGCAGGCTGCCGGATGAGAAAAACAGGCATCTTATGAGGCCGCTCTCTGTCATGGCCGGGCAAACCGGGTATGCTGGGCGGCCTGTTGCTATCGGAACCCTGTCGTGACCCCAACCATCTTTGCCGCCATCCTGCTGGCAGCCCTGCTGCACGCGCTCTGGAATGCGCTGGCCAAGCGCCAGGCCGAGGGGCGCGTCAGCGTCCTGCTGGTCTCCCTCTGCTCCGGTCTGTTTGCCGCCCCCTTTCTCCCCTTGGTGGGCTGGCCGGTGGCGGCCGAGTATCCCTGGCTGGCGCTCTCCATCCTGCTGCACTGCGGCTACTGCCTGTTTCTCGGCCGAGCCTACCGGCTGGGTGAGTTTGGCCAGATCTATCCGCTGGCCCGGGGCTGTGCCCCTCTGGTGACCCTGCTGTTCGGTGCCCTGCTGCTGGGTGAAGTACCGGGAATGGTGGCGGTGACGGGAGCCGTAGTGCTGGTGAGCGGCGTGCTGCTGATGGCGTGGCGCGGTGGCCTGCGGCTGGCACCGGCCGCGCTGCAGGCGGTGCTTGTCACGGCGCTGTTTACTGCCTCCTATACCCTGTCCGATGGGGCGGGGGCTCGCTCGGCCGGCGAGCCGGTGCGTTACACCCTCTGGCTGTTCACCCTCACCGCGCTGATGATGCCGCTGCTGATGCGCTGGCAGAACCGCACCGCCTGGCGCGAGCTGGGGCCTGCGGCGTGGCGCAGCGGCGCCATCGGTGGCGCCCTGTCGCTGTTGGCCTACGGTATCGTCATCTGGGCCATGACCAAGGCACCCATCGGCCTGGTGGCGGCCCTGCGCGAGAGCAGCGTGTTGTTTGCGGTGCTGCTCTCCTGGGGCTGGCTGGGGGAGACGCTGGGGCGGGTCAGGCTGCTGGCCGCCCTGATTATCCTGGGCGGGATCCTGCTGATCCGCCTCGGCTAGGGGCCTGCCCCCTCGGTGCTGACGGCCGCCCCCGACCTGGATGCCGGCGGCGGCGACATCAGGCTGGTTGCTGCAAGGCGGCAATGGCTTCCCGGGCGACCCGGTCGAGGGGCTCGCCGAGCCGGCTGACCCGATAGTCGAGGCGCTCTATCAGCTCGTTGCCAAAGCGCAGCTTGTCCAGCGCTGTGAGGGTGGCGCCGTCCAGTTTGTCCAGGCGATCCTCCCGTATCAGCAGCACGGCCCTGTCGACCCTGCCCAGCAGCCCTCCGGGTTCTTTCAACTCACGGATGGGATGGATGGCGTGCAGGAACTGGGGGCGCCACAGGGGCACTATGGCCCAGCGTTGCTCGGCCACGGCCTGCTCAAAGGCGGCCAGACACTGCTCCTGTGTCCCGTTCAGGAAGCGGTAACCCGCCTGCTCGAGCCCGTACACCCTTATGATCTCCCGCGAGAAGCGGCTGATGCCAGCCCCCGGACCGATCCCCTGGATCTGCGGGGTCATGCGCCGTCTCACCTCGGGGCGCAGCAGGTCGGCGACCTCGGCCACCTGATCGACGGGAACATAGTCCGGGACGCCCCACAGGGCATAGGGCTGGTAGTGCAGCCCCAGCTCACGCACGGCCACCCGCTTCTCGACCTCGGCTTTGTAGATGCCGTGGCTGGCAGGCAGCCAGGCGGAGGCCAGCAGATCGATCTCGCCGCTGGCGAGCCGTTCAAAATTGGCCTCATGGGGGGCGTAGCTGCGGGTGACCCGGTAGCCCCGCTGCTCCAGAACGGCAGTCACCAGGGCCCCGGTCATGCGGTGGAATGAGAGATCCGTGATGCCGAGCCTGAGCTGGGGGCCAGCGCCCTGGCCCGAGGGGGTGCGAGGGCTTGCCAAGGCCCGCCCCGCCACTGCCAAGGTGCCCATGGCAATCGCGCTTTTGATGAAGTGTCGTCTGTTACTCATCCCTATCTCCCCCGGTCGGCGGGTTGTCGTGCTGGTCTATGTCCGTCTGGGTGAAGAGCAACTCGACCGGCACCCCGTTGTTATCCCTCAGAAAGAGCTGCAGCTCGTTGCGCTCCGGGATGACCCGGCTGACGAAGGGCACCTCCAGTCGCAGCAGGCGAGCCTGCGTCTCTACAGGATCCGAGGCACTCAGCGAGATGTGATCGATGCAGCCGCTGCCTTGCTCCGTCTCCCGTTTCCCCAGATAGTCGGTCAGTCCTTGGCCCTGGGTGTTGGCAACGATGTGCAGCAGGGGGCGCCCTCCTGCGTAGAGCCAGCAACCCGGAAAAGGAAAGGGGGGCCTCCCCCCTTCCTGCAGGCCGATGGCATCGCGATAAAACGCTATGGTCTGCTCCAGCTGATCCGTGCGAAGCGTGACGTGGTCGATGGCATGTATGGTCATATGGCCTCCTGTCGGCTCGGAATGCGGGTGAAGGGGTCGTCGCCTAGCAGGCCAGGGCCCTTGGCCGCCCTCTTCGCTCCTGGGTCAGGATGAACAGCAGCCCCAGAGCCGGTACCAGCGCCGCGAAGAAGGGGAGGGCCGCCGGTCCCAGCTGACTGTCGACGACGGCGCCACCGATCACTCCGCCCAAGGCGTTGGCGATGTTGAATGCCGAGATGTTGGCGGTGGCCGCCAGCTCCGGGGCCTGCCGGCCATATTTCATCACCCGCATCTGCATGGCGGGCAGATTGGCGAAGGTGGCCACACCAAACAGGAAGGTGGCGATCAGGAAAGGCCATGTGTAGTGCTCCAGCACGCCGACCAGCAGCAGGGCCAGAATGGTCAGCAGTGGCCACACCAGCAGGGAGCGCCGCAGATTGCGGTCGGCGCTGTGCCCGCCGATGTTGTTGCCCAGCACCAGGCCCAGCCCGACGACCACCAGCACGCCTGTGATGGCGGAACGTTCGAAGCCAGCCACCTCTTCTGCCAGCGGCGCTATGTAGCCATAGAGGGTCATGAAGCCGGCCCAGCCCAGTACGGTAAAGAGCAGGCTGGCCAGCAGGTTCCAACTGCGGAAGGCGGCAAGCTGCTGGCTGATGGAGGCGGCGCTCTCCCTGGGTTGGCGCTCGATGACGAGGGCGATGGTCAGCATGGAGAGCAGACCCAGCCCGGCGACCACCAGGAAGGTGGTATGCCAGTCGAAGGCGTTGCCTATCCAGGCCCCCGCTGGTACGCCCAGCACGTTGGCCAGGGTCAGGCCCGCAAACATCTGGCCGACGGCGCGGCCCGCCATCTTGTCGCTCACCATGCGGGTGGCGACCACGGCACCGATGCCATAGAAGGGGCCCTGGGTCAGGCCGGCCAGGATGCGGCTCACGATCAGGGTGACGTAGTCGGTGCTGAAGGCCGCGATCAGGTTGGCGACCACAAACAGCACCATCAGTGCCAGCAGGATGCGACGTTTCTCGAAGCGGGCCAGCCAGAGGGTGAGCAGCGGGCCGCCAAAGACGATGGCCAGGGCATAGGCGGTGATGAGGTTGCCCGCCTGGCCCGTGGTGACCCCCAGCGATTCAGCCACCTGGGGCAGGATGCCGGCGATCAGGAACTCTGCGGTGCCGATGGCAAAGGCACTCAGGGTCAGGATCCAGATCCGGGCCGGGAGCGTGTTGGGCTCTTTCATGCTCATCTCCTCAGTTGATCAGGGCGCCGCCATCGATATCTATGGTGGCGCCGGTCATGAAGGGGTTGTCGATGGCCAGCAGATAGCCGGCGGCAAGATCTTCGGCGCGGCCGTACCGACCGGCCGGCAGGCTGGCGGCCGCCCGGCCCAGCATGGCCTCTCGCGCCTCGGGTGCCATGGCGGCGTAGGCCTCGGTATCGGTCAGCCCCGGACTGACCACGTTGACCCTGATGGGGGCCAGCTCACGGGCTAGCAGCCTGGCGGCGGCTTCGAGCGCGGCATTCATGGTGGTCTTGACCAGGGTACCGGGCACCGTTTTGCGGGCCAGGAACCCTGTGGTGAGGGTGATGGTGCCGCCGGGGGCCATATGCGGGGCAAGGCTGCGAATGACCGCCAGAGTGCCCCAGAACTTGGTGTCGAAGGCCGCCTTGGCGGCGGTGAGATCCAGCTCGAGCAGCGACCCACCAGGCGCCTGGGAACCGGCGGTGATGACCAGGTGATCCAGCTGGCCCAGATCGGTCAAGAGGTTATCGATGGAGGTCTGGTCCGTGATATCCAAGCCGCTCTTGCGGCTGGCGACGATGACCTGACCGGGGCGCTGGCGCAGGGCATCGGCGACGGCGCGGCCGATACCGGTGTGGCCACCGATGACAAGGGACAGGGTGTGTTGATGAAATGCCATGGCAATGTTCCTCTCTGAGACGGCGGGGGATCCGCGCCTGTGTCTGCTGGAGAAGATAGATGTGACGGTGTATTTTGATAATTGCCGCAAAATCTAAAACATAATTCGGATTATCAATACAATCATGCTCGAGAACCTCAATCTGTTCCTGGTCATAGTGGAAAAAGGGGGGCTGGCCGCCGCGGGGCGTGAGCTGGGCTTCTCCCCGGCAACCGTCTCGGAGCGGCTGGCCTCCCTGGAACGCTACTACGGTACGACCCTGCTCAGCAGAACCACTCGCTCCATCAGCCTCACCGAAGAGGGGCGCCTGTTGCTGGAGGAGGGGCGCCATCTGCTGGCCCAGGCCGAGGGGCTCAAGCGCCGTCTGCGCGATGGCGGGGACGAAATGAACGGGTTGCTGCGCATCAGCGCCCCTCATGATCTGGGGATCAGCCGGCTGGTGCCGCTGCTCGATCGCTTCATGGCGCAACACCCGGGGATCACGCTGGATCTCAACCTGACCGACGGCTATCTGGATCTGGTGGGGCAGGGGATCGATCTGGCCCTGCGCTACGGAGAGCTGGCCGACAGCACACTGCGCACCCTCTCGCTGGGGGAGAACCGCCGGATCGTCTGTGCCTCACCCGCCTACCTGGCGCGCAAGGGGGAGCCCCGCCATCCGGAAGAGCTTGCCGATCATGACTGCCTGTTGATGCGTTTCGGAGAACATCCGGAGCGCTGGTGGTCTTTTCAGGTCGAGGGTGTGGTGAAGCGGGTGATGGTGCAGGGGCGGCGCATCAGTAACAACGGTTATCTGGTGCGCCAGTGGTGCCTGCAGGGGGAGGGGATCTGCCTCAAGTCCCGCTGGGATGTGGGGGAGGATCTGAGCCGTGGCCGCCTGGTGGAGATCCTGCCCGAGTTCGCCGCCCCGGCGTCACGGCTGCAGATCGTCTACCCCTCCGGGCGGCATCAGCCGCGCCGGGTGCGCGCCCTGATCGACGCGCTGGTCGCCGAGTTCGGACGCCCTCAGGGGTAGACCCGGGTCATCATGACAAACCCTTCTGCATCGGCGGTGAGGCTGGTCTCGATCCGTCCCAGCTCGGCCAGCGTGGCCACATGGGTGCCACCGCAGGGAATGGTGACCTCCCGCCCTTCCAGCGGGCAGTGCCAGTAACGGGAGTCGATGATCGACTCGCCGGCCCAGCTGCGGCGGATCTCGCCTCCGGTTGCCAGCCAGTCGGCCAGCTGGCGATTGATATGCGCTTCAATCTGCGCCAGATCCGCCAGCAGGGCCTCACTGTTGACCCCTTTCTTGCGCAGGCTCTTGCCGATCCGGTACTGCTCGCGCGAGCCATTGGGCTCGACCCGCGAGGTCTGGATGGCGAGGCGGTCGAAGTCCGGCTGATCCAGCGCATCCCGCTCGCTGACCTCCTTGCGCCAGTAGGGGATGAGAGCCCGGTTGAGTGCCAGTGCCGCCAGATGGCAACCGCTGTGGCCCAGGCTCAGGGCGTGGCGGGCCTCGGCATCCACTTGCAGCGTCACCTGACTGCCCACCGGTAGCGCACAGTGGCCGGCCAGCGGGTGCACCACCACGAAACACCACCCTTCCGCGCCCCGCTTGACCGGGATCGTCTGGTCGACGAACAGCTCCCCATCCGGACTGATGGCCCCCATGCGGCAGGGGCCGACGGCCGCTTCGCCACCCTCCCAACGCACTGTGCCCACGTCACCCGGCTGATCGGGCCAGAGGTGGCTCTGGGGATGAAAGGGGGTGAGGTCGGTGACCAGCAGGCTGGTGTCGCCGCTCTGGCAGCTGATGACGCTGGCCTGCTCCTGATGGTGGCCCAGCACGAAGCTGGCTCGGGTATGTGACATGGATGGCTCCCGCAGATCGAAGAGGAAGAGAGCCGCCAGCATACGTCAAAGCGCAGACCGGCTCATTAACCTCGGTTAATGAGCCGGTCCGGAGGCAGGATGATGAGTGCTAGATCATGGCGACCAGCAGGTAGGCGTTGAGCCCGATCACCAGGGCGACGATGAGGCGGCCGAGCGCCTGGGTCACCGGGTGGTTGCGATACTCCCCCATCAGGGCGCGATCGCCGGTCAATATCAGCAGCGGGATCAGGGCCAGCGCGATGCCGAAGCTCAGCACCACCTGGCTCAGCACCAGAATTTCGGTGGTGTTGAGGCCCATGGCGATCACCACGAAGGCGGGGGCCATGGTGATGGCGCGGCGCAGCCAGAGCGGGATGGTGAAGCGCACGAAGCCCTGCATCACCACTTGGCCGGCCAGCGTGCCCACCACGGTGGAGCTGATACCGGAGGCGACCAGCGAGAGGCCGAACAGGGTGGCGGCCGCCTGGCCCAGCAGCGGGGTCAGGGTCTGGTAGGCGGACTCCAGCTCGGCCACCTGCTGGTTGCCGGAGCTATGGAAGGCGGCCGCGGCCATGGCCATCATGGCCAGGTTGACGAAGCCGGCGATGGTCATGGCGATGGCCACGTCGACCCGGGTGGTGTGCAGCCGCTGGGGAACCGAGCCCTGATCCTGGGTGTGCTGGGTCAGCGCCGAGTGCAGATAGATGACGTGGGGCATCACGGTGGCGCCGAGCACCCCGGCCGCCAGATAGACGGCGTCGCTGTTGGGCAGGCCGGGGAAGAGGGCCCCTTCCAGCAGGCTGGGCAGATGGGGGCGGGAGAACACCAGCTCGACGATGTAGGCCGCCGCCACGAACAGCAGCAGGCCGCCCACCACGAACTCCAGCGGTTTCTGGCCGCGGGACTGCAGCATCAGAATGCCCCAGGTGACCACGGCGGTGATGCCGGCCCCTTCCAGCAGGGTGACGCCGAGCAGCAGCTTGAAGCCGACCGCGGCCCCGATGAATTCGGCCAGATCGGTGGCCATGGCGATGATCTCCGCCTGCACCCAGTAGGCCCAGACCGCCGGCTTGGGCAGACGATCGCGAATGTGTTCCGCCAGGTTCTTGCCGGTGACGATGCCGAGCTTGGCCGAGAGAGTCTGCACCAGCATGGCCATCAGGTTGGCCCACACCACGACCCATAGCAGCTGGTAGCCGAAGGTGGAACCGGCCTGAATGTTGGTGGCGAAGTTGCCCGGATCTATGTAGCCGATGGCGGCGATAAAGGCCGGCCCGAGCAGGGTCAGCTTGAATTTGCGGGCCGGGATGGCCGTGGTCAGCGCGGGTTGCATGGTATCAGCCTCCATAAGTGCATGGAGATAGAATAGATCTAAATGATAATTATTATCAATTGAAGTTTTGTATTGTTCCCATAGATAAAAACATCGGCGGTGGCTGGTTGCAGTGAGGGATGGGATTTCGTACAATACGCCGCCCTAGAAAAGCAGCGTCTAAACACCATTATGTTCCTTGCCTCCGAGGTCTGGCTGCACCTGGGCGGAGGCTGAATTAATCCGTAAGGAGCTAAAATGCGTCATTACGAAATCGTCTTCATGGTTCATCCGGACCAGAGCGAGCAAGTACCTGGCATGATCGAGCGTTACACCGGCGCCATCACCACCTCCGGTGGTACCATTCATCGCCTGGAAGATTGGGGCCGTCGTCAGCTGGCTTACCCGATCGACAAACTGCACAAAGCCCACTACGTTCTGATGAACGTAGAAGCAGAGCAAGCCGTTATCGATGAGCTGGAAACCAACTTCCGCTTCAACGATGCCGTTATCCGCAACATGATCATGCGCACCAAGCACGCCGTGACTGAAGTTTCTCCGATGGCCAAGGCCAAGGAAGAGCGCTTCACCCGTCGTGACGACGAGCGCCGCGAAGAAGCTACCGAAGCTGCTTCCGAAGAGTAATTCTGGATCACTGACTAGAGGATAAAGGCCATGGCACGTTATTTCCGTCGTCGTAAGTTCTGCCGCTTCACCGCCGAGAACGTTACCGAGATCGACTACAAAGATATCGTTACTCTGAAAAACTACATCACTGAATCTGGCAAGATCGTACCGAGCCGTATCACCGGTACCCGCGCCAAGTATCAGCGTCAGCTGGCACGCGCCATCAAGCGTGCTCGTTACCTGGCTCTGCTGCCGTACACCGATCTGCACAACAAGTAAGAATCGGTCCGGCACTTAAGCCTAACTCAACGAAATTTATAGAGGAAAGGTAATGCAAGTTATCCTGCTCGACAAAATCGCCAAACTGGGCGGTTTGGGTGACCAAGTTTCCGTGAAAGCTGGTTACGCCCGTAACTTCCTGATCCCGCAAGGCAAAGCTGTTATGGCCACCAAGGCCAACATCGAAGCTTTCGGTGCTCGTCGCGCTGAGCTGGAAGCCAAACTGGCTGCCAACAAAGCTGCTGCTGAAGAGCGTGCTGCCAAGCTGGCCGAACTGGCTACCGTGGTTATCGCTTCCAAGTCTGGCGACGAAGGCAAGCTGTTCGGTTCCATCGGTACCCGTGACGTGGCTGAAGCCATCACTGCTGCCGGCGTAGCCGTTGCCAAGAGCGAAGTCCGCATGGGCAACGTTCTGCGTAACACCGGTGACTACGAAGTTGCTGTTCAGCTGCACGCTGACGTTAAAGCAACCGTACAGATCCAGGTTGTTGCCCTGTAATAGCGATTCGCTTTTGCAGAAAAAACCCGCGCACTTGCGCGGGTTTTTTATTTTCAGGCCCGGGGGTAGAGTAAAGACCTGTTCCTCTGGAGGAGATCCCTATGGCCTGGGTCGAAGGTCGCGTCCTTGAACGTATCGAGTGGACGCCCACCCTGTTCTCCCTGCGTGTGGTGGCCGAGCTGGCCCCCTACAAGGCGGGGCAATTCACCAAACTGGCCCTCGAGCAGGGCGATCGCCGCGTCCAGCGGGCCTACTCCTTCGTCAATCCGCCTTCGACTCCCTATCACGAGTTCTATTTCGTCGAGATCCCCGATGGGGAGCTGACTCCGACCCTGGGTTCCCTGCGGGCGGGCGACAGCCTGCTCGTGCAATCCCTGGCGACCGGTTTTCTGACCCTGGACGAGGTGCCGGCCGGGCGCGATCTCTGGTTGCTCTCCACCGGGACCGCCATCGGCCCCTTCCTCTCCATGCTGGCGGACGGGGAAGCCTTTGCCCGTTTCGAGAATCTGGTGCTGGTACACGGGGTCCGCAAGGGGGAGGAGCTGAGCTATCGGGATCTGATAGCGAGCTTTGCCGAGCGTCATGGCGAGCGTTTTCGCTACGTCCCCTTCGTCAGCCGTGAAAGCTGGCCCGAGGCGATGGAGGGGCGGATCCCGGCGGCCATCGCCGATGGTCGCCTGCAGGCGCGAGTGGGGCTGGAATTTGCTCCCGCGCTGAGCCAGGTGCTGATCTGCGGTAACCCGGCCATGGTGAAGGAGACCCAGCAGACCCTGTTGTCATTGGGGTTGGCCAAGAACCTGCGGCGGGCCCCCGGCAACATCAGTGCGGAGAATTACTGGTAGGAAAAGCGAACAAGGGGCCATGGGCCCCTTGTTCATGCACGCCGGCAGTCAGATCAGTGCTTCTTGTTGCCGTGGCCCTTGTCCTTCTCTTTGAACTTGTCATGTCCCTGCCCCGGGTTGTTGCCGCTATGGATGCTGCGGTTGTAGTGATCCCGGTACTTGCCGTCGATCTTGTCGCAGTTGAGCTTGATGCGGCTGTCACCGATGCCGAGATCCAGGCAGTTGTTTTGCCACCAGTCGTACTCCTTGTCATCCCAGTCGACGTTCAGCTTGATGTTGTCGGTGGAAAGCCGGATGCCATCGCCATCCTTGGAGTGGGGCGGGGCGGCAAAGGCAACCCCGTTGGCCAGCAACAGGGAGAGCAGCAGGGCGCCTTTGTTGAACATGGTTGAATGAGTCATGACGAAAGTTCTCCTTGGTTACTGGCCGGTGCCCTGGGTGGCGGGCATCTGGTTGCTGCCGGGGGGATCATTGCGGTGCTCTTCATCGTCGAAGCTGACCCTGCTTTCCCGACATGGCGTCTGGGTGCCATCGTTCATTCCCGGCTCGAAGCAGTTGGTCGATGACCAGCCAAATTGCTTGTCATCCCAGTCCAGGTTGAAGGTTAGTGCATCGACGGAAAATGCCGTACCACCTTCCTCCTCATACTGCGGTGCTGCCAGCGCGGCGCCGGCAACCAGAAGCAGGGGCAGTAACAAGCTAGTCGTTCGGTTCATTGTGGCCTCGGTGGTTGGTTGTTGCGGGTCAGTGTATGCCAGTCTTGCTGAATCCGAGCAGAATCAGGCTCAATCTCCCATGCTACGAGAGTCGGCAGTGAGTGTATCGACTTTTTGCGGTCGATTTGTCCGTTTTGGTCGCACTCTGGGCAACTGACCAAGGATCTGGTGCAATTATGGTGATTGTCCTTCTCTCGAGGAGTCTGCTGACTATAATCGGCAGCCAACTTTTCCTGCATATCGCGCCCGCTTTCTCATGACCACACAGGCTTCTGCCGTGCTGCGCTACCCCAAGGGGTGGTTCGCACTGACCACGGTGTACAGTTTTACCGGCTTGGCCATTCTGGCCTCCATCGTCTTCTCCCTGCTGCTGTTTCTCTCCATCGACGAGAATCCCCTGATGAAGTGGCTGTTCGGTGGCCTGGCCATCATCTTCGAACTGGGCAAGTTCTACGTCTGGTATGAATACGGGGAGTGCAAGGCGCGTCGCGATCTGAGCGGGGCCTTCTGGTCGCTGCTGTTCTACAGCGTGCTGGCCGCCATCTCCATCGGCGGCAGCATAGGCGGCATCAACAGCGCTACCAACACCATCCTCAACCAGCAGGCGCGCCATGAGCGGGAGATCGCCCGCTTCGACGAGCAGATCGCCAGCATAGAGCGGCAGATCCAGCTCAATGAGGAGGCGGCCCGCAAGTACATCGAGATGGCGCGCATCTCCAGCGGCGTCAGCGGCCTGCAGCAGGCCAACACCAAGCTCAGGCTGCGCCAGGACGAGCTGCGCCAGGAGCGCGACGCCAAGCCCGTCAACGAGCAATCCTCCATGCTGGGGCTGATGAGCAGCCTGGCGGACGGGGTGGGCATGAGCATCAGCCAGGTGCAGTTTCTGCTGGTCTGCTTCCTCTCGGTGCTGCTCGACGTGTTCGGCGCCTTCTTCGTCAGTCTGATCGGCGAGGAGAACCGCTTTCGCCGCAGCTGGCTGTGGCAGCGGGATCGCGAGCGGGAACAGATCGTGCTGCAGCAGGCGGAGGCCGCTGCCATGGCACAGCAGCTGCCCAGCCGGCCGGAGCCCGAGCCAGAGGTGGTGGAACAGGTGCGCAGCGCGCTGGAGAGCGGCGAGCTCAAGTGCAGCAAGCGCAGTGTCGCCCAGGCGCTGTCGCTGTCGCTGGAGGAGGTGGATCGGGTGTTCCAGCATCTGCTGGCCCAGGGCGTGCTGGGGCAGGGCAGCAACCGCCACTACCATCTCAGCTCGCAAGGAAGTTGAGCATCAGGCCACCTCGGGGTGGCCTTTTTATTGCGCGCGGGGGCTGTGCTAGTGGGTCAGCACCATCATCAGGCTGAGGAAGGCGGCCAGCCCGCCGCCGATGCCGATGATCCAGTAAAACCCCTTGGCCCCCTGCTTGAGCGGGATGCGGAAGTAGAGCAGAAACGCCCACCACCCCAGGGCCAGCAATAGAGGAATAAGAAACATTCGAGCCATGGTGTCCTCGCTGTTATTCTGTTGACCCTTGATCAATCAACAGGATGGATTGTGCAATGACGCAGCTACAGATTACCGCATTCGGCGCCCCCTCGGTACTCAGGCTCAACCCTTCCCAGGACAAGGTGCCTGCCGAGGGCGAAGTGCGGGTGCGCATCTGCTTTGCGGGGGTCAACCCCATCGATGCCAAGACCCGGGCCGGCCTCGGCTGGGCGGCGGCGCAAAACAAGGAGAAACTGCCCTGGACGCCGGGCTATGACGTGGCCGGCGTGGTGGAGAAGGTCGGCCCTGGTGTCGGCTCGCTGGCCGAGGGGGACAGGGTGTGCGGCATGGTCGGCTTTCCCCTCACCGCCGGCGGCTACGGCGAGTCCGTGGTGGCGCGCGAGGAGGAGCTGGTCAAGCTGGAGGAGCTGGCTCTGAGGCAGGGGGCGGCGCTGCCGCTGGCCGGCCTCACCGCCTGGCAGGGGTTATTCGAGCACGGCGCCCTCAAGGCGGGGCAACGGGTGCTGATCCTGGCCGGCGCCGGCGGCGTCGGCCATCTGGCGGTGCAGTTTGCCAGCGCCTATGGCGCCGAGGTGGTGGCGACGGCGAGCGGTGACAACCACAGCTTCCTGCACGCGCTGGGGGCCAGCAAGATGGTGGATTACCACCATGCAGACTGGGCCGCCCAGGTGGTGGCCGACGGTTTGGTCGATCTGGTGCTGGATCTGGTGGGTGGCGAGAGCGGCCAGGCGGCGCTGGCCTGCGTCAAGCCGGGTGGCCGGCTGGTGACGGTACCCACCATCACCGCGCAGCAGATCAAGGATGCCGCGGCCGGCAGCGCCATCGAAGTGCTCGGCATGCTGGTACATCCTGACCGCCAGCAGTTGAGCCAGATGCTGATCCTGCTGCGTCAGGGGGAGGTACAGATCACCGTCTCCGGCGAATTCCCGTTGGCGGAAGGGGCCCTGGCCCATCAGGCCATCGAGCAGGGCCACGTGCGCGGCAAGCTGCTGCTGCGGATGCCCGCCGCGGATGAGCTGGCCGGATGAATGGCATCACCGAGCTGGGGCTTGGCTGGCTGTTTCTGAGCGCTTTCACCTCCGCCACCCTGCTGCCCGGCAGTTCGGAAGTGCTGCTGGGGGCCATGGCGACCAAGGGGGAGTGGAGCATGGCCAGCCTGCTGCTGTGGGCGACGCTGGGCAACACCCTCGGCTCCATGACCACCTGGTGGCTCGGCTGGCTCGCCACCTTCAAGAAAAAACCGGAAGATTTTCAAGGCCGTGGGGAACAAAAAGCCCTCGGCTGGCTCAAACAACATGGCCACTGGTGTCTGCTGCTGGCCTGGACGCCTGTGGTCGGCGATGGTCTCTGTCTGCTGGCCGGCTGGCTGCGCCTCTCCTTCTGGCGCTCTCTCATTCTCATCGGGCTCGGCAAATTATTGCGTTATGCCCTGGTCTTTCTGCTGGCCAGGCAGATCTTCTAGCTTCACTCACGAGGTAACCGTGAACAAACTCATTCCATTAAGCATGCTTCTGGGCCTCTCTCTGCCCGTGCTGGCGGCACCCACCCTGGTGTCGGAACAGGTCAAGGAAGAGGGCAAACTCGGCATTCCCTATCAGATGTACAAGCTGGACAACGGCCTGACCGTCATTCTGGCGCCCGACCGATCCGATCCCCTGGTGCACCTGGACGTCACCTATCACGTGGGCTCGGCCCGCGAGCAGGTGGGCAAGTCCGGATTCGCCCACTTCTTCGAGCACATGATGTTCCAGGGCTCCAAGCACGTGGGGGATCAGGAGCACATGCGGATCATCAACGAGGCCGGTGGTGACATGAACGGCACCACCAACAAGGACCGCACCAACTACTACGAGACCGTGCCGGCCAACCAGCTGGAGAAGGTGCTCTGGCTCGAGGCTGATCGCATGGGCTTCTTGCTTGATGCGGTGAGCCAGAAGAAGTTCGAGATCCAGCGCGCCACCGTCAAGAACGAACGGGCCCAGCGCATCGACAACCAGCCTTACGGCCTGGTGAGCGAGAAGGTGGGGGAGGCGCTCTATCCACGCACCCACCCCTACTCCTGGCAGCCCATCGGCTATGTGGAAGATCTCGACCGGGTCGACGTCAACGACCTCAAGCAGTTCTTCCTGCGCTGGTACGGCCCCAACAACGCCACCCTGACCCTGGGCGGCGACTTCGACACCAAGCAGGCGCTGGCATGGATTGAGAAGTACTTCGGCCCGATCCCGCGTGGACCCGAGGTGGCTGAGCCGACCCCCGAGCCGGTGACCCTGCCCGAGACCCGTTACGTGACGCTCGAGGACAAGGTGCACCTGCCGCTGCTCTACATCAGCTACCCGACCGTGTCCCTTGGCGATCCGCAGGAGCCGGCGCTCGACATGTTTGCCGACGTGCTGGGCGGCTCCGCCAGCTCTATGCTCTACCAGTCGCTGGTCAAGAGCGGCAAGGCGATCGATGTGGGGGCCTCCCACTACTGCGAGGAGCTGGCCTGTACCCTCACCGTCTACGCCTATCCCAACCCGGCGGTGGATGGCAGCCTGAAGACCCTCAAGAGCGAGGTGGACAAGGTGATCGGCGAGTTCGCCGGTCGCGGCCTCAAGCCGGAGGATCTGGAGAAGGCGATCAACAGCTATCGTGCCTCGGCCATCTGGGGTCTGGACAGCGTCTCCGGCAAGGTGAGCCAGCTCGCCATGGGCCAGGTGTTCGCCCAGGATCCCAACTATGTGTTCAAGAGCCTGGACGCCATCGGCAAGGTGACGCCGGAGCAGGTCAAGGCTGCCTACGACAAGTTCATCCTGAACAAGCCGGCGGTGGTGCTGAGCGTGGTGCCCAAAGGCAAGAACGACTGGCAGGCCGCCAAGCCCAACTTCACCCCGGCCAAGCGCGAGCTGCCGGATTACGCCAAGCATGACAAGGTGCTGGCCGAACGGCCGGTGAAAGACGACTTCGATCGCAGCGTGCAGCCCAAGGCGGCCGATGCGGTGAGCGTCAAGGTGCCCGCCATCTGGTACGGCAAGCTCGACAAGGGGATCGAGATCATCGGCACCCAGAGCGATGAAATCCCGGCGGTTTCCATCATGGTCGCCCTGCCGGGCGGCATGCGGGCCGAAGGCAAGGGCGAGCTGGGGCTGGCCAGCCTCACCGCCAGCATGATGGGGCAGGGCTCGGTGCGTCTGACCGAGGCCCAGCTCAGCGACGAGCTGCAAAAGCTCGGCTCCAGCGTCAGCGTCTCCAGCGCCCAGTACAACAACCTGGTCACCATCAGCAGCCTGGCCGACAAGCTGCCGCAGACCCTGGCGCTGGTGCGCGAGGTGTATGAGCGGCCCGGCATGCGCGAGGCCGACTTCGAGCGGGTCAAGGCGCAGATGTTGCAAGGGATGAAACAGAGCGAGCAGCAGCCGGAGTGGCTGGCCGGCCAGGCCTTCCGCGAGCTGATCTACGGCAAGCAGAACCGCCTCGGTCAGCCGGGTGACGGCGTGCTGGCCGACGTGGAGAAGCTGACCCTGGCGGACGTGAAGCGCTTCTACCAGAACTACTACAACCCGACCAACGCCAAGGTGGTGGTAGTGGGTGACGTGACCCAGTCCCAGGTGGAGGAGCAACTCGGCTTCCTGACCCAGTGGAAGGGGGCTGCACCCTCTCTTGGCAGTCTCAAGCCCGAAGGCGAGCAGGCCAAGCCGGGCATCTATCTGGTGGACAAGCCGGGTGCGCCCCAGTCGGTGATCCGCATCGGCCGCCGCGCCATGCCGTTCGATACCACGGGTGACTACTTCACCGCCGGGCTGATGAACTTCAACCTGGGCGGCAACTTCAACAGCCGCATCAACCTCAACCTGCGGGAAGACAAGGGCTATACCTATGGGGCCAGCTCGGGCTTCTCCGCCAACCGGGAGGTGGGTACCTTCGCCACCGGCGCCAACGTGCGGGCCGATGCGACCGTGGATGCCATCCGCCAGTTCCTCAAGGAGATGGACAACTACCGCAAGAGTGGCCCGACTCCGGTCGAGCTCGCCTATATGCGCAGCGCCGTCTCCCAGCAGGATGCGCTCTCTTACGAGACGCTCGGCCAGAAGGCGGGCTTCCTGCTGCAGATGATCATGTATGACCTGAAACCGGACTATGTGCAGGCCCAGAACAACCTGATCAAGACGGTATCGGCCGAGACGCTCAAGGCCAGTGCGGCACGCTGGCTTGACCCGGCCGAGATGGTGATTGTGGTGGTGGGGGACAAGCAAAAGCTTGAAAAACCCCTGCAGGAGCTTCATCTTCCCATCTATCCGCTGCAGCTGCCCTGAGGGCGCTACATAAAAATAGTGCCGCCCCCCTGTGGGGCGGCCACACATGAGCCGTGAATATGACTACGACAAGCTTGTCACTCACCGAGTTGTTGACCGCCCTGGGTTCGCCGGAACGGCTGACCGCCCTCAAGGGGATCCGGCGCGGGATCGAACGTGAATGTCTGCGCATCACCCCACAGGGGACCCTGGCCCAGACCGATCACCCCAGAAGTCTGGGCTCGGCACTGACCCATGCCAACATCACCACCGACTACTCGGAGAGCCTGCTGGAGTTCATCACGCCGGCCACCGACTCCATCGACAGCCTGCTGGAACAGCTTGGCGACATCCACCGTCACACCATTCATCACCTGGGTGATGAGCGGATCTGGCCACTCTCCATGCCTTGCTTCGTCGGCGACGAGGAGAACATCCGGCTGGCCCAGTACGGCAGCTCCAACATCGGCCGGATGAAGACCCTCTACCGGCAGGGGCTGAAGAACCGCTACGGCAGCCTGATGCAGGTGATCGCCGGGGTGCACTTCAACTTCTCCATGCCGGACAGCTTCTGGTGCGAGTGGCAGGAGCTGGTGTGCGAGGGGTGCTGCAGCCAGCGCTTCATCTCCGACAAGTACATGGGGCTTATTCGCAACGTCTACCGCTTTGGCTGGCTGGTGCCTTACCTGTTCGGTGCCTCGCCGGCCATCTGCGAATCCTTCCTCAAGGGGCGCAAGAGCAACCTGCCGTTCCAGAAGACCGGCAAGGGCACCCTCTACCTGCCCTACGCCACCGCCCTGCGGCTGTCGGATCTGGGTTACACCAACAGCGCCCAGGCTGGGCTCAAGATCAGCCACGACAACCTGCCGGCCTATGTCAGCAGCCTGCGCCGCGCCATCAACACCCATGATCCCGACTTCGCCAGGATCGGCGTCAAGGTGAACGGCGAGTACCGCCAGCTCAACGACAACGTACTGCAGCTGGAGAACGAGCTGTACGCCCCGATCCGCCCCAAGCGCACCCCGCGCAGCGGCGAGAAGCCGTCCGACGCGCTGGAGCAGCGTGGCATCGAATACATCGAGCTGCGTACCGTGGACGTCAACCCCTTCACCCCGTACGGCATCGAGGTGGATCAGATCCGCTTCTTCGACCTGTTCCTGGTCTGGTGCCTGCTGCGCCCGTCCCCTGTGCTGGGTGACGAGGAGATCGCCCGCAATCGCCGCAACCAGACCAAGGTGGTGCTGGAGGGGCGCCGTCCCGGACTCGAGCTGGAGGACGAACAGGGCAACCCCATCGGCCTCAAGGAGTTCGGCCTCAAGCTGTTCGACGAGCTGGCCGAGGTCGCCGCGCTGCTGGATCGCTGCTGCGGCCGCAACCGCTATCGCGAGACGCTGGCGATGCACCGCGAGAAGCTGCTCAACCCCGAGCTCACCTACTCCGCCCGCCTGCTCAAGCAGCTGCTGGAGAGCGGCAAGGACAACGGCGCCTTCGCCGACGAGCTGGCGAGCCGCTACCGGGAAGAGATGCTGGCCGGCGAGCTGCAGTACTGGGACGAAGCCTATTTTGCCGGCGAGGCACGGGAGTCCCTGGCCAAGCAGCGGGAGCGGGAGCGCAGCGACAGCCTGTCGTTCGACGACTTCCTGGCTGACTACTTCGGGACCAGCAAGACCCCGGCCTGATGACAGGCAACAAAAAAAGCCGCTCTTGAAGCGGCTTTTTTATTTCCGGAAATCCGAGCGGTCTCAGACGTTGTTGTACTCAGACATGGTTATACATGGCCTCGATCTCGCTCTGGTACTTGGACTCGATGATCTTGCGGCGCAGTTTCATGGTGGGGGTCAGCTCACCCAGCTCCATGGAGAAGGCGCTCGGCAGCAGGGTGAACTTCTTCACCTGCTCGAACTTGGCCAGCTCTTTTTGCAGATCCTGGATGCGCGCCTCGAAGAACTCCACCACCTTGGAGTGGCGCAGCAGCTCGGTCTTGCACTGGTACTGCAGGTTGATGGAGCGGGCGTACTCCTCCAGCGACTCGAAGCAGGGCACGATCAGCGCGGAGACGAAGTGGCGGGCATCGGCGACGATGGCGATCTGTTCGATGAAGCGATCCTTGCCGAGGGTCCCCTCCACCAGTTGCGGTGCCACGTACTTGCCGTTGGAGGTCTTCATCAGCTCCTTGAGGCGCTCGGTGAAGTAGATGTTGCCTTCGCCGTCGAGTTCGCCGGCATCGCCGGTGCGCAGGAAACCATCCTCGGTCATCACCTCGGCAGTGGCCTCGGGCTTGTTGTAGTAGCCGCGCATCACGGTGGGGGAGCGCACAAGCAGCTCGTTGTTCTCACCCAGTTTCACCTCGATGCCGCTGAGCGCCGTGCCGATGGAGCCCAGCTTGAACTGGCTGTCTTCGTAGCAGCAGACGGTGGCGGTGGTCTCGGTCATGCCGTAACCGTACTTGAGGTTGAGCCCCATGGCCTGGAAGAAGATGTTCACCTCGTCGGCGAGGCGGGCGCCGGCCACCGGCAGGAAGCGGGTACGGCCGCCGAAACGGGCGCGCAGCTTGCGAAACACCAGCCGCTCGGCGAGCCAGAGCTGGCCGTAGAGCAGGGGGGAAGCGGCTTTACCCGCCTGACGGGTGGCGACCATCTGCTTGCCGACCCGGGTGGCCCAGCCGAACAGGGCCTGGCGCAGGCGTGGGGCCTGAGCGACGCGAGCCTGGATCATGGCGTAGGCCTTCTCGTAGAGGCGCGGCACGGCGCACATCACGGTCGGCTGCACTTCGCCGATGACATCCATTACCTTCTGCGGATCGCGGATGTAGACGTTCTCGGCGCCGCAATAGAGCACGTAGTAGGTCCAGGCGCGCTCGAACACGTGGCTGAGCGGCAGCATGCAGAGCGACACGTCCTGCTCGTTCAGATCGAGGCGGCTGTTGTGCATCTCGAAGCAGGCGGCGATGTTGGCGAAATCGAGCATGACCCCCTTGGGCTCACCCGTGGTGCCCGAGGTGTAGATCAGGGTCAGCAGGTCGTCCATCCGGTACTGGCTCTCGCGTTCGCGCAGTGCCTGTTCGCTGGGCTGGTGATTGCCGGAGACCAGAAACGTCTGGAAGTGGCTCGCCTGTTGGCAGCCGCGCAGGTTGACGCTGCCGTCGAGGGCGATGAGCTGCTGGATCTCGCCGCTTTCAATGAGTTGCAGCGCCTGGTCGAACTGGGGCTGTTCGCCGACGAACAGCACCTTGATGCCGGCATCTTTGACGATGTAGCGTAGCTGATCGAGCGTGCTGGTGGGGTAGATGGGGACGCTGACGCCGCGGGCGGCCAGGATGCCGAGATCGGCCTGGGTCCACTCCGGCATGTTGCGGGCATAGATGCCGACCATCTCGGTAGGCTGGTGGCCGGCGCGGATCAGCGCCTGGGCGCAGTAGTCCATGGCCTGCCCCAGGGTACGCCAGCCGATGGCACGCCACTGGCCATCCTGTTGTACGCGCAGGGCGGCCTTGTTGCCAAGCCGGGCGATACGTTCCCGCATCAGTCGAACCAGGTGGTGTTTCGGCATCAGTCAGACATCCTCAAGTAACAGTTGTACGCCCTAAGGGGCACTGAAAAATCGCGCTGGAGTTTAAACTCTAAGATTACAGCTTACAAGTGTTCGCCATTTGTCTTGGATCACAAAGTCGTCAATTAGGGGGCGCTTGAGGCATGATGGTGGCTGACGTGTGGAGCCATTCAGGGAGGGAGCATAATGAGTGTCGGTATCAAGGGGGTGGTGACCGGGGTATTGCTGTTGCTGGCGGGGGCCGGTGGGCTCTGGTTTACGCTGGGAGGCACGGGTGGCGAGGAGGACAACCCCTGGCTGAGCGGCGCCGAAGGCTACGCCCAGGCGCAGCAGCTGGCCCTGCAGAAGGGCTATCCGCTGCTCTACGTGATCGAGCGCGCCAAATGCCGGCGCTGCAAGCTGCTGGATACCACCCTGTGGCAGACAGAGGAGATGGCGCCTGTGCTGGCCCGGCTGGTCAAGGTGCGTCTCAACCCGAATGCCGGGGATGGCAGCGAGCAGATACTGCGCCGCTTCCCGCAGGTGGCGACGCCGCCCGGCATCTATGTGCAGCAGCCGGGTGAGCCGCTCAAGCCCATCAAGATAGTGGTGGATATCCAGCAGATCTGGATGCCCGGGGTGACCTGGCAGCGCGGCTTCTTCATGCCGCTCTCCGCCGCCGGCTTCGAGGCTGTGCTGCACACCACCCAAAGCCTGCAGGATCCGGCCCTCGACAACGCGCCGCTGCTCTAGTGCTGCAGATGTAGCGCGGCGGCTTAGCCGAAGTCGAACAGGCGGGACATCAGCACGGCATCTTCCCGATCCTGACCGGTGCCGTAGTAGTCGGCGCGCCGGCAGTACTCGGCAAACCCCTCGCTCTCGTAGAGGCTGATGGCGGTGCTGTTGCCGGCCCGCACCTCGAGGAACCAGGCCTCGGCCTTGTTGGCCTTGCTGCGGCTCAGGTACTCCCTGAGCAGCGCCCGCCCCAGCCCCTTGCCCTGAAAGTCAGGGTGCACGCAGATGTTCATCAGCGAGCTGTCGCCTGCCACGAGATCCGAGATGTAGAAGCCGGCCGGCTGGCCGTCGACCAGCAGCAGGCCGTTGAGATAGCGTGGCCCGAAGCAGGAGAGCAGATTGGCCTGACTCCAGGGCTCCTTGTGGGCAGCCTGTTCTATGGGGTAGACGAGCTCGAAGTCGGTCTCGAGCAGGGGACGAAATTGCACCATGGTGGCTCCGGGTCGGGGCGGCTGAACGAAGAGAGATGCGGGGCGCACGGCTGGTCAGCCGAGGCGCCCCTTGAGCTGCTGCCACAGCGCCCGTTTCTGGGCCGGGCTGGGGGTGAGCGGGCAGATCAGAGCCTCTGGCCAGGCGGGATCGGCCGCCTCCAGCCAGAGCAGGGGCGGGGTGTGGCCGGCGGGCAGGCTGCTCAGCAGGCTGATCTCGTCGCTGTCGATGCCGAGCAGCTGGCAGAGATCCGCCAGCAGACCGGGGGCGGGCAGCCGGCTCGCCAGGATCCAGAGCTTGCCGCTCGGCGGCTCGCTCGGCACGGGGGCCGCCTCCTGCAGATTTGCCTGGGTCTCATTGGCCGGCGCGGGCGCAGCCTGATGGCCCGCCAGCAGGGCCGGCCGGCGCAGTTGCCAGCTAGGGATGCCCATCCGGGCCAGTAGGTGTTGCCGCAGGCGACCGGATGCCTGGTCTGGTTGCTCGGGGACGGGTTCCCGCGCTGTGGTCAGCTGCACTGGATCTTGCATAGGCGATGACTCAGTCTTGATCTGCATTGATGAAAAAAGCTCTGCGCAGGGTACACTCGAACGCGTTTTGCTGCATCTTTTGCGGTATGTTTTAGCCAGGAGAGGCGCTCCGGCGCCCGGCAACCGGCCGGTGCGAGCCTGAGGCGATCTCCCGACAATACAACAAGCAGGACAGGGAACCTTCGATCGCGTCGCGGGTGTGCCGGTTCCAGACAACCCCAGTATCGGAAGTGCGCCTATGCCACCTTTAGCATCACAGAATCTTCGTCTCGCCCCCATTCACGAACGGCTGCCACGCCTGCTGTCGGCCCTCGGCGAGGGGCTTTACGAGCGCCAGGATGCCCTGCGGCTTGGTCTGCTGGCGGCCTTGTCCGGCGAGAGCGTGTTTCTGCTGGGCCCGCCCGGCATCGCCAAGAGCCTGATTGCGCGGCGCCTCAAGCTGGCCTTTCATGAAGCGCGCCACTTCGAGTACCTGATGACCCGTTTCAGCACGCCGGAGGAGGTGTTCGGCCCCCTCTCCATCCAGGCGCTGAAGGAGGACGGCAAGTACCTGCGGCTCACTGCCGGCTACCTGCCGGAGGCCGAGGTGGTGTTCCTCGACGAGATCTGGAAGGCGGGCCCCGCCATCCTCAACACGTTGCTCACCGCCATCAACGAGCGGCAGTTTCGCAACGGCGACAGCCAGCACCCCATCCCCATGCGGCTGCTGGTGACCGCCTCCAACGAGCTGCCGGCCCCCGACAGCGGGCTGGAAGCGCTCTACGACCGCATGCTGGTGCGGATCTGGATGGACCGGGTGCAGGAGAAGGCCAACTTCCAGGCCATGCTGGCCAGCGACGGCCAGTCCCACCAGAATCTGCCGCCCTCGGTGCAGATCCACGGCGACGAGTATCTGGAGTGGCAGGAACAGATCGACCGGGTCCGGCTGCCGGACGACTGCTTCGAGCTCATCTATCAGCTGCGCCAGCAGCTCGACAGCCAGCTGGCCCACAGCTGCTACGTGTCGGATCGGCGCTGGAAGAAGGCTGTGCGGCTCATCAAGGCGAGCGCGTTTTTCAACGGCCGTGACGAGGTGGCCCCGCTCGATCTGCTGCTGTTCAAGGATTGCCTCTGGCATGACGAGGCCTCGCGCACCGCCCTGCTGGAGATGATGACCGAGTTCTCCCGCCTCTACGGCTATCAGCAGCTGACCATGACCCGTCAGCTGATGGGGCTGCGGGACAAGTTCAAGCAGCTCAAACAGAGCGTGGCCCAGCGCCTGTGCTGCAAGGCCAGAAAGCGCCAGCAGTGGTTCGGGCGCCGCGCCCGCGGCATCCAGATCCCGCTGGCCAACGCCCGCCCGTTCGGCAAGCTGGTGCACTTCCACCTGCTCACCCAGGCGGCGCTGGATGGCGACGATCCGGAGCGGCTGGTGGAGACGCTGGTGTTCGACCGGACCCTGCTCTCCCACTGGCATCCCACCGGCGAGTCGCTGGTGGGCTGGCCGCTTGGCAACCCCAAGGAGGGTCACTACGAGCTGGTGCTGGACGACGAGCTGCGGCTGCACGTGCTGGATCTGCAGCGCCAGCAGATCCCGCTGGTGCTGGTGGAGCGCACCCCCATTCCCGAGGTGGTGATCACCCCCTGGCAGGCGGCCCTGACCGAGCTGCTGGCGGAGGCCGGCGTGCTGGCGCAGGAGCTCAAGCGCCAGCGCAACCTGTTCGAGCGCCATCAGCAGCACCTCTTCATCGGTCGTCACTGGTTGCAGCAGGTGGAGGACAGCTTCTTCGTGCTGAACCGGGATCTGGATCAGCTGCGCACCGACATCAGCCAGTGGCACGACCGGCTGCCGCAGCTGGACGCCTGAACCATGGCGAGCGCGAAAGGGACTGTGGTGAGCCTGGTCGGCGGAGGTCGCCATGCTTGAGATCGGCATGATGGATCTGGGGCTGCTCATGGGCGAGGGGGAGCTGGCGGGCGAAATGGCGCTCTTGCTGGCCTCCACCCCCAAGATCTCCGAGTTCATCAAACGCTCCCCGCTGCAGGGCAAACTGCTGCAAAAGCGCATCCGCCGCTGGAGCGATCAGCTGGGGGAGGAGATGCGCCACAAGCCGGTGCCGGTGGCGCTGGAGCAGGAGTATCGCCTCTATCAGGCCCACAAGGGGTTGCCGCTGGCCGAGCTGATGGGGCGCCTGCCGGCCCTGCTGGACGGGCTTGAGCAGTACAGCCCTTTCGCCGGCGAGGCGCGCAGCCTGGTGCGCCAGCTGATGGCTCACCCCACCGACAGCCAGCGCCAGCTGTTGATCGAGAAGTGGCGCACCAGCCTGGTGGGCAGCCTGCTGCAGCTGCAGCAGCAGATCGCCGAGGCGGAGCGGGAGAAGCAGCGCCAGGAGATCGAAGATCAGCTGCTGGCGAGCCGTACCCTGGCCGATGCGCTCGATCCCAACCAGATCTCCGCCGGCGGGCTCTGGGATCTGGCGCAGGGCAGCTGGCACAAGCGCAGCCTGGTGCTGGTCAAGCAGTACGCCCGCATGCTGCAGCGCGAGCCGCTGCTGGCGGAGATCGCCAACCTGCTGGGACGCAGCGAGCAGGACAACCGGGCCAACGACTCGCCGGTGCCGCCGGTGCAGGTGCACGAGCTGGAAGAGGTGCAGACCGACGACGTGCCGGACGATCTGGTGGGCATCCACCCCGCCAGCGACCTGATGCGGCTCTTGCCGAGCGAGGCGGTGATGCTGGCGCTGCCGGAGCTGGAGCTAGAGTTCTACCGCCGCTATCTGGAGCGGCGCCTGCTCAGCTACCAGTCGCGCGGCACCCTGCCGCGCCAGCGCATCATGCTGCGCACCCCTGAGCTTGGCGGGCGGCAGCTGCAGCAGCGGGGGCCCTTCATCGTCTGCATCGACACCTCGGGCTCCATGGGGGGCTACCCGGAGGAGTGCGCCAAGGCGCTGTTTCTGGCGCTGCTCAAGGTGGCGATGGACGAGAAGCGGGGCTGCTACCTGATGCTCTTCTCCACCGAGGTGGCGACCCTGGAGATCACCGCCGACACAGGGCTCGACAAGGCGGAGCGCTTCCTCTCCATGAGTTTTCACGGCGGCACCGATCTGGTGCCCTGCCTCGAGAAGGCCCTGATCAAGCTGGATGACCCCGCCTTTGCCAGAGCGGACGTACTGGTGGTCTCCGACTTTATCGCCCAGAGCCTGCCTCACAGCCTACTGGATCGGATGAACCGCCAGCGCAAGCAGCAGACCCGCTTCCACGCGGTGGCCATGTCCCGCCACGCCAAACCGGCGCTGCTGCGGGTGTTCGACAACAGCTGGCTACTCGACTGCGGCCTGCGCGGTCGCCTGTTGCGCCGCTGGCAGCGCAGCTGAAACCCGCCGTGCCGGCAGACTGGCCAGCACCACCCCGACACACAAGAGGCCAAGCGCCAGCCACACCGGCGGCGTGACGCTCTCCCCCAGCAGCCACCATGCCAGCATGGCCGCCATCACGGGCGTGAGCGAGCCCAGCGCCGAGCTGACCTCGGCGCCCAGGGTGCGGATGGCGTGGGCGTAACAGAGTGCCGCCAGCAAGCCGGCGCCTATCCCTTGCAGCAGACCCTGCCAGAGCCAGACGCTGGCATGGCTCACGGCGGGCAAGGGGCTCCACAGGAGCGTCGGCAGCAGCAACAGGGCCGACGGCACCGCCACCAGCGCGGCCGCATCCAGCGCCGCCAGTCCGCTGCGTCTGACCGCCAGGGTAAACAGGGCCCACAGCAGGGCCGCCCCCAGAAAGCAGAGCTGCCCCTGCCATAATCCCGGTTCTCCGCTCAGCAACAGGATGGCGGTGGCCAGGGCGATGAGGGAGAGCCCCCAGCGCCGCTGCAGGGGGCAGGGGGCGCGCCACAGCAGCAGGCCCAGCAGGCTGACCATGAGGGGCACAGTGCCCGGGATCAGGGCGCTGCCCTGGGCCACCGGGGCCAGCTGCATGCCGATGGCGCCGAGCCAGAAGAAGGGCAGGCCGGCTCCCGCCAGCATGGCCAGCTGCCAGCGCAGGGGCGTGCGGCGCAGACGGATGCGGTGACGCCAGTAATAGGGGAGCAGCAGCAGGGCCGGGATGCCAAAGCGCAGCAGCGCCAGCGCCTGTGGCGGGAGTTTCTCCTCGGCGCCCAGACGCAGTGAGAGAAAGAAACCGGACCAGAGCAGCACGGTGGCGAGGGCGGCGGCCCAGCCGCTGCAACGGGGTGATGGTGTGAATGACATCGGGCTCCCTCCATGGCGTGTCCCGGCTCATTATCCCGCCAGGGGGGAGGGTGTTGCAGGGCAAACTGTTTGAGATATTCGGGGGCAATTGCTAGTTTCAGCCAATCCAAAAGGGATTTTTACCGGATATCACCAAGATGCTCGACAGGATTGATTTACATCTGCTGCGCTTGCTGCAACAGGATGGACGCCTCACGACCGTGGAGCTGGCGGAGCTGGTCGGCTTGTCCGCCTCCCCCTGTGCCCGGCGCCTGAAGCGGCTGGAGGGGGAGGGCCATATACGGGGGTATCGCGCCGTGCTGGCGCGGGAGAAGCTCGGGCTGGGCATCACCATCTTCGTCAACGTGCGGCTCAGTCAGCACAGGGAGCCGCTGGTGGAGGCCTTCGAGCAGGCGGTGGCGGCCATGGCGGAGGTGATCAGCTGTCACACCGTCTCCGGCAACTACGACTACCTGCTGGAGGTGGTGGTGCCCGACCTGCCCGCCTATGAGCAGTGGATCCGGCGGCTGCAGTCTCAGGACATGGTCAACGACATCAGCAGCCACTTCGCCATTCGGGCGGTCAAGGTGATGGGGCCGCTGCCCATCTGACCCTGTTCAGGGGCGGGGCTGGTGGCCGAGCCCGCGCTCGTTGACCTGCTCCTGATCCAGCAGTGGCTGGCCACTCGGCCGGGCGACATGAAAGCCCCGCTTGCCGCCGCGCTTGACCCGATACATGGCCTGATCGGCCCGGGCCAGTGCCGTGCTGAAATCATCCTGCGGCCGGATTGCCGCAATCCCCATGCTCAAGCCCACCGAGGCGTCGCCGTTGGGCAGCTCGAACGGGGTGGCGATGGCGTCGATGCACTGGCTGGCCAGCTGGCTGGTGCGGGGATCGTCGCTGGCCCAGGGCAGCAGCACGAATTCGTCGCCGCCGAGCCGGCCTATCTTCACCCCCTCTTCGCAGCAGTCGCGCAGCCGACGGGTGAGGGCGATCAGCAGCTCGTCGCCGGCGCGGTGGCCCAGGTTGTCGTTGACCTGCTTGAAGTCGTCCAGATCGATGAAGCAGATGGCTTTGAAACCCTGGTTGAACTTGCGTTGCAGGGCGGTGCGGTTGGCAAGGCCGGTGAGAGGATCCCGGTGGGCGAGCCGGGCCAGCTGCTGTTCATACTCCTTCTCGTGGGTGATGTCGATGTGGGTGCCCATCACCCGAACGGGGTTGCCCTGTGCGTCCCGCTCCACCACCCGGCCCCGGTCCAGCACCCAGGTGGTCTTGCCGTCCTTGGCGATCATCCGGTGCATCACCTGATAAAACGGGCTCTTGCCGCTCAGGTGATCGAAGAAGGCCTGCAGCACCCGCTCCCTGTCTTCCGGATGCAGATGCTCGCGCCAGACATCGAAGTGGGCCGACAGCTCCTTGGGCTGATAGCCGAGCATGGAACCCCAGCGCCGGTTGAAGATGATGAGCTTGCCGGTGGGCACGTGTTTCTGCCAGATGCACAGGCCGGTGCCGTCCATGGCGGCTTCCAGCTTCTCCCGCGCATCGTCGGCGACCCGCCTGAGCCGTTCGTTCTCCTGCAGCAGCTTGTCGTAGGCCGCCTGCAGCTCCTGATATGTCATCAACCTGCGCTTCCCTGTGTTGGATGGCGCCTATAGTCGATGCTGATTTTCCATCTGTAAAGGGGCGCGTTCGGTCAGCGTGAGAGCCTGCCGGATCTGGCCTATCTCCTCTCTTTTTCCATGGTTGCTGTGTGTTGCTGCAAGGCGAGATATGATGGGGGGAGTGAGCATATTCGTGTACTAGCACCACCTGAGGGGAAACCGAACCGGCATGAAACGCATCATGACCCTGATCCTGTTGACGGGATTGTGTACGCCCCTCGCCTGGGCGGCCCGGGCGCCGCTGACCGAGCCCCAGCTCTCCCGCGAGTTGCAGCTGCTGGAGGAGGGGTTCCAGCCCGATCGCATGTTCCGGCTGCGCATCGCCGCCCTGGTGGCGAGCAAGGAGGCCTATCCCCCCGACGTGCAGGGGCGCATCGTGCGGCTGCAGTGCTGGGCCATGCCTTCCGAGTGGGACGACGAGTACCGTGCCGTGGTGAACTTTGCCGACCAGGAACTGGCCGGTGCCCGGGCCCGCAAGGACAGGATCACCGAGACAGGTCTGCTGGCCTGCCGCGCCTTTCATCAGCAGATGCTCGGCAACATGGAGCAGGCCAAGGAGGACTACCAGCAGGCGCTGGTGCTGGCCCGCCGGCTCGGTGATCGGGTGCAGGAGGCGGACATCCTCAGCTTGCGCGGCGACATGTACGCCTATCAGGGTGAGCTGGCGGAGGGGCTGATGGAGCTCATCGAGGCGCACAAGCGCTTCGAGTCGCTGGGGCTGGATGGCAAGGCGCGGGAGGTGCTGGCCCAGATCGCCAACGCCTATCGGCGGATGGGGCTCTATGAGCGGGCCGAGGGGTATTTCGAAGAGCTGGCTCATGACTACAGCGCCCTGCGCGCTCAGGAGCCGCTGGTGAGGATCCGCTCCCAGCAGGGGCTGCTCTACTCCGAGATGGGGGAGTATGACCGGGCGCTGCCGCTGATGAAGATGGCCGAGCAGTTCTATCGTTCTCAGCAGAAAGAGGGGCTGCTGGCCTGGGTCCGGATCGAGATCGCCACCATACTGCTCAATCAGGGCAAGGTGACCGAGGCGGTGAGCAAGTTACGCCAGGCTGACGCCATTTTGCAGGGGCGCGAGACCTCTGACAGCGTCACCCTGGGTCACTGGCAACTGGTGATGGGGATGGCGGAGGCGGCGCAGGGCAACCCGACCAAGGCGCTCTACTACCTGGCCCACGCCGAACCCATCTTCGTCAAGGAGAAGAACCAGCGCTTCCTGGCGCGGGTCTACGAGGTGCGGGCGCGGATCCTGGAGCAGCAGGGGCAGATCAGCGCCGCCCTCAGCAACCTCAAGCTGTTTGTCGAGACCAAGCACTCGCTGGAACGGGTGCTCAGGGAGCAGCGCTCGTTGCAGATGCGCTTCGAGTTCGACCTGGCCCGCAAGGAGCTGGAGAACCAGGCCCTCAAGACCAAGCAGCTGCTGCAGGAGGCCAAGCTCAAGCAGCTGCAGGAGCGGCGCCACTGGCAGTACGTGGTGGTGGCCCTGCTGTTGCTGGTGATGGGCATGCTGGCGCTGCACCAGTTCAATCGCTCCCGCCAGATGCGCCGGCTCGCCATGACCGACGATCTGACCGGGCTGCACAACCGCCGCCAGATCCAGAACAAGGGCCAGCACTGGTTCAGACAGGCGCGCGAGCAGGGCAAGCCCTTCTCGGTGCTGCTGCTGGACATCGATCACTTCAAGCTGGTCAATGACCAGCTGGGCCACCACGTGGGGGATCTGGTGCTGGCCGCCGTGGCCAAGTGCATCGCCGCCCAGCTGCGTTCGCTGGACAGAGTGGGGCGCAACGGCGGCGAAGAGTTTCTGGTGCTGCTGCCCGACACCTGTCTGGACGAAGCGATGGAGGTAGCGGAGCGGATCCGTCATCGCGTCTCCCAGCTGCGTATCGAGGGGATGCCGGAGGGGCGTTTTGTCAACGTCAGCATCGGTTGTGCCCAGCAAGGCCCTCTCGACGAGAGCCTGGGGGGGCTGGTGCAGCGGGCCGACGAGGCCATGTACCGGGCCAAGCAGGCCGGCCGCAACCAGGTGATGCGGGCCGAATAGGGTGCCCCACCCTGCAAAGCCGGGCTGGGTATTTTTCACTCGCGCGGGTATAATGTCGCGCAATTTTGCTTTGGCTCAGGTGAGAAGACCCATGTAACGCAACCCTCTCCCTCTCTCCACCGGCGGGTCTGATGCCCGCCCGAGTGGCCCGTTGCGTATCCATGCCGGACCGTGAGTCAATGCGGCACTCCGGAATTATCCCACGGTGGCCAAGGCCGCCGCCCAATAGAAGAACATTGAATTATGTCAGCTGAATTTCTGAGTGAAGTCTCCAAGAGACGCACTTTTGCGATCATCTCGCACCCGGATGCGGGTAAAACCACCATCACCGAAAAGGTACTGCTGTTCGGACAGGCCATTCAGCGCGCCGGTACCGTCAAGGGCCGTGGCTCGGGCCAGCACGCCAAATCCGACTGGATGGAGATGGAGAAGCAGCGCGGTATCTCCATCACCACTTCCGTGATGCAGTTTCCCTACGCCGACTGCCTGGTCAACCTGCTCGATACCCCGGGTCACGAGGACTTCTCCGAAGATACCTACCGTACCCTGACGGCGGTCGACTGCTGCCTGATGGTCATCGATGCCGCCAAGGGTGTTGAAGACCGGACCCGCAAGCTGATGGAAGTAACCCGGCTGCGCGACACCCCCATCCTCACCTTCATGAACAAGCTGGACCGCGAAGTACGCGATCCCATGGAGGTCATGGACGAGGTGGAGCGCGAGCTCAACATCATGTGCGCCCCCATCACCTGGCCCATCGGCTGCGGCAAATCCTTCAAGGGTGTCTATCACCTCTACAAGGACGAGACCTATCTGTATCAGAGCGGTCAGGGCCACACCATCCAGGAGAAGCGGGTGGTCAAGGGGCTGAACAACCCCGAACTGGACGCGGCCATCGGCGACGATCTGGCGGCCCAGCTGCGCGGTGAACTGGAGCTGGTGCAGGGCGCCTCCCCCGAGTTCGATCACGACGCCTTCATCGCCGGCGAGATGACCCCGGTCTTCTTCGGTACCGCACTCGGCAACTTCGGTGTCGACCACATGCTGGACGGTCTGACCGACTGGGCGCCGGCCCCCATGCCGCGCAAGGCCGAGAGCCGCGAAGTGGTGGCGACCGAGGAGAAGTTCTCCGGCTTCGTGTTCAAGATCCAGGCAAACATGGATCCGAAACACCGCGACCGTATCGCCTTTATGCGTATCGTATCAGGCACCTACAGCAAGGGCATGAAGATGCGCCACGTGCGCATCGGCAAGGACGTGAACATCTCCGACGCCGTGACCTTCATGGCCGGTGACCGTGAGCAGGCGGAAGACGCCTTCGCCGGTGACATCATCGGTCTGCACAACCACGGCACCATCCAGATCGGCGACACCTTTACTCAGGGTGAGGATCTCAAGTTCACCGGCATCCCGAACTTCGCGCCGGAACTGTTCCGCCGCATCCGCCTGCGCGACCCGCTCAAGCAGAAGCAGCTGCTCAAGGGGCTGGTGCAGCTCTCCGAAGAGGGGGCGGTGCAGGTGTTCCGTCCGCTCATCAGCAACGATCTCATCGTCGGTGCGGTCGGTGTGCTGCAGTTCGACGTGGTGGTCTCGCGCCTCAAGAGCGAGTACAACGTCGAGGCCATCTACGAGGCGGTCAACGTCGCCACCGCCCGCTGGGTGGAAGGGACCGACGTCAAGAAGTTCGAGGAGTTCAAGCGCAAGAACGAGGTCAACCTGGCGCTGGATGGCGGTGACAACCTCACCTACATCGCGCCGACCATGGTCAACCTGCGCCTGGCCCAGGAGCGTCACGCCGACGTCCAGTTCCGCCAGACCCGCGAGCACTGATCAGCGCTTGCCGACAGGCAGACAAGATAAAAAGAGACCCCGCTTCGGCGGGGTCTCTTTTTGCATGGCGAACAGGGCGCGGATAGGGGGAGCGCCGCCGTCACCCGTCGACAAGGGGAGCAATGCCCCCTATAAAGGAGGCTCACACATGATTCAGGGAGTGATGCATGTCCGTCGAACTGCCCGTCGAGGCACAATTTAACGCTTACAACGCCCACGATCTCGAGGCCTTCCTGGCCTGCTTCTCCGACGCGTTCAAGGGGTACCGGATGCCGACGGAGAGCCCGAGCACAGTGGGCAAGGAGGCGCTCAGAACCTTTTATGCCGAACATCGCTTCAACAACCCGGCCCTGCGGGCCGAGCTGCTGGCGCGCACCGTCATCGGCAACAAGGTGTTCGATCACGAGTTGATCTATGGCCTTTCCCCCGAGCCGCTGGAGAGCATGGCGGTGTTCGAGGTGGAGGCCGGCCTTATCAAGACGGCCTGGTTCTACTTTCCCACCTGACAGGCGCCCAGCGCCCCTGTCTGCCCTGGCCTGATCACAAACGCCGTTCATTGATACAGGATGACGTCAAGCCTCGCCCTTCATGCCATTTTGTGCCACCCGCCCCCCGGCTCTGAACGACAGGCAAACAAAAGGGCGGCACCAGAGCCGCCCCTGTTCATCCGGTCTTTATGCCTCACGCCACTGGCAGGGCCTTGTTGGCGGCGAGCGCCAGCACCATGCAGATCTCGCAGGCATCGTGGCCGGTGCTGCCGAGCGGGCCCGGCAGGTGCTCGAAGCCCAGAGATACGTAGAGTGCGGTGGCCTCGCGCAGCACGGCGGTGGTCTCCAGGTAGCAGCGCTGATAGCCGAGCGCGCGCGCCTCGTCCAGCGCCTGCAGCACCAGCCGTCGCCCCAGTCCCAGCCCGCGCAGGGAGGGCATGAAGTACATCTTCTGCAGCTCGCAGACTTGCCCCTCTTCCCCCGCCAGCGGCGCTATGCCGCCTCCGCCGAGAATGGCGCCGTCCGGTCCCTCGATCACCCAGTAGCGGCTCTGCGCGCCCTGATAGGTCTCATGCAGCCGATCCAGATTGGGGTCGGCCACCCCGTATCCCTTGTCGGCGGTGAGCCCGTATTCGGCGGAGACGGCGCGGATCACGGCGGCAATCTGGCCGTTGTCGGCCGCCCGGATCGGGCGAATGCGGTAGCCCTGCTGGCGGCGGGCACGGGAGAGGGCGCTGCGATAGAGGCGCAGGCCGGTCCACAGCTGCTCACGCTCGGCGAGGGTGAGCTGGGCCAGGGTCTCCTCCATGGCGCTGTCCATCTCCTGATGCAGATCCAGCAGCTGGGCCTGGCCGGCGATGGTGAGGCGCGCCTCCTTGCTGCGGCCATCGGACGGATGGGGGTGCCAGCTGATGAGCTCGCGCTCGGCCAGACGGGCCAGCGGGCGGCTGGCGTTGGACTTGTCGATGCGCAGCCGTTCGGCCAGTTGCTGGTTGGTGGCGGGGCCGCTCTCCAGCTCGATCAGCAGATGGGCTTCGAGCGGGCTGAGCGCCAGTTCGCCGCACTGCTGGGAGAGCATGCCGAGTTCGCGTACCAGATCGCGCGACAGGGCGCGCAGGGGGCGGGGATCCATATCAGGGTTTCCTATTTGGTTGTCATCAACAACCAATATAGCCAACTAGTTGTTACTAGCAACTTTTTTATTGCGCTGGCGAGGGTCGTGAAATGGCGGGCATAACGAGCGGACACAAAAAAGGGCCCGGGAGGGGGCCCAAACATTGGAAACCCGCGCGAGGGCGCGGATCCCATCCTTGGTCAGGCAAGGCGCCGGCGAGCGTTAGACCAGCTCGGCCAGCATGGTGTCGGCATAGGGCACCAGGGCGTCGCCCTGTTTCACTTTGGCGAGGTAGTCCGGGTTGGCGATGAGCGGGCGACCGATGGCGACGAGGTCGAAGCGGTCGGCCTTGATGGCCTCGGCTGCGGTCTCGGCGCTGTAGTTGCCCACCCCCACCAGATGACCGTCGTAGCGGGCGCGCAGGTAGTCGGAGGCGCGGCCGTCCAGGTAGTCGAAGGTGAGGCTGTCATCGAAGATGCCGAGGTGCACATAGGCCAGGTTGCGCTGGTTCAGCTCGGCCAGCAGGTGGTCGAACACGGCGCGATCCCGCGCATCCCCTTCGAGGTGCACATAGGCGCCGGGGGAGAGGCGCAGGCCCACCCGATCCCCGCCGATGCGGGCATTGATGGCATCCACCACCTCCAGCGCGAAGCGGCTCATATTTTCCGGGCTGCCACCGTAGTTGTCGGTGCGCAGGTTGCTGGCGTGGTGCAGGAACTGATCGATGAGGTAGCCGTTGGCACCGTGGATCTCCACCCCGTCAAAGCCCGCTTCGATGGCGTTGGCGGCGGCCTGGGCGTAATCCTCGACCAGCTGGGCGATTTCGCTCTCGGTCAGGGCGCGCGGCACCTGATAGACCAGCTCGCGCATGCGGGGCACAGTGCCCTCATGGGCGACGGCAGAGGGGGCCAGCACTTCGGCGTGGTGGAAGAAGGGGTGGGAGAGACGACCCACGTGCCACAGCTGGGCGAAGATCTTGCCGCCGTTGGCATGCACGGCGCTGGTCACTTTCTTCCAGCCGGCGATCTGCTCGGCGCTGTAGAGCCCCGGGGTATTGGGGTAGCCCTGTCCGTCCGGCCGGATGATGGTGGCTTCGGAGATGATGAGGCCGATGTCGGCGCGGCGCGCGTAATAGGCGGCCATCTGCTCGGTCGGCACCAGGCCCGGGCCTGCCATGCAGCGGGTGAGGGGAGCCATCATGAAACGGTTGGCCAGGGTGAGGGTGTCGTTGAGGCGATAGGGCTGAAACAGGGTATTCATGATCGTCTGTCCTGAGGGAGTGATTCTTGAACGTGCATTCAAGACGTTTTTTGTTTTGTGTGCAAGTCTTTTTTGAACGAGCATTCAACATGGGTTGGTGTTGCCGGCCCGCTGGGGTAAACTTGCCGCCCTCTTATTTCCCCTCGCCGGCCCCTGGTCGGTGAATCCGCTTTTTCAACGGAGAAACCATGCGCAGCGCCGAGTTCAACCGGGACGACGTCTTGCGAAATGCCATGGAGGCATTTCGGGCCAAGGGTTACGCCAAGACCACCATGCAGGAGCTGGTGGCGGCGACCGGGTTGCATCCGGGCAGCCTCTACGCGGCGTTTGGCAACAAGCGCGGCCTGCTGCTGGCGGCGGTCGATCACTATGTGCAGGAGAAGAGCGCCCTGCGGCGCAGTTTCTTCGCCGCCGCGAGCCCGCTGGCGGGGGTGCAGGCCTACCTCGAGCAGGTGGTGAACGACGCCCTCTGCGGCACCTGTCTGGTGACCCGCACCCTGATGGAGCTGGCGGAGCAGGATGAAGAGCTGCATCTGAAGCTCAAGGCCATCTATGGCGAGCTGGATGCGGATCTGGCCGCGGTGCTGAGCCTGGCCCTCGAGCGTGGCGAGCTGGCGGTCGGGCGCGACATCCCGACCCTGACTGCCTTTTTGCTCATCAACATCCAGGGCCTGGTCACCTTCGCCCAGTGCCGCCCCGACCCCGTCCTGTTGGGTGGCGTGGTCACCCAGCTGATGACGGCCCTGCGGGCATAATGCCTCGCCCATAAACAACCATGGCTCCCGCGGGAGCCATGGTTGTTTCTGGGTATGCCACACGCAGCCGGGTTGATTGCTCCCTTCTCCCGCTTATTTACAAAAGAATGGGAGAAGGGTTGGGGATGAGGGGGGCACACGTTGCCGGGTTACTCCGGATTCACCAACTCCTTCATCAGGTCTTTCAGCCAGATCAGGGCGGGTTGCTGCGCATGCACCGGATGCCAGACGCAGTTGAGGTGATAATCGGGCACATCTTCGGGCAGCGGCAGGCTTTTCAGCGGCCAGTGGTTGGCGAGCAGCTCGGCCACCATGCTGGGCAACACCAGCAGGTGATCGCTCTGGCTCACGATGGCGGCGGCGGACATATAGCTCTGGCTGTTGACCGAGATGGTGCGACTGAACCCCAGCGTCTTCAGATAGCGATCCAGACTCGCCTCCGAGGTGCCAAGGGGCGAGTGGAACACGTGGGGCATCTCGATCAGCTGCGCCAAGCTGATGCGCTCGCCCGGCAGCGCCGGGTCATCCCCACTCTCTGCGAGCGCCGGGGCGGCCATCGGCAGATCGGCGCGCACCAGCCCGGCCAGCGGCTCGGTGAGCCAGGTCTCCTTGCCCAGATACCCCGGCACCTGCATGTATTCGTCAAAGCCGAGCACCAGATCGATTTCGCCGCTCGCCAGCTCGGCTTCGGGCAGGGTGTCGCGCAGGATGCGGATCTCGATGGTGACTCCGGGCGCCAGCCGTTTGAGACGCTGGATAAGCGGCGGGATGAGCACGCACTCCACGTAATCCGTGGTGCAGAGCACGAAGCGGCGCTTCGACTGGCTCGGCTCGAACACCTCCTCGTCGCTGAGCTGCTGCTCCAGCAGCCGCAGCGCCTGCTGGACTCCCAGATGCAGCCGCTGGGCGCGAGGGGTCGGCAGCATCCCCTGCGGGGTGCGCACCAAGAGCGGATCGCCAAAGAAGGTGCGCAGACGATTGAGCGCATGGCTCATGGCGGGTTGGCTGATAAAGAGGGTTTCGGCGGCGCGGGTGACGCTGCCCTGCGCCATCAGGGCGTCAAAGGCGAGCAGCAGATTGAGGTCGAGCTGGTGCAGTTTCATCAAGATTATTTGCCAGGCTTATGGGACAATCCATCCTATTCATTTGATGGATGTGAGCGCAACTTCTTACACTGCGACCACTGTTATTTTTCCAGGATCCCCGCGCCGCGTTTTCACGCCTGCGGGGTCTCAATCCATGCAAGGAGCCTTGCGATGAGCATCAAGACCATGAACACCACGCCGGCCGCCGACGGCTTCACCATGCCCGCCGAGTGGGCACACCAGCAGGCCGTCTGGATGATCTGGCCGTTTCGCCCGGACAACTGGCGTGAGGCCGGTCGCTTCGCGCAAGCCACCTTCGCCAAGGTGGCGGATGCCATCGGGCAAGCCACCCCGGTCTTTATGGGGGTGCCGGCCCGGTTTATGGAGCAGGCCCGCGCCATCATGCCCAGCCATGTCACCCTGGTCGAGATGAACAGCGATGACTGCTGGGCCCGCGACAGCGGCCCCACCATCGTCACCAACGCAACCGGCGAGTGCCGTGGCGTGGATTGGGGCTTCAACGCCTGGGGCGGCCACAAGGGCGGTCTCTACTACCCCTGGGATCAAGATGAGCAAGTGGCGGCCCAGATGCTGGCACAGCACGGCATGGATCGTTACGACGCGCCGCTCATTCTGGAAGGGGGCTCCATCCACGTCGACGGCGAAGGCACCTGCCTGACCACCGCCGAGTGCCTGCTCAACGAAAACCGCAACCCGCACCTGAGCAAAGCGCAGATCGAAGCTCACCTGCGCGACTATCTGGGTGTGAAGAGCTTTATCTGGCTGGACGAAGGCGTCTACATGGACGAGACCGACGGCCACATCGACAACATGTGCTGCTTCGTGCGTCCGGGTGAAGTGGCCCTG
The DNA here is from genome assembly GCF_041402265.1 of Aeromonas sp. S15(2024). Lineage (NCBI taxonomy): Bacteria > Pseudomonadati > Pseudomonadota > Gammaproteobacteria > Aeromonadales > Aeromonadaceae > Aeromonas > Aeromonas sp. S15(2024). Next base: position 20,515 of record NZ_JBGLQY010000005.1, on the reverse strand, counting down.
CACTGGACCGACGACCAGAACGATCCCCAGTACGAGCGCTCCGTGGCCGCCCTCAAGGTGCTGGAAGCGGCGGTCGACGCCAAGGGTCGCAAGCTGAAAGTGTGGAAGCTGCCCCAGCCGGGCCCGCTCTACTGCACCCAGGAAGAGTCTGCCGGCGTCGAGAGCGGCACCGGTGTGCCGCGCGAGGCAGAAGGTCGTCTGGCCGGCTCCTACGTGAACTTCCTCATCACCAACGATCGCATCGTCTACCCGCTGCTGGATGCCGCCACCGACGGCGAAGCCCAGCGCATTCTGGAAGAGATCTTCCCGGAGCATAAGGTCGTCGGCGTACCGGCCCGCGAGATCCTGCTGGGCGGTGGCAATATTCACTGCATTACCCAGCAGATCCCGTCCGGCAAATAAGAACCGGATGACGATCCTGCTGCGAGGCCGTGATCAAGGCTCATGTGCTGCTCGCTTATGTGAAACCGAGGGTTCATGTATGTTTATACGCTCCGGTTCCTGCGCTGCTCTTCACCTTGCTGACGGCCTCTCGCGACGGGTCGTAAACCGGTTCCGGTGAGTATTCAAAACCCCACGCCGTGGGGTTTTCTCTCTTGATGACGTGATGGTCGCCGGCGCTGATGCGGCGATCATCATGACAAACAGTCACCCTTTACAGGAGATCAAAATGATCGAAGTGACCGAGGTTTCCATTGCCGAGCTGCGCGGTGCGCTCGAAGCAGGCCGCACCACAGCGGTCGAACTGGTCAAGGCCTATCTGGCCCGGATCGAGGCCTACAACGGCCCCGAGACCAACACCAAGCTCAACGCTTTGGTAGTCCCCAACCCCGATGCGCTGAAAGAGGCGCAAGCGTCTGATGAGCGCCGCGCCCGTGGCGAAACTCTGGGGCCGCTCGACGGTATCCCCTACACCGCCAAAGACAGCTATCTGGTCAAGGGGCTGACCGCCGCCTCCGGCAGCCCGGCCTTCAAGGATCTGGTGGCCCAGCGCGATGCCTTTACCGTTGAGCGGCTGCGCGCCGCCGGTGCCATCTGCCTTGGCAAAACCAATATGCCGCCGATGGCCAATGGCGGCATGCAGCGCGGCGTCTATGGCCGTGCCGAGAGCCCCTACAATGCCGACTACCTGACCGCGCCCTTTGCCTCCGGCTCCTCCAACGGTGCCGGTACCGCCACCGCCGCCAGCTTCTCCGCCTTCGGCCTGGCTGAAGAGACCTGGTCGAGCGGCCGTGGCCCGGCCTCCAACAACGGTCTGTGCGCCTACACCCCGTCCCGTGGTGTCATCTCGGTGCGCGGCAACTGGCCGCTGACTCCGACCATGGATGTGGTGGTGCCTTATGCCCGCACCATGGCTGATCTCTTGGAAGTGCTGGATGTGGTAGTGGCTGACGATGCCGATACCCGTGGAGATCTCTGGCGCATGCAGCCCTGGGTGCAACTGCCCAAGGCCTCCGAAGTGCGTCCGGCTTCCTATCTGGAGCTGGCTGCCAAGGCCGATGCCCTCAAGGGCAAGCGCCTCGGCGTGCCGCGCATGTTTATCAACAAGGATGAACTGGCCGGCACCAGCGAAAACCCCGGTATCGGCGGCCCGACCGGTCAGCGCATCCATACCCGCGAGGCCGTGATTGCCCTCTGGGAAGATGCGCGCAAGGCGCTGGAAGCCGCTGGCGCCGAGGTCATCGAAGTGGACTTCCCGCTGGTCTCCAACTGCGAAGGGGACCGACCAGGCGCGCCGACCGTGTTCAATCGCGGCATCGTGAGCCCGGAGTTTCTCAACGACGAGCTGTGGGAGCTCTCCGGCTGGGCGTTCGACGACTTCCTGCGCGCCAACGGCGATCCCAAGCTTAAGCAATTGGCCGATGTCGACGGGCCCAAGATCTTCCCCCACGATCCGGGCACTTTGCCTAACCGCGAGGGCGATCTGGCGGCGGGCATGGACGAGTACGTCAATATGGCCAAGCGCGGCCTCAAGCGTTTCGACGAGATTGCCTCGGTGCCGGATGGCCTGCGTGCTCTGGAAAAGACCCGCAAGCTGGATCTGGAGGACTGGATGGACGGGCTCAAGCTCGACGCCGTGCTGTTCCCCACCGTCGCCGACGTCGCCCCGGCTGATGCGGATGTGAATCCGGTCTCCGCCGATATCGCCTGGAGCAACGGCATCTGGGTTGCCAACGGCAACCTCGCCATTCGCCATCTCGGCGTGCCGACCGTCACTGTCCCCATGGGCATCATGGCCGATATCGGTATGCCGGTGGGCCTGACCTTCGCCGGTCGCGCCTATGACGACAATAAGCTGCTGCGCTTCGCCTCGGCCTTCGAATCCACCGGCAGCAAGCGCAAGGTGCCGCCGCGTACGCCGCCGTTGGCTTGATTTGTGTGGTGAGTTAAATCTCTCTGGTTTATCCGAAGATAATGAAAAAACCACCCGTTATGCGGGTGGTTTTTATTTAAATGTGTTATTGGTTCGGTATTTCCATCTTATGTTCACCAAAAATTTCCACGCCTGAATATGCTACCTTGGGTAAGTGGACGCTCCACTCGCAATTTTCGTTGTAAGGTTGTTTAATTAGGTCTGCATTTTTGTTTGTTAATACCATTTCATAGTACTTTATACTTGGTTGTCGACCTTCCATCATTTTTATAATCGTATGCCTTATTTCAGCTGGGCATCGGAGACCAAACGTGATTTCCTCTAACATTAGGGGCGAGTTTTGAATACCAATGTTACTTATCAGTCTGTATTCTTTTTCATATTTCCATGTTCTGCTTTTCTTTAAGAGGATTTCATTTTCTATGATGGTTTGTTCATCTTTATCATTTTTAACAAATGCATTGTAAAGTGATGATGTTTTTATCACGCCATGCTTGCCATATATCACAGGCTTGATATCAGGAACAGGCTTTCTATTATCGCTATATCCAATACAGATACCTTTATGTTCATCACCATAATGGCTCCACATTAGCATGTTTTTCCCATCTTTAGAAAAACAGAAAACACCGCTACTGTAATGTTCCCTTAACTCTGAAAGTATATTTGAAGTTAATATTCCAGTTTCAGCATCCTCCGGTGTACAGGTATACTCTGGATCGGTTGAGTTATAATTCATTCTATTTAAGTCATCTATTACTATAGATTTTGCCATTTCTTCTAGTAAGGGTTTTATTTTTGCTTCAATGTCTTTACCTCTAATGTTCTGTTCTGCATTTTTAAGTGTTCTAGGAAACTTTAGCCTAGCATATATCTGTCTTAGCTCTTCAATTGAAGAATTATTCTCAATGGAGAACATTTTGCAGTCAAGTGGGTCATTAAAGGTCGCGGGTGAAGCATAAAATATTTTATCCCAACAAAGAGATTCTATTAGGTTAGTATTCATCGCCCTGTATTTGTAGAAAATTTCTTTCTTCATCACCGTACCTGCACGTTTTAGTGAGTAATTTCATGCATCATAATATGATTTCATATTTGTTTTCTAATCTATTGTCGGGATAGATTGAGCATTGTTTAGCTTGCATGATTGTCTTCACAGTTAGTGCCATGGGTTCGAATAGTGAATCGTATTCAGACGATCGCGGACAGGCCGTGGCCGAGAAGCAGGTGATATTCAGAGTTTCCTGTTGGCCTTGCCATGACTCGATGCGTGGCGATAAACGGACGATTACGCTGCGCTAATCGTCCCTACATTATGTGGCTTATTGTTACCTCCCCCTCATCCCCAGCCCTTCTCCCGCAAGGGGAGAAGGGAGCAAATATGCTCCGCTGATTGTGCGTTGGCTCTGTGGTGCGGGTGAATATGAGTGGCTTGGAATTGGCACGGGCCATCCCCTCTCCCTCGGGAGAGGGTTAGGGTGAGGGGTTGCTATCTGTGTTGTCGGTTCGTTTTGCGCCTTTATAGCTCTTCACTCTCCATTCCCCGCACCGTCAATCGCGTGGCTCGCTGCCGGTTCCCCCCTGATTTTTTCTGAATTCCCCCCTGACTTCACCTTCTCTTCACACAAGCCCATTTTCCCTTCACAAATCCCCCGTATTTTCTGCCCACTGATAAATGGGCCCGGCTTGCCACAGGGGTGGCGAGGGGGCGGTTGGTTCGAGGGAGCAAGATGATGAAAGGTTGGATAAAGTGCGGGCTGGCCGGCGCCGTGGTGCTGGTGGCGAGCTTCTGGGGTGGCAGCGTGCGGGCGGCGGGGATGTCGCTGACACAGGTGAGCGGCCCCGTCTATGTGGTGGAGGACAACTACTACGTGCAGGAAAATTCCATGGTCTATTTCGGGGCCAAGGGAGTGACTGTGGTGGGGGCGACCTGGACGCCGGATACCGCCCGCGAGCTGCACAAGCTGATCAAACGGGTCAGCCGCAAGCCGGTGCTGGAGGTGATCAACACCAACTACCACACCGACCGTGCCGGCGGTAACGCCTACTGGAAGTCCATCGGTGCCAAGGTGGTATCGACCCGCCAGACCCGGGATCTGATGAAGAGCGACTGGGCCGAGATTGTCGCCTTTACCCGCAAGGGGTTGCCGGAGTACCCGGACTTGCCGCTGGTACTGCCCAACGTGGTGCACGATGGCGACTTCACCCTGCAAGAGGGCAAGCTGCGCGCCTTCTACGCGGGCCCGGCCCACACGCCGGACGGCATCTTTGTCTACTTCCCCGACCAGCAGGTGCTCTATGGCAACTGCATCCTCAAGGAGAAGCTGGGCAACCTGAACTTTGCCGATGTGAAGGCCTATCCGCAGACCCTTGAGCGGCTGAAAGCGATGAAGCTGCCGATCAAGACGGTGGTGGGCGGTCACGACTCGCCGCTGCACGGCCCTGAGCTTATCGATCGCTACGAGGCGCTGATCAAGGCTGCGCCCCAGTCATAAGCCGGCGCGGTGGCAGCCGGAGGACGCGCTGGACGCACTAAAAGAGACGCCCGGCCGGGCGTTGCTGGCAGGGGGACGCCCTTGCCCCCTGTTTCGGGCTGTTCAAGGGCGGCCCCCTTTCATAAGATGGGCCTCTCCTCACGCAGTTAGCGGGCCTTTCGTGATGCACGCAATTCAAGACGAACAACCCGATTCACTTGGCCGCCTCAAGCAGGCCTTCATCACCGGCATGTGGGCGTCCCTTGCCAGCATCATTATCGGCTTCGCCTTCAAGGTGTGGCTGGCGCAGTGGGTGGCCAAGGGGGATCTGGCGCTGTTCAACAGCGTGGTGGATTTGATCTCGCTGTCCCTCATCCTGATGACCGGCTTTCGCTCCTCCATGGTGGTGAGTTACTCCCAGACCAGGAACGATCGGGACATCATCAATATCTTCCGCTACTTCCTCATCGGCATGGTGCTGCTCACCTGGGGGCTGGTGATCCCCTACATCAAGCACGGGCTCCATATCCGGGCCGAATATCTGCAACTGGTAGGGGTCATCTTCGGGCTGGGGCTCAAGGTCTACTTCACCAATCTGGTGGCCATGTACCGGATGTACGGGATCTCCAACCGGGTCACCTGGCTGGAACCGCTGGCCAACGGTTTGATGTTTATGGCCTGCTATTTCGCACTTGGCCTGGATGCCCTTGCTTCGCTCTTCTACGGGCTGACCTTCTCCTCGCTCGCCATCGCCGGTTACATGTATCTGCATCGCCGTCGGGCCATCGCCACCCGGCCGCTGGCCAGGGTCGAGCTTGGCCCCGATATGCGCAGCTATGTGAAGAAGAGCTTCACCGCGTCCCTCGAGGCGGGGGCCAGCATCCTGATGATCTACATCACGGTACTGCTCACCATCCGCCATTTCAGCCTCGACGAGCTGGGGGATTTTCAGGTGGTGGTGCGCCCCATCTTTACCTATATGACGTTGCTTTTCGTTTTCCCCATCTACCGCTTCGTGCTGCCTGAGCTGGCGGTCAATCTGCGCAGCGGCGATCACCGCCAGATCCGCCTGATCCGGCGCTGGATCTTCCGCCTCAGTGCCATCGTCAGCCTCGTCTTTTTCTTGGTGATGCTGCTGGCGGGCAAGCCGCTGGTGTCGCTGTTGTTCCCGGCCGACTATCTGGGGGCCGTGCCGGTGCTGCTGCACTTTTCCCTCTTCTTCATCTTTATGATGCTCAACGGCTACCAGCTCGCCTATATCAAGGCCCACGGCCACTTTACCCAGAGCCTGCTGATCCGGGCGGTGGGCATAGTGGCGCTGGTGGCGGCCTATTACCTGGTGGCCCGCTTCACCACCAATGTGGTGGCCATTATCGTGGCGCTCGGCCTCGGTTATCTGGTGATGTTCGTGCTCTCCACCCTGGCCGAGCAGCGCATCCTGCGCACCCTGCCGCCCGTGCTGGCCAGCCAAGGGTAGCCGCCGGTTGGTCAATAAAAAACGCCCGCTTGGGCGTTTTTTATTGGGTTGCGCTGCGGGTTACAGCAGCATGCCAACGGCCAGCCGGTTGAAGGCATTCATCAGGGCGGCCGCCAGGGTCAGATCCGAGATCTCGCGATCGGAAAAGTGGGCCTTGAGCGGTGCGTAGCGCTCGTCCGGTGCGCCTGCCTCATGGACATAAGTGAGCGTCTCGGCCCAGGCCAGGGCGGCGCGTTCGCGTTCGCTGAACAGGTCGCTGACCCGCCATCCCGCCAGACAATCGAGTTTCTGCTGCGACACCTCGCACTCGCGCAGCGTCTTGGCGTGCTTGCCTAGGCAGAAGGCGCAGCCGTTGATCTGCGAGATGCGCAGATAGACCAGCTCCAGCAAGGGAGCGCCGAGGGGGCCTGCGGCCAGGGCGTCGCTGGTGGCGCGCAGCCCTTGATAGGCCTCGGCTGACAGGGTGGAAAAGGGAAGTCTTGGTTGGGTCATGGCAGTACTCCAAGGTGGTGTGGATCGGCAAGCCGGCTAAACAGGGGCTGCTGCGCCAGCAGCGCGCGGTTGGTGTCGATGGTCTGGCGCACCGCCTCGTCACCGAACACCAGTCCCTGCAGATAGAAGAAATGGATGTTGAACAGCCCCAGGGTGTTGAGCGCGTGGCGCAGGTAGGGGGTCAGGAAATCGGGTTGCCCGGCTCGCGGGCCCTGATGAAAGCCGCCCGATCCCACCAGGACGTAGACGGGGCGGTTGGCCAGCAGCCCCAGCTTGCCCTCGGCACTCGACTGGAAGGTGCGATGGATGCGCAGCACATAGTCAATCCACAGCTTGAGGGCGGCCGGCAGGGTGAAGTTGTGCAGCGGGGTGGCGATGATCAGGGCATCGCTCTGCTCCAGCTCCCGGATCAGCGTCTCGGAGAGGGCCAGCTCGGGGGCGTCAAAGGGGGTGACCGTGGTCAGTGCCTGTACATAGGCCTGGCTCAGGGCCGGCAGGGGGTCAGTGCCAACAGGGCGTTCGACCAGAGCGAGGGTCGGATGCGCTTGCCGCAGACAGGCCACCAGGTCCAGCGCCAACCGGTTGGCATGAGAGGCAGCCCCCTGGGCGCTGGCATTGATCAGCAGTACCTGGTTCATGGGCGCAGATCCTCGCAAAAGTGCATCCCGCGGGAGAGCAACCCGCAGCGAAAGTAGAAGCGCTGGGCCAGCGCATTGTGCAGGCCAGTATCGAGCACCAGGTGATCGCACCCCAGCCGCAGGGCTTCGGCGCGCACGGCGTCCAGAAGCTGCGCCCCCAGGCCGCTGCGCTGCAGGTCGGGACTGACGACGAGATCGTCGATATAGACAAAGCGCCCGTAGATGAGGTTTTCCTGCAGGCGATAGCCGGCCAGGCCGACGATGCGTTCGGCGTCCCGTGCACCCAGCAGGCGATAGCCTTGTTGTGCCTGCCTGGTGAGCTGCGCCATATAGCGCTCCGGGCAGCTGAGGTGGGGTCGCAGCTGCTGCATCAGGGCGAAGCTGGCGGCAAAGGCCGCTTCGTCGTCGAGGGGGTGGAGAGTGTGTGCCACATCCGGTGTCCATGCTGGGGTGATGAGGCACTGTATGCCCGTCATGGACCCGGTCACAGGGCCAAAAACGGTGTAAATGAGTAGGCCATGTGGCCGTGCGGAGGGAGCCTGGGCTCCCTCATTGGATCAGCGGCGGGCCTTGCTCTTGTTGCCAGCGAGCGCCTGCTTTCTGGCGCGCTGCTTCTGGGCCGCCTTGCTGCTGCGGCGTGGCTCGGGGTCGAAGCGGGTGAGATCCGGCTCAAAGCCCGGGAACCACTGCTGGGGCAGGCGGGTGTCGAGCACCGCCTCCACCTTCTCCAAGAGCTGCGCATCTTCCGGGCTGAACAGGGTGATGGCGAGCCCCTTGTTGCCGGCGCGGCCGGTACGGCCGATGCGATGCACGTAATCCTCCGCCACAAACGGGAATTCCATATTGATCACGTAGTTGAGATCCGTGATGTCGAGGCCGCGGGCCGCCACGTCGGTGGCAACCAGTGCCTGCAGAGTGCCGGCGCGAAACTCCAGCAGCACCTTCTCCCGCGCGCCCTGTGACAGGTCACCGTGGAAGGCCAGCGCATTGATGCCCGCCTTGCCGAGCTGCTGGGCCAGCTTGTCGGCCCCCTGGCGGGTGCGGCTGAAGATCAGCGCCGGCGCCCAGCCCTTCACCTTCAACATGTGCTCGACCAGCGCCAGCTTGCGATCGCCATCCACCGTATAGACCCGCTGCTCCACCTCGGCCGCCGTGGTGTTGCGTGGGGCCACTTCGATAAGTGCCGGGTCACGCAACAACACCTTGCTCAAGGCAAACAGGTTGTCATCGCAGGTGGCCGAAAAGAGCAGGGTCTGGCGATCCGCCGGGATCTGTTTCAGTAGCGCCTTGATCTCGTCCATAAAGCCCATGTCGAGCATGCGATCTGCCTCGTCAAACACCAGATGGCGCAGCGCGGCCAGACTCAGCGCCCCCTGGCGCAGATGGTCGAGCAGGCGGCCCGGGGTGGCGATCAGGATATCCACGCCGTTTTTCAATGCCTCCACCTGCGCCGCGATACTCACCCCGCCGTAGACCAGCGTGCTGGTGAGGTCGGAGCCCTTGGCGTAGCGCGTGACGCTCTCATGCACCTGCACCGCCAGCTCGCGGGTCGGCACCAGCACCAGGGCGCGGATGGGGCGGGGCTCTGCCTGTGGCTGCTGTAGCAGCTGTTCCAGCAGTGGCAGCACGAAGGCGGCGGTCTTGCCGGTGCCGGTCTGGGCGCCCGCCATCAGATCGTGCCCCGCCAGAATGAGCGGGATGGCGCCGGCCTGCACCGGGGTCGGCGCGGTGTAGCCAAGCTCGGTCAGGGTCTGCTGCAGGCGGGGGGAGAGCGCCAGATCGGCGAAGGAGGCAATGGACATAAGGGTACCCGTCGGGATGGGCGCGGCCACGCCGCGCTGGAAACAGTCTTGATGGCCGGCATGGTAACAGATGCGGGGCCGCGGGCAGAAGGCGCCGCCGGCTCAGCGGCAGTGAAACACCTCTTCCAGTGCGTCCACCACGGCGCGCACCCGGCTGGCTTTTTGCAAGTCGGGGTGGAGCACCAGCCAGATGTCGACTGGATCGCACAGGGTGGGCAGCACGCGCACCAGATCCGGCTCCTTGTCCGCCAGAAAGGTGGAGAGCAGGGCGATGCCGAGCCCCTGGCGGGCGGCCGCCAGCAACAGCAGCTGGGCGTTGCACTGCAGCACCACGTTGGGCTCGTGCAGCGGCTCCCCGCATAGGCTGTGCCAGTGGCGGGAGACCAGCTCCCTGGCAAACAGCAGCAGGGCGTGCTGGCTGAGAGCGTGGCCGCTCTTGGGCGTGCCGTGGCGGGCCAGATAGTCGCGAGAGGCGTAGAGCCCCATCTCTATGGTGGTGAGGCGCTTGATCACCAGTTCGTCGTTGTCCGGGCGCAGCCCGCGGATGGCGAGATCGGCCTCCCGGTAGGCGATGTCGCTGACGCTGACCGCGGTCTGCAGGCTGAGCCGGATGCCGGGGTGGCGCTCGCGCAGCAGGGTGAGGGCGGGCAGCACGAAGGCTTGGGCCAGGGTATCGGTGGTGGCGATGCGCACCTCGCCGCACAGGCTCTGATCGCCGGCGCTCGCCTTGCGTTCGATGGCCTTGATGGCCTGCTCCATGGCGCTGGCATCCGCCAGCATGGCCTCGCCGAGGGGGCTGAGATCATAGAGCTTGGGGGTGCGGATAAAGAGTTTGGAGCCGAGGTTCTGCTCCAGCGCCGTGATGCGGCGCCCCACGGTGGCCTGATCGACCCCCAGTACACCGGCAGCGCCACGCAGGGTACCCTGCCGTGCCAGTGCCAGAAAAAACCGCGCGTCGTCCCAGTTGATCATCGAGCCTCCCGTTTGTCAGCCCCTGTTGGAGCTTGCTCATTAGAAGCCAGCGCCGGCGGGAGCACAAGGCAAGAGTGCCCTTGTCGACATGCAGATAGATGCCACTGACATGCATTATTGAAGCAGGCTGATGCATTTGTGTCGCTGTCGAGGGGCCACGACGGGCGCTATCATGGCGCCTCTCGTCAGCGGCCTTGCCCGCCCTCATCGGAGCCTTGCATGTCATCATCTCTTTGCGCCGCTGCCCCCTCTGCGGCGGCTACCTCCCATCGCGCTATCCTGCTGTTTCTGCCGCTGGCGCTGATGTCGGCGCTGCTCAACAGCAGCGTGCCCACCCCCCTCTATCCCCACTATCAGCAGGCGCTGGCCCTGAGCGATGTCAGCCTCACCCTCATCTATGGCGGCTATGCGGGCGGGGTGCTGATCTCCCTGTTCGGGGTGGGCAATCTGGCGGGCAGGGTGAGCGATCTGCGCGCCATGATCCTGCCGGCCCTGCTGGCGGTACTGGGGGGCGCCCTGCTGTTTGCTCTCGCGGACTCCTTCTGGTCGCTGTTGTTGGCGCGGGTGCTGGCCGGGATCGGCACCGGCGCCCTGACCGGCGCCGCCAACGTGGCCCTGCTGCGCTTTGGCCCGCGCGATGGCGGCAAGCGGGCGGCCCTCAGCGCGACCCTCTCCTTCACCGCCGGGTTGGCGCTCGGTCCGGTGTTCAGCGGGTTGGCGTTGCAGCTGGAGTGCTATCCGACCCAACTGCCCTTCCTGCTCATCATGGGGCTGGCGGCCTGCGCCATGGCGGGGGTGGCATTGAGCTGGCCCGCCAGCGCGCAAGGGGCGCCTGCTGCGGCAACCCAGCAGGGCAGGGGATCGCTGGGGGAGGGGCTCAAAGCCACCGGGGCGGCTTTCTTCATCTGTGCACTGGCGCTGTTTACCGCCTGGGCGGTGGCGGCCAGCCTGCTGGCCATCGGCCCCAAGGTGGCGAGTCAGCTGTTGGGGCTGCGGGATCTCGGCCTGTTCGGCTATCTCATTGCGGCCTACATGGTGCTCTCCGGCCTCTGTCAGCTCTGGGCCCGTCGGCTCGATGCCCGCCACACCCTGCAAAGCGGCGCTCTGGCGCTGGCGATTTGCATGCTGCTGTTTGCCGGCGCCGTGCATGCCCAGTCGTGGTGGCTGGCGGTGGTCGGTTTGCTGGTGGCCGGTTATGCCCAGGGCGCGGTGTTCGTCGGCAGTGCGACCCTGGTCAACCGCATCGCGCCGGCTGCCAGCCACGCCCGGCTGGTGTCGCTCTTTTACGTGATCGCCTATGTGGCGAACTGGGTGCCTGTGTTGCTGGGCTGGGTCAGCGATGGAGCCGGCGTGCAGGCGGCGGTGGATCTGCTCACCATCGGCAGCGTGCTGATCAGCCTGGGGCTGGCCTGGGCGGCCTGGCGCACCCGCTTCGAGCCGGCTGCCGGCTAGCGTGACTCAGTCGGCCAGCACCACCCGCTCGGCCGACAGATGGTGCATCCATTCGCGCAGGATCAAGAGGGCGGCGGCAAAGTGCCGGGTCTTGGGCAGGCTAGTGTGACTCAGTCGGCCAGCACGACTCGCTCGGCCGACAGATGGTGCATCCATTCGCGCAGGATCAACAGGGCAGCGGCAAAGTGCCGGGTCTTGGGCAGGTTGGCGGCGGCCAGCGGGTCACCCTCCACCATGGCGGCAAACTGGCCGAACAGCTGCTCCAGGCTCTCCCGGCTCAGTTCACGACTGCCGAGCACCTCGGCCAGCGGCAACGGTGCCTGCAGGGTCACCACCTCATGGGGTGGTACCTCGGCGGCCAGCGGCATCAGCACGTCCTCCACCACCATGATGGCCTGCTCCAACTCCAGCGCGCTCGGCGGATCTCGGCGAAACGGGCCCGGCGTCATGGCTTCGAGGCCGAAGCCCAAGTCGCGGGTGAAGCGGGTGCCGTCGGCCCGGGTCAGCTGCAGCTGGCTGCTGTGCTCCCCCAGGCTGAGCAGGATGGCGGTCTGGTTGTGGGTCATGGGATCTCCTTGTAGCGGTCGCGACTCAGCCCTATCCATACACCCGCCGCGACCTGCTGGCGAGGGCTTTCGGCGCCCCCCATCCGGGGAATACGGCTTGCAATATGTGGTATCGATGGCATTCTGGATGTCTAGATGGTTATTTTGTCGTTACCTTCAGGAGTTCAGATATGGATATTCGTACCGCCCCGCGCGCGCTTGCGCTCGCCCTGTTGCTGGCCAGCGGCCTTGCCACCGCCAACGAGGCGCTGGTGATCCAGACCGACTTTGGTCTCAAGGATGGTGCCGTCTCGGCCATGAAGGGGGTCGCCTTCGGGGTGGACCGCACCCTGCCGCTCTATGACCTGACCCACGAGATCCCGGCCTACAACATCTGGGAAGCCTCCTACCGTCTCTATCAGACCCTGCAGTACTGGCCCAAGGGGACAGTGTTCGTCAGCGTGGTGGATCCGGGGGTCGGTACCGATCGCAAGTCGGTGGTGCTCAAGACCAAGAGCGGGCACTACATCGTCAGCCCGGACAACGGCACCCTGACCCTGGTGGCGGAGCACTTCGGCATCGATACCGTGCGCCAGATCGACGAGAAGACCAACCGGCTCAGGGGCTCCGAGAAGTCCTACACCTTCCACGGCCGCGACGTCTACGCCTACACCGGCGCCCGCCTCGCCTCCGGAGCCATCAGCTATGAGCAGGTAGGGCCCAAGCTGCCGGCCGAGGTGGTGAAGATCCCCTATCAGCCGGCAGTGGCCGAGCAGGATGGCACCCTCAAGGGCACCATTTCGATCCTGGACGTGCAGTACGGCAACGTGTGGACCAACATCGACGACAGCCTGTTGACCAAGGCGGGGATCAACAAGGGTGACAACGCCTGCATCAAGATCAGCGAAGGGGATGCGCTGAAGTACGAGGGCAAGGCCCCCTATGTCAGCAGCTTTGGCGATGTGCCGGAAGGCCAGCCGCTGGTCTACCTCAACAGCCTGCTGCAGGTGTCAGTGGCGCTGAACATGGACAGCTTCGCCGCCCAGCATCAGGTGCAATCCGGTGCCAACTGGCATATCAGCCTGAAGAAGTGCTCCTGATCGCGAGCCGAGGTCACCGGCTGACCGGTACACGGAGATAAAGAGGGCAGGCATCGACGGATGCCTGCCCTCTTGTCATGGCGTCCGAGGCAGGATGGTTGTTGTCAAAACACATATTTGCAAGGTGATATTGATAATGATTGTCATTTGGCTGGATAATCGCCGACTCCTCAGACCACTCACCCTTTGCACGATGAAAACCAGCCTCTTACTGGTCAGCCTGCTGATCCTGACCGCCTGCAATGACAACCATAGCCAGGCGCCCGTTCCCTCTGTGCCGGTGGTGACACCGCCCGTGGTAGAGCCGCCGGTAGAACCTCCGGTGGTGACGCCACCCACAGAGCCGCCGGTTGAGCCGGTACCGACCCATACCCGCAGCGAGTTGACCGTGCGGCTCGATGTGACGACCCGCCTGGGGCTGGGGGCCACCCTGCTGCTGCGCCAGGCCGCTACCGGCATCGCGGTGAGCGGAGAGGTGGGGGAGGAGCGCCCCTTGGTCATGACGCTGCCGGCCGGTTTGCTGCTGGATCAGCCGCTGGAGCTGGTGGGGAGCGACGGCAGCTATATTCTGCGCGCCGCGACGGCCCGAGTGGCCGATCTCGGTGCCACGGCACTGTCGGCCCGCCGCGCTGACGCTCCTTCCTTGCGACTGGATGAAGAGGAGACAGCGCTGTTCCTGCTGGCCGACCGCAATGGGGACGGCACTCTCGATCAGAGCGAGTGGGGGCAACTGGCAGAGATCCGTCTGCAACAGCAAACACTCATCCAGGACTATGCAGTCCTGTTGCTGGCCCAGCGCCAGCCGGGGGCCGAGCTCAACTATCCGGACAGCTGGCAGATGCTGCTGGCCCTGCGTGCCGATCAGGGGGAGCGCAGCTGGTATCGGCGCAGCAACAGCAGCCCCATCGAGGCGGCGAGGCAGCTGCTCTATCCCGCCCAACCCAGCCAGCCCGACGAGCCGGAGACGGCCGAGCTGCTGCGCCTTGATGAGCAGGGGCGGCTGACGAGCGGCACTGACTGGCGTTGCCTGCACGATGTGCGCAGCCCCGCCGGGGTCAAGGGCAGCCAGTATTGGCTGCACGCCAGCGGCAGCAGTGCGTTGCCGCAGGCCAGCCGTGCCGGGCTGGGGGTGGTGCCGACCGGCTGCGGACGCGGTGACTGGCGACTGCCTGGCCTGGCCGAATTTGAACGGCTGCTGGCGGCGGACAAGCAGAGTTGGCGCTACCCCCACACCTTTGCCCTGGCTGTGCCGGCCCGGATCTGGCTGCAGGACGGCGCCGGCCGCCCCGCTCTTTACCAACCCGCCACGGGCAGCTGGCTCGAGGAGGGGGAGGGCAGCGTGCTCTGGTATGCGCTGGCGCCCTATCCGGTACGCCCTTCGGTCATCCGTGACGACAAGATGCCCGATATGGCCGCCCTGCGCGCCCAGTATGCCGGCCCTGCCGCCCAATGGCCGGCCGCCAGGGTTGATGAGGGGGTCGAGTGGCAGGAGCTGGGGCCGCTGCCGGCGGTCCCCTTCCCGGCCGACAACCCTTACAGCCGGGCAAAGGTGGTATTGGGTCAGCAACTGTTCTTCGACAAGCGGCTCTCCCGGGCGCAAGACATCAGCTGTGCCAGCTGCCACGATCCGCAAAAGGGGTGGAGCGACGGGCTGAGCGTCTCGGTGGGCCATCAGGGGCAGAAGGGGACCCGCAACGCCCCCTCCATCCTCAACAGTGCTTTCAGCAGCAGCCAGTTCTGGGATGGCCGGGTCGGTTCCCTTGAGGAGCAGTCGCTGCACCCTATCCAGAACCCGGTAGAGATGGCGCTGGATCACGACGAACTGCTGGCGCGTCTGCGGGCCAGCCGCGACTACCGGGCGGCCTTTGCCACGGCGTTCGGTGACGAGGGGATCAGCCTGGAGCGGATCGCCAAGGCGATCGCCACCTTCGAGCGCACCATCATCAGCCGCGACAGCGACTTCGAGCGCTTCGTCCAAGGGGACGGGCAGGCCCTAAGCGACAAGGCGCTGTGGGGGATGCACCTCTATCGCACCGATGGCCGCTGCATGAACTGCCACTCCGGGCCGCTGCTGAGCCAGTACCGGTTCGAGAGCGTGGGGCTGGCCTACTATGGCCGTAATCTGGAAGACCGCGGCCGCTTCCTGCACACCCGCCAAAAGGCAGACATGGGACGCTTCAAGACCCCCAGCCTGCGGGACGTGGCGTTTACCGCACCTTATATGCACAACGGGGTCTTCCCCATCCTGGCGCAGCGCATCGGCAGTTCCGTGCAGGGGGTGGTGGCCATGTACAACTTCGGGGTGACCAAGTGGAGCAGCGGGGTGGGCTTCCCGACCGGGGTGGCGCAGTACGATCCCTTCTTCCCGCAAGCCTCCGATCACCTGCATGCGCTCGGTCTCTCCAACGACGAGCTGGATGCCATCGGTGAGTTCCTGCGTAGCGTGTCTGCCGAGCCGAGGCGCACTCCGGCCACGGTCGCCGAGCTCGGATTGAGCGGGGTAGCTGACGAGGCGCCGGTGTCTGCCATCGTGATCGATCTGCAGGTGACGCCGGCAGCCCCCCGGCTGGAAGTGGGCCAGGCGCTGGCTCTGCAGGCCGAACTGCGGCTGAGCGATGGCACGCGCAATCCGGCGCAGGGTCCCTTGCAGTGGCGCAGCATGACGCCGGAGCGGGTCAGCGTCGACGGCGATGGAGTGCTGCGCGCTCTGGCGGTGGGGCCTGCCCGGGTGCAGGTGAGCACGGGCGAGCGGATGCTGGAACTGGCGGTGCAGGTGGTGGATGCCCAGCCCGATTTCAGCCAGGGCTGCCGTCATTCCGAGCTGGCGGCGGGCGAGTTGATCTTCGTCTGCCCCCTGACTCGCGTGGAAGCAGACCGGCTGACGCTGGCCTACGACGGCAGCGCCAGGGATGAAGATGGGGATTACAACCCCTTCCCCCACGACTATGTGGTGATGAGCCAGGAACGGGCTCGCGACTACTGCCAGCAACTGGTGGCGCGTGGCCACGATGATTGGCGCCTGCCGGCGGCCAGGGAGCTGACGGCGCTGTTTGCCGCCTATCATCAGGTCGGTGAGGAGATGAAGCTGCTGACGGAGCAGGGCTGGCCGCTCTACAGCCGGCTCTGGAGCAGCGATGCCCCCAATGACGACGGGGAGGCCCCTCTGCTCGATCCGGGCAGCGGCGAGCTCATCACGGATCTGCCGCAAGAGGCTCACGGCGTCGCCTGCGTGCGGGCACGTTAATAAACTCGAGTCATGATCTC
This sequence comes from Aeromonas sp. S15(2024), assembly GCF_041402265.1. Classification (NCBI taxonomy): domain Bacteria; kingdom Pseudomonadati; phylum Pseudomonadota; class Gammaproteobacteria; order Aeromonadales; family Aeromonadaceae; genus Aeromonas; species Aeromonas sp. S15(2024). The sequence goes on along the minus strand of NZ_JBGLQY010000005.1, from coordinate 3,925 downwards.
GACAAGGGCGCTGCGGCGCCCTTTTCATGGCCGGTTCTGCGGTGGGCCTTACTGCCCCTTGAGCGGGGCGGCGGCAGGTTGAAGCCGGATGGGCTGGGGCGGCAGCTCGCGCACGCTTACCACCACTTCATAGCGTTTGTCGGCTTCGGCCGGCGGAATGTTCTTGAACAGCGCCTGGGCGGTGGCCTGGGGATCCTGGCCCAACTTGCTGGCGTGATAGAGGGGAGCGGGCAACGCCGGCGGGCGCGCGTCGGGACGACCGGCTGGCGGGGCTGGCAGTTCGCAGGCCTGGGCCGACAGACTGGCAAGCAGCAGAGTGAGTGCGAGGGGGTAACGTGACATGGGGACGACTCCATCCAGGGAAGATGGCCCATCAAACGCCAGGCCGGCCGCCATCTCAATGGCTTTTACGCTCCCTTTTCACCCTCTTTACAGTCATGACAACGGGCGCCTGGGCGCCCGTTGTGGATCCTGGCAACCGCGGGACTCAGAACTCGTTGGAGAGCGCCTTGTACCCCTTGACCAGATCGATGTTGGTGTGGGCCACGTCCTCGGAGAACTCGGCGGCATCCACCGAGACCCGCGGGATATGGTCCAGATCGCTCTGCTGGTTGATGCGGGTGGTGGAGGGGACGTAGAACTCCGGCGGCAGATCGCAGCCGTCCACCACCGAGTTGTGGCGCACCACGGCGCCGTCACCGATGTGGCAGTTGAACAGCACGCTGTTGAAGCCGATGAAGACCCGGTTACCCACTTCGCACGGGCCGTGGACTATGCTGCGGTGGGCGATGGAGGTGTACTCGCCGATGGTGACCGCAGCGCCGGACTTGGAGTGGATGACGACCCCGTCCTGAATGTTGGAGTTGGCGCCGATGACGATGGGCTCCATGTCGCCGCTGGCATCCACCTCGTCGGCGCGGATCACCGCATAGGGGCCGACAAACACGTTCTCCTTGATGATCACCTTGCCACAGATGATGGCTGTCTTGTCGATATAGGCTGACTCGTCGATGACCGGCAGATGGCCGGAGGGATTCTTGCGGATCATGTTACATCCTGTTGAAGAGGAAAGCGGACGGGAAACAGGCCGGACGTGCGGGCCCGCCGGAGAGTCAGCTTACGCCTCGGTGCCGGGAGGGGAAACCCTTTACTGGTCTGACCCCGACATTGGCCGGCGCCCCGGCAGGGTGTTCCCTTTGGGCAAAATATGGGAGCATGGCCGTTCCCGAGGGCGAAACGGCCCGCTCGACACTATTTGCATAACCCTGGATATCCAAGATGAAGAAGATTGTTGTGCTGCTCGGCATGCTGCTGGCCCCCTGGTTCTCCTCTGCCGTTCAGGCCAAAGGGGAGGCCGGCGAGTTTGACTATTACGCCATGGCGCTCTCCTGGTCACCGGAGCACTGCGCCATCAAGCCGGCCGACCGGGACCAATGTTCCCGCCAGCTGGGATTCGTGCTGCACGGGCTCTGGCCCCAGTATCAGCGCGGCTATCCGAGCAGTTGTACCCGCGAGCGGCTGGATCCGGCGATGGAGCAGGAGTTTGCCGGGCTCTATCCCAGCCGCTTTCTCTATCGCCATGAGTGGGAGAAGCACGGCACCTGTTCCGGCCTGAGCCAGCGCGATTTTCATCAGCTGGCCAGCGACCTGCGCCAGAAAGTGAAGATCCCGGCCGCCTATCAGTCTCCCGCCGAGCCGCTGCGCAAGAGCCGCTTCCAGCTCAAGGCGGATCTGGCCAGTGCCAACGACTGGCTGGCCCCGGACAACATCACGGTGGCCTGCGCCGACGGTGGCCGCTTCCTGCGGGAGGTCTATATCTGCCTCAACAAGGAGGGGACCGATGCCGTCACCTGTTCCGACGAGATGCAAAAGCGCGAGTTGCGCTCCTGCGGCCAGCCGGACTTCCTGCTGCGCAGCGTACGTTGACCACTTGTCTTCATCAGGCCCCTCGCGGGCCTGATGTGCAATGAGGGTATGGGAAAGGAGTCTTATCAATGAAGAGCAAGCAAGGATTTTCGGGTGAAGAGCGGGCGCTGCTGCTCGGCGTGAAAGGGGTGGGGCCCACCGTCATCGGGCGACTTGAACAGCTTGGTTACCACAATCTGGTGCAATTGGCCGCGGCCGACACCGGCCATATCGTGCAGCTGGTGGCCAGCATGCTGGGCTCGACCTGCTGGCAGAACAGTCCGCAGGCCCGCGCGGCCATCGATGGGGCCATCGCGCTGGCGCGCAGCCAGGTCGGCGGCGTCACTCCCGAGCGGCAAGAGGCGACATCATGACGCTGTTTGCCAAACTGGGGCTGCGCTATCCCATTATTCAGGCCCCCATGGCCGGTGTGCAGGACAGCGCGCTGGCACTGGCCGTGACCCGGGCCGGCGCTCTGGGCTCATTGCCCGCGGCCATGCTGAGCCTCGCCACCTTGCGCGAAGAGCTGAGCCGGCTGGCGGCAAGCGGGGGGCCATTCAACATCAACTTCTTCTGTCACCGGCAGGAGGCGCCGGATCCCGCCGCCCAGGCCCTCTGGCTGCAGCGGCTGGCGCCCTACTATGACGAATACGGCGTGCGCGACACTGCCGGCACAGCCGCCCCTAGCCGGGCCCCGTTCAATGCCGAACATGCCGCCATGGTGGCCGAGTTCAAACCGGCCGTGGTCAGTTTCCACTTCGGGCTGCCCGAGCCCGAGTTGCTGGTTAGGGTGAAAGCCAGCGGGGCCAAGATATTGGCCAGCGCCACCACGGTCGCAGAAGCCTGCTGGCTTGCCGACCATGGCGCCGATGCCATCATCGCCCAGGGGCTGGAGGCCGGCGGCCATCGCGGCCATTTCCTCGAGGACGATCTCAGCCTGCAGCAGGGCACCTTTACCCTGTTGCCACAGATAGTAGAGGCGGTGAGGCTGCCGGTCATCGCCGCCGGCGGCATTGTCGATGGTGTCGGCATTCGCGCCGCACTGGCGCTGGGGGCCAGCGCCGTGCAGATGGGCACCGCCTTTCTCTGTTGTCATGAAGCCACCACCTCAACCCTGCATCGGGCGGCGCTGCACTCGCCGGCAGGGCGACACACGGCGCTGACCAACCTGTTCAGCGGTCGCCCAGCCCGCGGCATCGTCAATCGCCTGATGCGAGAGTTGGGCCCGCTGTCCGAAGCCGTGCCTGCCTTTCCTCATGCCAGTGGCGCCCTGGCCCCACTGCGCAGTGCGGCCGAACAGCGGGGAGATGCAGGGTGCTCGCCGCTCTGGGCTGGCCAGAATGTCTCCGGTTGCCGTGACTGGCCTGCTGCCGAACTAATCTCGCTTTGGGTAAAAGAAGCAGGGTTGGCTGACGTTATGCCTAGATAGCAAGCCAAAGCGGGTGCTGGCTCGGGTGGGAGGTCAGAAAAGAGGGGGAGAAGAGGACTCGGATCCCCTGTTTTACTCGCTATCTGTGGATAAGTTTGTATAAAAGCTGTGCTTGGATATGAATAACTAAAAAAGTGCAGTTTTTTGCAATTTTATTGCATTCGCCCCCTTGCCAGCGTGATCAATCTCTCTATAATGCGCCCCATCGACACGGCAAGCGGCAACGCAAAGCCTGAGTCGGTAGCCTCGAAAAGCCTTTGAAAATAAGGCTTGACTCGAGAAGGCGGTTGAGTAGAATGCCACTCCCGCAGCAGCCAAAAGCTGCGTCGCTCTTTAACAATTTGAATCAAGCAATCTGTGTGGGCACTCACAGCATCGAGCATCAAAAACAATTTTTGATTTTCAATGTCTGATGAAGTGACCAAAGCAACTTTTAAGTTGCAGCAGTTAATTCAGCAATTCATTGAGCCGCTTTTCGAAGCAACCAAACTTAAATTGAAGAGTTTGATCATGGCTCAGATTGAACGCTGGCGGCAGGCCTAACACATGCAAGTCGAGCGGCAGCGGGAAAGTAGCTTGCTACTTTTGCCG
>NZ_JBGLQY010000004.1:0-342072 GCF_041402265.1 Aeromonas sp. S15(2024) | reverse complement strand
ACCTGGGATTCTGAAATGATGGTGGGTCGTGCTGGATTCGAACCAGCGACCAATTGATTAAAAGTCAACTGCTCTACCGACTGAGCTAACGACCCATCTAAATCATTTTTTTACAAACTTGGTGGTCGTTACTGGGATCGAACCAGTGACCCCCTCCTTGTAAGGGAGGTGCTCTCCCAGCTGAGCTAAACGACCTGGGATTCTGAAATGATGGTGGGTCGTGCTGGATTCGAACCAGCGACCAATTGATTAAAAGTCAACTGCTCTACCGACTGAGCTAACGACCCATCTAAATCATTTTTTTACAAACTTGGTGGTCGTTACTGGGATCGAACCAGTGACCCCCTCCTTGTAAGGGAGGTGCTCTCCCAGCTGAGCTAAACGACCTGGGAATTCATCTGGGCAAATTGGTGGGTCGTGTAGGGATCGAACCTACGACCAATTGATTAAGAGTCAACTGCTCTACCGACTGAGCTAACGACCCACACCTGACTTGCCTCTTTCACTGCCCGCCTTGGCAAACAGCTTAAAACTGGTGGTCGTTACTGGGATCGAACCAGTGACCCCCTCCTTGTAAGGGAGGTGCTCTCCCAGCTGAGCTAAACGACCTGGGAATTCTGTCTCCACCTGGTGGAGAAATGGTGGGTCGTGCTGGATTCGAACCAGCGACCAATTGATTAAAAGTCAACTGCTCTACCGACTGAGCTAACGACCCTCACCACGACCAGGACCAACTGCAATGCTGCACCGGCTCTGACGGCGGCCTATATTACGGATTTATCATCCTGGCGCAACAGAAAAATCTTAAATTCCATCTGTTTGTTCACTGCGCATACAAAGCGAGGCTGTATTTACAAGACTGTTACGAAAACAGTGACATGCGGCAAAGTTACAGCTTGCTCAAACTCTGCTTGGCCAGCTGGGCCGGCGAGGTGTTGGGATAGCCCTTGATCACCTGCTCATAGAAGTTCTTCGCTTCCGCCTTCTTGCCATCCAGTTGTGCCAGCATGCCCAGCTTCAACAGGGCGTCGGCGCGCTTGGGAGACTTGCTGAACTTGGTGGCCACCGTGGTGAACTGGGCGGCAGCGCCGGTCCGATCCCCCTTGTTGAACAGCAGCTGACCCAGCCAGTAATGGGCGTTGGGAACATAGCTGGAGCTCGGGAACTGCTTGATGAACCCTTCGAAGGCCGGAATTGCCTTGTCGTAGTTCTTCTCCTTGAGCACCATGTTCACGGCCGCATCATAGGCCTGATTCTCGTTCTGGTTGGTGGAGTAGTTGGCCGCGGCGGCCGGCGTCGCGCTGGCTGCTGCGGCGGCCGATGCGGCGGGAACAGCAGGCTGGCTGTTGGCCACCTTGTCGAGCTCCTGATAGAGCTGGCGCTGACGCTCCTGCGACTGTTCCATCTGGTAGGTCTGCTGCTCCAGCTGACCACGCAGCTCGGAGACCTCCCCTTGCAGGGCATCCACCTGTTGCTGCAAATCGGCCTGCAGGCGCAAACGGGCGTTGAGCGTGCGCTCCAGCAGGGCAACCCTGTCTTCCAGGCTGCCAGTGGGCACGATGGCGCCGTTGTTGCCGCTTAGGACAACCCCGCCACCCGAGTCACCGCTCAGATCGCTCACCGGTGCCGCCGCTTGCGCATTCAGAGCAACCAATACGGCCAGCGCAACAGCAGCTTGCTTGTACACAGATTTCATTCGGATCAAACCTTAGCGTTTAGTGCAAATAAAACGGCCAGCGCCATCGTCGCTCGCTTATACAGATTTCATTCGGATCAAACCTTGGCGTTTAGTGCAAATAAAACGGCCATCGAAATGGCCGCTTGCATATAAACGAACTTCGTTCGATTCAAACCTTAGTAAACCAGGACCGCACGGCGGTTCTTGGCAAAGGCATCCTCGGTGTGAGACATATCCAGCGGCTTCTCTTCGCCATAGCTGACGATGGAGAGCTGCTCAGCCTGCACACCCAGGGTTTGCAGATACTTGGCAACAGCCTTGGCACGACGCTCGCCCAGCGCGATGTTGTACTCCGGAGTACCGCGCTCGTCGGCGTGGCCTTCGATCAGTACTTTGACGCTCGGGCGCTCACGCAGGTAGCTGGCGTGGGCATCCAGCAGGTCGGCGTATTGACCCTGGATGTCGTAACCGTCGAACGGGAAGTAGATCACGTTGTCACGCTGCAGCGCTTCGAACTTCTGACGCATCTGCTCTTCCGGGGACAACATGCCGTTCGCGCCACCGGTTTGTACACCGCCCATGCCGTCGGTCATGCCTGATTCGGCGCCAGCGGCGTCGGAATCAGAAGAGGAGCTACAAGCGGCCAGGGTGAACAGTGGCAGTGCGATGGCCAAACCCTTGAGCAGTTTATTGAGTTGCATGCTATTTCCTTAAACCTTTATAACAAAACAAAAAACAATTGGATTTTTATCAATTCAAGAAGGGCGACCAAGCTGGTGCACGAATTTCACCGCTACTGGTCGGAAGCACAGCCTTGAAGCGACCATCAGTCGACACCAATGCGAGACTCTTACGACCCTGATAGATGGTGGCATAAATGATCATGCTGCCATTGGGAGCCACACTTGGCGACTCATCCAGCGCGCTCTGGGTAAGGACCAGCAGGGCATTGTTTTCCATATCCTGACGGGCGATACGGTATTGCCCCTGAACCCGGGTCACCATCACCATGATTTTGCCATCAGGAGTAATGGACGCACCCTGGTTGGATTCACCTTCCCAGGTCATCCGGCGAGTCATGCCAGTCGCCAAATTTACGCTATAAATCTGGGGTTTGCCACCACGTTCAGAGGTGAACAGCAAATTTTGACCGTCCGGCATCCAGGAGGGTTCGGTGTCGATTACCCGGCTGGTTGTGACGCGGGTCAGCTGCTTGCTAGCAACATCAACGACATAGAGGTTCGGTGACCCGTCCTTGGAGAGAACGATAGCCAGACGACGACCATCCGGAGACCACTCCGGCGCCCCGTTGATGCCGCGGAAGCTGGTGATCAGGCTGCGCTGCTGGGTGTAGATGTCCTGCACGTAGATTTCGGATTTCTGGTTCTCGAAGCTCACGTAGGCCAGCTTGCTGCCATCCGGCGACCAGGCCGGGGACATCAGCGGCTCGCGGGAACGCAGCAGGGTCTTCTCGTTGTAACCGTCGTAGTCGGAGATCCGCAGCTGATACGGGAACTGGGTACCCTGCTGCACGGAGACGTAAGCCAGACGGGTCAGGAAGGCCCCGCGCTCGCCGGTCAGCCGCTCATAGACGATGTCGGAGATGCGGTGAGCGAACTGGCGCATCTGGGCACCCGGGATGGTCGCCATCCGGCTGTCCAAGATGTAGCCGTTGCTCTCACCGCCCTGGGTCTTGGCCAGCTGGCCCTTGAGCACGTCGACCAGCTCGAAGTTGACCTTGTAGGTACCGTCGCCGACGGCGGCGATGGAACCGACCACCACGGCTTCGACGCCTTGGGAGGCCCAGGGTGCGAAGTTGATTTCACCGCTGGAGCTCGGGGTCTGCGGCATCTGGCCACGGGCCAGCGGTCTGAACTTGCCGCTGCGCATCAGATCGTTGGAGACCACTTCCGCGATGTCCTGCGGCAGCTGGCCATTGCCTTCCCACTTGAAGGGGGCGACGGCGATCGGCCGTGCACTGTCGATACCGCCGGTGATGACGATGTCCAAGGCCGCCTGGGCGCTCTGACCCAGCAACAAACAGCCAACCAAAGCAAAAAACACTTTTCTTATCATGGCTTAAACACTCGGTTCCAAAATAATGAGAGATTAACTTCCTTTCTCGGCAAGACGCTGCCAACCACCTTACTCGATCCCCTCGCCATCAGTGCTAGATGTTAGGTTCCAGCTTGAGGTTGAACTCCTTCAACATCTCGAATGCCGCAGGATCCTTGGGTACCGGCAACTGATTGGCCTTCAGTACGGCTGCTTTGCCGGAACGACATACCGCCGGGTCACCCTGGCCGTTATCTACCGAGATGACAAAGCCAGTGCTCGCAAGACGTACGCGGATAGTACATGTTTTGCCCCGCATGGTGGGATCCAAAATCATATATCGCTCAACAGTCGCCTTGATAAGCGCCGCATATTTGTCGACTTCACCCTTGGCCGCCGCCGATGCCGCCTGACTGCGGGCATTGGCCTCAGCCGCCAGCTGCTGCTGCATCATGTCTTCCATCTCTTTTTGCAGCTTGGCCTCCTCGGCCGCTTTGCGCTTGCGTTCAGCCGCGATCTTGGCCTGCTTGTCGGCCTCTGCCTTGGCTTTCTTCTCTGCGTCAGCTTTTGCCTTCTTGGCCGCCTCTTCCTTGGCTTTCTTCTCGGCTTCAGCCTTGGCCTTCTGCTCGGCCTCCGCCTTGGCTTTCTTGTCCGCTTCTGCCTTCGCTTTTTTCTCGGCTTCGGCTTTGGCTTTCTTCTCGGCTTCCGCTTTCTTGGCCTTGGCCTCCTCAGCCTTGGCCTTCTCTTCGGCCTCTTTCTTCTCTTGTTCCTTTTTCTTCTTCAGCGCCAGCGCCTTGCTCTCTTCTTCCGCGGCCTTGCGCTCGGCCTCCGCCTTCTTGGCCTTCTGCTCTTCTAGCTTGCGGGCTTCCTCGGCCTTCTGGGCCTTCTCTTCCGCCTGCTTCTGCTCGGCCTGCTTCTTCTGCTTCTCTACTTCGGCCTTGCGGGTGGCCTCCTCGGCCTCCTTGCGCTTGGCCTCTGCAATCCGCAACCGTTCCTGCTGCTGGGCCAGCTCGCGCTTGGCGATGTCCGTGTCTTCCTTATCCTTCTCTTTCTCTACCTTCTGCGGCTTGGGCTGAGCCTTCTGCTGCTGGATCTGCTTGGCCTGCTCGTTGAGGAAGTTCTCGTCGAGCATGACGGCATTGACGATCTGCCCCTTCGACTCGGGTCGCTTCGGCTTGCTGAAGTCGAGCCCGACAAACAGGATGATGCCGATGATCAGGTGCAGCAGAAGCGACGCGATGAGATAACCGGAAATACCACGCTTCACATCCATCTCCGTCAGTTCACCGGATCTGTCATCAGGCCGACCTGAGGCACACCGGCTTTCTTGAGGGCCACCATCAGCAGGATCACCTCTTCGTAGCGCACCGACTTGTCACCGGCCACCACCACAGGGGCGTTCTGGTTGATGGCCAGGTAACCCATGGCCTTCTCGGTGATGTACTGCTGCATCGCCTCGGGCGTCCCGCTCGGGACGGGTTCGTCTTCGGCCTCACCGGCCTTGATGACGTACTCGCCTTCGGTATTGACGCTGACGATGAAGGGCGGCTTGGCATCCTCCGGCAGCTGCTCGGATTCCGCCTGCGGCAGGTCAACCTTGACCCCTTGCGTGATCACGGGCGTCACCGCCATGAAGATGATAAGCAGCACCAGCATGACGTCGATATAGGGAACCACGTTGATCTCAGCCACCTTCTTGCGCCGGATCCGCTGATAGGTTTGCATTACTGATCACCCTGCTGCTGAGCAATTTGACGGTTCAGAATGGTGGTGAACTCGTCCATGAAGTTGGCGTAGGCGTTCTCCAGCCGCTCGACCTTGTTGGAGAAGCGGTTGTAGAAGATAACGGCCGGGATGGCGGCAAACAGACCCATGGCGGTGGCGATCAGCGCCTCCGCGATACCGGGGGCCACCATCTGCAGGGTTGCCTGCTGCACCTGACCCAGGGCGATAAAGGCGTTCATGATCCCCCAGACGGTACCAAACAGACCGATATAGGGACTGATGGAGCCGATGGTCGCCAGGATCGGCAGGTTGGACTCGAGATCATCCACCGCGCGGGAGAGGGAGACGCGCATGGCACGGTAAGTACCGTCCATCACCGCATCCTGACCACGGGCGCCGGCCTTGAGCAGACGGGCATACTCCTTAAAGCCGGAGTAGAAGATGTCTTCCATGCCTTCGATGTCGTCGCGGCGGGAAGAGGACTCCTGGTAGAGACGGTTGAGGTCGACCCCGGACCAGAATCTGTCTTCAAACTGCTCCGATGCGATATTGGCTGCCTTGATGGCCTTGGAGCGCTGGATGATCAGCGCCCAGGAGACGACCGACATGCCCATCAGGGTCATCATGACCAGTTTTACCAACAGGCTGGCTTGCCAAAACAGGCCAATAAACGAAATTTCAGCGTGCACTTAACAGCACTCCCTTCACATTTTCAGGTATTGCAACAGGTTTCATATGCGGATGACTGACACAGGCTATCTGTACCATGGCCTGGGTGATCAGTTGTCCATCAGCCGCCAGTATCCGTTGTGAGAAGCGCATGGAGGCGCGTTTCACTTCGGTCACTTGCGTCAATACAGTCAAAAGCTCATTAAAACGGGCCGCCGAGCGGAAATCGATCTCTGTTCGACTCACCACAAACGCGTACCCGGCGCCCAGCAGGACATCCTGTTCGATGCCGCCAGCACGCAGGAACTCGGTGCGAGCACGTTCCATAAACTTGAGATAATTGGCGTTGTAGACGATGCCCCCGGCATCGGTGTCTTCGTAGTAGACACGCACCGGAAACTCAGAGACTTCCCCCATAACAATCTGTGATCCATACGACAGTCAGATGGGGGGCTATCATAGCGCAGGGCTGAATAGGAAAGAAGCAGGGGGAAGCAGGGAAATCCTGCCTCCCCCCGTTTTTTATGAAAGGAAATAGCCTTGAGTCAGCCAGAGCCCGTACAACAAACTGGGCAAGGCGAACCAGGGGAAAAACAGCACGCGACCGACGAGGCTGCGGGGGTGGAATCCCAGCCCGTGCATGACCCCGCAACAGACCGCCCACATCAGCCAGGGCGCCAGCCAGAGGCCATGTTCGCTAGTGTTGGCGGCCACCAGATTGGGGGCCTGTAAAATAGCGACGGCCAACAGGGCCGCCGCTACCAGCATCAACCCCTGCCAGGGTTGGCGCTCCAGGGGAGCGGCCAACCGGGCGAGTCGATCACTTGTTCTCATCGATCTGGCGATCCATGTTCTCGGTGTGTTCCAGCCACAGCGCATTGATGATGCCGAATGCACAAGCCAGCAGCAGACCCAGGATCCAGGTGAAATACCACATATCAGGGCACCTTCTTAGTAGAGCGATTGTTGGTTGTCTTCGATGTGCTTGCTGGTCACCCGGCCGAACATCTTGATGTAGGTCCACAGGGTATAACCCAGCACAATCGGTACGAAGATGGCGGCCGCTACCGTCATCACCCGCAGGGTGTTGAGAGAAGCGGTGGCATCCCACATGGTCAGGCTCAGTGACGGCTCAAGGCTTGAGGGCATCACGAACGGGAACATGGAGAAGCCGGCAGTCAGGATCACGCCGGCAATCGCCAGGGAGGAGCAGGTGAACGCCAGCCAGCCCTTGTTCAGCTTGGCAAACAGCGACGTCAGCAGGCTCATCGCCAGACCCAGCACGGGTGCCGCAACCATCCAGGGATAGAGGCTGTAGTTGTTCATCCAGGCACCGGCCTGACGCACCACTTCCTTGTTCATCGGATTGGAGACGGCATCGGTCGCGGCGGCCTTGACCACCACATAGCCTTCCATGCCGCTGACCCAGAAACCGGCCAGTGCGAACAGCACCAGGGTCACCAGCGAGCAGATCATGGCGGCGGTGCGGGAGCGGGCCAGCACTTCACCGTCGGTCTTCATCATCAGCCAGGTAGCGCCCTGGGTGACCAGCATGAACAGGCTCACCAGACCGGCCAGCAGGCCGAACGGATTGAGCAGACCGAAGAAGTTGCCATGATAGGTCAGCATCATGAACTGGTTGAAGTCGAACGGCACGCCCTGCAGCAGGTTGCCGAACGCCACGCCAAACACGATGGGCGGTACCGCGCTACCGACGAACAGCGCCCAGTCCCAGTTGCTACGCCACTTGGCATCTTCACGCAGGGAACGGTACTTGAAACCGACCGGGCGGAAGAACAGGGCCATCAGGGTCAGGATCATGGCGATGTAGAAGCCGGAGAAGGCTGCCGCATACACCATGGGCCAGGCTGCAAACAGGGCACCACCGGCGGTCACCAGCCAGACCTGGTTCCCTTCCCAGTGCGGGCCCATGGTGTTGAGCATCACCCGACGCTCAACATCTTTCTTGCCGACGAAGGGGAGCAGTGCGCCCACCCCCATATCGAAGCCGTCGGTGATGGCGAAGCCAATCAGCAGGACGCCGACCAGCACCCACCAGACCAGGCGCAACATTTCGTAATCAAACATGGGTTGCTCTCCTTATGCCTTGCTCTGTTCGAAGTGGTACTTGCCGGTCTTCAGGCTGCTTGGGCCCAGACGCGCGTACTTGAACATCAGGTACATCTCGATGATCAGCAGTACGGTGTAGAACAGGCAGATCCCGATAAGGGAGAACCAGATCTCGGAGGCCGGCACGTTGGAGGCCGAGACCGAGGTCGGCAACACTTCGGCGATGGTCCAGGGCTGACGACCGTATTCCGCGACGAACCAGCCACACTCGATGGCGATCCAGGGCAGCGGGATACCGTACAGCAGCGCCTTGAGCAGCCACTTGCGCTCGCCGATCTTGTGACGGGTACTGTCATAGAAGGCCAGGCCAATCAGCACAAGCATCAGCATGCCGCAGGCAACCATGATGCGGAAGGCGAAGAACAGCGGCAGCACTTGCGGGATGGAGTCATCCACGGCGGCCTTGATCTGCTCGTCGGTGGCATCGGTCACGTTGGAGGTATAGCGCTTGAGCAGCAGACCGTAACCCAGGTCCTGCTTCACCTCGTCGAAGCGGGCGCGGGTATCGTCAGACTTGTCGCCGGACTGCAGCTTGGTCAACAGGTCGTAGGCGGTCATGCCGTTGCGCACACGCAGCTCGTGCTCGCTCTTCAGATCCTTGAGACCGGTCACCTGGCCGTCCAGCGAACGGGTGGCGATGATGCCGAGAGCATAAGGGATCTTGATGGCGTAGTCGGTGCGCATCTCTTCCTGGTTCGGGATGCCGAACAGGGTAAAGGAGGCTGGCGCAGGTTCGGTGTTCCACTCGGCCTCGATGGCCGCCAGTTTCACCTTCTGCACTTCGCCCGTCTCGTAGCCGGACTCGTCACCGAGGATCAGCACGGAGAGGATGGACGCCATGCCGAATGCGGCCGCGATGGCGAAGGAGCGACGGGCGAAGGCCACGTCACGATGCTTGAGCAGGTAATAGGAAGAGATGCCCAGCACGAACATGGCGCCTGTGGTATAGCCTGCCGCCACTGTGTGGACGAACTTCACCTGGGCAACCGGGTTGAATACCAGATCGGCGAAGCTCACCATCTCCATGCGCATGGTTTCGAAGTTGAACTCGGCACCGACCGGGTTCTGCATCCAGCCGTTGGCAACCAGGATCCAGAGCGCGGAGAGGTTGGTCCCGAGCGCCATCAACCAGGTCGCAGCCAGGTGCTGACGCTTGGAGAGCCGATCCCAGCCGAAGAAGAACATACCGACGAAGGTGGATTCCAGGAAGAAGGCCATCAGACCTTCGATGGCCAGCGGGGCCCCGAAGATATCGCCGACATAGTGGGAGTAGTAGGCCCAGTTGGTACCAAACTGGAACTCCATGGTCAGCCCTGTGGTGACCCCGAGGGCAAAGTTGATACCAAACAACTTGCCCCAGAACTTGGTCATGTCCCGGTAGACAGGGTTGTTGGTCATCACATAGACAGACTCCATGATCGCCAGAATGAAGGCCATTCCGAGCGTCAAGGGCACAAACAGGAAGTGATAAAGGGCCGTCGCAGCGAATTGGAACCGCGATAGGTCTACCACATGCTCAGCAATCATGATGTTTCCTCACCGATTATTGGCACGGCTATTTTAAGTTTTAAGACAAAGCTTCCGTTGGAAGTCCCCGAATTATCGGTCATGTTCCAGTTTTGCACTGACGACCGGATTCGACTGCCACCACATTAACAACAAGGCAATAATAGGGAACAAAAAAAGCTAATGTTTAACAATTGCAAAACAATCAAGCTTGCTTTATTCCCGCCCATAATGACCTGAGTTTTATATCACCTTTATTTGATTGAAATCAATGTAAAACCACCATCAATACATGCCTTTCAAAGGCATTTTCACGACCCTTTCCATTTATTTTAGAGAGCTGGGTCACAAAAAAATAAAAATCGCAAATCATTGATTTAAATCAACTTTAATCTTGAAGCAAATAAGTAATGCTTCTGTTAAAAAACAACTCTCAAGGGTGTTTTCATCATGTTTCCCTCGCTTGTCCCCAGCCAGAATAAAACCAATTAAAAACCAATAAAAACGCATATCCATGCTAATTTGACAAGGCCACAAAATGATTAGTTAATCTAATCTGAGATGGGTAATTTTTCTTGTTTGTCCGAGTCAGACAGAGCTCCTACAATGCGCCTCGCAGTGAGGGCATACCCTTGGATACAGGCCGGTCAATCTGGGTTCCCGGTACGTATTCGATGAACATTTCGAACCTGTCTATTGGAATTAAAGATGAAAAAGTTTGTTGCTAAAACCATCCGTTACTACAAGCTTTCGTTCGTTCAGCTCTATCAAATGAACCGACTCTGAGGCCTCGCGACGGCTCACTCTGTTTTTTACCGGTCTGTCTCCAGACGCACTCACTGTCTGTGAACATCCATCCTGAATTGTCTTTGCCCACCGCATCCGCAGTGGGCTTTTTTTGCCCGGATAACAAAAAACCGCCCTTGAAGGCGGTTTTTTGTTCAATCAACTGTTTTTACCCTTCATCTGGCCGTTGCAGGCCAAAATGCGCATAAGCTCTTGGTGTCGCGATCCGCCCTCTGGGTGTACGTTGCAGGAAGCCCTGCTGGATCAGATAGGGTTCGAGCACATCTTCGATGGTGTCCTTCTCCTCGCCGATGGCCGCAGCCAGGTTGTCGAGCCCCACCGGCCCCCCCAGAAACTTGTCTATGACAGCCAACAATAGCTTGCGGTCCATGAAGTCGAACCCTTCGTTATCCACGTCCAGCATGTCCATGGCTCGGGCCGCTATGGGTCCGTCAATCCGGCCGTCGGATTTCACCTGGGCAAAATCCCGCACCCTGCGCAACAAACGGTTAGCAATTCGCGGCGTACCGCGCGAGCGACGCGCCACCTCCAGCGCACCGTCTTCCGTCATGTCGAGCCCGAGGCAACGGGCGCTGCGGGCGACGATGTCGGTCAGATCCCTGACGTTGTAGAACTCGAGGCGCTGCACGATACCGAAGCGATCCCGCAGCGGGCTGGTGAGAGAGCCGGCCCGGGTCGTCGCGCCGATCAGGGTGAAGGGGGGCAGGTCGAGCTTGATGGAGCGAGCCGCCGGCCCCTCCCCGATCATGATGTCGAGCTGGTAATCCTCCATCGCCGGGTAGAGCACCTCCTCCACCACAGGGCTGAGGCGGTGGATCTCGTCGATGAACAGCACGTCGTTCGGCTCGAGGTTGGTGAGCAGCGCCGCCAGATCGCCGGCCTTCTCCAGCACCGGGCCCGAGGTGGTCTTGATGTTGACCCCCATCTCGTTGGCCACTATGTTGGCCAGCGTCGTCTTGCCAAGCCCGGGCGGGCCGAAGATCAGCAGGTGATCGAGCGCCTCGCCGCGCTGGCGCGCAGCCGCGATGAAGATCTCCATCTGTTCGCAGACCGGATCCTGGCCGGTGTAATCGGCCAGCAGCTTGGGCCGGATGGCCCGATCGATGACTTCTTCCTCACGCCCGCCAGCGGCGGAAATGAGGCGATCCGCTTCAATCATTCTCTACCTCACACCAGGCTGCGCAGCGCTTCACGGATGATATCTTCCACCGACATGCCATCCACCGCCACCTTGCTGACGATCTGGCTGGCCTGCTGCGGCTTGTAACCGAGTGCAACCAGCGCACTGGCGGCCTCTTCGCTCGAATCCGGCGCCCGCAGAGCACTCTCCTTCGCGGGCAGGGTGATCTCGGCCGGCGAGAAGAGATCGTGGCTGACCCACCCCTTGAGCCTGTCCTTCATCTCCACCACCAGTCGCTCGGCAGTCTTCTTGCCAACCCCTGGCAACTTGACCAGGGAGCTTATCTCCTCGCGCTCGACACTCAGCACGAACTGGGTGGCGGTCATGCCGGAGAGGATGGCCAGCGCCAGCTTGGGGCCGACCCCGTTGGTCTTGATCAACTCGCGAAACAGCGCCCGCTCCTGCTTGTGATTGAAGCCGTACAGCAGCTGGGCGTCTTCCCGCACCACGAAGTGGGTGTGAATGACCGCTTCCTTGCCGATCTCGGGCAGATCATAGAAGCAGCTCATGGGCATGTGCACCTCATAGCCCACGCCCCCGACCTCCAGTAATACCTCGGGGGGTTGTTTCTCAATCACTACGCCTCTCAAGCGACCAATCACGGCTCTCTCCTCGCCAAACCAGCTATCTGTAAATTGGCTCATAGCATAAAGAATAACTGGATAAGTATCCAGCATAGGGCGGCGGGACCGCAGCGGATTTTCGGCACATTCGCGCGTTCCAAGCCATGCTTGGATCCGAGCCGGGCAACAACTTTATTTTCCATCTGGCATGGCATTTTGTTGCCACTGATAAAACACTAAATTGGGTTTGTTTGGAGCCAAGGAAGGTCCTTAATCATGAAAATCGTCACCACATCGAACCTGGGGCTGGCCATTCTGCTCAGCTGCACACTGGGCATGGGCGTCGTCGGCTGGTATGGCAGCCAGCGGCTGGCGGATCTGCTCTCCTATGTGCTGGGTGCCGCCTGGCAGACTGCAGACGGCGCCATGGAGGGCTCCATCGAGCTCGGCAACCAGTCGCTCTACATCCAGAAGATGCTCAGAGGCATGTCCCTCGACGAGCAGGAGCTGCAGCAGGCCAGAACCGCCACCACCGACGCCATGCGCCGGGTGGGCGAAGGTCGGCTCATCGATGACGCCGCCATCAACACCATGAACCAGCAGCATCAGGTCTACCAGCAGCAGCAGGAACAGCTGCTGGCGCTCTACCAGACGTTTACCCGCCTAGATCAGGCGCTGCGCGCCAGTTCTGAACGCATGTCCCGCCTCTCGACCCAGCTTGAGGTGGTGGGTGATGGCGCGGTCGAGAGCCTCACCCAGTCACCGGATCAGGCCATCAGCTGGAATGGCGGCCTGGCGACCCGCTGGCACGCAGCCGATGGCGGCATGGAGGCCAATATAGGCTTCCTGCGTCAGCTCTATGCGCTGGAAAAGATGCAGAGCGAAGGGCTCACCCCCGCCATCCAGAGCGAGATGGAGGAGGCGACCCGCTTCTACCGGGAGGCGGTCGACGCCATGCTGGCCAGCGGACTGTTTGATGTGCCCGCAGAGGGGGAGTTTGCCGGCCAGTCGCTGGCAACCCAGTATCGGGCGCTGGAAACCGAGGTTCAGCAATTGATGGTGCAGTGGATGGCAGCCCTTGGCGAGTATCAACGCCAGCTGACCAGCTATGAGCGCAGCGCCGATCAGCTCAAGAAATTGCTGGTCGAGGTGGAGGCAAAGGGCGATGCCACGGTCGAGGATCAGGTGGGTCAGCTCAACACCATCATCAACCATACCAAGAGTCTGATCCTGGGCGGCCTGCTGTTCAGCCTGCTGATCGTGACCCTGTGCGGCTTCTGGCTGGTGCGCGCCATCGTGCGGCCCCTGCTGCAAGTCAATCGGCGCATGCAGGACATCGCAGCCGGTGAAGGGGATCTCAACGCCCGCATCAACCTCAGGCGTGACGACGAAATCGGCTCGCTGGCCGGCAGCGTGGATCGCTTCATCGAGAAGCTGCAGAAGATGATCAGCTCCACCATGGACAACAACCAGCACATCAGCGAGCACGTGCACACCTCGGTCAACCGGGTTCAGGCCATCAGCCAGAGCAGCCGCCAGACGGCCGAACATGCCCAGGCGCTGCACCATGACAGCGAGCAGATGGTGCAGGTGGCCACCACCATCTCGGACAACTGCAGCCTAGCGGCGCAAAATGCCAACGAGGTGCGCCAGCTCACCACCGAGAGCAGTCAGTATGTCTCCTCCGCCAGCGCGGGCATGCAGCGGGTGGTGATGGAGGTGGGCGAATGCGCCACCGCCATCAACGCCCTCAAGGAGCAGGCCAGCCAGATAGGCCAGATCATCTCCACCATCAGCGGCATTTCCGAGCAGACCAATCTGCTGGCGCTCAACGCCGCCATCGAGGCCGCCCGGGCCGGCGAGATGGGCCGCGGCTTTGCGGTGGTGGCCGACGAAGTGCGCACCCTGGCCAATCGCACCGCCTCCTCCAGCGCCGAGATCAACGAGGTGATCAACAGCATCCAGCAGCAGACCGAAACCGCCTACCTGATGATGCAGCGCAACCTGAAGACGGTGGAGTCGGGCATGGCGGATTCCGACAACACCAAGCAGATCCTGTTCAAGGTGGAGGGCGCCATCGACCACCTGGCGGACATGGTGCAGCAGGTGGCAGACGCCACCGGCCAGCTCTCCCATACCCTGAGCCACACCTCGGACAAGGTCTCCGGCATCAGCCAGCAGGCCCAGACTGGCGAGCAGGAGGCGCAGGAGTGTCTGCAGCTCGCCTCCTCTCTCCATCAGGCCAGCCTGCTGCAACAGCGGTTGCTGTCGCAATTTCGGGTCTGACCGCAGCGGGGGCGATGCCCCCGCTTTCTCCCATCGTACGAATTTAGCCCTTGGGCCGCAGGGCCCGTCCTGTTAAAATTCCGCTCTTGAAATTATCCAGGGCCCCGCCGCCCGTCTTAGCTAAGGTCTACCGCGATGCGTACCAGCCAATATCTGCTTTCCACTCTCAAGGAAACCCCGTCCGACGCCGAGATCATCAGCCATCAGCTGATGCTGCGCGCCGGCATGATCCGCAAACTGGCCTCCGGCATGTATGCCTGGCTGCCGTCCGGTCTGCGGGTTCTGAAAAAAATCGAGAACATTGTTCGCGAAGAGATGAACAATGCTGGTGCCATCGAGGTCTCCATGCCGGTGGTTCAGCCCGCCGAGCTGTGGCAGGAGTCCGGCCGCTGGGATGACTACGGTCCCGAGCTGTGCCGTCTGACCGACCGTCACAACCGTCCCTTCGTACTGGGCCCGACCCACGAAGAGGTGATCACCGCGCTGATCCGTTACGAAGTGAACAGCTACAAGCAGTTGCCGCTGAATCTGTACCAGATCCAGACCAAGTTCCGCGACGAAGTTCGTCCCCGTTTCGGCGTGATGCGTGGCCGCGAGTTCCTGATGAAGGACGCCTACTCCTTCCACATCGACAAGGCCTCCCTGGTCGATACCTACGAGAAGATGCACGCCGCCTACTGCAAGGCGTTCACCCGCATGGGTCTGAACTTCCGTCCGGTGCAGGCCGATACCGGCTCCATCGGTGGTACCGGCTCCCACGAATTCCAGGTGCTGGCCGAGAGCGGTGAAGACCTGATCGCCTTCTCCGACAGCTCCGATTACGCCGCCAACATCGAGATGGCCGAGGCGCTGGCGCCGGCTGGCGAGCGCGCCGCTGCCACCGCAGCCCTGACCAAGGTTGCGACCCCAAACGTCCACACCATCGATGAAGTGGCCGCCTTCCTGAGCGTGGCCCCGAGCACCGTCGCCAAGACCCTGCTGGTGCTGGGTGAAGCGGACGAGCACGGCAACCAGGCCGTCATCGCGCTGGTGCTGCGTGGCGACCACGAGCTGAACGAAATCAAGGCCGAGAAGCTGCCGGGTGTCGCCAACCCGCTGACCTTCGCCAATGACGAGCAGATCAAGGCAGCCGCCGGCTGTGATGCTGGCTCTATCGGCCCGGTCGGCTTTGCCGGTCGCATCATCGCCGATCGCAGCGCCGCCCACCTGGCTGACTTCGTCTGTGGCGCCAACGAGACCGGCTTCCACCTGACCGGTGCCAACTGGGATCGCGACATCACCACCTATGAAGTTGCCGACCTGCGCAACGTGGTGGAAGGCGACCCGAGCCCGTGCGGCCAGGGCAAGCTGCTGCTCAAGCGCGGCATCGAAGTGGGCCACATCTTCCAGCTGGGTACCAAGTACTCCGAAGCCATGAAGGCGAGCGTGCTGAACGAAGGCGGCAAGTCCGTCACCATGGAGATGGGTTGCTACGGCATCGGGGTCTCCCGCCTGGTGGCGGCCGCCATCGAGCAGAACAACGACCAGTACGGCATCATCTGGCCGGACGCCATCGCCCCGTTCGAAGTGGCCATCGTGCCGATGAACATGCACAAGTCCGTGCGCGTCGCCGAGCTGGCCGAGCAGTTCTACGCCGAGCTGAAGGCCGCCGGTGTCGATGTGCTGTTCGACGACCGTAAAGAGCGTCCGGGCGTGATGTTCGCCGACATGGAGCTGCTGGGCGTACCCCACGGCATCGTCATCGGCGAGCGCGGCATGGACAACGGCGTGGTGGAATACAAGTGCCGCCGCACCGGCGAGAAGCAGGAAGTTGCCATCAGCGACATCGTCGCCATGCTCAAGGCCAAGCTGGGCCGTTAATCCCGCCCCTTGCAGGTATAAAAAAGCGCGCCGATGGCGCGCTTTTTGTTTCTGTATTCTGACGATGGCAACCGGATGACGGCGGCCTTTTGTCAGGGATTGCGACCGATAAAGAGATCGGTCACGTGGCAGCTGCTTCTGGCTTCCAGTGCATCCAGCATGTAGGCGGCAGCATCTTCCGGGGTCATGAAGCCGCTGCTGTCCACGTGATCCGAGTTGTCCCAGAATTCACTGCGGATCCCGCTCGGATAGAGGTTCACCAGCCGCAGCGGCGAGCCCTTCAGCTCGGCCCGCAAGGATTCGAGAAAGCCGCGCATCCCCCATTTGGAGGCGCAGTAGAGACTCTCGTTGGCCTTGCCCACCTGGGCGGCGGAAGAGAGCACATTGGCCAGCACCCCGCCCTTGTCGCCGATGAGGCGCACCGTCTGCTGGGCCACCAGAATGGTGGAGATGAGATTGCTCTCCACCACCCGGTGGATCTGCTCGGCGGTATAGACGCCGACCGGGCCGAACTCGCCCACGCCGGCGCAATGCAGCACCAGCTCGGGCAGGCCGCCCCACTCCACCGCGGCGGCAAAGGCGACATCCACTTCCTCATGGTGCGCCAGATCGGCGGAAATGCCGATCACCGCCTTGCCGAGCAAGGCTTCCTGCTCCTGCAGCTTCTGATAACGACGCCCCATCATGGAAACCTGATGGCCCCGTTCAACCAGACCTATGGTCAAGGCGCGGCCCAAGCCGGACCCCGCCCCCGTCACTATGATATGACCCATGTTCGTTCCTCGCCGGATGCCGTCATCGGGATGATGAGGGCATCGTCACCAGAGATTGCCGGAATTTAGAAGGTGAATTCGCCGCCGATGAACCAGCCGTCTACCCGCTGGTCAACGCGATCGAAGTCCATGCTCGCATCACGCCAGCCGGCACGCACCTTGAGCGGTACGGTCGCGAACTTGTAGGAGCCACCCAGACGGTAGTCGTAGTTGTCGGCATCCTGCACGCGGGCATCGCCGAAGGCGGCAAAGCCGGTACCCGGGATGCGCAGTTCGGCGCCGGTGTAGGCCATCAGCACGTCCTTGTCATAGGAGTAGTGCTGGGTGTTGAAATCGCCATCGTAGCGACGACCGGTCAGACCCAGGTCGATCTGGAACAGATCGTTGTTGAACAGGCGATAGTAGAGGCTCAGGTCATAGGCCATCAGATCGTTGTTGAGGGCACCGCCGCTGGTGCCGAAATCGGAGATCTCGAACTTGGCGTTGGGCAGCAGGATGATGCCGTGCTCCAGTTGCAGGTAGCCGCTCCAGTTGTAGTTCTCGTCGTAGCTGCCATTGGCCCCGACACCGTTGATCTGGCCGCTGCCCTGAGCATTCCATACATCGGCACCGGCGGCAAAACGCCAGTCATCGGCAGCCATGGCAGCCTGGCTGAACAGGGCCAGCACACAACCGGCAATCAAGGTCTTCTTCATCACGTTACTCTCTTGTTGGACTGGAAAGGCCATCATTTTACCCAGAGCGACGGGAATACACAGTGTAAAAAGCTGAACAAGCGTCCATTAATGTCAGTGCTGCATGCCTGCCATGGGTTCAACCGGCTTCACCGGCAGGCTCAGCTCCAGCTGCTGGCCATCATCCATGGTCAGCGTCAGCGGGAAAGGGGTGCCCTGGGAGAGCTCACGCACCTCGAACAGCATGATGTGGAAACTGCCGGGCTTGAGCGCCACTTCCCCCTTGGCCGGCACCTCTATGCTCTCGACCTGGCGCATCCTCATCACGCCGTTCTCGTGCAGATGAGTGTGCAGCTCGGCACGGCCCACCTCGGGCGAGGCGGCAGCCACCAGCTTGACCGGCTGATCGGCATCATTCTTCAGCACCAGGAAGGCGGCGGTATTGGGAGAGCCCGGCGGCAGCAGGCGCACATAACCGTCGACGGCCTCGACCTTGGCCAGGGCGGGAGCGGCCAGTCCCAGGGCCAGCAGGGAATAGAACGCACGTTTAAACATGGTTGAAATCCTTTTATGATGTTGTTAAACGCAACAAAGCTTACCGCAGCGGTAAGCCTTTGACAGCCAGCAATAACAAGGATTTAGACATGGACCCCATTATCATTGCCGAGCAGCAGGATGGCTTGCTCACCTTGACCCTCAATCGCCCCGACAAGCGCAACGCCCTCAATACCGTCATGTATCGTGCGCTCACCGAGGCATTGCGGCAAGCGACGGCGGATGACGCCATCCATGCCCTGCTCATTCAGGGACAGCCCGACTGCTTCACCGCCGGCAATGATCTGGCAGACTTCATGGGCAAGACGGGGCTGGATCCCGACGACCCCATCCTGCAATTTCTGCATACCCTGGCCGACTTCCCCAAACCGGTGATCGCCGCGGTCGGCGGCGCCGCGGTCGGCATCGGCACTACCCTGCTGCTGCACTGCGATCTGGTCTATCTGGCCGACAATGCCCGTCTGCAACTGCCCTTCGTCGAGCTGGGGCTGGTGCCGGAGTTTGCCTCAAGCCTGCTGCTGCCGCGCAGCGTGGGTCACCTGAAGGCAGCGGAGCTGTTGCTGCTGGCCGAAGCCATCGATGCCGACGAGGCGCTGCGACTCGGCCTTGCCAACCGGGTGCTGACGGCCGAAGCCCTGCTCCCCTTTGCCAGGGAGCAGGGTCTGAAGCTGGCGGCCAAAGCGCCCAGGGCGCTGCAAAAGAGCAAGGCGCTGCTCAAGCAGGAGCTCAGGCAGGCGGTGCACTTCGTCATCGATCTGGAGGCGCGCGCTTTCTCCCTCGCCCTGCAGGGGGAAGAGGCACAGATGCGGATCGCCCAGCGCCTCAAGGGCCGTAAATGATCCTCAGTTGAGGCGAAAACGGCCGATCAGCTCGCAGCCCTGCACCTGATCCTGCAACTGGATCAGACGGGCGATATCGGGATTGGGGTGGCGCTTGAGGAAAGAGAGCAGCGCCGCCCGGCAGCAGCCCAGTTCACTGATGAGGGATTCACACTCCCGATTCGGACACTGGGGCACCAGCGCAGTGACCAGCTCGGAGGCCAGCTTGAGGTAGCGCAGCTCGTAGGCCGGCTCCTCCATGGCGCGCCAGAAATCGGCCAGCCGGTGGCAGGTTGCCACCCGCATGCTGGCCAGTTCATCCAGATCGCCGTCACTCAGTTCATACACCTCGGCGAGGGCCTGTTGATAGAGGCAGATGGCGGTGCCGAGCGCGCCGGCGCCCAGCGCATTTTCAGCCTCCAGCATGTAACGCTGCCAGATTTGATGGGTCATGCCGATCTCCCAGGTTGATGGGTGGGACTTTTATCATGCCCAGTTGAGAATGAATATCAACCCAATATTTTGTGCAGGTTTTGACCAGCTGGCTGGTGCACAGCTTGGCTCCCGCCCCGGCATGGCTTACCATGGGAACTCATCTTTCAGGATCCCTCTTCCCATGCTGCGACCCCGTTTACCCCAGGCGCTGGGCTGCTCGACCCTGTGCGTGCCCCGCCTGCTGGTCTGGATCTATTAGCTGCACTCCTCGCGTCATCCACCCCTATCCATTTGAACGAGGAAACAGCCATGAAACCCTGCCAACACTGGTCGCAGGTCGAATACCTGCATCTGACGGTGAGCAACCCCAACATCCATCTCAAGGGACGGCACAGCTACTACTCCGGCGCCTGGGACGGCCCCTTTGAAGAGCATGCCGTGCGCTATCTGCACGGCGACCGTTTCAGCCGCAGCCCGGAGACTGGCTGGGAGCCGCTCTGGCACATCGATCAGCTCCATATCGGCGACTATGTACAAATAGCCGCCGGGGTGAAGATCATCATGGGGGGCAACCAGACCCACAACACGGCCTTTATCAGCACCTATCCGTTTTCAGATGTGGAGGCGCTCCGGCGCAGCTACCGCCCGGCCGGCGATACCCGCATCGGCAACGATGTCTGGCTCGGCATGGACGCCATGATCATGCCGGGGGTCACTATCGGCGACGGCGCCATCATAGCGGCACGTGCCCTGGTCAACCAGGATGTACCGCCCTATGCCATGGTGGCCGGTACGCCGGCCAAGGTTATCAGGATGCGCTTTTCTGAGGACGAGATTGCCCGTTTGCAGGCGCTGGCCTGGTGGGAGTGGCCAGATGAACAGGTGCAGGCGCTGCTGCCACTGATCCAGCAAGGCGAGGTGGCCCTGCTGGAACAGGCTGCCGCCCGCTGGGACGAGAGCCGATCGTGATGCAGCGGGGGGCTATGGCCCCCCGCTTTCATCCTGTCGCTCAGTTGTCGCTATCGGGCTGATTGACCCGGCACTGCTTGCCGGGGTAGCCGGGCAGATCGGCCGCCTTGTTGCTGCACGCCAGCCGCTTGGCCTGATAGAGGCGATCCGCCAGGTTGGCACTGTCGATCGGCAGCCAGTCCATCTGCCGGCCAAGCCAGCTGGCCCAGGCGAACTCGACAAAGTAGACCTGCTCCCGCTTGTCGAAATAGCCCGCATCCTGCAGCAACCCGGCCAGGGTGCGATAGGGGTAGTCGGGTAGCAGGTCGATGCGGCTCGGCAACTGTTCCGGCGTGAGGGGCCGACCCTGCTCGTCCTTGAGCCAGGCCCAATGATTGCCCTGCATCTGGCTCCAGAAGCTGGCCTTGTCCTGCAGCCTGGCGATCACCTTGACCCGAACCTGCTTCACCCCGAGTTGCCACAGCGCCTTGGTCAGATGGTGTCTGTCCACCAGCCAGTAGTCGCCATCGGGTGCGATGACGATGGGGATCTCTTTCTTTTTCATCACCTTGTCGAGCTGTTTTGCGCTCTTGCCCGCCAGCTCGGCCTGGGTGTTGTCGACCTGGATCTGGCCCACGCCCCCCTGGGTGGGGTGCAGCGCGGCGATGTTTGCCTCGCACCAGCTGCCGACCTGGCTCTGTCGCTCGCACGGCGCCAGCGCCCAGGCCCCCTGACTGATGGCCAGGGCCAACAGGATCCATGTTCTCATTGCTCACTCCTCTGCCCAAATGGCGGGTCAAATAAGATGCCGGGGAGTCCCCTCATCCAAGGGACTCATACTGGCGGTCTGACCAGCAAACGGGATATCATGATTTCCCGTCTGTCGGCGACCACTTATCGCCGAGTTTTCTCCCCGCTTCACACTATTTGAAGGATTAACCATGAAAGGATGGAGTCTCCTGCTGGCCCTGCTGGGCAGTGCCTGTGTCCAGGCTGCCGATGTTCCGCCCGGCACCCAGCTCGCCGCCGAGCAGGCCGTCGTTCGTCATCTCAAAGACGAGCCGGCGAGCCTGAGTCCGCTCAAGCTGGTCGGCCTGCCCGAACTGCAGGTGCTGCGGGATCTCTACGAGGGGCTGCTGACCCAGGGGCCGGACGGCAAGGTACTGCCCGGGGTGGCCGCCAGCTGGGACAACCAGGGCAATCAGCGCTTCACCTTCCATCTGCGCCCGGACGCCCGCTGGTCGAACGGCGATCCCGTGCAGGCCGCCGACTTCGTCTACGGCTGGCGCAAACTGGTCGATCCCAAAGAGGCCGCCACCTTTGCCTGGTTCGCCCAGCTGGCCCGCTTCGACAAGGTGGACGACATAGTAGCCGGCAAGCTGCCCCCCGAGGAACTCGGCGTGAAGGCCCTCGACCAGCACACCCTGCAGGTGACCCTCTCCCAGCCGGTGCCCTACTTCCTGAGCCTGCTGACCCACCCCAGCCTGTCGCCGCTGCATCGTGCCAGCATGGAGCAATACGGCAGCCAGTGGACCCAGCCCGGCAAGCTGGTCGGCAACGGGGCCTTTGTGCTCAGTCACCGGGTGGTGAACGAAAAGCTGGAGCTGACCCCCAACCCCTACTACTGGGATCGCGCCCATACCGTGCTGACCAGGGTCACCTTCGTACCCATCAACCAGGAGAGCGCGGCCACCAACCGCTACCTGGCCGGCGACCTGCACATCACCGAGTCCTTCCCCAAGGAGCAGTATCACAAGCTGATGCAGCAGATCCCGGGCGAGGTCTATACCCCGGATCAGCTCGGCACCTACTACTACGCCTTCAACACCCAGCGCGCCCCCCTCAACGATATGCGGGTGCGCAAGGCGCTCTCCTACACCATCGATCGGGGCCTCATCGCCAACAAGATCCTGGGTACGGGTGAGAAACCGGCCTATCACTTCACCCCGGACGTGGTCGCCGGCTTCGAGCCCAAGGCCAACCTGCTCTCCAGCAGCAGCCAGCAGGTCCTCGACAACAAGGCCAGAGCCCTGCTCAAGGAGGCGGGCTACGGCCCGGCCAACCCGCTCAAGCTGACCCTGCTCTACAACACGGCCGAGGTGCACAAGAAGATGGCGCTGGCCATCGCCAACCTGTGGAAACAGAAGCTAGGGGCGCAGGTCGAACTCACCAACCAGGAGTGGAAGAGTTATCTCGACAGCCGCCAGAGCGGCCAGTTCGAGGTGATCCGCTCCTCCTGGGTGGCCGATTACAACGATCCATCAGCCTTCCTCGGCCTGTGGGGCTCCCACCACAGCGGCAACATGGCCCGCTTCGCCAACGCCGGCTACGATGCCCTGCTGGCCAAGGCGGCCAACAGTCAGGATCCCCGTGAACGGGCCCGCTTGTTCGATGAGGCCGAGGCCGTACTGCAGAAGGAGGCGCCGATCGCCCCCATCTATCAGTACACCAACGCCCGGCTGATAAAGCCCTGGCTCAAGGGCTACCCCATCAACAATCCGGAAGACGTGGCCTACAGCCGCCAGCTCTACCTGGTCAAGCACTGATCCTGCCCGGGGCCGGCCATGCCGGCCCCAATCTTCTGTTATCGCCCCCTGTTCATGCTCAAGTTTTCGGCATAAAATGCCGCCCTTTCAGGCAACCACCCCCTCAATCACCGGTTTGTTATGCGTTTTGTATTGATGATCTCTCTGCTGCTGACCCTGCCCGCCCAGGCAGCCAGCGAAACACAGTGCCGCCAGGCCTTCACCGAGTGGATGCTGGCCCAGCAGCAACAGTTCAGCGACCGCAAGGCCAGCAAGATGGAGCGGCGCAGCGCGGAGCGGGCCATCGATCAGGTGCGCAGCGAGTTCTCAAAGCGGGAGAGCTTCTGCCAGGCCATGGAGTGGGTGGAACACAACCGGGATCAGGATCCTCGCTTCACCCCGCGACTGGGGGAGATCCACGACTTCACCCCGCCGACCGACTCGCCGTCATAAAGTCATAAAAAAGCCCCGAACCTGCGTTCGGGGCTTTTTTTCAGGGCATGGCGGGTGCCGGCATCAATCGACGTAGAAGGTTTGCTGGAAGGTCAGCGTCTGCTGCTGCCCCTCCCCCATGATCTTCAGGGTGAACTGGTAGGTATCCTCGTTGCGATAGGGCAGCACCGCCAGATAGTAGATGGCGTTGCCCTCCTTGACTTCCTGGAAGGTCAGGTTGCGGATGGTGCCAGTGAGGTTCTTGGCCTCGCCGGTGATCCCCACCGCCTGGGCCACCCCCTGCTTGTTCTGCACCGCGATGTTGACGATGCCGTTGTAGCGACTGCGCTCCAGGCCATAGGCCTTGGCCACCTCGGGGGTGAGAAAGCTGGAGTTGAAGGCGCTGTAGTGCACCTGCCAGGGGCCCAGCTCCTTCATCTGTTCGGCCCGCAGGGGCAAGGTCAGCAACAGTGCCAGCAGGCAGCTTATCCAGGCTGTTTTCATGGTGTCATCCTTCTCGTGTTAACCCTGATTGTCCAGCAGGGCACTGACCTCGGCGGGGATCTGCCTGGGCGCCTCAATGGCGACCGTCTTGTGCCGTCCCAGCTCCCCCCGCACGATGCGAACCTGCCCCTTGGCCACCTTGAACTGCTTGGCCAGATACTTGATCAAGTGGCTGTTGGCCTGACCATCCACCGGCGGCGCCGTGATGGCCACTTTCAACTCTTCTCCGTGCAATCCGACGATCTGATCCCGACTCGCCTTGGGCTGGATCATCAGATGCAATACCAGCTCATCCCCTTCCCGCAGGACGGCTGCCATCAAATCATCCACCACAGCTGGCCGAACAGATCCCCCAACAGATAGTTTATGGCCTGCAGCCCGATAAAGGCGACCAGCACGGAGAGATCCAGCCCGCCCAGCGCCGGCAGAATGCGGCGAATGGGAGCCAGGAAGGGCTCGGTCAGCTGGTGCATCACGTACTCGATGGGGTTGCGCCCCTGGCTGACCCAGCTCAGGATGGCGCGGATCAGCAGCACCCAGAAGATCATGGAGCCAGCCTTCTTCAGCACGGTGAGGGCGGCAAACAGGCTGAGGGTGAGCCAGTCGGCCAGCAGCACGTTCATGCTCTTGAGCAGCGCCAGCTTGGCGAAGGCGATCAGCAACGCCAGCAGCACCGAGGCCAGATCCAGCCCGCCCAGCCCGGGAATGACCCGGCGCAGCGGCACCACCAGCGGGTTGGTCAGCTTGACCACCATCTGGCTCATGGGGTTGTAGAAGTCGGCACGGGCCCACTGCAGCCAGACGCGCAACAGCACCACCATGAGATAGAGGTCAAAAATTGTATTAATCAGAAAGTAAGCAGTGTTCATCTGGGCTCCAGGTTGCAACTGAGAGTAACGAAAATCGGGTTCAGAACAGGGTTTCCATTTCGCCGGCCCGAGCAACGGCCGCCTGCATGGCTTGCGCAGTCAGCGGCATCAGCCCCTGCTGCTGGAAAGTCTTGATCGCTTCGGCGGTGGTGCCACCCTTGCTGGTCACCTGCTCGCGCAGGGTCTGCAGCGACAGCTCGGGATTCTGCTCGACCATGGCAGCCGCGCCAAGGGCGGTCTGCTGAACCAGCAGGCGGGCCTGCTCGGGGGAGAAGCCCATGGCCTCGGCCTCCTCGGCGATGGCCTGCATGAACAGGAAGAAGTAGGCAGGCGCACTGCCGGCCGCGGCGATGACGCCGTTGATGCCGGACTCCTGCTCCACCCAGAGGGTTTTGCCTACCGCCTGCATCATCTGCTCGGCCAGCTCACGATCGGCCTGCTCGATGCCGGGCGGGGCGTACAGCCCGGTCATGCCCAGCCCCAGCAGAGAGGGGGTGTTCGGCATGGTGCGGATGATCCGGCCGTGGCCGCCCGCCATTTCGGCCAGCCGTGCCACCTTGATGCCGGCGGCGATGGAGATGAGCAGCTTGCCCTCCAGCGTGCCCAGCGCCGTCACCAGCGCGCTCAGCATGGCCGCCATCAGCTGCGGCTTGACCGCCAGCACGATCACTTCGGCCGCCCGGGCCGCCTCGGCGTTGTCCTGGGTGACGCGAATGCCGTAGTCGCCAGCCAGCGCATCCAGCTTGGGCCGACTGGGGTTGGCGGCAATGATCCGGTCAGCCGGGTAGCCCGCCTGAACCAGGCCGGCAATGATGCTGCGGCTCATGTTGCCTGCCCCGATAAAGGCGAGGGTTCTGTACTGCATCAAACACTCCTGTGATCTGAAAAAGGCAGAGCCCGCATGCGCCGCATCACGGGCTCCTTCTCATGAATAGTCGCGGGCACCGAAGATGGCGGTACCGACCCGCACCATGGTGCTGCCGTGGCCGATCGCCAGTTCGAGATCCTCGGTCATCCCCATCGAGAGGGTGTCCACGCCCGGGTATTGTCGCGCAAGCTCGGTGAACAGAGTCTGCATGCGCACCATCTGGGCAGCCAGTACCGCCTCGTCGCTGGTGTGCTCCGGAATGGCCATCAGACCGCGCAGCCGCAGCCGCTCGCACCGGGAGACCAGTTCGGCCAGACGGAAAATCTCTTGTTCCGACGTTCCGGATTTGCTGCTCTCTCCGCTAATATTGATTTGCAGACAGACATTTAGCGGCGCGAGCCCAGCCGGGCGCTGGTTGTTGAGGCGTTCGATCAGCTTCTCTCTGTCCACGCTCTGTACCCAGTCGAACCGCTCGGCCACCAGCTTGGACTTGTTCGATTGCAGCGGGCCGATAAAGTGCCACTCTATGTCTGTACAGCTCCCTTGCTCACGCAGGGTATCTATCTTGGTGGCCGCTTCCTGGGCGTAGGATTCGCCGAAGCGGCGTTGACCGGCGGCATAGGCCTCGCAAACGGCCTCCAGCGGTTTGGTCTTGCTGACCGCCAGCAGCTGGATGTGATCGCCGCGTCGGCCAGCCCGGCTGGCGGCTTGTACAATACGTTCCTTTACCTGAAGCAGGTGCTCGGCAATCTGGCTCATGTTTCGTTCGTGATCTTGTGATGGGAGAATGACAAATCTATGGATATCACAGAGTTATTGGCTTTCAGTGTAAAACATAAAGCCTCGGATCTACACCTCTCGGCCGGGGTTCCCCCGATGATCAGGGTTGATGGCGAGGTTCGCAAGATCAATTTGCCCGCCCTGGAGCACCGGGAAGTACACGCCCTCATCTATGACATCATGAACGACCACCAGCGCAAGGAACTGGAAGAGAACTTCGAGGTGGACTTCTCGTTCGAGGTGCCAAACCTCGCTCGCTTCCGGGTCAACGCCTTCCAGCAGGCGCGCGGCTCCGGCGCGGTATTTCGGACCATCCCCAGCACTGTGCTGAGCCTGGAAGATCTGGATGCCCCGGAGATCTTTCGCAAGATTGCCGAATACCCGCGCGGCCTGGTGCTGGTGACCGGTCCGACCGGCTCGGGCAAATCCACCACCCTGGCGGCCATGGTCAACTACATCAACGAGAACTTTCATCACCACATCCTCACCATTGAAGACCCCATCGAATTCGTGCACGAAAACAAACGCTGCCTGGTGAACCAGCGGGAAGTACACCGCGACACCAAGAGCTTCAGCAACGCCTTGCGTTCGGCGCTGCGGGAAGACCCGGACATCATACTGGTGGGTGAAATGCGCGACCTCGAGACCATTCGCCTCGCCATGACCGCGGCCGAGACCGGCCACCTGGTGTTTGGCACCCTGCACACCTCGTCGGCGGCCAAGACCATCGACCGGATCATCGACGTCTTCCCCGGTGCGGAAAAAGACATGGTGCGATCCATGCTCTCCGAGTCGCTGCGGGCGGTCATCTCCCAGACCCTGCTCAAGCGCATCGGCGGCGGCCGGGTAGCGGCCCACGAGATCATGATGGGGATTCCCGCCGTGCGTAACCTCATCCGGGAGGACAAGATCGCCCAGCTCTACTCGGTGATCCAGACCGGGATGACCCACGGCATGCAGACCATGGATCAGAGCCTCAAGCAGCTGGTGAGCCGCGGCATGGTGGCGGCGCTGGATGCCAAGGCCAAGGCGGTCGACCCCAACACCATCTAACCACGACGAATCTAGGGAAGGAGTCGTTATGAATCTGGATGCCCTGCTGACCGAGCTGGTCGCCCGCAAAGGCTCGGATCTGTTCATCACGGTCGGCACGCCGCCGACCCTCAAGGTCAACGGCCACCTGCAGTCGCTGGCAGAAGCGCCCCTCGACAAGGCAAGGGCACTGGCGCTGGTCAAAGAGACCCTGAGTCAGGATCACTTCGAGCGTTACCTGCGCACCAAGGAGGCCAACTACGCCATCCACCGCGAGGAGCTTGGCCGTTTTCGGGTCAGTGCCTTCTGGCAGCAGGAGCTGCCCGGCATGGTGCTGCGCCGCATCGAGACCCGCATCCCCACCTTCGACGAGCTGGCACTGCCCCCCATATTGCAGGAGATAGCCCTGGCCAAGCGTGGACTGGTGCTGTTCGTCGGTGCCACCGGCGCCGGCAAGTCCACCACCCAGGCGGCCATGATCGGCTATCGCAACCAGCATGTGGACGGTCACATCCTGACGGTGGAAGATCCGGTGGAGTTCGTGCATCAGCACGGCCGCAGCCTGATCACCCAGCGCGAGGTGGGCATAGACACGGAGTCGTTCGACGTGGCGCTGAAGAGTTCGCTGCGTCAAGCGCCGGACGTGATCCTGATCGGCGAAATCCGCAGCCAGGAGACCATGGAGTTTGCCCTGCAGTTTGCCGAGACCGGTCACCTCTGCCTCGCCACCCTGCATGCCAACAACGCCAACCAGGCTCTGGATCGCATCCTGCATCTGGTGCCCCAGGAGAAACACCGTCAGTTCCTGTTTGATCTCTCCTTCAATCTGCGGGCCATCGTGGCCCAGCAACTGCTGCCCAGCCCGGATGGACGGCGTCGTTTTGCCGCCTTCGAGGTGTTGCTCAACACCCCGCTCATCACCGACATCATCCGCAAGGGGGAGATGCACCGCCTCAAGGAGGTGATGACCAAGTCCACCGAACTCGGCATGCAGACCTTCGATCAGGCGCTGTTCGCCCTGTTCTGTGCCGGCCAAATTGGCTACAGTGAGGCCCTTGCCCATGCCGACTCCGCCAACGACCTGCGACTGCTGATCAAGCTGTCGGGCCGAGAGCAGCTGGGTTCAGGCACACTCGACAACGTCACCCTGGATGAATGAGGGGCGTGCGTCACCGCTATAAAGGATCGTTATGCTGATTGTGGTTTCCCCGGCCAAGACGCTGGACTACGAGTCGCCGCTGGTGACTTCCCGTTTCACCCAACCCGAGCTGCTGGACCACTCCGCCGAACTGATCGGCCGCGCCCGCCAGCTGAGCCCGGACCAGATCGCCAGCCTGATGAAGATCAGCGACAAGCTGGCCGGCCTCAACGCCGCCCGTTTTGCCGACTGGCAGCCTGATTTCACCCCGGCCAACGCCCGTCAGGCACTGCTGGCCTTCAAGGGGGATGTCTACACGGGGCTGGCGGTGGAGGATTTCAGCGAGGCGGACCTCGACTTCGCCCAGGCCCACCTGCGCATGCTCTCCGGTCTCTACGGGGTGCTGCGTCCGCTCGATCTGATGATGCCCTACCGGCTGGAGATGGGCATTCGGCTCGACAACGCGCGCGGCAAGGATCTCTATCAGTTCTGGGGCGACATCATCACCGAACACCTGAACAAGGCGCTGGCCGCCCAGGGGGACGAGGTGCTGATCAACCTCGCCTCCGACGAGTACTTCAAGTCGGTACGCCCCAAGGCCCTGCAGGGGCGCATCATCACACCGGTGTTCAAGGACGAGAAGAACGGCCAGT
The DNA here is from genome assembly GCF_041402265.1 of Aeromonas sp. S15(2024). Lineage (NCBI taxonomy): Bacteria > Pseudomonadati > Pseudomonadota > Gammaproteobacteria > Aeromonadales > Aeromonadaceae > Aeromonas > Aeromonas sp. S15(2024). Next base: position 312,609 of record NZ_JBGLQY010000004.1, on the reverse strand, counting down.
TCAAGATCATCAGCTTCTACGCCAAGAAGGCGCGCGGCATGATGGCCCGTCACATCATCAAGCACAGACTCACCAAGGTAGAGCAGCTGACCGGGTTCAACAGCGATGGCTACTACTTCGTACCGGAAGAGTCCGACGCCAATACCCTGATGTTCAAACGCGCTGAAAATTAATTACGACCCGAGGGAACCAATTTCAGGATCCTCCAGTCTGAATAGGTGAATCCTCTGTTGTAAGCACTTTTTATTGGCCGACGTTTATGCGTCGGCTTTTTTCTGCCCGACATACGGCCCATCAAACGCCAAAAAGCACAACGGCCATCCAGGGATGGCCGTTGTGGCGGGCAGGCTTACTTCTTTTTCTTCTTGGCAGACTTCTTCTTGTCGTCCTTCGGCTTTTTCTTCTTCACCGGCACTCGCGCCTCCTTGTGCTTGGGACGCAGCTCGTCGATCACCCGGCGCTTGAGGCGCTCTTCGGTGTAGCGTTCGATCTTGGCCACCATGGCCATGTCGTGGGCTTCCACCAGGCTGATGGCGCAACCGCGGTTGCCGGCGCGGCCGGTACGGCCGATACGGTGAACGTAAACATCGGCGCCGTAAGGCATGTCGTAGTTGATGACATGGCTGACATTGGGCAGGTCGATGCCGCGGGCGGCCACGTCGGTGGCGATGAGGAAGGGCACCTCCCCTTCATGGAACTTGCGGATCGACTCGATGCGCTTGGCCTGCTCCATCTCGCCACGGATCCAGGCGCAGGGCACGCCCGCCGCCTGCAGCTGGCCGGAGAGCTCCGCCAGCCGCTCGCGGGTCTTGACGAAGATGATGGCTTTCTGGGTTTCCGGGTTCTTCAGGATGTGCACCAGCAGGGCCAGCTTGTGGGCAGCGTCGTCGGCCAGGTGAACCCACTGGGTGATGGGGCGACGCTCGCTGCGCGGCGGCTCGGCGTGCAGCTCCACCGGCTCCTTGAGGATCTCGCTGGCGAACTTCTCGAGGCCTGCCCCTTCCAGGGTGGCAGAGAAGAGCATGGTGTGCTTGCGATAGCGCGCCTCTTCCACGATGCGGTTCACGTCCTTGATGAAGCCCATGTCCAGCATGCGATCCGCTTCATCCAGCACCAGCACCTCGATGTCGTGGCTCTCGAACTCCTCTTTCTCGATGTACTCGAGCAGACGACCCGGGGTGGCCACCACGATGTCGGTGGTCTTGGTCAGGGCCGGCAGCTGCTCTTCGTGGCTGACGCCGCCAATGATGGTCTCGATGCTGAGATTGGTGTGGGCAGCCAGCGCCTTGGCGTGAGCGGTCACCTGCAGCGCCAGCTCGCGGGTCGGGGTCAGCACCAGCATGCGACAGGGGCCCGGCTTGCGGCGCGGGAAGTCCAGCAGATGCTGGAGCGCCGGCAACAGGAAGGCGGCGGTCTTGCCGGTGCCGGTCGGGGCGGATGCCAGAATATCGCGGCCGTCCAGGGCTGGCTCCAGCACCATCTGCTGGATGGTGGTGGGGCGGGTGAAACCCATCTCGGCCAAGGCCCGGTTGAGGGCTGGATTCAGGTCGAAATCATCAAAGGACTGGCTCATGGCAATACTCGGTCATTAAGGAAACGGCAGATTATAGGCGATTATGTCGTCGGCTCCTATGGTGACTGTGCCTTAGCCGCTATAATCGCCGACCATTTTCTGCGAGGCGGGTACAGGACGGGAGTCGGATGGCACGAAACAGCGGTTTTACCTTCAAACAGTTTCACGTCGAGCACGATCGCTGCGCCATGAAGGTGGGCACCGACGGCATTCTGCTGGGCGCCTGGGCACCGCTCGGCAAGGCTCGCCGGATCCTCGACATTGGCACCGGCAGCGGCCTCATCGCCCTGATGCTGGCCCAACGCAGCCACGCCGACTGCCGCATCGATGCGGTGGAGCTGGATAAGCATGCGGCGCAGCAGGCCCGCGAGAACGCGGCCGCCTCCCCCTGGCCGCTGCGGGTCACCATCATAGAGAGCGCCATTCAGGGGTATCAGGCCGACCCTTACGATCTCATCGTCGCCAACCCCCCCTACTTCGTGGCGGGCCAGTCATTTCGCGATCCGGCCAGGGCGATGGCCCGCCATACCGGCGCCCTCGACAGCCATGCTCTGCTGGCCGCCTGCGACCGCTTGCTGGCCCCCGATGGCCAGGTCGCACTGGTCGTGCCGACGGCCATGGCCGATGAAATTTTATGCATTTCGGCGGATTATGATCTGCATGCCGTTTGTTATACAGCTGTTATCACCAGGGCGGAAAAAGAGGCAAATCGTGTTTTATTGCTACTTGGCAGAGGATTAAACAGGTGTGATAGGGGTGAAATTGTGATCCATTCTGCTAAGGGAACCTATTCCGACAGATATATCCAACTGACCAGCCCCTTCTATTTGAAGATGTAAATTTCGTCTTGAACTATTTTTTCACGCCATTATGCTGACTCCTAAACGAGCGCCCGCTCCAGACCAGCTCAAACCACTGGTTGCGATGAAAAAACAAGCGGGGCTCCTTTTTTTTACCCCTGAACAACGCCGGTCACCGACCAATAAAAAACTATAACAAGCAATAGTTTACAAGACAGACGAGGTTGAACTTGACGAAATCACTCACATTGTCCGACGTGCTCGGACTGGGCTTCATGACCTTCGCGTTCTATCTGGGCGCCGGTAACATCATCTTCCCGCCGCTGGCCGGCTACATGGCGGGTGAGCACCTCTCTCTGGCCATGCTGGGCTTCCTGGTGACCGCCGTGGGTCTGCCCCTCATCACCATCATTGCAGTCGCCAAGGCCGGCAACGGCTGGGCCGGCATGACCAAGCTGCTGCCGGCCGGCGTGGCCACCGCACTGGCCGTCGCCATCTACATCATCATAGGCCCGGCCTTCGCCGCCCCCCGCACCGGTCTGGTGGCCTACGAGATGGGCCTCAAACCCTTCATCGGCGACATGGGCCAAGCCGGCCTGTTTGCCTACACAGTGCTGTTCTTCGGGGTGGCCATTCTGGTCTCTCTGAATCAGGGCAAGCTGATGGACGCCATCGGCAAATACCTGACTCCGCTGCTGATGCTGTTGCTGCTGACTCTGGCCATCGGTGTATTCGTGGCGCCCCAAGGCTCCATGCCCGTCTCTTCCGGTGACTATCAGAACGGCCCCTTCGTGAAAGGGATCCTGGAAGGCTACAACACCATGGACACCCTGGCGTCCCTGATGTTCGGTGCCCTGATCGTCGACCTGCTGCGCCAGAAAGGCATCCAGGACTACCGTAGCCAGTTCAAGTACCTGGCCATCGCCGGCATCATCTCCGCCATCGGTCTGTCCGTGGTCTATGTTTCCCTGTTCCAGCTGGGCAATACGGCTGCCGGCGTCGCCACCGACGTCAGCAACGGCGGCGCCATCGTCAACGCCTACGTACTGAGCCTGTTCGGCCAGCCGGGTCAGTTCATCCTGGCCGCCATCATCACCCTGGCCTGCTTCACCACCGCCGTGGGTCTGATCTCCGCCTGCTCGGACTTCTTCCACAACCTCACCGGCATGAGCTACAAGAAGCTGGTGGTCTTGCTGGGCGTCATCTGCGCCGTGGTGGCCAACGTGGGTCTGAGCCAGCTCATCAGCCTCTCCATCCCGGTGCTGGTCGCCATCTACCCGGTTGCGGTTGCGCTGGTACTGGTCACCTTCCTGAAGGGTTACTTCGGTCGCCCGCGCCTGGTGTTCCGTGGCGTGTTGATGGTTGCCTTCCTGTTTGGCTGCCTGGACGGCCTGGGTGCCGCCGGCATGAAGATGGATGCCTTCGCCTTCCTGCCGCTGTTCGACAAGGGCCTGGCCTGGTTGCTGCCGACCCTGCTGGCCTGTGGCCTCGGGATGCTGGTACGCTCCGGCGAGAAACTGGCTGCCGAAGCCGCCTGATTTCGCTCCAGCCCATGTCAAAGAGCCTGCCTTGTGCAGGCTCTTTTGTTTGTGTGCCATCTCGCCCGGCATGGTTTCCTGCCGGCTATGTCATGCAGCCACGCTCTTTTCCGCTCTGCCCTCTCGCTTCCGCCAACTGCAGTTCTATCGGTGATTTATTCTGGCCAACTAAATTGTTTCAAGATATTAATGTGTGATTGAGATCAAACATCTCTTCTTTATGCTCAAGATGGTACTCCTGTGACGATCTTCCGATGGCACAGGAGAGGGAAGCATTGTTATCCGGTTATCTGCCAGGCAGTGGGTGCAATCAACAAGAACAAGCTGATAAGGCAGATGAGGTCAGGTTTGACGAAATCACTGAAGTTGTCCGACATATTCGGACTGGGTTTTATGACGTTTGCGTTCTATCTGGGAGCAGGCAACATCATTTTTCCACCGCTGGCCGGCTTCATGGCCGGTGAGCATCTGCTGGCCGCCATGGTCGGTTTTCTGCTGACGGCGGTGGGTCTGCCTCTGCTGACCCTGGTCGCCGTTGCCAGAGGCAGCGCCGGACAGGGCAGCAGTGGCTGGACGGCGATGACCCGCCATCTGCCGACCTGGGCAGCCACGGCGCTGGCCATTGCAATCTACATCATCATGGGGCCGGCCTTCGCCACCCCCCGTACCGGCCTGGTGGCTTATGAAATGGGGCTCAAGCCCTGGCTGGGTGACGCCGGCCAGCACGGTCTGCTGCTCTACAGCCTGCTCTTCTTCACACTGGTGATCCTGGTATCGCTGAACCGAGGCAGACTGCTGGATGCGGTGGGCAAATACATGACCCCTGTCTTGATGGTGATGCTGCTGATCCTGGCGATCGGGGTCCTGGTTGACCCGCAAGGCACCCAACCAGAGGCCAGCGGCGACTATACGGAGACGCCACTCATCAAGGGCATGCTGGAGGGGTACAACACCATGGATACCCTCGGCTCCCTGATGTTCGGTGCCCTCATCATCGGCCTGCTGCAACGCCGGGGGATCGAGGACTACCCGAGCCAGTTCAAATACCTGACCATCGCAGGGCTCATCTCGGCGGTTGGCCTCTCGGCGGTCTACATCTCCCTGTTCTACCTCGGCAACAGCGCAGCAGGCGTGGTGACCAGCGTCGACAATGGCGGCACCATCGTCAACGCCTACGTGCTGAGCCTGTTCGGCCACTCCGGTCAGTTGATCCTGGCCGCCATCATCACCCTGGCCTGCTTCACCAGCGCGGTCGGCCTGCTCTGCGCCAGCGCCGACTACTTCCACGGTCTGGCCGGCTGGACATACCGCAAGTGGGTACTGCTGATGGGATGCGTCTCCATCCTGGTGGCCAACGTCGGGCTGAGCCAGCTCATCAGCCTCTCCATTCCGATCCTGGTCGCCATCTATCCGGTCGCCATCGCGCTGGTGCTGGTCACTTTTGCACAGGGCCGTTTCGGTCGACCACGGCTGGCGTTTCGCGCCGTGCTGCTGGTGGCTTTTCTGTTCGGCTGCCTGGACGGGCTGGGCGCTGCCGGCATGCAGATGGATGCGTTCGCCTTCCTGCCGCTGTTCGACAAGGGGCTGGCCTGGTTGCTGCCGACCTTGCTGACTTGCGGCCTCGGCATGCTGCAACGCCCCCGCGAGACGCTGGCGACAGAAGCCGCTTAAGCCACAGTCAATAACGAAAGAGGCCAGCATCAGCTGGCCTCTTTCGTTGGGCGGGGTCCTGCCGTTACAGCAACGGATCCGGTTTGGGTTTGCCGGCTAGTCCGTACCAGTGGGTCTCAACTCGCCCGGCATGCCACTCAAAGGTTCCCCAGGGCTGTGCTGCCTGCCAACGCGGAAAATTCACGAGCACCCGGTTGTCTTCGTACTTGTAGAGCGAGGTGGTGATCTCGATGTCAGAGAGAATAAGCAGCAGGGCCCAGCCGATGAAGAACCATTTCAGCGCTTTCCACATAGGGTTACTCGAAGCAGATTTCGATGGTTGCCCGACCGTAATCTGATTCAAACGGCATCATGATCTTGGTGCCGTCGGCACGATGGGTGATGGTGTGGTTGATACCGGAGACGATGATGGGAGTCGCCATGTCGAATTCATACCCCTTCTCCCCCAGCATGCGCTTGGCACCGCCGGTCACCATGTTGGTGATCTCGCCCACCATGTCGGTCACCTCTTCATTGATGGTGGCCGGCGCCTCGCCCAGCATGCGGCGCATGATCTCCAGTGCCAGACCCTTCTCGAAACTGATGGAGAGGGATCCCCGGGTCTGCGGGCCGACCATGCCGATGAGGCCGGAGACATCACCGCGCGCCAGCTCGTCCATCTTGCGCTTGGGTTTGCCCGGCTTGAGCTCAAGCTGTGCCATGGTGGAGAGCACATTGAGCAGGGAGAGCAGGAACGGGTTTACAAAATCAGCCTTCATGTTGACTTCCTACAGTGGGCGTACAGCGAGCACATTGGCCATGTGCCTCAATCGTCTTATTGGTAATAGTAAAGCCATGCAACTTGGCTTGCTCGGAAAACGCGCCATCGATCGCCGGATCATGCAGCTCAACCACCTCGCCGCACTGGTCACAGATGAGCAACTGCATCGGGTGGGCATGGTCGAAGTGACAGCAGAATATGAAGGCGTTGAGCGACTCCACCTTGTGGGCAAAACCCTGTTCGAGCAGAAAATCGAGCGCCCGATAAACGGTCGGCGGCTTGGCGTGGGCCTCTGTCTGTTGCAACTGGGCCAACAAATCATAGGCGCTGATGGCATTGCCATGGGCAGCCAGCAGCCTGAACACCTGACGTCGGGTAGGGGTGAAGCGGATCCCGCGTTGTTCGCAGAGTCGTTCGGCTCGTTGTAAAAGTTGGTCTTGATTCATGATCACGCAATTACCCTTTTTATTAGCCGGATACTATCACAGGGCCCCCTTTGGCGCGGTGACAAAATTCATTTTCTGGGGCTGCCTCACGTTGTGGTAAAATCCGCCCCCTTTGTTTAGCCAACCCGGATGATTTTTATGCAGGCGCAGCGTTTTTCCATCGCCCCCATGCTGGACTGGACCGATCGGCATTGCCGTTATTTCCATCGTCTGATGACTCGCCAGACCTTGCTCTATACCGAGATGGTGACCACCGGCGCCATCATTCACGGCAAGGGGGATTACCTGGGGTACAGCGAGCAGGAACATCCCATCTCCCTGCAACTGGGTGGCAGCAATCCGACCGATCTCGCACGCTGCGCCAAGCTGGCCGAGGAGCGTGGCTATGACGAGGTGAATATCAACGTTGGCTGCCCCTCCGATCGGGTACAGAATGGCCGCTTCGGCGCCTGCCTAATGGGAGAGCCCGCACTGGTGGCCGACTGCGTCAAGGCGATGCGCGACCTGGTCGACATTCCGGTGACGGTGAAGACCCGCATCGGCATCGACGATCAGGACTCCTATGAATTTCTGCAGGCCTTCATCGAGCAGGCGCGCGACGCCGGTTGCGATACCTTCATCGTCCATGCCCGCAAGGCCTGGCTGAGCGGTCTGAGCCCCAAGGAGAACCGCGAGATCCCGCCGCTCGACTATCCCCGCGTCTACCGGGTCAAACAGGATTACCCGGATCTCACCATCGCCATCAACGGCGGCGTCACCTCCCTGGAGCAGACCCTCGAGCACCTGCAGCACCTGGATGGCGTCATGATGGGGCGCGAGGCCTATCAGAACCCCTACATTCTGGCGCAGGTGGACAATCTAGTATTCGGCCAGAACAACGCCGTGCCGAGTCGCCACGAGGTGGTGCGGATGATGCTGCCCTATATCGAACAGGAGCTGGCCAAGGGCAACTATCTCTCCCACATGACCCGCCACATGCTGGGGCTGTTCCAGAACATGCAGGGGGCTCGCGCCTGGCGCCGTCACCTGAGCGAAAATGCCTGCAAGCCAGGAGCAGATATCCAGGTGGTGCTGGATGCCATGGCCAAGGTGCCGGAATTCGCCGCCACCGAAGCGGCGGAGTAACCATGTACCGCTTCACCGGTTCCTGGCTGCACAAGGCCATCGTCCGACTCTGCGCCGGTCTGCTCGCCATCCTGGGCGTCAAGATCAGCGCCTTCTACTTCATCGGCCTGCTCATCGTGCTGGGGTTGCATCGGGACCAGCTGCTCGGCTGAACTCACCCCGCATCGACCAATAAAAAACCGGCAACACTCAGTGTTGCCGGTTTTTTTATTGTCTCTTCAGCCTCGCTAATCGCCTTTGTCCACGAACTGCAGCTCGGGCGCTCTGGAGGTCAGCACATCGGCGCAGTAATCCCAGGTCGAGATGCGATAGTGCTGCAGATCCTCATCCAGATGCAGGCCGTCCGACTCCTGATGGAACCAGCTGGCAAACCGGGACGGGGTGATGAGCTGGATCTGCTCCTCGATGGCATGACTATCCTTGCCCTCGGCCAGATCGCAATCCTCCATGACCCGCACCGCGAAGATATGCCGGAAATAGACCCGGCACAGGATCTGCGGCGGCAGATCGATGCTGCGAGCCCTGCCCAGCATGATGGTGAGGGAATCGCTCCAGATATCCTGATGAAGTTCGGCCACGACCAGGCCCGGGGGGAGTTGGCGGGACGGAGCCCAAGGTACGGCAACCTGCCGAATGGCATTTTTCTGTTCCATCATCCACCTCACTACAGCGCACGCCATATCTTGAGTGTATCTGAAACAATTTCCGCTGACGATGGCAATAAAAAACCCGGCTGGCGCCGGGTTTTGGGGGATTACTTGACGGCGTCTTTGAGCGCCTTGCCTGCCACAAAGGACGGCACATTCGCGGCTGCAATCTGGATCTCTTTACCAGTTTGCGGATTGCGACCGGTACGGCCAGCGCGATGGTTCACCTTGAAGGTACCAAAACCCACCAACTGCACAGCATCACCTTCTTTCAGGCTCTGGGTAATACCATTGATGATCTCTTCCAGAGCAACTTTGGCCTGAGCTTTGCTCAGATCTGCTTTGGCTGCAATTGCATCGACAAGTTGAGCTTTGTTCATAACATTTCCTTTATGATCGGGCATTTAGCACCGGGCCACTCTATTCAAAAAAAAACACTCAGGCAAAGGCTTTATCAGCCGGATTGGCTTGAATGCTGGGGTTTTCATCAAGATCTGCGGAAATAGTCACATATCTCGCCCCTTCGTGATCGTAATTGACGGGAAGAGGAGAGCAAATGATGGCGCCTTGTAACCAAAACACCACCCGGTGTAACAATATCCCCATGCCCCTATTGACGGTCAACCGGATTTTCCCTAGTTATAGGAAGGTGTCGTCAGTCCATAAAAAGGCCGGAGGCCTGTCACGATAGCACTCCATGCCTATGCCCCACGGAGGGAGTATGTTAACTGAACTGGAACAAACCAAACGCGCATTGGCAGGAAAGCACAGAGCTATCGATGACTGGCTGGACGCCAGACAGGCACTGCTGGTCGAGTACATGCGGCTCGCCGGCTTGAAACCCACCCGCAACAGCAAGCCGCGCTCGCTCCCGGGCCATGTGGAACTGCAAAGTTTCTGCGAACAGCTGGTCGACTACGTCAGCGCCGGCCACTTCGAGATCTACCACCATGTGGTGACCGCTTTCGAACAGGCCAGCGGCGACAAGCTGGAGCTGGCCAAGCGCATCTACCCCCATATCCGCGCCTGCACCGAGTTCGCGCTGGAGTTCAACGACAAGTACAGCAACGCGGACGAGGCCCAGATGCTGCTGCTGGATGAAGACTTGAACCAGCTTGGCCCCGTGCTGGAAGATCGTTTCAAGCAGGAAGATCGGCTGATCAAGGCACTGCAGGTAGTAGAGTCACTCAGCGCCCAGCAGGTTTGATATCCAATTTCGGAGCCAGTTCAAGATCCTGATGTGCAAGGTGCATTACACTCTATGTCATGACCTCTAGCACCCGTACCTATTGCTGACAGGAGATGAGAATGTCCGAGCGTCGCCGTTTTTCACGGATCCTTTACTTGACCATGGCCGATCTCGTCCAGGGCGATAAAAAATGGCGGACCCAGCTGGTCGATATTTCCCTGCAGGGCGCCCTGCTGATCCGGCCCGATGACTGGGAAAGCAATGACGACAAAGAGTACTCACTCAGCTTCGTGCTGAGCGGCAGTGACATCGAGATCAAGATGCAGGTCATGCTGACCCATGAAGCCAGCAAGAAGCTTGGGTTCTATTGCCACCATATCGACATCGACAGCGCCACCCATCTCAAGCGGATGATCGAACTCAACGTCGGCGATGAAGAGTTGCTGCACCGGGAGCTGGAACAGCTGCTGAGCGAGCATCTCGAACACCCTCACCCCTGAGCCACTGCCCCCATCACCCAACAAAAAGGAGCGCCCGTTGCGCTCCTTTTTATTGCCTGCCTGCGGCCACTATGTCGATTACAAGGCCTCCAGGGCATCGGCCAGCTTCTTGACCGGCACCACTTCCATGCCCTCGATGGGATGCTTGGGGGCATTGGCGTGCGGCACTATGGCACGGCGGAAGCCATGCTTGGCCGCCTCCTGCAGCCGCTCTTGGCCGGACGGCACGGGCCGGATCTCGCCGGACAACCCCACCTCACCGAACACCACCAGATCCTTGGGCAGGGAGTGATCGCGAAAACTGGAGACCATGGCCAGCAACAGGGCCAGATCCGCACTGGTCTCCTCTACCTTGACCCCGCCGACCACGTTGATGAAGACATCCTGATCCGCCATCTGCAGCCCGCCGTGGCGATGCAGCACTGCCAGCAGCATGGCGAGCCGGTTGTGATCCATCCCCACCGCCACCCGACGCGGATTGGAGAGCTGGGAGTAGTCCACCAGCGCCTGCAACTCCACCAGCAGCGGACGCGTGCCCTCCCAGATCACCATCACGATGGAGCCGGGCGCCTGCTCCTCACCGCGGCTGAGGAAGATGGCGGAAGGGTTGCTCACTTCCCGCATCCCCTGCCCGGTCATGGCGAAGACCCCCAGCTCGTTGACCGCCCCGAAGCGGTTCTTGTGGGAGCGCAGGGTGCGAAAGCGGGAGTCGTGGCTGCCGTCGAGCAGCACGGAACAGTCGATGCAGTGCTCCAGCACCTTGGGACCGGCCAGGGTGCCATCCTTGGTCACGTGGCCCACCATGAAGATGGCGACGTGATTCTGCTTGGCATAGCGGGTCAGCAGGGCCGCCGCTTCCCGCACCTGGGAGACGGACCCCGGCGCCGACTGCACATCCGCCACATGCATCACCTGAATGGAGTCGATGACCATGATCTGTGGCTGCTCCTGCTGGGCAATCAGGCAGATCTGCTCGACCGAGGTCTCCGACAGCATGCGCAGCTTGTCGGTGGGCAGGCCGAGACGCGATGCCCGCATCGCCACCTGCTGCAACGACTCCTCACCGGTGACGTACAGGGTCTTCATCCGCTCGGCCAGGCCGCACATGGTCTGCAGCAACAGGGTCGACTTGCCCGCCCCCGGGTTGCCACCGATCAGGATGGCCGACCCCGGCACCACGCCGCCGCCAAGCACCCGATCCAGCTCCTTGAAGCCGGAAGAGAAGCGGGGGATCTCGGTGGTGGCGATCTCCGCCAGCGTCTGCACCTGGCTGCCGACGGCGCCGGCATAGCCGCTGTAGCGGGCGCTCTTGCCCGGGGTCACCGAGCCGAGGCGCACCTCGCTGATGGTGTTCCACTCCTTGCACTCACTGCACTGGCCCTGCCAGCGTGTGAAGTCGGCGCCACATTCGGTACAAACATAGGCAGTTTTGTTTTTGGCCATGGATAACTCGGGGACAGGATGAATTCCTGCTTGATATACTTGTTTGCGACCGACAGATCAAACCCAGAATCGGAAAAGTGACTTTCCGTGGCAGGAACACATGGAATCAGAACAACAACAGCACCTGATTGAACAACTAATTCCTCTGCTCAGAGAAAAGGATTTCGATGACATCTTCAATCGCCTGACCCAGGACGAGAACAGCAACAGCCGTTTTCTGATCAAGATGGAGCTCAAACGCAAATGCACCCCCTGCCGCCGGGTCATCGACATGCGCGACGAGCTGGGCGATGAGTGCCTGGTGCACGAGTTCGAAGGGATCACCCATTTCATGCCAGCCGAGGCCATCGGCCTGTTCCAGTCTCAGTGCTATCTCTACAAGGATGACTACACCCTGGGGGTCTACGAAGCGCTGCAATACTGGCAAAAATACCAGCATGGCAAGAGCGATGGCCAACTCCAGCCTCCCGTCAGCCCGTTTCGCCAATACGATGTCAATCCCATCTCCTTTGCCAGCTACTATGGCCGGCGCCAGGAGCGAATGCACTTCAGCTCCCCCGTGGTGATCAAGTTCGCCGATGGCGACAAGCTGTTCGCCAAGAGTTCCGATCTCTCTCTGGGCGGGATCCGGGTCTCGGTGCCCTATCTGCCCAACTACCAGACCGGCGCTCAGGTCGAGGTGTTCTTCACTGGGCTGGAGCGGGATCACCCAAACCCGGTCCTGCACCATTCGGTCAGCTACCAGATCCTCGGGGAAGAGAGCAAGGAGGGGAAATACTGGCTCAGGCTGATCAAGACCGGTGAACACCCGGCCTTCGACCAGTTTCTGAACGATTTCATCGAGAGCAACAAGAGCCGCTACCGGGTCAGCGTCGACTACCTGCTCTCCGCCGCCATCATCAAGGGGTATGAGCAGTTCTACCTGCCGCGCATGACCGGCATGCCGCTGTTCTTCGGCTCGGGCGACAGCCCCAGCCTCGAGATCGCCCTGCGCACCGAGAACAACCAGCACATCCTGGAGTATTGGCGCGACGCCAAGAACCGCGACATGCTCGCCAGCCTGTTCTCGGCCACCCGCATGCAGGCCCTGTTGCCGGCGAAGGGAGAATTGAAAGAGACCCTGATCTACTGCTTTACCCACTCGGTGCGCAGCCACCTCTACTTCTTCTCCGCCACCCGGGAAGAGCTGCTGCAAAGCGGCCTGATGTCGCTCTTCTTCCAGGTGGGAGCCCGTCGCCCCAGCTGGCGCGTCTACAAGTTCAGTCTGGAACGCTGCGACCTGCACGAGGCCGATCTGGCCAGTCAGCAGGGCAAGGAGAGCCCCCAGCTGCAGGACATGCTGCTGCAGGAGCGGCTCAAGCAGATAAGCTACGTCGGTCTGCTGCAGCAAGTCGGCCTCGACAGCCAGCGGGAAGAGTTCCAGTTCGACGCTTCCAGCCAGCACAACGCCAACGAGCTGCAACGCTTCGGTCACGACAGCAGTGCCGCCCCCTTCGAGATCGAGACGCTGCACTATGTCCAGCTGCGCAAGGAGGCTCGCTACATCCACAAGACCGCCGTCGCCATCAAGCACAATGGCCGGGCCTGGCTCGGCTGGACCCGCGACATCTCGGCCCACGGCATGCAAATCGAGCTGGAAGAGCCGTTCGAGGGGGCGAAGGACGACATCGTCACCATCGCCTTGCCGCGCCTGCAGGAACTCTCCAAGAGCATGGATCTGCAACGCCTCCCCTACCGGCTGGTCAGCATCAACCTGACCCGCACCGTGCTGCACCTGTGCATCGAGGGGGATCCCGAGCGCCACACTGGCCGCCAGTTCTTCAAGCTGCTGATCGAGAGCAACCAGAACAAGCTCAAAGCGGCCCAGGAGCAGCGCCGTTATCGCGGCATGGCGCGGGCACTGCGCAACATCTATACCCACCACGTCTTTTGCACCCCGGTCTACATCAACAAGCTCAAGGGGGCGCCCAAGCCGGCCTCGGTCGGCCATGCGCCGCAGCCGCGCAGCCTGTCGCGGCTGCTCAAGGCCTGTGCCGAGCAGGGCGATCAGGACAACCTCTACCCGCTGTTCCAGGGGGAGTTGCTCAAGCAGCTAATCATGAACCCGCTGCGGGCCATCGAGCGCGAGGATCAGCCCCAGGAGGAGGAGGTCTATATCGCCAGTCTGCAGACGGCGACCGGCCTGCCCATCTTCACCAGCCGCCTTGCCAGCAGCTTCCAGAACGTGGCGGAGAAGCGCAGCTTTATCGAGCAGGCGCTGCGCCAGGGGGAGTTCTACTCGGTGCTGGTCGGCATCTCCCGTACCGGCCGCCCCGATACCAACTTCATCGCCAACGAGCTGGACTACATCGCCAAGTTCGCCATTCACAAGGCCAAGAAGCTGGAAGAGGAGCTGTGGAGCGTGGTGGGGGTTGGCGAGCTGACCGATACCAGCCAGGCAACTCTGTTCCGGCTCGGCATCACGGCGCCCATCAAGTAAAAAAGAAGGCGCCGACTCGAGGCGGCGCTACACCAAGCAGCAAGCAATGGCGGACCCAGGGTCCGCCATTGCATTTGGTATTCTTGCGGCTACCAGCCCCCCGAGGGTTCCCCCATCAGGCCGCCTGCGGGTTGAGCAGCCATTCGAGGATCTGCGGGAAGTGATCCTCCTGCGCCTGAGGTGCAGTCAGCATGTTGATGTGGTCGTAATCGAGCCGGTTGCCGTTGTCCCGGCCGAGCCGGGTATGGCGTGCGGCCGAGCCCATCTCGGCGCTGAAGCGGCGCACGTCGGTCGGGTGACCCAGCACCTTGTCCGCCTTGGCCGAGATCATCCAGAGCGGCGGCCAGTTGACCCGGGCGGCCGCCTCGTCATAGGCGAACCCGTCGCTGGGATCCTGCCAGGGGCCACACTTGACCCAGGGGATGGTCTCCTGCAGGTAGCGCAACGGCTCGTCATCCGCCCCTATCTTCAATCTGCGGGCAGCCAGAAAGCCGCTGCGGCTGGCCAGCCAGGGGGCCAGCCGGTTCCAGATCAGATCCACCTTCAGCCAACGCTCCGGATTTTGTACCGACACGCCGCGCTTGGTGCCAAAGAACACCAGGCTGGCCACCTGCTCCGCCAGCTCGGGAAAGCGCACCAGGGTCGACGCCATGATGACGCCGCCCCAGGAGTGGGCCATCCAGTGCAGCTTGAAGCCGGCATGACGGGCGGCAATCCAGCGGTGCAGGGCCGGCAGGTCCTCGGTGATGAGCTCATGCTGGCCATGTTCGGCCTGCTCGGCAATGGCCGGCGTGCTAAGCCCCCGCCCGCGCAGATCGGCCACATAGACCTGATAGCCGTGGCGGGCCAGAAAACAGGCCAGCCCCTTGCCCGACTCGGTATAGAAGATGCGCCCGTTCTCGATGGCGCCGTGCACCATCAGGATCGGCTCGCCATGTACCGCGACCCGCGGCTGAATGTGGCGAACGTGCAGCCTATGTTCGCCGCAGGGAATAAACAGGGATTGCTGTTGCAGTTCCATTTTGAGACTACGTCCTCCGTGACGTGGGGTTGAGTCCAGCCCGATGGGCTCAGCGCCGATCCCAGCGCTGCTGGCGGCAGGTCAGGGCGCCAAGCAGGCAGATCACCCCTTCCAGATCGTGGTGGTTGAGGGTGGCCGCCGCCTGGGCCCGCACCAGCGGTTTGGCGTGGATGGCGATGCCGAGCCCGGCCACCCCCATCATCTTGAGATCGTTGGCACCATCGCCGACAGCCACGGTCTGGCCAGTGGCGATGCCGTACTCCGCGGCCAGCTGCTGCAGCACCTCGGCCTTGACGGTGGCATCGACGATGCGCCCGCTCACCTTTCCGGTCAGCTGCGGCCCCACCACCGCCAGCTCGTTAGCGAAGATGGCGTCCAGCCCCAGCTCCCGCTGCAACTGGCCGGCAAAACGGGTGAAACCACCGGAGGCGATCGCCACCTTCCAGCCAGCCTGCTTGAGAGTGTCGACCATCAGTTGCAGGCCCGGCATCCACGGCATGTTGGCCGCCACCTCGTCGAGAATGGTGACCGGTGCCCCCTCCAGCAGGGCGACCCTGGCCCGCAGGCTGTCGGAAAACTCCAGCTTGCCCTGCATGGCGGCCGCAGTGACCGCCGCCACCTGCTCGCCGACCCCGGCCAAACGGGCAATCTCGTCGATGCACTCGATGCGGATGGCGGTGGAGTCCATGTCCATCACCAGCAGACCGGGCTCAGCCAGGCTGGGCAGGGCCGGCAGATGACACAGATCGATATCCCACTCCTCCCCCTTGAGCGTCTGTACCAGAGCGGGTGAGAAGCGATCCGTGCCCAGCAGCAGCAGGGGTACCCCGGCCGGCATGGCGGGCGGATAGAGCCGTGCCTGCAGCCCGTGCCGCGCCAGCAGCCCGGCCAGCCGGCCGAGATGGTGGCCACCAAGGGCCCGACCGAACAGCACCAGCCAGGCGCCATCCAGCGCACTGGCGGCGGGCAGCAGCGCTTGCGGCGTCGCCTCCCACCAGGGGGCGCCGGACAGGCACTCGGGCCACTCTGAAATCTCTGCAGGCAATTGGGACAACAACATAGGGATAACGCCTTCCTTGGTGATCATGGGGTTAACAAAACTGGCCCAGAGTAGCGTATTGCTTTTTGTACAGGCAAGCGCCAAGATCCCGCCACTCCTTGTCAGCAAAAGGCTCAACGCTTGCGTCATCTCCCCATCAAACGTGTGCTCAGTCTGGGTGCCGGTGTTCTGCTCGGACTCTGGGTGCTCGCCGTGCTCATTCATATGCAGGGCGAGAGCCAGGCCTCGCTGCACAGCGAGGCGCGCAACCGGGCCCAGGCACTGGTGGCCTATGCCGCCAGGGACATGAAACGCTGGATCAAGGAGGAGAAAAACAGCGAGCTGGAGCGGCTGGCCCGGGATCTGGCCGCCGAACCCGAGATCCTCGATGTCACCCTCTACGATGCCCGCGGCATTCCCCTCGCCCAGTCGGACAATGCAGTGCCGCTGGACAGCCTGCTGCCCATCGGCGACAACAACAAGTCGGTCCCCGAGCAGGGCAAGGGGCGCATCCAGTTCGTGCAGGAGATCCTGGATGGGGAGCAGACGCTGGGCTATCTGCGCATTACCCTGGAGGAGCAGCAGATGCTGGCGGACAAGGACACCCGGCTCAAGGTGGTGCAGGAGAAACAGCGGCTGATGCTGCTGGTCGCCCTGCTGGCCGGGCTGCTCATCTCCTACGGGGTACGCCGCAACTACATGCGGGTGCGCAAGCACAAGAAGAAAAGCAAACCGGTCGAACCGCAATAAGACGGTGCGACCTCATCGCCTTGTATACAACCCAGGCAATGCCACCAGCAGGAGCGCTGTATGATTGCCCCCCCTCTTCCTCTGGATGAAGAGAGCCGACTGGAACGGCTTCGCATCCTGGGCTTGCTTGACCGCGAG
This sequence comes from Aeromonas sp. S15(2024), assembly GCF_041402265.1. Lineage (NCBI taxonomy): Bacteria > Pseudomonadati > Pseudomonadota > Gammaproteobacteria > Aeromonadales > Aeromonadaceae > Aeromonas > Aeromonas sp. S15(2024). The sequence continues at coordinate 295,490 of NZ_JBGLQY010000004.1, read as the reverse complement.
CCCATCGACCAGCTGGATCGCCTGACCCGGCTCATCACCCGCCATTTCTCGCTGCCCATCGCCATGGTCTCGCTGACCGACGTGAACCGGCAGTGGTTTCTCGCCCGTACCGGCGTCACCCTGTGCGAGATCAGCCGGGAGCACTCCTTCTGTGGCCACGCCATCCTGCGCCCCGACATCATGCAGGTGCAGGATGCCAGGCTCGACCCGCGCTTTGCCGACAACCCGCTGGTGACGGGCGAGCCCCACGTGGTCTTCTATGCCGGCCGGCCACTGCGGGCGCTGGACGGCGTGGTGCTCGGCACCCTTTGTCTGGTGGATCATGCAGCGCGCCACCTCGACCAGGAGGCCTGTCGCGATCTCGACGACTTCGGCCGCCTGGTGGAGAACACCCTGCACGATCTGGAAAGGCGCCATCAGGTGCGCAGCCTCAACCAGGTGCTGGAGGACAAAGAACACCTGTTCACCCTCACCTTCAACCAGTCCTCGGTGGGCATGGCCCTCTCGTCGGTCGAAGGACGCTGGCTGCGGGCCAACCCTGGGCTGGAGCGACTGCTCGGCTACAGCGAACAGGAGATGCTGACGCGAACCTGGCACGCCATGACCCACCCCGAGGATCTGCCGCGCGAGCTGGCCCTGTTCACCGCCCTGCTCGCGGGGCAGCGCCAGGACTACCGGCTGGAGAAGCGGATGATCCGCGCCGATGGCAGCCTGTGCTGGGTCCAGCTCAGCGTGACCCTGTGCCAGAGCCGCACCATGGCCCCCCACATGATCGCCGTATTTGCCGACCTCACCGAGCGCAAACAGGTCGAGGCCGAGCTGTTGCAACTACAGCAGGGGCTCGAACAGCAGGTGCGTGAGCGCACCCGCGAGCTGTCGAGCACGGTGGAGCAACTGCATGGCGAGATGCAGGAGCGCGGCGCCGTGCAGCAACGCCTCTGGCAGGAGCAACGCCGGCTGCAACACATGCTGGAGCACACCAGCAACGCCTTCCTCGAGCTCGACGAGGCGCTGGTCATTACCGGCTGGAACCCGGCCTCCACCACCCTGCTCGGCTGGCACCCCGAGGAGATGCTGGGACGCACCCTGCCCACCCTGCTCGGCAGCGCTCACCCTCTGCTGGCGCTGCTGACCCATCCCGAGCGCGCACAGCGCCGCCTGGAGTGCGACATCGGCACCCGCAGCGGTCGCCAGGTCCCGGTCGAGGTGAGCGCCGAGCGCTACCAGTTCGACGGCAAGGTGCGCCTCGCCCTGTTCCTGCACGACATCAGCGCCCGCCGCCAGGTGCTGGCGGAAATCGAGCGCGGGCGGGCCCGGTTGCGGGCCATCACTGACGGCCTGCCGGTCACCATCAGCATGGTCTCGCCCGAGGGGCGCTATCTGTTTGCCAACCAGGCCTACTGCCGCTACTTCGGGCTGGATCCCGAACGGATACGGGAGATGAGCGTGCGGGAGGTGATCGGCGACGCGGCCTACGGCCGGGCCATCGCCCATCTGGAGCGGGCCCTCGCCGGCGAGCAGGTGAGCTTCGAGAACCGTTTCGAGCTACCCATAGGCCCGCGGGATCTCAGGATCACCATGATCCCGAGCCGGGGCGACGAGCCCGGGGTCTACATCCTCGGCAGCGACATCACCGAGTTCAAGGCGCTGCAGAACCAGCTGGAGCACGAGGCGGCCCACGACCCCCTCACCGGCCTGCCCAACCGGCGCGCCTTCACCCTGCGCCTCTCCCGGGAGCTGGAGCGGGTGCGTCAGAATGCCGAGACCCTGGGGCTGCTGTTTCTCGATCTCGACGGCTTCAAGCGAATCAACGATCAACTCGGCCATCACGTCGGCGACGCCCTGTTGCAGCGCTTCGCCAGCGTGCTCAGTGCCGAGGTGCGCCCCGGTGACATGGTGGCGCGCCTGGCCGGCGACGAGTTCACCATCATACTGCCGGCCCTGCGCCAGCCGGAACTGGAGCTGCCCGCCCTGTGCGAACGGCTGCTGGCGGCCATGGCGGTACCGGCCGACGTGGCCGGCCACCAGCTACCCCTCGCCGGCAGCATCGGCGGAGCCATCTGCCATTCGGGCCAGTATTGTCACATCGACGACCTGCTGCACCGGGCCGACAGCGCCATGTACCGGGCCAAACAGGCCGGCAAGGGGCGCTTCGCCCTCGACCTCTGATCTTCCCTCCTTGAAATGCAAAACGGCGGCCCGAGGGCCGCCGTTTTCATTATTCATGCGCGAAGGGGATTAGTTGTCGCCCAGCAGGACGGAATCCAGCGCGATTTCGATCATGTCGTTGAAGGTCAGCTGACGCTCTTCGGAGGTGGTCTGCTCACCGGTACGGATATGGTCGGAAACGGTGCAAATGGTCAATGCGCGAGCACCGTACTCCGCAGCCACACCGTAGATACCGGCGGCTTCCATCTCGACACCCAGGATGCCGTATTTTTCCATGACGTCGAACATGGAGGGGTCCGGGGTGTAGAACAGGTCGGCGGAGAAGATGTTACCGACGCGCACGGCGACGCCCTTGTTCTTGGCGGCCTGTACGGCATTGGCAACCAGATCGAAGTCGGCGATGGCGGCGAAGTCGTGATCCTTGAAGCGCAGACGGTTCACCTTGGAGTCGGTGCAGGCACCCATGCCGATCACCACGTCACGCAGCTTCACGTCTTCACGCACGGCACCGCAGGAGCCGACGCGGATCAGGGTCTTCACGCCGTAATCGGTGATCAGCTCTTTTGCATAGATGGAGCAGGACGGGATGCCCATGCCGTGGCCCATGATGGAGATGCGACGACCCTTGTAGGTGCCGGTGAAACCGAACATGTTGCGCACGTCGCACACCTGTTCGACGTTCTCCAGGAAGGTTTCGGCGATGTACTTGGCGCGCAGGGGGTCGCCCGGCATCAGCACGGTGTCAGCAAAGGCGCCATCTTTCGCATTGATATGAGGAGTTGCCATTCTCTTGATTCCTTCACACTAGGTTGAGTTTTATTGTCTTTATTGGTTGCCCGCCGCCGAGGCGACGGGCGGGTAACTTACAGGAAGCTGGTACCGTACGCCAGTTTGGGCAGACCGTGGTACGCCGCGATGCTCTGGCCGATGTCGGCAAAGGTCTCGCGACGGCCGACGGAACCGGCCTTGACCGGCTTGCCGTAGAACAGCACAGGGATGTACTCGCGGGTGTGGTCGGTGCCGCTCCAGGTCGGGTCACAGCCGTGGTCGGCGGTCAGCACCACCACGTCGCCATCCTGCATCAGCTCGAACAGCTCCGGCAGGCGGGAGTCGAAGTACTCCAGCGCATCGGCGTAGCCCTTCACGTCGCGACGGTGACCATAGGAGGAGTCGAAGTCGACGAAGTTGGTGAAGACGATGGTCTGGTCACCGGCCGCTTTCACCTCTTCCAGGGTTCTGTCCCACAGCTCGGTCAGACCTGTGCCTTTCACCTGCTTGGTGATGCCCTGCTGGGCATAGATGTCGGCGATCTTGCCGATGGAAACCACTTGGCCGCCCGCTTCCTTCATGTAGTCCAGCACGGTCGGCGCCGGCGGCAGCACTGAGTAGTCGTGACGGTTGCCGGTGCGCTTGAAGTTACCCTTGCCGCTGCCCACGAACGGACGCGCGATGACACGGCCGATGTTGTAGGGCTCCAACAGCTCGCGCACTATGTGGCACAGCTCATAGAGCTTCTCGAGGCCGTAGGTCTCTTCGTGGCAGGCGATCTGGAACACGGAGTCGGCGGAGGTGTAGAGGATCGGCTTGCCGGTACGCATGTGCTCTTCGCCCAGATCATCCAGCACCTGGGTACCGGAGGCGTGGCAGTTGCCCAGATAGCCCGGCAGACCTGCCTTCTCGACGATGGCATCCAGCAGCTCCTGCGGGAAGCTGTTGTGGTGATCCTTGAAGTAGCCCCACTCGAACAGCACGGGCACGCCGGCAATTTCCCAGTGACCGGACGGAGTGTCCTTGCCGGAGGAGAGCTCCTGGGCAAAGCCGTAGGCACCGACTACCTCGACATCCTTGTTCAGGCCAGCCGGGAAGGTGCCGCTGGCGAGTTCACCCGCGTGGCCCAGACCCAGCTTGCTGAGGTTCGGCAGATTGAGGGCGCCACGACCCTCGAGTTCGCCGGCGGCACAGGCCTTGGCGATATGGCCAAGGGTATTGGCGCCCACATCGCCGAACTTGTCGGCGTCGGCGGCTGCGCCAATGCCGAAAGAGTCCATCATCAGAATAAAGGTACGTTTCATGGGACTTCCCCTTGTTACAAATCAGCCAGACCGATGCGACGGTAAACCTCGGGCAGCGCCTCCGGTTGGGTATCACCGATCTTGACGGCAGCCTGCACCATGCTGGCGGCCTGAGCAAATTGCTCTTCAGTTTGAGCGTGGATCAGGGCGAGCGGCTTGTCTGCCTCAACGCTTTGACCCAGGCGGATAAAGTCGGTCAGACCGACCGCATAATCAAGCTTGTCACCGGCAGCGCGACGGCCACCGCCCATGGCGACCACGGCCAGACCCAGTTCGCGGGTATCCATGGCGGTCACGAAACCGCTGTTGGCGGCATAGACGGGGCGCACGATGGCGGCTTTGGGCAGGTGATGATCGTAGCGCTCCATGAAGTCGCTCGGGCCACCGAGGCCGGTCACCATGCGACCGAAGATCTCGGCCGCCTTGCCGTTGTCCAGCACCGCCTGCAGTTTGCGGCGGGCCTCGCTGTCGTCGCTGGCCAGGCCGGCGGAGATCAGCATCTCGGCGCACAGCGCCATGGTGACGGCATGGATGCGCGGGTTGCGGTATTCACCGGTCAGGTAGCGCACCGCTTCGCGCACTTCCACCGCGTTGCCGGCGCTGGAGGCCAGCACCTGGTTCATGTCGGTCAAGAGCGCTGAAGTGCGGCAGCCGGCACCGTTGGCCACCGCAACTATGCTCTTGGCCAGCTCCTCGGATGCTTCAAAGGTCGGCATGAAGGCACCGGAGCCCACTTTCACGTCCATCACCAGCGCTTCCAGCCCGGAGGCGAGCTTCTTGGAGAGGATGGAGCCGGTGATCATGGCGATGGATTCGACGGTGGCAGTGATGTCCCGTACCGCATAGATACGCTTGTCGGCCGGGGCGAGATCGCCGGTCTGGCCGATGATGGCGACACCCGCCTCTTTCACCACTTTCAGGAAACGATCGTTGTCGACCGAGGTCTGGTAGCCAGGAATGGCATCCAGCTTGTCGAGGGTACCGCCGGTGTGGCCCAGGCCACGGCCGGAGATCATCGGCACGAAACCACCGCAGGCGGCGACCATGGGGCCAAGCATCAGGGAGACGACGTCACCCACACCACCGGTGGAGTGCTTGTCGACGATCGGGCCACCCAGATTGAGGTGATCCCAGGTCAGTACCATGCCGGAGTCGCGCATGGCGCAGGTCAGGGCAACCCGCTCATCCATGGTCATGTCTTTGAAGTAGACCGCCATCGCCAGCGCCGCAATCTGGCCCTCGCCGATGGTGTTGTTGGTAATGCCCTGAACGAAGAATTGAATCTCTTGGGTACTGAGCGCTTCACCGTTGCGCTTCTTGCGAATGATTTCTTGAGGCAAAAACATCTTTCATTCCCTCCGCCATTGCTGGCGTTACACAAGCCTGAATCCTTGCCCGCACACCGCATGGTGGGGGCGAAACAGGGCGGACCTGGTCCGCCCTCTCATCAACCTATTAGTAACCGCTGGTGTTGGCCGGCTTGTCGCCATGCCCCAGTGTGGCCAGCAGGCTGGCCAGCAGGCTGGATGCACCAAAGCGGAAGGTGCGGGCGGATACCCAGTCCTTGCCCAGGATCTCTTCGGCCATGGCCAGGTACTGACCCGCCACGGCGGCGTCTTTCACGCCACCGGCCGGCTTGAAGCCGACTTTCGGGTTCTTGGCCTTGATCACTTCCATCATGATGCGGGCCGCTTCCGGGGTCGCATTGACCGGCACCTTGCCGGTGGAGGTCTTGATGAAGTCGGCACCGGCGTCGATGGAGATTTCGGAGGCGCGACGGATCAGCGCTTCCTCTTTCAGCTCGCCGGTCTCGATGATCACTTTCAGCAGAACGTTGGCGCCACAGGCTTCCTTACAAGCTTTGACCAGATCGAAGCCGACCTGTTCATTGCCGGCCATGAAGGCGCGGTACGGGAACACCACGTCCACTTCGTCGGCACCGTAGGCCACGGCGGCGCGGGTTTCGGCCACGGCGATCTCGATGTCGTCGTTGCCGTGCGGGAAGTTGGTCACGGTCGCAATGCGCACGTCGGCAGCGCCGATCTCACGCAGAGTCTTGCGAGCGATGGGGATGAAACGGGGGTAGATGCAGACGGCGGCGGTCAGGCCGGCCGGTGACTTGGCCTTGCGGCACAGGTCGATCACCTTCTGATCGGTGTCGTCGTCGTTCAGGGTGGTCAGGTCCATCAGATTCAGGGCGCGCTGGGCGGCCAGTTTCAGATCAGTCATTCTGTTCTCCAAAGTCTCGATGTAGTCCGAATTCCAGGGCATGGTGCTGCCTGTCGCAACGCAACCGGCAAGACGCGACTCCCGGAAAAACGGGAATGGAATTGCAGCGCAACTGCACGGGCAATAGGCTGCAAATAAGGCAAGAGCCCTGTCACTTTCTTACAAAAGTGCGGACTTGGTTCCATGAAGACTTGAGAAAGGCAGACAAGGTCTGACCCGACTTCCCAATCAATTCCATTTGACCGCCAACACCCGATTTCATCGGGCATTAGTCAATGCCAGCACCCTGCTGGCAATGCCTATTTCAGCCGAGATACCCCTTGTTTGCAAGCCGGATTTGCCATTTTCAGAGGTACCTCACATCTGGCAAATCCGGTACTGGAAAGTGCGTTAAGAGAAGAAACGGGTGAGTATCCAGGAGTATGCCAGGCCCCCCAGATAGACTCCAACGATCCCCATTACCCCGGACAGTACGGGCGGGGCCGGGATCGGCAATTTGAGGAAAGAAAACAACAAGCCAACGATAAAGCCGGCTGCCATCGCCAGTAGCACTTCATTCATATAACCTCCGATTTGACTCATTTTATTATTAGTTTAGAAAGGAAAACGGTTGTCACCGCTCCATACACGAACGCCACGGCAGATGCCGTGGCGTTCGTGGTTATAGCTGTCAGTCAGACTGACATTACATGCTGGACAGCGCCAGGAAGAAGCCTGCGATGGTCGCAGACATCAGGTTGGACAGAGAGCCGGCCAGTACGGCTTTCAGACCAAATTTCGCAATGGTGCCGCGACGGTTCGGTGCCATGGAGCCCAGACCACCCAGCAGGATGGCAACGGAGGACAGGTTGGCGAAACCGCACAGGGCGAAGGAGATGATGGCCTTGGTGTGGTCAGACATGGCCACGCCATTGATCAGCACTTCATCCTTCAGGTACGGGGCGAAGTTCAGGTAGGCCACGAACTCGTTGACCACCAGCTTCTGGCCGATGAAGGAACCGGCTACGACGGCTTCACTCCAGGGCACACCGATCAGGAAGGCCAGCGGGGAGAAGATCCAGCCCAGCAGCAGTTCCAGGGAGAGCTGCGGATAACCGAACCAGCCACCCACACCGGAGAAGATGCCGTTGATCATGGCGATCAGACCGATGAAGGCCAGCAGCATGGCGCCGACGTTCAGGGCCAGTTGCAGACCGGCAGAGGCACCGGCGGCGGCGGCATCGATCACGTTGGCAGGCTTGTCTTCCAGATCGCCATCGGCATTGCTCTCGTCGTAGCTCGGGGTCTCGGTTTCCGGCACCAGCAGCTTGGCGAACAGCAGACCACCCGGGGCAGCCATGAAGGAGGCGGCAATCAGGTATTCCATCTTGACGCCCATGGAGGCGTAACCGGCCAGTACGGAGCCGGCAACAGATGCCAAGCCACCACACATGACGGCGAACAGCTCGGAGTCGGTCATCTTGGAGATGAAGGGACGCACAACCAGCGGCGCTTCAGTCTGACCCACGAAGATGTTGGCAGTGGCGGAGAGGGATTCGGTACGGGAAGTGCCCAGTACTTTCTGCAGGCCACCACCCAGCAGTTTGATGACCCACTGCATGATGCCCAGGTAATAGAGAACGGCGATCAGGGAGGAGAAGAAGATGATGACCGGCAGTACGCGGAAGGCGAAGATGAAGCCGCCACCACCGAACACTTCGAACATCTTGTTGCTGACCAGACCACCGAACAGGAATTCGATGCCGTTCTGGCCATAACCGATGACGCTGGAAACAGCATCGGATACACCTACCAGGATGTCACGACCAACCGGGACGTACAGCACGAAGGCACCCAGGCCAGCTTGGATTGCAAAGGCACCGGCAACGGTGCGCACTCTTATTGCTTTGCGATTGCTGGAGAACAGCACCGCGATAAGGACGAGCGTTGCCATCCCTACCAGACCCATTATTAGATTCATTATTTACACTTCCTCTTTAGTAGCACCTTCCAGCTTGTTAACAACTTGTATCTCAAAGCCATCAATCAAGGGTGCGCATTATACTAATTACGGTGCGACAAAGTAGAACGCTGGTCACATTTTATAAGCATGAAATGCGCTAGAGGTCGTCAAATTAGACCGCAAACGATTTTTACTCCCCCCATTTTTTATCATGTCGCTAGCAACAGTTAATCAGGTGTTAATTTTCGACTTGCCCAACTGGAAGGTATGCAGAGTGGATTCATGTAACACCGAGGCAACATGTGCCAGCGGTTGCTGCCGCAAATCGGCCAGCAGTTGCGCAATGATTGGCAGATTGGCGGGGGTGTTGGGCGCCCCTTGCTGACCCTGCAGCGGCATGTCGGGGGCGTCCGTTTCCAGCAGCAGGGCCTCCAGCGGCATGTCGCGCACCGCCTCCCGGGTCTTGTTGGCCCGCTCAAAGCTGATGACCCCGCCGATGCCGAGCCGAAATCCCAATTGCCAGAACGCTTCTGCCTGCTGCAGGGAGCCGCTGAAGGCGTGGATGACGCCCCCGCAGGCAGGGCGCAGACGTCTGAGGATCTTGGCCACCGTGTCGTTGGCACGCACCGAATGGACAATAAGGGGCAACTCATGCTCCTTGGCCAGTTCGACCTGGGCCTCGAACATCTCGAGCTGTCCCTCCTGCGGCACGTGGGAGCGCAGATCCAGCCCGCATTCGCCCACCGCCACCAACCCGCGGGGGCGCTCCGCCAACCGTTGCTGCAACCGGGTCAGCACCGCCGGCGTCTGACCGCCCACATACCAGGGGTGCACGCCAAGGGCATAGGAGATGCCGTCATGTTCTGCCGCCAGCGTCATCACCCGGCCCCAGTTTTCCTCTCCCACCGCGGGAATGATATACTCGCCCACCCCCAGCTGACGGCACTCGGCCAGCAGCGCCGCCCGCTCGGAGTCAAAGACCGGAAAATCGAGATGGCAATGGGTGTCGATCAATTGCATGTCACTCACCTGTTTGTCGTAATTAATGGGTCCATATCATGATGAAACGCACAAGCCACGGCTTTACCCTGATAGAACTGGTGCTGGTCATCATAGTGCTGGGGATCCTGGCCGTGACCGCTCTGCCCCGCTTCATCAATCTCAAGGATGACGCATTAAAGAGCACGGTCGCGGCAACGGCGGCCAGCTTTGCCAGCGCGGTCCAGCTGGCTCATGCCGGCTGGGCGGTCAAGGCGCAGGATCAGGCGCTCTACAATCTTGGCAGCATGGGGCAACGCAATCTCGACATCAACCGCTATGGCTGGCCCGCCGGCACGGACGAAGATCAGGGGCGCAAGGGGATCGACGAACCCTATGTCGCAGGTCAGGGCGACTACATCTCGGTAAGCAACCAGTCAGACTGCCGTCTGCTGTTTCAGGGACTGCAGGACAGCAGCTACACCGTCGCCTCGGTCGATCAGGATCCCGATCAGCAACTCAACGCCGACTACCTGTCCAGCGAGCTGACCGCCAACCAGATAGATGAAGAGGGAGAGCCGCACAGCAACTGCCGCTACACCCTGCGCGACTCCATCAGCCGCTTCCCCGCCTATCCCGACGGTCTCTCCTTCGACTACAACAGCGTCACTGGTGCCGTGACCCGCAATTTCCAGTGAGCGGATCCGACTCGGCTTGCTGCTCTGCCTGCGGCGCCTCATCCTGTTCCCGGCGCACCGGCACGCAGCAGCGCCGGTTCTCCGGCGTGAGCCCCCACTCCTCGCACCAGCCATCGTAGCGAGCCAGCCAGCGTAACAAGATACCTTTCATCCGCGCGTTCCCCTCTTCATCAAGTCGACGGTTGCTCCGTCATATACCCGCTCGCCGCCAGGAGCAAACCGGGCCCGCTGCATCATGGCGCCCCGGGCGACAGCAGCAACCCCATGCTGATCTCGTCCACGTAGCCATCGTCCAGCCGATAGGCCTGTCGCCGCAACCCCTCGTCCCGGAAGCCGCACTTGCGATAGAGGGCGCGCGCCACCTCGTTGTGGACCATCACCCCCAGCTCCAGCCGCTGGATCCCTAGCTCGCCGGCGGCCGCGATCAGGGTGCGCAGTAACCGCTCACCCCATCCCAACCCGCGTGCACTCGACCGCAGCCCCATCACCACCAGGGCGCAGTGGCGGTTGCGCGCCAGGCCACCGCCGATGAGCACGGCAAAGCCCTGCACCTCCCCGGCCAGCACCAGCAGCCACATGGCCTGATTGGGAGCCGCCGCCATGGCCTCGAGCCGCTGGCGCTGCCCCTCGATGTCCGAGGGGCGCTCCCCCGCCTCATACAGCATGAAGCGGGTCTCCCTGTCCAGTTCCCCAAAGAAGTGATCCAGCGCCACCGCATCCTCCACACTCGCCAAACGAATCATCACCCTCGCTCTCCCTGCCTGGTGGTTGCGCCGATCCACGGCCATAAAAAAACGACTCCATTTGGAGTCGTTTTTATCAGAGCCATCTGGCTAATTCAATTCACGCCTGGGTGGGCAGGCTTAGACGAGCAACCGCTTCGACGTCCATGGCGCGAGTGGGGACCAGCGACGATCAGGCCTTGGCAGGCAAGCTCAGGCGGGCGACAGCCTCGACGTGCATCGAGTGCGGGAACATGTCCACCGGCTGCACCTCGTCCAGCACGAAGCCCTGCTTGACCAGCCAGGCGAGATCCCGGGCCAGGGTCTGCGGGTTGCAGGAGACATAGACCAGCCGGCGCGGCGCCATGGCCACCAGGGTCTGCAATACCGCCTTGTCGCAGCCCTTGCGCGGCGGATCCATCACCACCACATCGGCACTCACCCCTTCGGCGTGCAGGGCAGGCATCAGCTGCTCCGCCTTGCCGACGTGGAACTCGGTCTGCTCGATGCCGTTGAGGGCCGCATTGCGGCGGGCGTCGCTGATGGCGCTCTCCACCGATTCGATCCCCACCACCTTGGCGGCCTTGCCGGCCAGGAACAGGGAGATGGTGCCGATACCGCAATAGATGTCGAACACCGTCTCGTTGCCGGTCAGCTCGCAATACTCCAGCGCCTTGGAGTAGAGCACGTCGGTCTGGCTCGGGTTGTTCTGGAAGAAGGAGAGCGGCGAGATCTCGAATTCGAGCTCGTGGATCTTGTCGCGGATCACCCCGCTGCCCAGCAGCACCCGGTTGTGGTCACCCAGGATGCGGTTGGTGCGCGCCTCGTTGATGTTCTGCACCAGGGTAGTGACCGGCAGATCCTGCAGGGCGGCCAGCAGCTCGGCTTCGAACGGCAGCTCCTCACCCAGGGTCACCAGCACCACCATCAGCTCGCCGCTCTTGAAGCCCTTGCGGGTCATCAGGTTGCGTACGCAGCCGGTGTGGGCCACTTCGTCATAGGCTTTGATGTCGTGCTCGCGCATCCAGTTGCGCACCCGGGCGTTCAGCTCCACGTGCAGAGAATCTTGCACCGCGCAATCATCGGCGGTGATGAGGTCGTGGGAGTGCTTGCGATAAAAACCGATCTCGGCGCCAGCCTCGCAGCCACGCACTGCGTACTGCGCCTTGTTGCGATAGGCGAACGGCGTCTCCATGCCGAGGATGGGATTGACCACGGCCTCACCCAGCCCGACCTGCTCCAGAGCGCTCTGCACCAAGCTCTGTTTGAGCTTGAGCTGGGCCGGATAGGCCAGCGGGCGCACCTGGCAACCGCCGCATTCTGTGTTGGGGCAGAAGTCGGCAACCCGGTCGGCGGAGGGCTGGAGCAGCTCGGCCACCTTGCCGTGCAGGTAGTTGGGCTTGACCTCGGTCAGTTCGACCAACGCCTGCTCACCCGGCAGCAGACCTTCGACAAACAGGGGGCGGTCGAACAGGCGTCCTTTGCCATCTCCTTTGTCGGTCAGTTCCAGGATCTCGATCTGGTGTTGATGTCCCACTAGCGGCATGAGCGGCTCCAAAAGTACATATAATAAGAGGGTGATGAACCGGCCCGGCCGACCCATCAAGAAAAGGTGGCAGAGTTTAGCGGAGATCCGTCCAAATTGCAGGCATAAAACAGCAACAAGACAGAGGACATTGCCGCTACCCACCTTGTCTGCCGAAAAATGCTATCGCCGGCGGCGATCTCGGGGATGCGCTCTATCTGGGGTGATGGCGTCAGAGGCGAACCGCCCCACCACAGGCTCGGACATCAGAGTTGGTCCCCGGCAAACGGACATAAAAAAACCGCCGGCATGGCCGGCGGCAATCTTGCTGAACAACAGATGGCGGATTACAGGCTGTAGGCCTTCTCGCCGTGGGTGGTGACGTCCAGCCCCTCCCGCTCAGCATCCTCTTTCACCCGCAGGCCGATCAGCATATCCACCAGCTTGTAGGCCACCACCGAGATGATGCCGGACCAGAGGATGGTCACCCCTACCCCGATGGCCTGGATCTTGACCTGATCCAGGATGGAGTAGCCCTCCGCCACTTGGTTGGTGACATAGTCCCACACCCCGGTGCCGCCCAGATCCGGGCTGGCGAACACCCCGGTCAGCAGGGCGCCGAGGATGCCGCACACCCCGTGCACACCGAACACGTCCAGACTGTCATCGGCACCCAGCAGCCGCTTGAGACCGTGAACCCCCCACAACCCCGCGACACCGCTGATGAGGCCCATCACCAGACCACCACCGACACCGACGAAACCGGCCGCCGGGGTGATCACCACCAGCCCGGAGACGGCGCCGGAAGCCGCGCCCAGCAGCGAAGGACGGCCTTTCATCACCCACTCGGCCAAGGTCCAGGAGAGGGCCGCCGCCGCCGGTGCCACCCAGGTATTGATGAAGGCCAGTGCCGCCGTGCCGTTGGCTTCCAGCGCGGAGCCGGCGTTGAAACCGAACCAGCCGAACCAGAGCAGAGAGGCCCCGATCATGGTCATGGTGAGGCTGTGCGGGGTCATGGGGTCACGACCATAGCCCAGGCGCTTGCCCACCAGATAGGCGCCGACCAGACCGGCCACCGCCGCATTGATGTGCACCACTGTGCCGCCGGCAAAATCCAGCGCGCCGTGCTGGAACAGATAACCTGCCGTCGCCGTGGCCGCTGCCGCGGCATCGGCCGTGGTATAGGCATCCGGACCCGCCCAGTACCACACCATGTGAGCCAGCGGAATATAGGCGAAGGTGAACCAGATCACCGAGAACAGCAGCACGGCAGCAAACTTGATGCGCTCGGCAAAGGCCCCCACGATCAGGCCACAGGTGATGGCGGCAAAGGCCCCCTGGAACACCACATAGATGAACTCGCTGATCCCGACTCCCTTGCTGAAGGTGGCGGCGATGGAGTCGGGGGTCACCCCCTTGAGCAGCGCCTTGCTGAAGGAGCCATAGACGCTGTTGCCTTCGGTAAAGGCCAGCGAATAACCGTAGATCACCCACAGCACGCAGATGAGCGAGAACAGGGTGAATACCTGCATCAGCACGCTCAGCATGTTCTTGGTGCGCACCAGACCGCCATAAAACAGGGCCAGGCCCGGAATGGACATCAGGATCACCAGGGCTGCCGACAGCAGCATCCAGGTATTGTCCCCCTTGTTGATGGTCACCACCGCAGATGCGGTCACCACCTCTTCGGCCCAGCTGGGGGCGGCCAGCAGGGCAATCAGCGCCAACAGGCCAGTCATCACGAGTCTCTTGAGCATACAGCCATCTCCTTCCCTGTCGTCCCGGCTCCAGGCCGGGTCCATTTCCTGATATGAACATCGACACCGATGATTCACGTACATTTCCATTCGGTACACACTGGTTACCGCTCCCGGTCAGATTCCCTCTACGGAGCGGCATCATGGCGACATAACTGCTTAAAAGCACAAAGCGGGCCAACTTAATAAGTTATTTAAAATCATAATGTTATTCTTATGACAGAGAGGAGGCGCACCAGATTGGCGCATGGGACGCGCTAACATGAGCGAATGCGCACTTCTGCTGTGCAGGCAGAGCAAGCCGCACCGAAATGGAGCAAGGCGGGACATGGCATGACCACAGAAGTATACCCGGCTTGCCGATATCAGCCGGAGAACAGAAGCGTGACAAGGAAGGGGAAAGGCGGAAAAACAAAAGGCCATCATTGCTGATGGCCTTTTGTCATGAATTTGATGGTGCCCGGGGTCGGACTCGAACCGACACGGTTATTCACCGGCGGATTTTGAATCCGCTGCGTCTACCGATTTCGCCACCCGGGCAACTGCGAGGGATTATACGAATGGCGCTTGGGCATGCAAGGTGTTTTTCTTGTGCTCACAGTCGTTTGCTCATTTATTCAACGCCTTGCCGAGGCAAGGTCAGTTACATAGAATGCCCGCATCATATTAATGGAATAAGAACGATGGCCAAGCGTAAACCCGTCCAACCGACCACTCCCCCTCCTCCCACCCAGCGTCACCCGTCCGCCGGTCTGCTGCGCCGGCTCGGTGCCCTGATCTATGACTATCTGGTGGTCATCTCATTGCTGATCATCGCCGGCTTTATCGGGATGGGGGTAGCCCATCTGCTGCTGGCCACCGGCATGGCAAGCGTCCCCGAGGGCAAGGACGCCTCATGGCTGCTGACCAGCCCCGTCTACAGTGCCTGGCTCGCTCTCGTCATCTGCGGTTTCTACACCTGGTTCTGGACCCGCGCCGGCCAGACCATCGGCATGCGGGCCTGGCGTCTGCGCATCCAGAATGCCGACGGCAGCAACATCCGCATCACCCAGGCGCTGATCCGGCTGGCAACGGCGGCCTTTGGTCTCGGCAACCTGCTCTGCCTGTTCAACCGCAAGTCACCTCGCGCATTTCAGGACATCTGGTCCGAGTGCGAAGTGATCGTGCTGGGCAAACAGGAAAACCTGGAACAGCTCAATCGCTGATCCCAAAAGGCGGTAACGAAAAAGGGCACCCCAGGGTGCCCTTTTTGCTGGCCGACGCGCTTGCTGCTTGCGGCTCAAAATATAGAAGGAGATACCGCAGAATAGCAGTGCAGCAGGCGCGATGGCCGCCTTTGTCAGCAGTGCCACCGCCCTTCAGATCGCTACTGCTTGCGGCTCAGGATATAGAAAGAGATGCCGCCGAACAGCAGTGCAGCAGGAGCGATGGCCGCCTTTTGTCTACAGCGCCACCGCCCTTCAGGCCGCTACTGCTTGCGGCTCAGGATATAGAAGGAGATGCCGCCAAACAGCAGGCTGGGCGCGATGGCCGCCAGGATCGGTGGCACCGCGTACACCAGGCTGATGGGGCCGAACACCCGATCGCTGACGTAGACGGCGAAGCCCGTCATGATCCCCATCAACATCCGAGCCCCCATGCTGACCGAGCGCAGCGGGCCGAAGATGAAGGAGGAGGCCAGCAGGATCATCGCCACCACCGAGAGCGGTGACAGCAGCTTGCGCCACATCTCCAGCTTGTAGCGCCCGGCATCCTGTTTGTTGGCATCCAGATAGCCGATGTAATCCAGCAGTCCCGCCACCGGCAGGTTTTCGGGATCGACGCTCACCACCCCGAGCTGTTTGGGGGTGAGCTCGGAGCTCCACTCCATCTGGGGCTGGGCCTCGCTCAGGATCTGTTTGGGATCGTCAAAACGGGTCACCTGCACCTGCTTGAGCAGCCAGTGATGCTGCTCGAACACCCCTTCCTGCGCCTGCAGGATATCGATCAGCTTGCGCTCCGGGGTGAAACGGTAAAGGGTGATGCCGGTCAGCGCGCCATCGTTGCGCACCCCGTTGATGTTGACGAAGTTGTTGCCATCGCGCGCCCACACCCCGTAAGCCGACACGGTCAGCCGCCCTTCCGACAGGGCCCCCGCCTTGATGTCATCCGCCATCCGCTTGGCGATGGGCGCCACGTACTCCCCCATCAGCCCCACCAGGATCATCAGCGGGATGGCGGTCTTGAGCGCTGCCATCACGATACTGATCTTGGAGCGGCCCGCAGCCTGCATCACCACCAGCTCCGAGCTGGTCGCCAGCTGGCCCAGACCGATGAGGCCGCCCAGCAGGGCCGCCAGCGGGAAGAAGAGCACCGCCTCTTTCGGCATGGAGAGCAGCACATAGTAGAGGGCGCTGAGCATGTCGTAGTTGCCTTCCCCCACCGACTTCAGCTGCTCCACGTACTTGATGAGCGCAGCCAGCCCGACCAGAGTCAGTTCGCACAGCAGGACCGACATGAAAATAACCCGGCCGATATATCTATCGAGAATGCCAAACATCAGCAGAAACTCCCCGGTTGCAGCATCATGCTGATTTTTTCCTCAAATACAGACACATGGAGCGGGGGCGACAGCAAAATGACCCGGTCGCCATGTCTATCGAGAATGCCAAACATCAGTAGAGACTCCCAGATGGCAACATCATGCCGATTTTCTCTTGAAATAGAGGGTCTTGACCCCGTTCCACCAGCTGGTGCCCTGCAGATTGAGCGGCAACCCGATCAACAGCAGATAGACCAGAGGCACCAGGAACATGCCGGGCCAGTGCGGCAGCCGGCCGCTGTCGATGGCAGAACGGGCGGCGCTGAGCAGCAGGAAGTAGGAGAGGTAGAGCAGGATGGCCGGCAACAGCTTGGCATAGCGGCCCTGACGGGGGTTGACCCGCGCCAGCGGCACCACCAGGAAGGTCAGCACCAGAATAGAGAGCGGCAGCGACAGGCGCCACTGCAGTTCGGCCATCAGCTGGTTGTCCTGGGTGCCCAGCAGCTCCATGGTCGGCTTGGCCGCCGCCTTGCGGTTGGAGCGCTCCATCTCCTGCTGGCGGATCACCAGGCTGTACTCGTCGAATTCGGAGATCTGGAACTGGCGGGTATTGAAGTGCCCCTCGTAGCGGGAGCCATCCTTCAGGGTCAGCCACTGCAGTCCGTTGTCGTCCACCGTGACCACCCCTTCCGTCGCCACCACCACCGACGGCGGCTTGCCATCCTGGGAGCGCTGCAACACGAAGATCTTCTGCAATTTGGAGCCCTTGTCGTTGAGATCCTGGATGTAAGCCACCAGGCGCCCCTTGTCGAGCTCCATGAAGCGGCCGGCCTGCAGGAAGGAGATACCCGGATCGGCCTTGAACTCGTCGATCACTTGGTACTCGCGCTCCTTGGCCTGCGGGGCAATCCAGCCGGTATTGAAGGCGGCAACGGCCGCCGTCAGCAGGGCCAGTACCATGGCGCTGCGCATCACGAAACGGTGGCTGAAGCCTACCGCATGCATCACCGTCATCTCGCTTTCGGCGTAGAGGCGCCCGTGAGCGAACAAGATAGCCAAAAACAGGCTGATGGGCAGCATCAGCAGGGCCATGTTGGGCAGGTTGAGCAGCAGCAGGGTGGAGACCAGGCGCGTCGGCACCTCACCATCGGCGGCATCGCCGATGATCTGGATGAATTGCTGGCTGACGAAGATGAGCAGCAGCACGAATAATACCGCCAGCTGGGTTTTCAGGGTTTCCCTGAACAAATATCGGAAAACGATCACAGTCATTCCCAAGTAAACTTGTGTTTTTAGTCGAATGCCTGAAAAATAGGGCCGTATATTGGATTTTTACCAGTTTGAACTGCGGAGCCAGTGCCTGTTCGCTCCGCCTCTGATACCCCAACAAGCACCGCATTATTCAATAAAAGGTGCCTTTTGTCTTTAGGATGTAGGAGATTCCATGGAGTTCAGTGTAAAGAGTGGCAGTCCTGAGAAGCAACGCAGTGCCTGCGTCGTGGTCGGCGTATTCGAGCCGCGTCGCCTCTCTCCGGTTGCCGAACAACTGGACAAGATCAGCGATGGCTACATCAGTTCGCTGCTGCGCCGTGGCGACCTGGAAGGGAAACCAGGCCAGATGCTGTTGCTGCATCAAGTACCGGGCGTGCTCAGCGAGCGCGTGCTGCTGGTCGGTTGCGGCAAGGAGCGGGAACTCGACGAGCGCCAGTACAAGCAGATCATCAACAAGACCATCACCACCCTCAACGAAACCGGCTCCATGGAGGCGGTCTGCTTCCTGACCGAGCTGCACGTCAAGGGACGGGATACCTATTGGAAGGTGCGCCAGGCAGTGGAAACCACCAAGGCGGGCCTCTACAGTTTCGACCAGTTCAAGACCAACAAGGCCGAGCCGCGCCGTCCGCTGCGCAAGCTGGTATTCAACGTGCCGACGCGTCGGGAACTGACCATTGGTGAAAAAGCCATCGCCCACGGCCTGGCCGTGGCGAAAGGGGTGCGCGTCTGTCGCGACGTGGCCAACATGCCGCCCAATGTCTGCAATCCGGCCTATCTCGCCTCCCAGGCCCGTCGTCTGGCCGATGCCTTCGACAACATCACCACCAAGGTGATCGGCGAGCAAGAGATGGCCGAGCTCGGCATGAACTCCTACCTAGCGGTGGCCCGTGGCTCCGACAACGAAGCCATGATGGCCATCATCGAGTACAAGGGGCATCCGGATGCCAAGCCCATCGTGCTGGTCGGCAAGGGACTGACCTTCGACTCCGGCGGCATCTCCATCAAGCCGGCCGACGGCATGGACGAGATGAAGTACGACATGGGTGGCGCCGCCTCCGTGCTCGGTACCATGCACGCCCTGGCCCAGCTGCAGCTGCCCATCAACGTCATCGGCGTGCTGGCAGGCTGCGAGAACATGCCGGGTGGCAACGCCTATCGCCCGGGTGACATCCTCACCTCCATGTCCGGCCAGACCATCGAAGTGCTGAACACGGATGCGGAAGGCCGCCTGGTGCTGTGCGATGCGCTGACCTACGTGGATCGCTTTGATCCGGAAACCGTGATCGACGTGGCCACCCTGACCGGTGCCTGCATCATCGCCCTGGGTCACCACACCACGGGCCTCTTGGCCAACCACAACCCGCTGGCCCATGAGCTGCTTAACGCCTCCGAGCAGGCGGGTGATCGTGCCTGGCGTCTGCCGCTGTTCGACGAGTATCAAGAACAGCTGGAGAGTCCGTTCGCCGACATGGCCAACATAGGCGGTCGTCCGGCCGGTACCATCACCGCCGCAGCCTTCCTGTCACGCTTCACCAAGAAGTACAACTGGGCCCACCTGGATATCGCCGGGACTGCCTGGAAGAGTGGCAAGGAGAAGGGCTCCACCGGGCGTCCGGTGCCCTTGCTGACCCAGTTCCTGCTGAACCGGTCAGGGGTGGACATCGAAGAGAAGGAGTAATTTCCGCACCTCGCCCGGCGATGCCATCGGGCGAGCGGAAGTTGCCCTGCACCACAAGGAAGAGGCCCGCCTCTTCCTTGTTTCATTGAGGGTGGGCAGGAATACCCCCTGCCCGTCCTTACCGGCGGTCAATTATCCGTCACCGCAAACGGGATCAACCTGATGAGCCAAGTGACCTTTTACCTGATGAGCGAGCAGGATGACGAACAGGCCTCTGCCGTCGAGCGACTCGCCTGCAGCCTTGCGGCCGAGTCGTGGGGGGCGGGCCACCTCTATCTGTTCTGCGACGATGAGGCTCAGGCCCTGCGCCTCGACGAGCTGTTGTGGCAGCTGCCGCCGGAGCGCTTCGTGCCGCACCAGTTGCAGGGTGAGAGCGGCCAGGCCCCGGTGGAGATCGGCCACCAGCCGCCACGACGGCGCTACGCCCGCCTCATCAATCTGGCCAAACAGACACCTTTGTTTGCAGGACACTTCGCTCAAGTGGTAGATTTTGTCCCCACTGACGAAACGCAAAAGCAGCAAGCCCGCGAGCGCTACAAGCACTATCGCCAGGCAGGCCACGCCCTCGAGATGAGGGATCAGCCCGTCCTTGCCGCACCGGATCCGGCGCAGCCCTGACTGCGCCGCCTGTGATCCACCACGAATCAACACCAGAATCCATCCATCCAGATTACGGCGAGACCATGGAAAAGACTTTTAATCACAACGCCATCGAACAGGCGCTCTACCAGCACTGGGAAGCTCAGGGCTACTTCAAGCCCCACGGCGACACCAGCAAAGACTCCTTCTGCATCATGATCCCGCCGCCGAACGTCACCGGCAGCCTGCACATGGGTCACGCCTTCCAGCAAACCCTGATGGATACCCTGATCCGCTACAACCGCATGCAGGGCAAGAACACCCTGTGGCAGGCGGGTACCGACCACGCTGGTATCGCCACCCAGATGGTGGTTGAGCGCAAGATCGCCGCCGAAGAGGGCAAGACCCGCCACGATTACGGCCGGGAAGCCTTCATCGACAAGATTTGGCAGTGGAAGGAAGAGTCCGGCGGCACCATCACCCGCCAGATGCGCCGTCTGGGCGACTCCGTGGATTGGGAGCGCGAGCGTTTCACCATGGATGAAGGCCTCTCCGCCGCCGTGCAGGAAGTGTTCGTCCGTCTCTACGAAGATGGCCTGATGTACCGCGGCAAGCGCCTGGTGAACTGGGATCCCAAGCTCAATACCGCCATCTCTGATCTGGAAGTGGAAAACCGCGAGATCAAGGGCCACATGTGGCACCTGCGCTACCCGCTGGCCAACGGCGCCAAGACCGCCGAAGGCCAGGATCACCTGATCGTCGCCACCACCCGTCCGGAAACCATGCTGGGTGATACCGCCGTCGCGGTGAACCCGGAAGACCCGCGCTACAAGGCGCTGATCGGTCAGCACATTCTGCTGCCGCTGGTGAACCGTCTGATCCCCATCGTCGCCGACGAGCACGCCGACATGGAGAAGGGCACCGGCTGCGTGAAGATCACCCCGGCCCACGACTTCAACGACAACGAAGTGGGCAAGCGCCACAACCTGCCGATGATCAACATCTTCACCCTGGACGCCCACGTGCGCGCCGAGGCCGAAGTGGTTGACTCCAACGGCAACCCCAGCACCGCCTATGACGCCACCCTGCCGACCGAGTTCGCCGGGATGGAACGCTTTGCCGCCCGCAAGGCCATCGTCGCCAAGCTGGACGAGCTGGGCCTGCTGGCCGAGATCAAGGATCACGTGCTGCAGCAGCCGTACGGCGATCGCGGCGGCGTGCCCATCGAGCCGATGCTGACCGACCAGTGGTACGTGCGCGTGGCGCCCATGGCCAAGACCGCCATCGAGGCGGTGGAAGATGGCCGCATCCAGTTCGTGCCCAAGCAGTACGAAAACATGTACTTCTCCTGGATGCGCGACATTCAGGACTGGTGCGTCTCCCGTCAGCTGTGGTGGGGTCACCGCATCCCAGCCTGGTATGACGACGCCGGCAACGTCTACGTGGGCCGCAACGAAGATGAGGTGCGCGCCAAGCACAGCATCCCGTCCGTGACCATGCTGCGTCAGGACGAAGACGTGCTCGACACCTGGTTCAGCTCCGCCCTGTGGACCTTCTCCACCCTGGGCTGGCCGAACAACACAGAGGCGCTCAAGACCTTCCACCCGACCGACGTGCTGATGAGCGGCTTCGACATCATCTTCTTCTGGATCGCCCGGATGATCATGATGACCATGCACTTCATCAAGGACGAAAACGGCCAGCCGCAAGTGCCGTTCAAGACCGTCTACATCACAGGCCTCATCCGTGACGAAGAGGGCCAGAAGATGTCCAAGTCCAAGGGCAACGTGCTGGATCCCCTCGACATGATCGACGGCATCAGCCTCGAGGACCTTCTGGAGAAGCGCACCGGCAACATGATGCAGCCGCAGATGGCCGAGAAGATCGGCAAGCGTACCGCCAAGCAGTTCCCGGAAGGGATCGAGGCCCACGGTACCGACGCCCTGCGCTTCACCCTGGCGGCGCTGGCCTCTACCGGTCGTGACATCAACTGGGACATGAAGCGCCTGGATGGTTACAACAACTTCTGCAACAAGTTGTGGAACGCCTCCCGCTACGTGCTGATGAACACCGAAGATCAGGATTGTGGCTTCAACGGTGGCGAGATGCAGTTCAGCCTGGCGGATCGCTGGATCCAGTCCCAGCTGCAGGTGGCCATCCGTGACTTCCGTACCGCCCTCGATACCTACCGCTTCGACATCGCCGCCGGCGTGCTGTACGAATTTATCTGGAACCAGTTCTGTGACTGGTATCTGGAGCTGACCAAGCCGGTGCTGACCAAGGGTTCCGAGGCCGAGCAGCGCGCTGCCCGCCACACCCTCGTGACCGTGCTGGAAACCCTGCTGCGTCTGGCACACCCGATCATCCCGTTCATCACCGAGACCATCTGGAAATCGGTCGCCCCGCTGGCCGGCGTACACGCCGACACCATCATGATTCAGACCTTCCCGGAGTTCGACGCCGCCAAGGTGGACGACGCCGCGATGGCGGATCAGGAGTGGGTGAAGGAGTTCATCGTCAGCATCCGCAACATCCGCGCCGAGATGAACGTAGCGCCGAGCGTCCCGCTCAACGTGCTGCTCCAGTGCGATGCCAAGGATGCCCAGCGTGCAGCCGACAACGAGGCCTTCCTCAAGTCGCTGGCCCGTCTGGAATCCATCCGCGTGCTTGGCGAAGGTGAAGCCGCGCCGCTGTCGGTGAAGAAGCTGATCGGTGCCACCGAGCTGCTGATCCCGATGGCTGGTCTCATCGACAAGGATGCCGAACTGGCCCGTCTGGCCAAAGAGGTAGCCCGTCTGGTGGGCGAGTGCGGCCGCATCGAAGGCAAGCTTGGCAACGAAGCCTTCGTCGCCAAGGCGCCGGAAGCGGTCATCGCCAAGGAGCGCGAGAAGCTGGAAGATTACCGTCTCCAGCTGACCAAGCTGGAAGCCCAACAGGCCGAGATCGCCGCGCTGTAAGCCGGCATCCGCCTCGCAAAAGCCCCCTCCTGCAGGGGGCTTTTTGTTGCCCGCCCGCCACCATTCCCCCTCATTTCGCGCGTTGTCATGCAAAATTAGCGAGCCAAATCACCCGCTTTCACAAGCGCAGCGCCCCCAAATTCATTACACTGCCAGCGATCTTTCTACTAGGAGTGCTGCCGCAGTATGGAAATATTGATCCTGTTTGGATTGATTTTGCTCAATGGCGTTTTCGCCATGTCGGAAATCGCCATCGTCACCGCACGCAAGGCACGCCTCAGCAAGATGGTCAGCGAAGGGAGCCGCTCCGCCGCCATCGCGCTCAAGCTGAGCGAAGATCCCACCCATTTTCTCTCCGCCGTGCAGATCGGCATCACCAGTATCGGTCTGCTCAACGGTATCTACGGCGAATCCCTGCTGGCCCAGCCGCTGGCGCTCTGGCTGCAGGAGTGGGGCATGACCCCCAAGAGCAGCGGCCTCATCGCCACCGTGCTGGTCATAGTGGTGGTCACCTATCTCTCCATCGTCATCGGCGAACTGGTGCCCAAGCGGCTCGGCCAGATCAGTGCCGAGCGCATCGCCTGCCTGGTGGCCCGCCCCATGTTGTGGCTGGCCGCCCTCACCCGTCCCTTCGTATGGCTGCTGTCGGCCTCCACCAAGGCCAGCCTGCGACTGCTGAGAGTCAGCCAGGATGGCAGCGCCAACGTGACCCAGGAGGAGATCCACGCCATGCTGGTGGAGGGTTCGGAAGCCGGGATCATCGAGGATCATGAGCACACCATGCTGCGCAACGTGTTCCGGCTCGACGAGCGTAGCCTCTCCTCGCTGATGGTGCCCCGCAGCGACATCCGCTATCTCGACCTCGCCCTGCCGCTGGAGGTCAACCTGCAGCGGCTGGTGGAGTATCGCCACAGCTTCTTCCCGGTCTGCGACGGCAACCTGTCGGAACTGGTGGGCATCATCAACGTCAGCAAGGTGCTGCACGCCTATATCAAGGGTGAGCCCATCGATCTGGCGGCATTGACCCAGGATGGCAGCCTGCTGCCTGAAACCCTCAACGGCCTCGAGCTGCTCAACCACTTCCGCACCCACTCCGAGCACATGGTGCTGGTGGTGGACGAATATGGCGAGTTGCAGGGACTGGTCACCCAGCAGGATCTGCTGGAGACCCTGGCCGGCGACTTCCAGCAGGAAGATGGCGACGACAACTGGGCTTTTCAGCGTACCGACGGCAGCTGGTTGCTCGACGGCCTCATTCCACTGCCGGAATTGAAGGACTGTCTGGGACTGGTTCGGCTACCGGAGGAAGAAAAACATCACTATCACACCCTCGGAGGGCTTATCATGCTGCTCCTTGGTCGTGTTCCCCAGACGGGAGACCTGGTCACCCTGGAACAGTGGCAACTGGAAATCGTTGACATGGATGGTTTGCGCATCGACAAGGTGCTTGCCATGCCCTTGCTTGATCAACCCAGCTAACCTGCGGAGTTTGCAACTATGGAACAGTTTTACCAACTGGCCCACGCCTTTATGCATCAGGATCTGGTGACGCTATCCGATCCCAAAATGGCCTTCATGGTCTGCGGTGTGTTATTGACCTTTCTGGTGCTGGAGAACGGCTTCATTCCCACCGCCTTTCTGCCCGGCGACAGCCTGCTGATCCTGACCGGCGTGCTCATTTATCAGGACGTGCTCTCCCTCGGGGTGATCCCGCTGCTGATCCTGGCCACCTTCGTCGGCACCTGGCTCGGCTACATGCAGGGACGTTTTCTGGGCCATACCCAGCTCTACCACCGGCTGCTGTCCCATGTGGAAGAGAAGCACCAGCAGAAGGTTTACTACCTGCTGGACAAATACGGCATCGTGACCCTGATCACCGCCCGCTACATCGCCTTCGTGCGCACCGCCTACCCCTATATCGTCGGTGCCACCGAACTGCCCCAGGGGCGCTTTCTCATCGTCAATCTGGTCAGCTCCATCATGTGGATCTGCCCGCTGGTGGGTTTCGGCTACTTCCTCAGTCACACCAAGCTGGCGGCCGAGTACCAGTCCCAGTTCCTCAGCATCATTCTCTGCCTGCCGATCGTGCTGCTGGTCGGTGGTTTGATCGCGCTGATCTGGCGCTGGCTCAGCAAACGCAAAGCCAGTGCGCCACGGGATTGAGGCAAAGAGAGAGGGTCATCGCGAGATGGCCCTTTTTTTAGCGAAATAATGGTGATTTACCCGCTGGCACTCTTGTCAAGCGAGGGTAAAAATGAGTGAATCTAGCGCCTTTTTTTCGACGTGAATGGAGTCGGTAGTATGCGGTGTCGGGTTAGCGCTATGGCGCTGGTTTATGCATTGGTTGGACTGCTGGGACTGCCAGCAGCATTGGCTGCCCCCAACCCGGCCAAACTGCAGCTGCAATCGAGCAGCGCACTGGTGATGGATGTCAGAACGGGCAAGACCCTCTACCAGAAGAATCCCACCCAGGTGCGTCCCATCGCCTCCCTCACCAAGCTGATGACGGCGCTGGTGGTGCTGGATGCCCGCCAGGATCTCGGCCAGACCCTGACCATCGACCAGAACGACAGAGACGCCATCAAACACACCTATTCGCGGGTTCGCATGGGCACCCAGGTGACCCGCCGCGATGCCCTGCATCTGGCGTTGATGTCCTCTGAAAACCGCATGGCCTCGGCGCTTGCCCGCCACTACCCGGGTGGCCGTCCCGCCTTCATCCGAGCCATGAACAACAAAGCCAAGCAGCTGGGCATGCGCAACAGTCGCTTCTACGACTCCACCGGCCTGTCGACCCGCAACGTCTCCACCGCCCAGGATCTGGCCAAGCTCATCGCGGCAGCCTATCGCCAGCCGCTGATCCGCGAGTTCACCCAGGACACCAGCAAGGACATGCGCTTTCGCACGCCGGCCTACAGCCTGATGTTCAACAACACCAACCCGCTGGTGAAGAACCCGGACTGGGACGTGCGCCTCTCCAAGACCGGTTATACCGACGAAGCGGGCCGCTGCCTGCTGATGCGGGCCAAGCCGGACAATCAGGAGCTGGCCATAGTGCTGCTCAACTCGGTGGGCAAACGCACCCCCATCGGCGATGCCAACCGCATTCGCAAATGGCTGAAAAGCTGACACCCGGACTGCGGGGATGAAAAAGGATGCCGCGGCATCCTTTTTTATTGCCTGCAAACCGCCTCTGAGCGGGTTTATCAGCGGAAAGGGGCGTGGGTTGACCGAGAACCAAGGGATGCACACAGGACGCGATAACGCGAAAGTCGGCGCAGTGGGCCGCAGGAAGCAGGGAGAGACGCCGATCGCCCGTCATGCTGGCTTGGAAGCCCTTGTGTCACGGGGCTGCGGGTTGCCGGATGGGTGAGCGCGATCTCAGCAGCGAAGCTGCAGAGTTGAAGCAAAGAAGCGAAGAGGTGAAGAGACGAAGAGACGAAGAGACGAAGAGACGAGCATCAAGCCACCCGGGTCGTATCCCATACCCGGAGCGGCCATATAAAAAAACAGCCCCGACCGAAGTCGAGGCTGTCTGTATGGTGCGCCCGAGAGGATTCGAACCTCTGACCACCTGGTTCGTAGCCAGGTACTCTATCCAGCTGAGCTACGGGCGCTCATCAACTTTTGGTACTGCTTTCAAAATGGTGCGCCCGAGAGGATTCGAACCTCTGACCACCTGGTTCGTAGCCAGGTACTCTATCCAGCTGAGCTACGGGCGCTCACAAACTTTTGGTACTGCTTTCAAAATGGTGCGCCCGAGAGGATTCGAACCTCTGACCACCTGGTTCGTAGCCAGGTACTCTATCCAGCTGAGCTACGGGCGCTCATAAACTTTTGATTTTGCTTTTGCTTTAAATGGTGCGCCCGAGAGGATTCGAACCTCTGACCACCTGGTTCGTAGCCAGGTACTCTATCCAGCTGAGCTACGGGCGCCCTGATTTAAAGCGATAAAAAAAGCTTACTCAACAGTAAGCCTTTTTCAGTTGTACCGGCTTGCTGACTGCCAGTACATGACTCATCGTGAGTCTAATATGGTGCGCCCGAGAGGATTCGAACCTCTGACCACCTGGTTCGTAGCCAGGTACTCTATCCAGCTGAGCTACGGGCGCAAATGGCGGAGAAGGGGGGATTCGAACCCCCGATGCGGGTATAAGCCGCATACTCCCTTAGCAGGGGAGCGCCTTCAGCCTCTCGGCCACCTCTCCGTTTGCGGGGCTGATAATACTTCACAGGGATTTTTAGTCAAACACTTTTTTGGAGAAAAAAGTGCGTTCGCTCAGCATTTGGCCAAAGCGTGGAATATTCAAGCAATATCGACACTTATCCCGCTCTTTCGCCCCCTGCAACGCCATTTTCAGCGCCCCGAAAAAACAAAAGGCGACACATGAGGTGTCGCCTTGTCACAGCCATTGATGCCGCTTAGAAGCCGGACTGACCCGGTACTTTCTCGGCCTGGATGCGCTGATAGATCTCTTCGCGGTGCACGGAAACTTCTTTCGGTGCGTTCACGCCGATACGAACCTGGTTGCCTTTCACGCCCAGCACGGTGACAGTCACTTCGTCACCAATCATCAGGGTTTCCCCTACACGACGAGTCAAAATAAGCATTCGCTTGCTCCTGTATCCTGTTTTGTATTTATATCGATATGCGACATTATCTTACAAAGATACCGATATGGTAAATGGTTGAAACTAAATCAATCAGGGATTGTTTCCCAAGGGCTGCTCATGAGGCTCCTGATCCAGCCCAAAAGCGGAGTGCAAGGCACGCACTGCCAGCTCCAGGTACTTCTCGTCAATCACCACGGATATCTTGATTTCAGAGGTGGAAATCAACTGCATGTTGATCCCCTCCTCGCCCAATACCTTGAACATGGTGCGGGCGACGCCAGGATGGTTCCACATCCCGACTCCGACGATGGAAACCTTGGCGATCTCACCGTTGCCCTGCACGCAGGCGGCCCCCAGCTCGCTGGCGGTCTCCTCCAGCAGGGCGCGCGCCCGGCGATAGTCATCGCGATTCACCGTGAAGGTGAAATCGGCGGTGCCATCGCCCAGCGTGTTCTGCACTATCATGTCGACATCAATGTTGGCGTCGCTGATCGGATTCAGGATCTGCGCTGCCACGGTGGGCCGGTCCGGCACACCCAGAATGGTCAGGCTGGCTTCGTTGCGATTGAACGCTATCCCGGATACCAGGGGAGCTTCCATCCTCTCACCTCCATATGTGATTAACGTTCCCTCTCCCTCGACAAAGCTCGACAGCACCCGCAGCGGCACGCGGTACTTGCCCGCGAACTCCACCGAACGGATCTGCAGCACCTTGGCGCCCAGGCTGGCCATCTCCAGCATCTCCTCGAAGGTGATGGTATCGAGACGACGCGCCTTGGGCTCGATGCGCGGATCCGTGGTATAGACCCCGTCCACGTCGGTAAAGATCTGGCACTCATCGGCCTTGATGGCCGCCGCCACGGCGACCGCCGTGGTGTCGGAGCCACCGCGCCCCAAGGTGGTGATGGCATTGTGCTCGTCACGACCCTGGAAGCCCGCGATCACCACCACCTTGCCCGCGCCCAGTTCAGCCTGAACCCGGTCGGTGTCGATGTGGGTGATGCGCGCCTTGCCATAGGCGGAATCGGTGTGAATGCGAACCTGATCACCGGTCATCGAGACCGCGGGACAACCGCGCTTGTTCAACGCGATGGCCAGCAGTGCTATGGTGACCTGTTCACCGGTGGAGACCAGTACATCCATCTCGCGCCGGTTGGCATCAGGATCCAGCTGCTGGGCCATGCCCAGCAACCGGTTGGTTTCGCCCGACATGGCGGAGACCACCACCACCACGTCATGTCCCTGGGCGCGGGTCTGTTCGACCCGCTCAGCTACCGCCTCGATCCGCTCCAGCGTGCCGACCGAGGTGCCGCCGTACTTCTGTACATAGAGTGCCACAGATCACCTCGCCCGATTACAGGCGCTCTTCCAGCCAGGAGTGTACGGATTGCAGGGCCGCCGGCACTGCCTCAGGCTGGGTACCACCCGCCTGGGCCATGTCGGGACGACCACCGCCCTTGCCACCCACCTGCTGGGCCACCAGATTGACCAGCTCACCGGCCTTGACCTTGCCGGTCAGGTCGTTGGTGACACCCGCGATGAGGTTGACCTTGCCCTCGCCGGTGGTGGCCAGCAGCACCACACCGGACTTCATCTGGTTCTTCAGTTCGTCCAGCATGCCGCGCAGGGATTTCGGATCGGCCCCTTCCAGCGCTGCAACCAGCACCTTCTGGCCCTTGATCTCGATGACCTGACCCAGCAGGTCGTTACCGGCCTGGGCGGCCAGCTTGGCCTTGAGCTGCTCCAGCTCGCGTTCCATCATCTTGGCCTTGTCCAGCACCTGGCGAACCTTGTCAGCGATGCTGAACTGATCGCCCTTCACCAGCGCGGCAGCCTCTTCGATCTGCTCACCGACCTGATGCATGAAGTCGATGGCGGCCTTGCCGGTCACCGCTTCGATGCGGCGCACGCCG
Organism: Aeromonas sp. S15(2024); assembly: GCF_041402265.1. Lineage (NCBI taxonomy): Bacteria > Pseudomonadati > Pseudomonadota > Gammaproteobacteria > Aeromonadales > Aeromonadaceae > Aeromonas > Aeromonas sp. S15(2024). Next base: position 265,861 of record NZ_JBGLQY010000004.1, on the reverse strand, counting down.
GCGGCGATGCCGCTCTCGGCGATGATCTTGAAGAAGCCGATGTCACCGGTGCGCTTGGCGTGGGTACCGCCGCACAGCTCGGTGGAGTAGTCGCCCATGCGCACTACACGCACGTCGTCTTCGTATTTTTCACCGAACAGCGCCATGGCGCCGGCCGACTTGGCCTCTTCCAGGCCCATCAGCTGGGTGATGATTTCGTGGTTGGCACGGATCTGGTTGTTGACCAGCTCCTCGACCCGGCGAATGGTCGCCATGGTCATCCCCTCGAAGTGGGAGAAGTCAAAGCGCATGCGCTCGGCCCCCACCAGAGAGCCTTTCTGGGTCACGTGCTCGCCCAGCGCCTGACGCAGGGCCGCGTGCAGCAGGTGAGTCACCGAGTGGTTCAGGGCGATGGCCTGACGACGGTCGCCATCGACCACGGCCTCGACCTCGGCCCCTTTCTCCAGGGTGCCCAGCTCCATGTAGCCCTTGTGGATGATCGCCTTGCCCGCTTTGACGGTATCGGTCACGGCAAAGATGCCGTCGTCCACTTTCAGGGTGCCGCTGTCGCCGATCTGGCCGCCGGACTCGGCGTAGAAGGGGGTCTGCTCCAGCACGATGACAGCTTCGTCACCGGCGATGAGACCGCTCACCTCGTCCACGCCCTTGTAGATGCCGACCACACGGGTGCGCTCGGTCAGGGTCTTGTAACCGGTGAAGGGGGTCTCGAAGTCGAGCTTGAGCATCTCGTTGTAGTTCACGCCGAAGCTGGATGCTTCCTTGGCACGAGCACGCTGCTTCTCCATCTCGGCCTTGAAGCCCTCTTCGTCGATGCCGATCTCGCGCTCGCGCACCACGTCGGCAGTCAGGTCGGCCGGGAAGCCATAGGTGTCATACAGCTTGAACACCACTTCGCCCGGAATGACCTTGGCATCGCCGAGATTGGCCAGAGCGTCTTCCAGCAGCAGCAGACCTCGGTCCAGGGTGCGGACGAACTGCTCCTCTTCGATGCGCAGCACGCGCTCGACCAGCGGCAGCTGGGCGATCAGCTCGGCAGCGACATCCTTCATCTGCACTGCCAGCTCGGCAGCCAGTTTGTAGAAGAAGACATCGGTAGCGCCCAGCTTGCGACCGTGACGCACGGCGCGGCGGATGATGCGGCGCAGCACGTAGCCGCGACCTTCGTTGGAGGGCATGACGCCATCAGCCACCAGGAAGGCGCAGGAGCGGATGTGGTCCGCGATGACGCGCAGGGACTGGTTGCTCAGATCGGTGGTGCCGACGATCTCGGCCGCTTTCTTGATCAGCGCCTGGAAGATGTCGATCTCGTAGTTGGAGTGAACCCCCTGCATGATGGCGGAGATACGCTCCAGACCCATGCCGGTGTCCACGGACGGGCGCGGCAGCGGCTCCATGGTGCCGTCAGCCTGACGGTTGAACTGCATGAACACCACGTTCCAGATCTCGATGAAACGGTCGCCATCCTCTTCCGGTGAGCCAGGACGGCCGCCCCAGATGTGATCGCCGTGGTCATAGAAGATCTCGGTGCAGGGACCGCACGGGCCGGTATCGCCCATGGCCCAGAAGTTATCGGAGGCGTACGGGGCGCCCTTGTTGTCACCGATGCGCACGATGCGATCGGCCGGCACACCGACCTCTCTTTCCCAGATCTCGAAGGCTTCATCGTCAGTCGCGTAGACGGTCACCAGCAGGCGCTCTTTCGGCAGTTGCAGCACCTCGGTCAGGAAGCCCCATGCAAACTTGATGGCATCCTGCTTGAAGTAGTCGCCGAAGCTGAAGTTGCCCAGCATCTCGAAGAAGGTGTGGTGACGAGCGGTATAGCCGACGTTTTCCAGATCGTTGTGCTTACCACCGGCACGCACGCAACGCTGGGAGGTCGTCGCGCGATTGTAGGCACGCTTGTCTGCGCCAAGGAACACGTCCTTGAACTGGTTCATACCCGCGTTGGTAAACAACAGGGTCGGGTCGTTATGCGGTACCAGCGAGCTGGAGGAGACAACCTGGTGCCCCTGGGAACGGAAATACTCGAGAAACGCAGCGCGTATCTCAGACGTGGACATATACATGGAAAATCCTGCTTGATTCGAATACGGACTTTTAACCGCATTAATGTAAGTTTTCTGCGGGGTAAAGTAAAACGGACAGGGCCGCCACGGGCGAAAAAGCGCACATAAACGGGCCGGAAAAGCGCCCCGCTGCCAACCGCGGCTTTTTTCACCATCAACAGGAGAAAAAGCGGCATGAAAAGAGGGTCAAGACAGGGAGAACCTGGCTTTCATCAATCTGCACTGACAAGCCTATGAACAGGCAGGGAAAATCTTGCACAGGCGTCATAATGGCCTGGTCGGCAGATGGAAACCGGCGACCAGGCGCCGGCAAACCGGAAATGAAGAGAGCGGGTGTACGGCGATGGGGCTCTCGTCTCTCGAATCATCTCAAGATCCCAGCACAAACATCGCCGTTCTACTTCTCCCGCTCCTGCAGGGCAGAGATGGCGTAACGGGCCTGATCCTGGCTAAAGCCACGCCCCAGCAGATACTTGAGCCACTTCATCCGCAGCTTGAAGTCGGCCAGGTCGGCTAGGTTGGCCCGTCGTTCCAGCAGCGCAAAGGCGAGTTCGAACCAGTCCAGCTCGGGTTGCTCGAAGGCGGCATCGATCTGGCCATCGTCCAGCCCCTTGCGGCGCAGCTCGAAACGGATCTTGAGCGGGCCATGCCCCTTGGCGGCGCCCGCCCGCACCGCCATGGCACCATAGCGCTCGTCATTGACCCAGTTGTAACCGCGGCAGTAGTCGAGCACCGCCTCAATCACCTCTTCCTGATAGCCCTGCTGGCGCAGGCGTCTGGCCAGCTCCGACTCGGCACTCTCGCGACGGGCCAGACTGCGCATGGCGTAGGCACGGGCGGCCGCCAGCTGCTCTGCAAAGCTCGGTTCGGCGGGCTCAACCGGTTCGGTAACAGATTCATCGACCATAAATGACAAGGCCGGGTATCAACCCGGCCTTCCTTTCGCTCTTATTCGAACTCTTGTTCGTTTTCGGCTTCAAACTCGTCGTACTCGGCAGCGGAGGGCTTCTCCTCCACCGGCGCGGCGCCGGAGAGCAGCAGCTCGCGCAGTTTGGCTTCCACTTCGCCAGCCAGCGCCTTGTTTTCGGAGAAGAGCTTCATCACGTTGGCCTTGCCCTGACCGATCTTCTCGCCGTTGTAGCTGTACCAGGCACCGGCCTTGTCGATCAGCTTGTGCTTGACGCCGAGATCCACCAGCTCGCCCTCTTTGGAGATGCCAGCACCGTAGAAGATCTGGAATTCGGCCTGCTTGAAGGGAGGGGCCACCTTGTTCTTCACTACCTTGACGCGGGTCTCGTTACCGACCACTTCGTCACCTTCCTTGATGGCGCCGGTACGACGGATATCCAGACGCACGGAGGCGTAGAACTTGAGCGCGTTACCACCGGTAGTGGTCTCCGGGCTGCCGAACATGACGCCGATCTTCATCCGGATCTGGTTGATGAAGATGCACAGGCAGTTGGCGTTCTTGATGTTGGCGGTCAGCTTGCGCAGCGCCTGAGACATCAGACGAGCCTGCAGGCCGACGTGGGAGTCACCCATTTCGCCTTCGATTTCCGCTTTCGGGGTCAGGGCCGCCACGGAGTCGACGATGATGACGTCAACTGCATTGGAGCGCACCAGCATGTCGCAGATCTCCAACGCCTGTTCACCGGTGTCCGGCTGGGAGATGAGCAGGTCGTCGACGTTGACACCCAGCTTGGCAGCATAGATGGGGTCGAGTGCGTGCTCCGCATCGACGAAGGCACAGGTCTTGCCCTTCTTCTGGGCTTCGGCGATTACCTGCAGGGTCAGCGTGGTTTTACCGGAAGATTCCGGGCCGTAGATCTCGACGATACGACCGCACGGCAGACCACCGATCCCCAACGCAACGTCCAGAGAGAGGGAGCCGGTGGAGATGGCTTCGATATCCATGGTCTTGCTGTCGCCCAGACGCATGATGGAACCTTTGCCGAACTGCTTTTCAATCTGACCCAGCGCAGCCGCCAGTGCCTTCTGTTTGTTCTGATCCATGCCAATCTCCGCTGGAAATCGTGAGTAAAAATGAAGTTGGGCTAAGTATACTGTCTATTCATACAGTATCAAGCCCAATTTATCTGAGCAGGGCCAACAGACCCGACAAGGCCTGTCTCACCGCCTGCTGACGCACCTGCCGGCGATCCCCGTCGAAACGGGCCAGCAGGGAGTGGTGGCGGCCGTTGCAATCTGCCCAGGCAAACCAGACGGTGCCCACCGGTTTGCCCTCGGTGGCGCCGCCGGGGCCGGCGATGCCGCTGATGGCGACACTGATGGAAGCCGACGAGTGGGCCAGCGCGCCGCGGGCCATCTCCAGCACCACCGCCTCGCTCACCGCGCCGTGCTGCTCCAGGCTTTCGTCGCTCACCCCCAGCATCTGCTGCTTGGCCTCGTTGGTGTAGGTGACAAAGCCACGATCGAACCAGCCTGAGCTGCCCGCGATGTCGGTGATAGCCGTGGCCACTCCGCCGCCGGTACAGGATTCGGCGGTGGCCACCAGCCAGCCTCGCTGGCCAAGGGCCCGCCCCAGCTTGATGGCGAGGTGCTCTATCTCTGCGTCCAGTTTCATCGCGACTCCCTCTGATGCGTGCAAGAGGCACATTATGCGATCCCGCCGCCGCCTGCCGCAACTGAACGCCGCTCACCAGGCTGATGCCTCTGCCTACACGGAGGGTCGTGATCCCCGACCTCCCCCGCCACGCCGCTTATGTGTAGAATGGCGCCATCAAGCTCAAGGCTCATCACCGCAGACACAGGCCCGCAGAGGCCCCTTCTGGAATAGCACATGACCGCACAACACCAAGCCACCGGCGCCAACCTCAGCGCCCACACGCCCATGATGCAGCAGTATCTAACCCTCAAGGCCGAGAACCCGGAGATCCTGCTGTTCTACCGGATGGGCGACTTCTACGAACTGTTCTACGACGATGCCCGCAAGGCCTCCCAGCTGCTCGACATCTCCCTGACCAAGCGTGGCCAGTCGGCCGGCAGCCCCATCCCCATGGCGGGTGTGCCCTATCACGCCATCGAAGGGTATCTGGCCAAGCTGGTGCAACTCGGCGAATCGGCCGCCATCTGTGAACAGGTGGGGGATCCCGCTACCAGCAAGGGGCCGGTGGAGCGCAAGGTCATTCGCATCATCACGCCAGGCACCGTTTCCGACGAGGCGCTGCTCAGCGAGCGGCAGGACAACCTGATCGCCGCCGTCTATCACGATGGCCGCCGCTTCGGCTATGGCACCATGGACATAGGCTCCGGCCGCTTCTTCATCAACCAGTTCGAGAAAGAAGAGACCCTGCTGGCGGAGCTGCAGCGCACCAACCCGGCCGAGCTGCTCTACCCCGAATCCTTCGCCTTCCTGCACCACGTCGAGGGTCGCCGCGGTCTGCGCCGCCGCCCGGAGTGGGAATTCGAGCTCGGCACCGCCCGCAAGCTCTTGTGCCAGCAGTTCGGCACCCAGGATCTGGTGGGCTTCGGGGTCGAGCAGAGCGAGACCGCCCTGTGCGCCGCCGGCTGCCTGATGCAGTACGTGAAAGACACCCAGCGCACCGCCCTGCCCCACATTCGCAGCGTGCGCCTCGAGCAGCCCGATCATGCGGTCATCATGGATGCCGCCACCCGCCGCAATCTGGAGCTGACCCAGAATCTGGCCGGCGGCCATGACAACACTCTCTCCGCCGTGCTGGACTGCACCGCCACCCCGATGGGCAGCCGGCTGCTCAAGCGCTGGATCCACCAGCCGATCCGCGACCGGGTGATCCTCAAAGGCCGTCAGAGCACCATCAAGGAGCTCATCGAGCAGAACCTTTACGACGAGCTGGGTGGATTGCTGCGCCAGGTCGGCGACGTGGAGCGGGTGCTGGCACGCCTGGCCCTGCGCTCTGCCCGTCCGCGTGACCTCACCCGGCTGCGCCAGGCCTTCGCCCAGCTGCCGGAACTGCAGCGCCTGCTTGCAGGCAGCGAGCACGAGGCGGTGCAGCAGCTGCGCGAGCGGGCCAGCACCTTCCCCGAGCTGTTCGACCTGCTGGAGCGCGCCGTGATGGAGGTACCGCCGGTGCTCATTCGCGATGGCGGCGTCATCCGCGAAGGATTCAACACCGAGCTGGACGAGCTGCGGGATCTGGCCAACGGCGCCACCGCCAGCCTGGCCCGCATCGAGGAGCGCGAACGGCTGCTGACCGGCATCAATACCCTCAAGGTGGGTTACAACAAGGTGCACGGCTTCTATATCGAGGTGAGCCGTGCCAACAGCCATCTGGTGCCGGCCCACTACATCCGTCGCCAGACGCTGAAAAACAACGAGCGCTACATCATCGACGAGCTGAAAAAGTACGAGGACAAGGTACTCACCGCTCAGGCTCAGGCGCTGGCGCTGGAGAAACGCCTCTACGAGGAGCTGCTCGATGCCCTGCTGCCGCACCTCGGCGATCTGCAGGAATCCGCTGCCGCGCTGGCGGAGCTGGACGTGTTGGCCAACCTGGCCGAGCGGGCCGAGACCCTCGACTACCGTTGCCCTACCCTCATCGAGGAGGATCAGATCCTGATCGAGGCGGGCCGCCATCCGGTGGTGGAGCAGGTGATGACCGACCCCTTTATCGCCAACCCGATCCACCTCGACCGTGATCGCCGCATGCTGATCATCACCGGCCCCAACATGGGCGGTAAATCCACCTACATGCGCCAGACTGCGCTCATCGTGCTGTTGGCCCATATCGGCGCCTTCGTACCGGCCGACAGCGCCCGTATCGGCCCCATCGACCGTATCTTTACCCGCATCGGGGCGTCGGACGATCTCGCCTCCGGCCGCTCCACCTTTATGGTGGAGATGACCGAAACCGCCAACATCCTCAACAACGCCACCGCCCGCAGCCTGGTGCTGATGGACGAGATTGGCCGCGGCACCAGCACCTACGACGGCCTCTCGCTGGCGTGGGCCTGCGCCGAACAGCTGGCGAGCAAGATTGGCGCCTACACCCTGTTTGCCACCCACTACTTCGAGCTGACCCGGCTGCCGGAGCTGATGAGCGGGCTCGCCAACGTCCACCTCGATGCGGTAGAGCACGGTGACACCATCGCCTTCATGCACGCGGTGCAGGAGGGGGCGGCCAGTCGCTCCTACGGCCTGCAGGTAGCGGCGCTGGCGGGGGTGCCGAAATCGGTGATCCAGCAGGCCCGTCACAAGCTGCACGAGCTGGAGAGCGCCACCCCGGTGGCCGCCGGCGAAGTGCGCCCGGCCCCGGTCGCCCTGCCGCCACAGAGCCATCCTGTAGTTGATGAGCTGGAAGCGGTGCGCCCGGACGAGCTGACCCCGCGCCAGGCGCTGGATCTGCTCTATCGCCTCAAGCAGATGCTTTAAACCGTCACCAACACAGCAATAAAAAGGGGAACCGTGAGGTTCCCCTTTTCGTTTTCATGGTTCGGCCTGTCGTCAGGCAGGCCCTATCCTGTCCATCAGGCTCATGTGGCTGGAGCCCTCGTGGCGCTTGAGCTTCTGACGATACTCGAACTGGTGCTGACTCTCCTGCTTGAGGCCCAGCATCAGGGAGTAGCACATGGCCAGCATGATCACCGAGAAGGGCAACGCGGCTATGATGCTGGCGGCCTGCAGGGCGGCCAGTCCGCCGGATACCAGCAGAATGGCGGCCACCAGCCCCTGACCCAGCCCCCAGACGGCGCGGTGCAGCACGGGGGGATCCTGATCCCCGATGGAGAGCAGAGTCGTAATGACCAGGGTGCCCGAGTCGCTGGAGGTGATGAAGTAGGTGCAGATGAGCAGGGTCAGCACCCCCTTGGCGATCCAGCCGAAGGTCTCCCAGTGCAGCAGCTCCACCGTCTTGTAGAGCGCCAGGGTGACATCCTGATTGACCGCGGCCACCACACCGCCACTGCCGAACAGCTCCAGATTCATGGCAGTACCGCCGAACACGGTGAGCCAGAACATGCCGAGCAGGGAGGGCACCAGCAAGACACCGAGCACGAACTCGCGGATGGTACGCCCCTTGGATATGCGTGCGATGAACATGCCGACAAAGGGCGCCCACGCAATCCACCAGCCCCAGTAAAACGCGGTCCAGCTCGACTGCCAGGCCGAGGTGCCGTTGGCCTCGGTGTTGGTCCAGAAGCTCAGCTTGACGATGTTCTGCAGGTAGTCACCTATGTTCTGCACATAGGCGTTGAGGATGTAGGTGGTCGGCCCCAGTACCAGGAAGAGGCCCAGCACGAACACGCTCAGCCAGATGTTGAGCTCGGAGAGGATCTTCACCCCGCGTCCGACACCGGAGACCGCCGACAGGGTGGCGATCAGGCTGATGCCGCCGATGAGCCAGAGCTGGTTCGCCTGCGATACTTCCATGCCGAACATCTGGTTGAGGCCGGTATTCATCTGGGAGACCCCCAGGCCAAGGGAGGTCGCCACCCCGAACACGGTACCAAACACCGCCAGCACGTCAGCGGCATGACCCCAGAAGCCGTAGATGCGATCGCCGAGCAGCGGATAGAGCACGGAGCGGATGGCCAGCGGCAGCTTGCGCCGGTAGCTGAAGAAGGCGAGCGACAGGCCGACGATCACGTAGATGGCCCAGGGGTGCAGGCCCCAGTGGAAGAAGGTGAGACGCATGGCGATCTGGGCCGCCTCCGGGGTCATCCCCTCGGTGACGAAGGGGTTGCCCTGCAGGTGGTTCATGGGCTCGGCGATGCTCCAGAACACCAGCCCTATCCCCATGCCGGCGCTGAACAGCATGGCGAACCAGGCGAAGTAGCCAAACTCCGGTACCTGGTCGTCGTCACCCAGCCGGATGCTGCCGAAGCGGCTGAACATCAGATAGATGGCGAAGAACAGGAACAGGGCGACCACCAAGATGTAGTACCACTTGAACCCGGCGATGATCTTGTCCTTGGCCCCCACGAACCAGGTGGCGGCGGTTTCGGGGACGAACATCCCGAACAGCAGGAACAGGGTGATGACGGTGAGCGCCGTCATGGCCATGGTCGGGTTGAGGCCTTTGAACAGCCCTTTGTTTGCTCTCATCTGGCCTCCTTAGTCGTTGTTGAAAAAGTCTTCACCCACGTGATCACCGGCGCCGCCGATGGCGCGGTAGACCAGCTTGCCGGCCGTCTGCACCCGATGATCCACCAGGCTGACGGACGGCTGACCGTTCACCGCGTGGCGCTTGCCGAGGAAGATGGCCATGGGCACGCCCAGGTTGGAGATGCCGCTGGTGATCCAGAGCCGGTTGAAGTCGTAGGAGCCGCCGATGAACTCCAGCTGGGCCAGACCGGTATCAAGCCCGGTCAGATAGAAGTTCATCGCGCTCTCGTCCGGAAAGAGGTGCACCAGCACATAGGCATAGCGCAATTCGTTCACCAACTCCTTTAGGTTGAAAGAACCAGTCTCACTGCAGGAGAGCGGCAACTCACCGTCGTAGTGATGCACCTTGAGGTTGTTGGGATCTTCGTCATAGGCGGGCTGGTAACGCACGAAAGCCGAGGTATCAGGCAGCTCATAGCGGACTCTGACCACTCGAAGGTCGGCCACCAGCGCTTTGATGTCCAGTTCGTCACTCATCATCTTGCTCCTCAAAACAGCAGGGAAAAATAGGGGGAAAGCTCATTACCCTAACACAAAATAATTAGAGCAGAAAAGATTACAGTAAAAACCATATTGACCTTGTGACGAATTAGGCGGAGAATTTTGCGCCTCCCAATCACCCCTCGACGATTTCATACCCCATGGAAAAACATGATGAAGTGCTGGTCGCCCTGCGCCAGATCATTCGTGCCATCGACATGCACTCCAAGCGCTTGATCAAGGAGGCAGGCCTGACCTCGCCCCAGCTCTTGCTGCTCAAGGGGATCGACGAGCTGGGTCAGATCTCCATGCGTCAGCTGGCGGATCACACCAACATGAGCCAGGCCACCGCCACCACCATCATGGACCGCCTCGAGAGCCGCCAGCTGGTGCAACGCATCCGCAGCGAAACCGACAAGCGCAAGGTGCATGCGACACTGACTGACGCAGGTCGTGCCCTGCTGGCCCAGGCGCCGACCCCGCTGCAGGAGCGCTTCATTCAGCGTTTTCAAGCACTTGAGACTTGGGAGCAGACCCTGCTGCTCTCCTCTTTGCAGCGTATCTCCACCATGATGAATGCCGACGAGATAGATGCGGCCCCGGTGCTGAGCGTCCGGCCCCTCACCGAAGAGCGGGCATAAAAAAAGCTCCCGAACGGGAGCTTTTTTTATGGGCCGAGGCGAGCGGGATCACTCTTCCAGGCTGATGCCGATATTGGAGACACCGTCCTGGGCGGCGAAGGCACGCACGGCCAGGATGCGGTCGCTGTCACGCTCGTGGGCCACCCGCTTGAGCAGCTCGACCTGGAACTCCAGCTCGGCCTCCATGTATTCGTGCTCGTAGAGCTCCTCGTCGGTGAGTTCGCGCTCTTCCAGCATCTCGATGAAACCGGCGACCGTACCTACCGAGGCATGGCTGGCGTCGTTGGCCTCTTCCCCCACCCGGCAGATCACCGAGTTGTAGGCGCAGCCCAAGGCGACACAGGCATCCAGCGCCGGATAGGCGCCGTAGGATTCGAACTTGCTGGGTTCCGGAATGTAGACTTCGAACGCTTCCAGAATCGCCCCCAGATTGACCCGGGATCCTTTCACCGTCAGGTAGTTCCACATCTGATCCAGGGCGTGACGAAATGCCTTCGCATCCCCGAAACCGGAGGCCTGGGAAAACAGCGCATAGTTGGGGTACATGCGCTCTGCCAGCGCCAGGGTGTAGACCGTCTGTTGCCAAGGCTGTAGCTCGGCCAGTCGCTTATAAAACTTGTCACCAAACACTGGAGTCGGATCCTTTGCAAAATGTGGGGCAGATTGTAGCCCACGAGGGGCCGCGCGAAAACGAAAAAGCGGCCTGGTCGGCTATGTTGGCCGGTCAACTCGGGTAAGATGAAGGCAGAGCGGCCTCTCTCCCGCGCCGCAAATCTGATAAGGAACAAGAGTATGAGTCAACGTACCCTTCTTTTGCTCAGCCAGGACAATGCTCACTACGAGCGCCTGCTCAAGGCGGCCCACCTCCCTCATCTGCGCATTCTGAGAGCCGACAACCAGAGCGACGCCGAAAAAGTGATCGGCGAGGCCCACATCCTGATGGCCGAACCGGCGCGCGCCAAACCGCTGCTGGCCAAGGCCAGCAAACTCAGCTGGCTGCAATCCACCTACGCCGGGGTCGACGTGCTGCTGGATGCCAGCTGCCGCCGTGACTACCAGCTCACCAATGTGCGCGGCATCTTCGGCCCGCTGATGAGCGAGTACGTGTTCGGTCATCTGCTCAGCCTGATGCGCCAGATCCCCCTCTACCGGGAACAGCAGAAGCAGCGGCTGTGGCAGAGCCACCCCTATCACGGTCTCAAGGGACGCACCTTGCTGATCCTGGGCACCGGCAGCATAGGCCAGCACATCGCCCACACCGGCAAGCACTTCGGCATGAAGGTGCTCGGCGTCAGCCGCGGTGGTCGCGAACGGGCTGGTTTCGACCAGGTATATCAGCTGCCCGCCCTCAACAAGATGCTGGCGCAGGCCGACGTCATCGTCAGCGTGCTGCCCGCCACCCGCGAGACCCATCACCTCTTCACCGCCGCCCGTTTCGAGCACTGCAAGCCGGGAGCCATCTTGTTCAACGTGGGGCGCGGCAACGCCATCCACGAAGGGGATCTGCTCACGGCACTGCGCACCGGCAAGCTGGGGATGGCGGTGCTGGACGTATTCGCGCAGGAGCCGCTGCCCGCCGACAGCCCGCTCTGGGGCCAGCCCAACCTCATCGTCACGCCGCACAACAGCGCTTACAGCTTCCCCGAGGACGTGGCCCAGATCTTCGTGCGCAACTACATCCGCTTCATCGATGGCCAACCGCTGGACGGCAAGATCGACTTCGATAAGGGCTATTGATGGCCGCCAGCCAACAAAAAGGCCCCGCCAGCGTGGCGGGGCCTTTTTATGTCGGCGAGAGAGGCATCAACCGGCCTCCATCTCCTTGCGATAGCTCTTCACCTTGGCGAGGAACTGGCGTTTCTCCTTGCCGGAGAGCGGCTCCGCCATCGGCAGCTTGACCTTCATGGCATCCACCGGGCGGTTGTTGATCCGCACTTCGTAGTGCAGGTGAGCGCCGGTGGAGCGACCCGTGTTGCCGGAGAGGGCAATCTTGTCACCCATCTTCACCTTCTGGCCAGGTTTGACCAACAGCTTGCTCAGGTGCAGGTAACGGGTCATCAGGGTGCGACCGTGTTTGATCACCACATAGGTGCCGGCCAGCGGGTGGCTGGTCGCCTTTAGCACGACACCGTCACCGGTCGCCATCACGGGGGTGCCGACCGGCAGGGCAAAGTCGGTGCCCTCGTGAGGCCGCACCTGGCCGGTGATCGGGTGACGGCGATTCGGGTTGAAGCTGGAGCTGACCCGGTAGCGGCTGTGGGTCGGGTAACGGCGGAAACCGCGCTCCAGGCTGTTGCCCTGCCCATCGTAGTAATTGCCATCTTCGGACAGCCAGGCGGAGACATTCTGACCCTGACTGAACACTTCCACCCCGAGCAGCTGGGTGTTGCCTGTGCTCTTGCCTTCGACCGTCTCCTGGCGCACCAGCACCTTGAACTTGTCGCCCTTTTTCAGATCTTTGGCGAAGTTGAGCCGCCACTGGAACAGGTTGGCAATTTTCTGGATATGGTTGGCCGGGACCCCCGCATTGCGGGCACTCACATAGAAGCTGCCATTGATGACGCCGTCATAGCTCTTCTTCTGCCACTCCACCTCTTCATTGAGCATGTTTGCGCTGTAGGTGTCGTCGGTACGCTCCAGCACCAGGGTCTGCTTGATGTTCAGGCGGATCTTCATCTGCTGCAGTATGTTGTCCTGATCGATCAGCAGCTCGATGGTCTGGCCCGGCTTGAGCCGTGCCAGATTGTTCTTGGTGTCGGCATCCAGCACCTTGTAGAGGGTGGTGGTGGAGAGACCCAGGTTGTTGAAGATGGTGGTCAGATTCTCGCCATTGCGCACCCGGTAATCCTGCCACTGGGGGGTGGCGTCGGCCGGGATATCATCTTCCGGCGTCGCGGCTTCTACCAGCTCGTGATCCGGGATGTCGTTGAAGTCCGTATTGTCTTCGTTGGTTGCGGTGCCATTGGTGGCGATCGGCAACTCCAGTCGCAGCGGCCGCTCCAGGATGTCACCCGGGGCTGGCAATATGGCTACCGCCGACAGCGTCATGGCCGTCAGCAGTAGCATGGCGTAAAAGTGTTTGCGGGGAACCGGGGGTTCCCAATTGGCGGCCTGCGCTACCAAGGGACGGAGACGTTTCATCCGCTATCCTGTCATTAGATCCAAGGGTGTTAGTGGTCAGTCTGTTTGTTATGAAACCGTATAAAACTGATTGTTTGACCTAAATACTCACAATTAGTTCATAGCAATCTGCATGAACCTCACATTTTATGCATAACATTCCTTCATGGGCAGAAATGATCGTCTTTTTTAACCATTTTTTCCTATTTTTAAGAGCCGGGTCAGCTCACGTCCGACCCCAGGTTTCAACATGTTGCGGTAACTTTTCCATGGAGTGGATATGTCGTTAGCGAAACTGTTAAATCAAATCATCCTGATTTTGTTCCTGATTGGCGCCGTCCTGCTGTTCATGCTGGAAGTCACCACGGTACGGCAATCCATCCTCGATCAGATGTCCGCCAACCTGGAAACCGCCATCACCGCCCTCGGGCTGGTGCTGCAAGGCACCCTGCTCAACGATGACAAGGTACTGGCCGAGACCATAGTCAACGCCATGTTCGATGGAGGCTTCGTCAGCGCGGTCACCCTGCTGGATCCGGATGGCCAGGTGCTGTTTCAGAAGATCTTCCACACCGCGCAACAGAACGTGCCGACCTGGCTCCCTTCTGTTATCGACATGCCGCCGGTAAAAATTGAGCAGGAACTGACCGATGGCTGGCGCATGCTGGGCACCCTCACTCTGGAAGGGCACACGGGCTATGCCTACCAGCATCTGTGGAATGCGATCAGCCGTACCGGCACGGCCCTGGTGGCAGGTCTGCTGGTGTTCACCCTGGTGATCTCCTGGGTCTGCAAACGGCTGCTGCGCCCGCTCGAGCAGATCAATCTGCAACTGGTGAAGATCCGCAAGCGCCAGTTCAGTGGCACCCTGGACGCTCCCTGGCTACAGGATCTCAAGGAGCTGGCCGGCTCGGTCAACCAGCTGGTGTCTGAACGCAAGCGGGATCTGCTGCAGCAACGGCTCAAGATAAGCCATCTCGGCAAACAGATCCCCATGGTCAATGAGCAGCTGCAAACTCTGACCTGCGCAGGAGAGGGGCTGTTGCAACAACACTTCTTCTCGACCCAGGGCAGCATTCGTCTCTACAGCCGCCTCATTCCGGAAGTCACCCCGTCACTGAACAGTTCACCGGACGAGCTCCGGCACCTGCTCGATCTCTGGCTGCACCATGCAGTCGAGGGATTGCAGCTGCCGCTCAGCCTGCTCGGCCACCCCGACTGGGCACAATTCGCACCTCTGCTGGCCAAGGGCAGAGGCAAGACCCTCGACTGGCGCTGGGATCAGGAACATGTGCCACCCCTTGCCCAGGAGCGGCTGGCCGCCTTGCAGGAACAAGGGGTGGAGATGGCCTTCAGCGCCATCCCGATGACCAACGAGACCTTCAATCAGCTCGACCCCATCAATCCCGTTTTTATCAGCTGCCAGCCGACCCAGGCCCCGCTCTACTGGAACTTGGTGGCCCAGTGCCTGCACAGTGCGGGCTACACCCTGCTGGCGGAGGCCGGCGACATTCAGGATATCGACACCCTGCGCAACTGGGGCATCGATGGCTACGCCGGCAAGGAGGCATGATGAACAGGACCGGATTGTTGCTCGCCCTGCTGTGGCCACTGCCGCTGCTGGCCAACCCCACCACCATAGCCACCGGCGGTGAACAGGGGATCTATCACCAGATCGCCAAAGAGTTCTGCCGGCTGGCCAACAAGAGCGATGCCGGACTGCAGTGCAAGCCGCAGGCGACCTCGGGCTCCATCGAAAATCTGCGCCAACTGAAAAGCGGCGAAACAAGCTATGCGCTGGTGCAGTCGGACTGGCTCTACCAGGCCAGTAACGGCCTGGGTCCATATGCCAGTCAGCCGCAACCAGAGCTCAGGGCCATCTTCGCCACTCACGCCGAGCCCTTTACCATAGTGGTGAGGGCCGACGGCGACATCACCAGCCTGGAGCAACTCAAGCTGGCCCCCATCGACATGGGACTCAAGAGTTCCGGCACCCGCCAGACGGCGCTCGCCCTGTTCAACGTGCTGGGTGCCAAGGAGCAGGATCTCGATCTCAAGAGCGTGGCCAATCTGGCCGAGTCCCTGTGCAGCAAACAGATCGACGCCTATGGCCTGGTGATGGGTCACCCCAACCGCATCGTGCTGGATACAGCCAAACGCTGCCCCGTGCGTTTCCTGCCGATCGAGGGGGCTACCCGGGATCAGCTGCTCAAGGGGGTCAAGTATTACCAACGCAGCCAGATCCCTGCGCGTATCTATCCGGGCAACCTCAAGGCGACGCCGACCTTTGCCATCGCCGCCACCCTGGTCACCACCGCCAGCACGCCACAGGCCGACGTTTACCGCCTGACCCGGGCCATGCTGGCCCAGCAAACCAGGTTCAATGAGCAAACCTACGGTTACGCCAACCTGTTTCACCAGGCGCGCAATAAAACCGGCCCGGTGCTGAGCATCGAACAGCATCCGGGCGCGGCAAAATATTTCGAGGAGCTGAAAGCGGCGGGCAAGCTATAGCTGACGGCGGGGGGAGCGCAACTGCTCGCTGGAGAAGCGGGTCTTCATCGAAGTCCACTGCGCCAGCCTGTCGGCACTGCCTGCCAGGGTTCCTTCGCGGCGGGACTTCATGATCCAGATGCTCTTGGCATCAAAACTGTAGACGGGGATAAGATCGGTCCGCTTGCTGCCGGGCAGGATCCGGTTGTTGATGTTGTCGAGCACCAGCGGATCCGACTTGGGGGTCGCGAAGTAGAGCGTCACCATGTGGAACTGGTTGTACTTGACTGCCTTGACGTAAGCCAGCCGCAGCTTCTTCTCGTCCACCCCAAGCTCCATCAATGTGTAGTACTTGGAGATGCTGTAATCCTCGCAGTCGCCACCACGGGCACCGATAAACTCCAGCGGGTTGGCCCAGTAATCTTCCATCCCCCATAACTTGGGATCCTCGCTGTAGGTCAGGTTGTTGAAGTAGTTGTTGACCAGCTCGATCTTCTGCTGATCCGTGGTGCCGGCCCTTGGCGTCAGCAGACGTGAGAAGGCTTCTGCCCGCTGGAGGGCTCGACCGCCATAGACCTCCTGCAATTTTGCCTGCAGTGCAGGGCTGGCCATGTATTCGGAGAGGCGGGAAGCCTGCACGCCGGTGCAACAGAGCGCCAGCGTGCAGGTGGGAACGAGCAGCCATTTCATACAAGACACTCCCTGCAAGATGCTGGAGGTCAGTATAGTTGCCTCTGGCGGCCCCAGCGGCGGGCACGCGGCGCTGCGACGTGGTCAACGGCACTCGGCGAAGGCGTCGGCCAGCTGCTGCATGAAGCGGGGATAGCCATCCGGGCCGAGCGGCACCTGTTCACCCACTTCATCCAGCAGCAGCACCTTGGCGCCAGTATTGCGGGCGACCGACTCGATCACCGCCGGCGAGAACTGCGGCTCGGCATAGATGCAGCTCGCTTTTTTCTCTTCCAGCGCCTTGCGGATCTCCACCAGAGTCTTGGCACCAGGGCGTCGCTCCGGGCTCACGGTGAAGTGGCCCTTGGAGCTCATGCCATAGTGGCGCTCCCAGTAGCCATAGGCTTCATGAAACACGAAGTAGCCCTTCTGGTTCACCGCCTTCATCTGCTCGGCGATCACCTTGTCCTTGGCCTCCACCTTGGCCTTGAAAGTGAGCAGGTTGGCGCGATAACGCTCGGCGTTGGCAGGATCCTGAGCGCTCAGGGTTTCGCTCAGGGCATTGGCGATGACCAGCGCCTGGGTCGGACCCAGCCAGATGTGGGGGTCGACGCCCTCGTGGTGGTGCCCCTCATGACCGTCGTGGTCATGGCCTTCATGCGCCTCGTCGGCGTGCTCTTCATGACCGGCCTGCTTGCTGTAATCAAACAGCGGCATCCCTTCCACCCGGGTCAGGGTCAGCACATGGGGATGTTTGGCCAGCGGCTTGGCCATGAAACCTTCCAGCTCGGGGCCGACCCACACCACCAGATCGGCCTCATTGATGCTGCGAATGTCGGAGGGGCGCAGGGAGAAATCATGGGGCGAGGCGCCGGTCGGCAGCAGCACCTTGGGCTCACTCACGCCGTCGGTGATGGCTGCCGCGATGAAACCCAGCGGCTTGATGGTGGTCAGCACCTCGAGGGCACGGACAGGCAGACTCACCGCCAGCAGGGCAGTGATCAGGGCAAGAATTCGCATAGAGATCTCGTCAGGAAGTGTGTGTGTGATAATATAACAAACCAACGTTATTGTTATATTATAACTCTCACAGGCTGTAAACCCCGGAGCTGTCATGACCCAACTGGTGGAGCTGAAAGAGGTCTGTCTTTCATTTGATGGACGACTCGTGCTCGACAAGGTCTCCTTTACCCTGAACAAAGGCAAAATCACTACCCTGGTCGGCCCCAACGGGGCGGGCAAGAGTACCCTGAGCAAGCTGGTATTGGGCCTGCTCACGCCGGATTCGGGCCAAATCACCCGCAGCCGCGACCTGCGGGTTGGCTATGTGCCCCAGCGCCTCTATCTGGATCCCACCCTGCCGCTGACGGTGCGTCGTTTCCTGCAGCTTGGCAAGAATGGTCGCCTCTCCATCGCGGAGGCACTGGGCCGGGTCGGCGCGGAAGATCTACTGGACAACCGGATGCAGAAGCTCTCCGGCGGCGAAATGCAGCGGGTGCTGCTGGCCCGTGCCCTGCTGGTCAAGCCCGAGCTGCTGGTGCTGGACGAACCGGTGCAAGGGGTGGACATCAACGGCCAGATCGAGCTCTACGCCCTCATCAGCCAGCTGGCCGCCGAGTTCAACTGCGCCGTGCTGATGGTCTCCCACGACCTGCATCTGGTGATGGCCAGCACCCACGAGGTGATCTGCCTCAATCGCCACGTCTGCTGTCACGGCGAACCGGAGAGCGTGGCCCGCCACCCCGAGTTTGCCCGTCTGTTCGGCCGACCGGAGCAGGAGGTGCTGGCGGTCTACACCCACCATCATCACTGCGACGGCGAACACCATCATCATGAACCGCAGGCCCCCGTCATTCGCCTGCCCTCCCGCAATCAATAACGTACCCGACAGGATCATCAAGTGGACAGCTTTCTGTTATACGCCCTCGCGGCCGGCCTCGGCATCGCCCTGCTGGCCGGCCCCCTCGGCAGTTTCGTGGTGTGGCGCAAGATGGCCTATTTTGGCGACACCCTCTCCCACGCCTGCCTGTTCGGCATCGCGCTCGGCATCCTGCTGCAGGTGGATCTCACCCTGGCGGTGGTGGTCTGCTGTCTCGCCATGGCCATGCTGCTGGTGATCATGAGCCGCAACCAGCAGGTGGCCACCGATACCCTGCTCGGCATCCTGGCCCACAGCGCCCTGTCGCTCGGTCTGGTCACCCTGAGCTTCATGGACAACGTGCGGGTAGATCTGATGGCCTACCTGTTTGGCGACCTGCTCTCGGTGCAACCGATGGACTTGATCTGGATCTACGGCGGCGGCGCCCTGGTGCTGCTCACCCTGTGGCGGCTGTGGGATCCCCTGCTCTCCATGACCATCTCGGAAGAGCTGGCCCGGGTGGAAGGAGTCAGGGTCGATGTGCTGCGCTGCGTGCTGATGCTGCTGATCGGATTGGTGATCGCGGTGGCGATGAAGTTCGTCGGGGCGCTGATCATCACCTCCTTGCTGATCATCCCTGCGGCAACCGCCCGCCGCTTCAGCCGGACACCGGAGCAGATGGCCGGCTTCGCCGCCCTCATCGGCTGCCTTGCCGTACTCGGCGGGCTGTTGCTCTCCTGGTATCAGGACACGCCGGCAGGCCCGTCTGTCGTGGTCTGTGCCACCAGCCTGTTTGTGCTGAGCCAGTTCAAGAAAGCCTGAGCCTAAAGTGGCCTGATCCTTGTAATCAGGTCACTCCACATCCCAGCCCGTCGGTGGTGGTCTGCGCCACCAGCCTGTTTGTGCTGAGCCAGTTCAAGAAAGCCTGAGCCTAGAGAGGCATGCTCTGGCGTGTCTCCATCATCAGCCATTGGCGCAGCCGGCCGATGGCAGGCTCATGGGCCCGCGAGCGCTTGCAGGTAAAGTAGAAAGCATCCCCCGTCTCCAACTGGTGTACCGGCAAGGCCACCAGCTGGGGATCATCCGGTCGCAGCATGTAGTCGTTCACGAATGCCACCCCCTGATCCCAGGCCGCAGCCTCCATCGCCAGCAACACATGGCTGAAGTGGTGCATCCGCGCCTCCGCCGGTATCACCAATCCCCCGGCCTTGGCCCAACGCTGCCAATCCTCTCCCCGCGCCTTGTAGATGGACTGCACCGACAGCAACGGCAGTTGCCAGATTGCGTCCGGCCACTCCCCCTCCACCTGCTGCAGCAAGCGGCGACTGCAGACCGGGAAGAGCCGCTCCCGGTAGATGAGATCATGACAATAGCCCCGACCATGGGGCGAGACGGTGATGAAGCAGTCCGCCACCCGATCGGAGAGTTCGGGATCCTCCGCCACCATCTCCAGGCTGAGATCCAGCTCGGGGTAGAGCTGGCGCAACCCCGCCAGGCGCGGGATCAGCCACTTCACCGCAAACGAGCTGTAGACCGCGAGCCGCAGCCGCATCTCGCCGCCGCCGCGCAGTTGCTCGCTGCTCTGGGCAATCTGGCCTAGCCCGGCGGAGATCCCCTCGAAATAGACCTCCCCCTGCGCCGTCAGCGACAGCAGCCGCCCCTGACGCAGCAGCAGCCGTTCCCCCAGAAAATCCTCCAGCAGGCGGATCTGATGGCTGACCGCGCTCTGGCTGACGTTCAGCTCAAGGGCCGCGCGGGAAAAGCTGAGCAGGCGGGCAACCACTTCGAAGTATTGAACGGCGCGCAGGGGAGGCAGCTTCATTATCCAAAATTCTCATGCATGGTGACTTTTTATCATTTTACTGGATAACGAAGCGCGGGCTACCCTTCCCTCATCTGACACAGGAGGTAGCATGAACGCAGTGGGGATCGGCATCCTTTATCTGGTGCTGGGCAATATGGTGGCGGTCTTTTCCGACGCGCTGGTCAAGGTGCTGGAGCCGGATCAGCCGGTATTTCAGTTTGTCTTCTTCCGCCAGCTCTCCGCCGCCATCCTGCTGACTCCCTGGCTGCTCTGGTCATGGCGTCGCAACCCGCCGGTGGCGCTCAAGTGGCACCTGCTGCGCGCCCATATCTGGGCCATCGGCGTCTGCCTGATGGTGATCGCCCTCACCCGGCTGCCGCTGGCCACCGCCAACGCCCTCTTCTATGCGGCGCCGCTGATGATGGTGCCGCTGGCGGTGTGGCTGGCGGGGGAAGCCATCTCGCGCCAGAAGGTGCTGACCGCCTTCATCGGCTTTGTCGGGGTGCTGATCGTGCTGCGCCCCACCGAGGTGAACTGGGCGGCGCTGGCGGCACTCGGGGTAGCGCTCTCCATGGCGCTCAACAATCTGCTGATCAAGCGGATCCCGCTCCAGCAGCCCATCGCCCAGACCCTGTTCTTTACCAACGTGCTGAGCATGCCCTTCATCCTGGCGCTGGCCTGGTGGGAAGGAGGCGACTGGCAGTGGCAGATGTGGTGGCCCGCCTTCGGTTCTTCGGCGCTGATCATGGTCTATGCGGGGTTGTGCGTGGTGGCCTATCGCAAGGCGGAGGCGAGCAAAATAGCCTCCGCGGAGTACACCGGCCTGCTGATGGCGGTCGCCATCGGGGTGTGGCTGTTCGATGAGCAGCCGGGCCTGCCGCTGCTGCTGGGGTGCCTGTGCATCATACTGCCGCTCATCGCCATGGCCCGCAGCAAGCCCAAACCACAGGCCGAGCCGGCGCTCTAGCCAACGAGGGTCACCCCAGCAGCGGGGCGACCCTTTGCTGCAGATGGGGGATCACATCCTGCTCGAACCAGGGGTTCTTCTTGAGCCAGAAGGTGTTGCGCGGGGACGGGTGCGGCAGCGGCAACCAGGCCGGACCGTAGTTCGCCCAGCTGCGCACCGTCTCGGTCAGCGACCCCTTCGCCGCATCCCGCAGGTAGTGGCCTTGCGCATACTGGCCGATGAGCAGGGTCAGCTCGATGTTGGGCAGCAGCATCAATACCTTGTCGTGCCAGATGGGGGCACATTCGGGGCGCGGCGGCAGATCCCCCGACTTGCCCTTGCCGGGGTAACAGAGCCCCATCGGCATGATGGCGATGCGGGATTCATCGTAGAAGGTGGCCTTGTCCACTCCGAGCCACTGGCGCAGGCGATCGCCGGAGGGGTCGTCCCAGGGGATGCCGCTGGCATGCACCCGGGTGCCGGGCGCCTGGCCGATGATCAGCAGGCGAGCGTGCTCGCTGCCACGGATCACTGGTCTGGGCCCGAGCGGCAAGTGTGCCTCGCACAGGCGGCAGGCATGGATCTGTGCAAACAAACTGTCGAGTCGGTTCATGGGCCCGATAGTAGCAGAGTTTTCCGCCGGATCCTGCTTGTGAAAGATTCAGCAGATACTTATCATGCAGCCACATTTGTTTAATTTAATAAACGGAGCGAGATGAAGAACTGGATGGGCACCGGCAGCGCGGCCCTCTCATTCGTGCTGTGGGGCATGCTGCCCCTCTATTACCAGTTCATGCCCGCGGTCAACATGTGGGAGCTGCTCTCCCACCGGGTACTCTGGTCGGCGGTGCTGCTGGGGATCCTGTTCCTCGTCGTCGGCTACCGGGTGCCCTGGGCGCGGCTGCGCAGCGAACCGCGCCAGCTCGGCCTCATCCTGCTGGCCGGCCCCGTCATGTCCATCAGCTGGTGCATGTTCACCTGGTGCCTCACCACCGGTCAGGTGCTGGCCACCAGCCTCGCCTTCTTCATGACGCCACTGTTCAACATCGTCTTCGCCGTGTTGTTCCTCAAAGAGAAGCTCACCCCGCAAAAACACCTGGCGGTGGCGCTGGCCCTGGCGGGGCTGGCCTACATGCTCTTTTCTTACGGCCAGCTGCCCTGGTTCTCCCTGGTCATGGGGGCCAACTTCGCCCTCTATGGCCTGCTCAAGAAGAAGGTGCACTATGACGCCGGCGTCAGCCTCTACCTCGAGGCGCTGGTGCAGCTGCCCGTCGCCCTGCTGATCATCGGCGCTCTGGCGGTGAGCGGCGCCAGCCAATTTATGGCCGGTGACTGGACCGAGCGACTGCTGCTGATGGGCAGTGCCCCCGCCACCCTGCTGCCGGTGGGGCTGTTCTGCTATGGCATGATGCGCACCCGCATGAGCACGGTGGGTCTGCTGCAATATATCGAGCCCAGCCTCGCCTTCCTGCTCGCCATCTTCTGGTTTGGCGAGACGCCGGATCCGGTGAAATCGGTGGGATTTGCCTTCGTCTGGGCCGGCCTGCTGGTGAGCCTGCTGCCGCTGCACAGGCTCGGGCGCCATCTGCGCCGCAACGCCGACGCTCAGGGTCTGCCGCGGTAGGACTCCAGGATGGCGTGCCACTTGGGATCCCGGTCCATCTGCTCGGCGATGTCGTTCAGCCTGTCATGCAGATCGCTGCGGGATTTTGGCAGCAGTATGTGGCGGGTATAACTGGACTGGGCGAAGGGCGAGACAAACAGCTTGCCCTCGAAAGCGGGGTCGTGGGTGAAGAAGGTGAGCGCCGAGCCCGGCACCAGGGTCACGTCGATGCGGCCGCGCACCAGCAGGCTGAAGTTGGTCTTGACCTTCTTGGCATCCACCCGCACCAGATCGCCTCTGGCCGACGCCTCGTCGATCCCCTGATAGTGGTACCCCTCGATGCCGCCGAAGGTCATCCCCTTGAGCGAATCCGGCCCGCGATAGGTGACCGGTCTGTCGGCACTTGAGATGAGCTCGTTGGTATCGCGCATGATGGGAAAGGTCCAGAGGTAGCGCTCGCGCTGGGGATCCCCCACCCAGGCGGGATTGACCCAGGCCACCAGACCGTCGAAGCCGGGATCCGACATCTCCAGCGCCAGTCTGGCCCGATTCACCAGCCAAAGTTCCAGCTTGGGTTCTCCGCCAAGCTTTTCATTGAGATACTTGACCAGATCCCGGCTCAGACCGCTCTGCTCCCCGGTCATGAAGGGGGGATGCTGATGATAGTCGTAGAGACGCAGCGTCTCGCCATGAGCCGATATCGACAGCAGACACCACAACCACCACCATGCTCGCATCGCACCTCCTTGGGCTGCTCTTGAGTGTGGCACAGAGAGATCGAATGAGAAAACCCCCTAGCGGCGCCAAACCAGCTGCCAGCCCGCCCACCTGCCACTGGTTCATCTACATGGTGCGCACCGCCAGCGGCCTGCTCTATACCGGGATTAGCACGGATCCGGTTCGCCGCCTGCGCCAGCACCAGAGTGGCAAGGGAGCCCGCGCCCTGCGCGGCAAGGGGCCACTGACCCTGGCGTGGCAGCAGGCCGTCGGTGAGAAAGGCATGGCGCTGCGCCTCGAATACCGACTCAAGCAGCAGAGCAAGGCCTTCAAGGAGCAGCTGATCACCCAGCCGGAGCGCTGGCTCGCCTGCAGCGAATCATGGCTGGCCGCCGCCCGGCCACAAAAAAGGCCGCTGCATGCAGCGACCAGGGAAGGAGCCGATAACAGGGAGTGTCAACGGTAGGCATTAACCTGCTTGCGCCGGCAGCTGATGAAGCAGCACACCCCAGCAAACGCAAAAAAGGCCGCTGCATGCAGCGACCAAGGAAGGATCCGATAACAGGGAGTGTCAACGGTAGGTATTGGCTTGCTTGCGCCTACTGCTGATGAACCAGCACACCACCAGCAGCACCAGCAACCAGGGCGCCAGCTTGATGATGAGGGCAAACATGCCGGCCAACGCGCCAAACAGCACGAAGACGCCGCTCACCAGCAACATGGCCAGCACGGTGAATCCGGCCAGCGCCATGCCGACCAAGACCAGCATCAAGACGATAAATTCCAGCATGTTGTGCTCCTCACTGGGTTGATGCGGCCAGATGACCCGGGGTCAATCCAGCCAGCGCTTCAATTCACGACGGGGCGGCATGACGAGCACCGCCAGCAGATAGATGGCCAGGACCAGGGGCGGCATCAGGATCAGCGCCATCAGGGCCGCGACCCGCACCGTCACCCTGGAGAGCCCCAGCCCATTGGCGATGCCGGCACAGACTCCGGTCAGCTTGCGATGGGCAAGATCCTTCGGCCAGGGCGTCATGGTTATGCCTCCACCTTTTGACCCTTGAGGCGGGCCAGTTCCCGTTCAATCTCGTCGTTCAGCTCCAGCTCGCGGAACTGGGCCTCCAGCGAGGGGTTCTGCCCCAGGGTTGCCGCCTCCAGCTGAGCTTCCAGCTGATCGACCCGCCCCTGAAAGCCGTCAAAACGGGCCATCAGCTCGTGCATGCGCTGGTTGTCCACCTGGGCACGGGCCCGCAGCCGGCTGTGGGCGGTCTGCTCGCGCAGGGTCAGCATCTTCTGCTTCTCACGCGCCTCGGTCAGCTTGGCGGCCAGCCGCTCGCTGTCGGCGGTGAGCTGGGCCAGCACCTCGGCGACCCGCGCCTTGTCCTGCTCCAGCTGTTCGCATTTCTTGACCTCGGCCAGCTTCTCGGTGAGCGCGGCCCGGGCCAGATCCTCGCGCCCCTTCTGGATGGCGAGCTCGGCCTTGGCCAACCACTCCAGGATCTGGTGTTGCAACGTCTGCTGATGACGCTCCAGCTGCTTCTGTTCGGCGATGACGCGGGCGGCCTGGGTTCTCATCTCGACCTGGACCTGCTCCATCTCCTCAATCATCAGCCGCAGCATCTTCTCCGGCTCTTCGCTCTTGTCGAGCAGGCTGTGCAGGTTGGCATTGATCACGTCGGTCAGGCGGCTAAATACGCTCATGGTCTGGCTCCTTGTTGATGGGATGACAATCTCTTCCCATAACATTACAAGAGCCATGCCAAGATAATTTTTCCTTTACTTACATATAGATGAGGTTTTATCAGATATTTTCAACACCGTCTTAGTGGCGAAAAATACCGATCTGGTGGCGATTTTCACCAATAAAAAAGGGAGCCAACGGCTCCCTCATGCAATCAGTGACAGGCTCAGGCGGCGCGGGTATGACCGAGCTTGCGGTCCAGTTCGACCAGCTTGGCCTCCATCCGGCTGCGGCAGATCTCGGACAGCTCGCGGATGCCGGCGGCGCCATGCTCCTTGCTGCAGACAGGGGCCATCACTTCCAGCAGCACCTCGCCGTTGTCCCAGCGGTTGAGATCGATCTGGCCGAAGTAGCTGGAGCAGACGATAGGCACCACTGGCACCTCAGCCTGCACCGCAGTATGGAAGGCACCCGCCTTGAATGGCAGCAGGCCGCGCCCCTTGGAACGGGTCCCCTCCGGGAACATCCAGATGGAGGTGCCACGTGCCTTGATGCGATCCACCACCTGGCCTATGGTGCCGATGGCACGTGAGCGGTTGGAGCGGTCGATCAGCACGTTGCCGGAGAGCCAGAAGATGAGGCCGAAGAAGGGCAGCCACAGCAGGCTCTTCTTGCCCACCGCCACCACGCCGGGCTGCACCGCGCCGGTCACGGTGAAGATGTCGTAGTTGCTCTGGTGGTTGCAGACGTAGACGGCCGGTCCCACCGACTTCACCTCGTCGGCCACCGTCACCCGGACCTTGAGGCCGATGAGCGGACAGACGGCGTGATACATGCGGGCAAAGACATAGACGTTGTTGGGATGGCGCGGACGCACCAGGCACAGCAGCAGACCGAACAGGAACCAGAAGATGAGCAGCAGACCAAGCAGCAGCACACGGGCAATTTTGAGCATCGAACACCTCGGATTTTGACTCGGCGCAGTATACTGGTCCCCCTTTTAGCGAACAAGCGTTCGCCAGACAGAACCGACCACCCTTCGCCACTCGCCCCTGAGCCATAAAACGGATGGCGGCTTGCCCCACCCGGCATTGGCCGTTAGGATGTGGCCATCTTGATGAACGGGGCGAGCATGATTCACCAACAACGCGTGGCGAAACGACTCCTGCTGCTGGTCTGCCTGCTGGTGCTCAATTGCGCTGCCCAGCCGCTGGCCCGGCTAGCCCTGCTCGATCACGCCATCAGCTGTCAGGCCCTGCCCCAGTTCGCCGCAGCCGACGACCAGGCCGACAAGGGCACGCCCGCCAGCCCGCAGCCCAACAGTTGCCAGCTCAACGGCAAGTGGCTGAGCGCCACCACCCTGCTCTGCCTTGAGCAGCTGTTCTTTGCGGTGGCCCTGCTCATCGCCCTGCTGACCCCGCTCTGGCGCTACACGCCGCCACTGCCGCCACCACGGGCCGTGTCGCCCCCCGAACGACGACTTCACCTCACCCTCTGTGTCTGGCGGGAATGAGTTCAGCCGCGCTTTTTCAGCCTGCTGTCATTCATTTTTTGCGAGACAACATCTATGTCAACTCTCTTCAAGGCGAGCCTGCTGCTGGGCTGCCTGCTGTGGCAATCCACTGGATTGGCCAGCGATACGGGCTGGCTCACCAGCCCCCAGAACGATCACGCCAAGGTCAGGCTGCAAGCCGACCGCAGCGCCCCTGACCAGACCCGCATCCTGCTCGAGGTGGCCCTCGAATCCGGCTGGAAAACCTACTGGCGCAGCCCGGGTGAAGGGGGCATAGCGCCCCAGATCCTGTGGGAGCAGCCGGTCGGCAACTTCCAGTGGCACTGGCCCACACCGCGCCCCTTCGAGGTGGCCGGGCTCAGCACCCAGGGCTATCAGCAACAGGTACGCTTCCCCCTGAGCCTGGACTCCCCCGCCGGGCAGCCGCTCAAGGGCACCTTGCGCCTCTCCACCTGCAGCAACGTCTGCATCCTGACCGACTACCCCTTCACCCTGGCGGTGGATGGGCAGGCGCCGGCCGGTTTCGACTTCGCCTGGGCCCAGGCCATGAGTACCTTGCCGCAAACGCTGCCCGCCGATACCCGGGTCGAGCTCGGCTACCAGCACAACCAGCTGCAGCTGCGCGCCGAGCGGGCAGAGGGTTGGCAGGCGCCTGCGCTCTTCATCGATGCGCTGGAGGGGGCCGAGTTCGGCAAGCCGGCGCTCGAGGTGAGCGGCAACACCCTGATTGCCCGGGTGCCAGTCAGCGACGGCTGGCAGGGGGATGCCCCTGACTTGCGTGGCCAATCCCTCGGCCTGCTGCTCGGCAGCGGCGATGAAGCCTGGCAGACCAGCGCCACCATCGCCGGGCCTCTCGCCCTGCCGGCCCCAGGCCAGCCTCTCATCTGGCTGCTGGGGGCGGCGCTGCTCGGCGGCCTCATCCTCAACCTGATGCCTTGCGTACTGCCGGTGCTGGCCCTGAAACTGGGTACCGTGCTGCAGCAGCAGGAGAGCGAACAGCGACAGGTGCGCAAGCAGTTCCTCGCCGCCAGCGCCGGCATCATCGCCTCCTTCTGGGTGCTGGCAGCCATGAGCAGCCTGCTGCGCGCCCCCAGTTTTGGAATGAGTGGCGCGGTCGGCTGGGGGATCCAGTTCCAGAGCGCCGGCTTCATCGGCTTCATGGTGGCGGTGACCCTGCTGTTTTGCGCCAACCTGCTGGGGCTGTTCGAGATAAGGCTGCCGAGCAGTCTCAGTACCCGTCTCGCCACCCGCGGCGGTAACGGATTGGGCGGGCATTTCCTGCAGGGGAGCTTCGCCACCCTGCTGGCCACCCCCTGCTCGGCCCCCTTCCTCGGCACCGCGGTGGCCTTTGCGCTGGCGGCACCGCTCGGCCAGCTCTGGCTCATCTTCACGGCGCTCGGCCTTGGCATGAGCCTGCCCTGGCTGCTGGTGGCGGCTCTGCCGCGCCTCGCCCTCTGGCTGCCCAAACCGGGCCGCTGGATGGGGCGGCTGCGCATCCTGCTCGGGCTGATGATGCTGGGCTCCAGCCTCTGGCTGGCGAGCCTGCTTGGCAACCATCTGGGCAGCACGGCCACCGGCTGGCTGATGGCCGCCATGCTGCTGGCGCTGCTGATCGGCATCCTCTGGCGTTATGGCATGCGCGGTTTCACGCTGGCCCTCTCCCTCTCGGCCCTTATCGGCGGCGCCCTGCTGCTGGGGGGCGCCCTCACGGCGCAGGGGTCAGGCAGCGTCGATCGCATCGCCTGGCAGCCGCTCTCCGAGCAGGCCATCGTCGATGCGCTGGCCCAGCGCAAGCGGGTCTTCGTTGACGTCACCGCCGACTGGTGCGTCACCTGCAAGGCCAACAAGTACAACGTGCTGCTGCGTGACGAGGTGCAGAGCGCCCTGTCGGCCCCGGACGTGGTGGCCCTGCGCGGTGACTGGAGCCGGCCGAGCGATGCCATCTCCGCCTTCCTGCGCCAGCGCGGCGCGGCCGCCGTGCCCTTCAACCAGATCTACGGGCCCGGCCTGCCAGAGGGAGAGATCCTCTCCCCCCTGCTGGACAAGGCCGACTTGCTCGACGTGTTGCACCAGGCCGGCCTCGTCCGGGCCGATGTCACCCATTTTTAAGGAGAATCCCATGACCCTGCGTACTCTGAAACTGCGCACCCTGACCCTCTGCACCACCCTGCTTGCCGGCACCCTGAGTGCCCCCTTGTTGCAGGCGGCCCCCTTCACCCCGGAGCAGGAGGCGCGCATCAAGGAGCTCATTCGCGAGACCCTGGTCCAGAACCCGACCATCCTCGACGAGGCGGCCGAATCCTGGGAGAAACAGAACGCCGCGGCCCAGGAGGCCCAGCTCGGCAACTTCATCAAGGGCAATCAGGATGTGCTGTTCAACAGTGCCACCAGCCCGCGGCTCGGCGCCAAGAATCCCAAGCTGACCCTGGTGCTGTTCACCGACTACAACTGCCCCTATTGCAAGCAGTTCGATCCCCAGCTGACCAAGCTGCTCAAGGCCTATCCCGACGATCTGGGGCTGGTGGTCAAGCTGCTGCCGTTCAAGGGGCAGAGCTCGGCCAAGGCGGCCCAGTACAGCCTCACCCTCTGGCAACAGGATCCGGCCCGCTTCCTCGCCCTGCACGACAAGCTGATGAGCAAGCAGGGGATGCTGACCGAGGCGGACATCAACAAGGCGTTGGCGGCCACCGGCAACACGGCCCTCAAGCCCGATGCCAAGGCCACCGAGGAGCTGCGCAACAGCCTTCGTATCGGCACTCTTCTTGGCGTGCAGGGCACCCCGGCGACGCTCATCGGCAACCAGCTGGTGCCGGGCGCCCTCCCCTATGACGAGCTGGAGCAGCTGGTGAAGGCCGAGCTGGCCAAGCGGAGCTAAGCCATGGCGGAGGATGCAGTCGTAAAACCACCCCGCTGGCGCCGCTGGGGCAAGGAGGCGCTCTGGCTGCTGCTGATGGCGCTGGTCATCTCCACCCTGCTGGATCTGTGGCGCAGCCCCAGCCTGCCGGCGGGGGCCATGGAAGCCCCCTTCACCCTGCAGGATGGCACCACCACCAACCTGGCCGAGCAGAGCCGCGGCAAGCCGCTGCTGGTCTACTACTGGGCCAGCTGGTGCGGGGTGTGCCGCTTCACCACACCGACCGTGGAGAGCCTGTGGCAGGAGGGAGAGAACGTGCTGACGGTGGCGCTGCGCTCCGGCAGCGATGAGCAGTTACGCGCCGGGATGGCGAAGAAGGGGCTCGCCTTTCCCACCCACAACGATGAGCGGGGAGTTCTGGCCGCCCGCTGGCAGGTGGGGGTCACCCCCACCTTCCTCGTCATCAAGGATGGGACGCTGGTGAGCAGCACCACCGGCTGGAGCTCGTGGCTCGGGCTCAAGGCCCGCCTGTTGTGGGCTGGCTGGTAATCCCGCCCGCCCAGCAATGAATGTATGCAAAGAGCCCGGTATCACGACCGGGCTCTTTTTCATCTGAAGGCTGACAAGCCTATTTCGTGGGCGCCATGGCGCCCTGACCGAGCCGCCCCCTGGCGCTGGCCCGCTCGGCCTCGTCGAGTACCCCGTCCCCGTTCTTGTCCATCCGGGTGAAGAGGGCCTCATGGCGTGCCATGAACTGCGCCTTGGTCGTGTCTTGCATAGCCCTCATGTTGCCCATGTTTCCCATCTTGCCCGGCATGGCCTGGCCGGACTGCTGCATCGCCTCGTGCATCTTGGCCATGGCAGCCTCTCTCTCGGCCACCGACAGGGTGCCATCCTTGTCGGTGTCCTGCCGGGCAAAACGCTGCTCGGCTCTTTCCATGAACTGGGCCTTGGTGATGTCCCCCTTGATGAACATCAAGGGCTCGTCGATGCTCTCATCGGCGGCGATGGCAAGGCCGCCCAGCAGTACCATTGGCAGAAGATAAAATTTGAGCATGGCTGTCCATTCCTTAGTAAGGGTCTCGGCCCGGCCGAGGCCTGCTGAAGATCGCCAGGGCAACGCCCGGCGCCTCCTGTAGTGTAGCCCCGGTGCTACTCCCTACCGGGAGGCAGATCGCAAGGTGTACCGACCGCACCTCCCCCTGGTTACTTTTCTTCCTATTCATGGCGATGGTCGCCTGTTTGCGTTAAAATGTCGGGTTTTTGCCGAGCCTGGTTTGCCAAGATCTCCGCCGCCAGGCCAGCGCAGGGTCAATTCCACGATGCCAGTGAGGCAGGATCCGTCATGAACAACTACTTCCGGGTGTTGGGCGTCAAGTCCAACGCCAGTGAAAACGACATCAAAAAAGCCTATCGTCGGCTGTCGAACCAGTACCACCCCGACAAACTGCACGGGGCGAGCGAAGAAGAGAAAGAGCAGGCAGCCCTCAAGCTGCACCAGGTAAAGCAGGCTTATGAAGTGCTGTCCGATCCGAAACAGCGGGCCGCCTTCATCAAGGATTTCAACAACGTCATCGTGACCGATCCCGCTGCTGCCATGCAGGAGATGTGGGACCAGTTCTACCCCTGAGCCACCAGGCAAGAAGAGCGACTATGCAAAAAAAATGGGACCAGGCACGGCTCAAGGCCCTGCAAAGCGATGCCAGCGAGAATATCGAATCCTACCGGGATCAGGACGACCCCAAGGGGCTCGAGCAGTTCACCGACCAGATGAAGGCCCTGCTGCTGGCCGACATGAGCATGCTGGAGTTCATGCCCGAATACCTGCCGCTGGCCCTCTATGGCCGGGTGCAGTTCCCGGCAAAGGCCAAGGGGCAGTGGAACAAGTGGCTCACCAGCGGCGAGCAGCCGAGCTGGGACGAGTTCAAGGTGAGCGTCGGCTTCAACAACGCCGCCCTGCCGCTGGTCAAGGCAGTGCGGGCCCAGAGCGAAGATCAGCTGATGGAAGCCTGCGCCGTGCTGTTTCTGCTCGACAACCCGTTGCCACGCGGCAGCCACCGCGGCGATGACGACTATGAGCTGCGCGACGAAGAAGAGGAAGACGGGGAAGATGCCGACGCCGATTATCATGGCGGCAGCGACCGCTATGGCGACGACCAGGGCGAGCAGGATATGTACGACGAAGTCCGTTTCTAATTGGGGCAAGGCATGAGCAACAGTCTGATAGAAATTACCGCCATCGAGATCAAAGAGCTGGCCGTCATCGAGCCGAAGCAGGCCAGCGAGAAGTTCGAGCTGATCGCCAAGACCATGTCTGACGACCAGCTGGCAGAAGTGATTGAAAACATTGATATCGTTACCCTGACCCAGATCAACGGCCAGCACGACATCTCCTTCCCCTCCATCATCTCCGAGCTGATGACCCCGGAGCGGATCCGCGACATCGTCTGCCAGCAACCGCTCTACTGGGAAGAGGCGATCAAGAACAACGCCGACGAGCTGCAGCAGCACACCTTCGACTTCCTCAACTACCTGATCCGCACCCAGGATAGCGAAGCCAAGCAGCGCGAGATCCTCGAGTGTGTGGCTGAGGATCCGGCCGGTCTCTTCTACCTCGCCATCCCCTTTATCGAGTTCTATCGCGGCGATCGATATGAAGAGGACGAAGGCTATCGCGACGTGCTGCACGCCGAAGAGGAAGATCTCGAAGAGTCCCTGCGCTACAGCGAGCGCCAGCAGAGCGAGGATGTGCACGACTACGCGCTGGACGACCCGCGCAGCCTCTTGATGCTGATCCGCGAGCTGGCCCCCGAGGTGGAGAAAGCCATCAAGGCGCTGCTGCGGAGCGAACACTCGACCTGGGACGGCATCATCAACAAGTTTGCCGCCGAACTGGTGATGCAGGCCAAGGAGAAGAACAAGGTCGAGGAAGACGAGTACGGCGACGTCGACGACATGTTCAGCTTTCTGGATTAAGGAGCCCATTCATGCAGTTAGTCATTCGCGATGCCAACCAGGGCCCCTTTTTGACCCAGGTGCTGCGCTTTGGCCGCGACAATGAACGCCTGAGCGAGCAACAGCTGGCCGCCATCAAGGGCAAGGCGGTGCTGATGAGCCTCAAATTCGCCGACAAGTACTACAACAAGTACAAGATGCACCTGCTGGAGCAGGCCGCCCACGACGTCATCGGCGTGATAAGCCTCGGCCTGCAGGAGCTCTCGGCGCGGGATCCGGCCAAGGCGCTGGCGCTGCTGCAGGCGCCGGAAGGCCCCATCAAACCGTTCCAGAAGGGCTGGTCAATGCTCATCACCGTCAGCCCCAAGCAGGCTGGCAACAGCCTCTACGGTGACGTGGATGCCCGCCTGCTGGACAAGATCTCGAGCCCGCCCGATGTGGAGGAGTGGCAAGGGTGGCAGGAGTACGAGAAAGCGCTGACCGAGCACAACAAGAGCCGCCTGATGGTGCTCATCGACCAGCACTTCTTCGCCTGTGAGAGCGACCACCCCACCATGGAGGACAAGTTGGCCGAAGCGCTGCTCTACCGCATCCTCTGCGGCAAGGGCAGTGGCGCCGCCCCGCTCAAGGTGAAGCAGGATCTCAAGCGCCGACTTGCGCGGGAGATTGTCCTCGACGAGGGCTGGTATGACACCGACTATCTGGCGACCCAGCTCACCCTGCTGCTGAGCGCGCTGCCCGCGGACATGGCCGCCGCCCTGCGCCAAGAGCTGAGCCCGGGCTTTGTGCCCAACCTGCTGCACACCCTCGGCTTCGTGCGCCAGTACCAGCAGTTGCAAAAAGAGGACGCCTCCCCGGAGAAGCTCGACAACATGGAGATGCGCGCCGGGCTCAAACACCCGCTGCTCGGCTGGCCGCTTTATCACGACTTCTAAGGGGCCATGGCCCCCTTGCAGGACGGCTCTTGCCTCTCCTCCCACAACGCCCGGCTTGCCGGGCGTTGCTATATCAGCAATCCTCTTGCCACCTCACTTAACAGTCGAGGAATAAAGGAGGTAAATTGGGTTCATTCAAACCCCATATATCGCTATACTCGCCTGACTCTAGGGCTGGGCAAGCTCACTGTTATAGGCCGTTTTATATGTTGCTTCCACTTATCATGCTACTCAGCACTGATGCGCCACTACTATTGGATACCCGCCTTTATAAAGAAGTTACATACAATTGCATAAGTGCAGATTTGGAGAACTGGCGGCACCCAACCAAACAGGTACTGCTGGAACGAGGTGTCATATTAAAAAAAGTCGAGTTGTGTAACGATAAAAAATATCCAATATATCATGTCCGATTGCCATATGACCCAACTGGAAAAACTCAAGACTACTTCCATCCACTTTATGCAGCCATGTATAAAGCCAATGAAAAATGGCCATATGCCATAGTGGATGATGAGGGCACTATCGTTTATGTAACGTATCGAGGAAATACCATCATTACACCTGACTACGAGTTTTTCTCTCCATAGAAGTTATAGCTTATGAAAAAAATCAAATTCTTGATTAAGTCACTGTATCATTGTTATGCATTTACTGGTGCCATTCTTTTAACATTGCTGATTATTTTTTCCGATAGTATACCGGTGTACTATGATGAACCATTCACCGATACTGCTGGGTTAACGTGGCGCAACGAAAACAATAAATTACAAGGCTATCAACTTATGACTACTGAGCAGGGCCTATATCGATTGAGGATATATGAGCTTGATAAAGACAAAAATCCACACCTATTAAATGAGATCGCTATCGTTCTTGATTTACCCTCACACTCAAATATATCTTCAAGCAGTTTCTACAACTACGATGGTCAGCAAGTCCAATTTAATACATCAATTGCCGTGCCACCCCAAATAATAAAATATTAGCCCACCCTGTAACACATATATCAATAGCCATTTATCTTCCGACACATATTAACTCAACTGATGCAATTCAAATGGTGAAGTCTGAGAAAAAGTGGTCATAACAGAGCGGTAGCTATCCTGTAGGGCTTACATAGCTGTAATACGTCATCAACTACATCTTGCCTAACAGGCGAGACAATATCGATATAGGTAGCTACTGCTCGACTTATTCATGCTGACCAGCAATTCAATTCACAATGCTCCACATGGCACTTTCCATACCCGTTTCCCGAAAGTCGATGGTCACGGGATATTCTTTGCCACACCCCATCACGGTCCAGCGCTCCTGCCAGTAGCGGCTACCTGGCTCTCCCCTAGTCAACTGCAACACCACGGGCACAAAACGCTCCGGTGCCTCACAACCCTTGGTAGCCACCCAGGACGCCACGCCCGCCATGGCATCCTGAATAAGCTGCGGGTTGGCGAGTGTGCCTTCTTGCACTGGCTTGGGTATCTCAGCCTGAGCACACAAAGCCCACCAACAAAGTAAGAACGGGGTATATCTCATCATCATGTCTCCTTATGATTTTGCCTGCTTCCAACGGGAAGTTGGTTCATTTTGACACCAATGATGCCCTGTAAAACAACTCAATAAACCTCTCGCCTAGCCAACAAATACTGGCCTTACAAAACCGCAGACTGAAAACAAGCAAGACCGCCTTCCTTATAGCGTCCACGCGAAACTACCCCGTAAGCGTCATTGGCCCCATTTTTGACAGGGATATAATGACTCCCCCATACAAGCCGCAGGGGAACAAGGCCGTGAGCAGAAAGCCCGACAGGATCACCGCGATGCAGCAGATCATCGATGCCGTGAAGGCGGAATTTCCGCTTTATCAACCGGATACCTTCAAGTGCGGGCCGGACAATACCTGCATCGGCTGCCCCAAGAAGCTGATGGAGCTGGTGGATACGGACCTCTGCTACTGGCAATATCAGATCGATCGCGGCATCCCGCCCACCTTCGACGAGCTCTACAGCTTCGGCAAGCTGTGCAAGAACATCCGCCGGGCCCTGGTGCGCAATGGCCGCATCCCCGCCTGAGCGCCCCATCGCAGCTAGGACTAAGACCCCCGCTGGCAACATCTGAGAGGTACAGAGCATGACCCAGGAGAGGATACAGACCCGCTATACGCTAAATGGCCCCCTTGCCAGCCGCGCCGAGCTGGAGCAGGCCATCACCCGGGCCATCGAGGCGAACAAGCAGGACTTCTTCCCCCTGCTGGAGCGGCTGGTGGATGTGGGGGACAGCCGGGTCAAGCTCAGTCAGAAGGACCCGCTGCGGGTACTGGGGGTGGAACTCGACGGGGCTAACACCGGCGGCAGTGCGCGCCTCAACTACGAGTCCAACTTCGCCGAGAGCTGCCGCCTTATCGATGAATATGACCAGCACCAGACCAGCGTGGCTTTTACCCTCGACGGGGATCAGCTGATCTTCGATCTTGAGCTGCCCATTGCCTGGAACTTCGACAACTAGGGCTACTCTCCGCCTTCGCCCGGCGCCCAGCCCATCACAAGAAAGGAGCCTTACCGGCTCCTTTTTCACTGACTCCCCGCATCGCGCGGCTCGTCCCTCCCTCTGCGTCACATCTCAGGTGAGGTAGTTCAGGTGAGATAGTAACGCCACGACCGGACCGGCTCGGCGAAACCGACCCGGATGCAGAAGGGCGCCAACTCGTGATTGGCCTGCTCCAGGCTGAGGGTCTGGTGGGCATCTTCCTGGCACCACTGCACGAACTCGCCGCTGTTGAAGCTGTAGTGATCCCCGTGAAAGACTCCGTGGGCCTCGATCAGCCCGATGGCTTTCTCTGTTTCCATGATTGGCCTCCCGGCATTGTGCTGCTCCCTTCAAGTCTAGCGAACAGGGAGGTGGGCGCTATCTGGAAACTGTCAGCTCACTATATACTCAAGGCTTTGTGAGCCCGGCTCACCACGATAAGGAGATATGAGATGTATATGTTTTTGCCCTTTTTGCTGGCACTGATAACGGGGATCAGCATCTTGATGAACAAGCGCGGTGCCTCCTATCTGCTCTGGGCCCTGTTGCTGGTAGTGACCTTGCTCTCCTTTATGCACCATGTGACCGACCCGCTCACCCTCTCGTTCTAGGAGCCCGCCATGAGCCTTTCGACCTCCTCAACAGCCGCGAAGAGTGACCTGCCACAACTGCTCGATACGTTGGGGCTGGCCGGCATCTGCCTGACCCTGATCGTGGCCTTCTATTACCAGCTCTATCTGGCCGAACTGCCCTGCCCCTTGTGTTTATTGCAGCGGGTCGGCCTTGTGGTCGCCGGTTTCGGCTTTATGTTCAACCTGCAATTTGGCGCAAAAGGGGCCCACTACGGCATAGTGATTGTCGGCGCGCTGACCACCGCCATGATCGGCGCCCGGCAGGTGCTGCTGCATATTCTGCCCGGCGATCCCGGCTATGGTTCCACCTTTCTCGGGCTGCACTTTTATAGCTGGTCGCTGATCAGCGCTCTGCTGATCATATTGGCCGTCGCCCTGATATTGATGGTGCGGGACGGGCTCGCTATTGCACTGCCCAAGCTGGATCTGGCGCGCTGGGGGCGTATGGCCTCCCTGCTGTTTGTCTTGCTGATTGCGGCAAACCTGATCTCTACCGTACTGGAGTGCGGCGCAGGACAGTGCGCCGATAATCCCGTCATCTACGAGCTGCTGAGCCTGCGCTAACAACCCTCAAAGGTGGCGGACAGTCCGCCACCTTTTATGGCCGTCTTATATTACCGAAAGGGGCAGCAAGCGCGACGCATTGCACTCACTGGAAATCTTCATACCTCGCCAATCAAACCGGCGGCCTACTGCCTCGTCATGAATAAAACATGACGCTAATCGGTCACCACACATACCCGTTTCAGCAGCCGATGGAGAAATATGGGCTGCACCAGCGTCAGCGCTATCACCAGCCAGGCCAGGGTAGCCATATTGCCCAGGTGACCATCGACATCGGTCAACAGCATCGAAGAGACGACGGCGGCCGAACCGCTGAATATATGCTGGAAGACATTCTGCAATGACATGAACCCTGCTCGTTCCCCGGGCTCTGCAACCTGGCTAGTCACCGCCGCAGCGGTAATCGTCCGTGTCGACGTCACCACCATGAACAAGGTAAAAACAACAATGGTCGGCAACAAGGGGGAACCCAGGAAACCATCCCAGACAATGGCGATAATCAATCCTCCCAGCCACATGGTGACGTGCATTGGGCCAACCCGGTCCATCCAATAGCCCCCCAACTGCATCGCAAGTACGCTGACCACGCCGCCCATGACATAGTACTGACTCATGTCGCCGCGAGGCACACCGAGGTTGAACTGGAAATAGGTGGCCATGTTCGGGGCAATCAGGAAGGTACTGAAAATGGCCAACCCGATTGCCATGAATGCATGCCACACCACGGCGCGTTTCAACATCCCCGTGATTGAAAAGACCTTCTGCTCTCGCCCCAGGTGAGCAGTCATATTCGGCAGCCGCATAAATACCAGCACGCTGGCGCACAAGCCCAATCCGCCAACGGCATAAAAAGGGGCGCTCCACCCTTTCAACATGGCCAGCTCCAGCCCCAGGGGGACACCGGCAATGGCAGACAACGAGAAAGCCCCCATCACTATCGCCATCGCTCGACCACGTTGTGGTACTGGCGTCGCATCCACGACGATCGCCATCGCTATCGACGTTGCCGGACCGGCAAATATGCCGGCCAGCAAACGGGTAAAGAACAGGCTTTCCATATTCCACGCCAGCGCGCATGCCCAGGTGGACAGGGTGACCCCCAGCAATGAGAGCAATGCCACCTGTTTTCTATCAAATCGATCAATATATCTGGCACATAATAAGGATGATAATGCGGCGGCCAGTGCATACCCTCCCCCCAAATATCCTATATAGGTTGGGCTGATATCTAGCGCACAAGATAAATCAGGCCCAAGTGGCATAATCATCATAAAGTCCAAAGCACTCACCAATTGGATAAAGGCGGCCAGCCAGACACACCCCATATCCATAACTGCACCGTTAGAATGAGGTTTATTACCTGATTTGTTTTTTTCTGATGTCATAGTGTTCGCGCTCAATATTTGGAGGCAGACAGCATACCCCCTACCATCCTCTATTTTTATCCTTTAGAATGGCACAGACTGTTATCATATCAGGGACAATAAATGCGCACCGGCCTGGACTTTACCTCATCAAGGATATTTATTGCCGTGGTTGAACAGGGCAGTTTTGTCGGCGCATCCAAGACCCTTGAAATACCTACCTCAAACATCAGCAGGAGTATTGCTCAGCTAGAAGAGAGACTGTCACTCCAGCTTATTGAACGCAGTACTCGGCATATGAAACTCACCCAGGCGGGCCAGCTGCTCTATTCCCGAGTAAAACCCTTGCTGGAATCACTGGAGCAAACCGAGGCTGAATTGACATCACAGCAGATCCAGCTGAAAGGGCCACTGCGCCTGTGCATTCCCAATGAAGCCGGCCCCAGACTGCTTGGTACTGCGATAGCGGACTTTGCCTGCCAGCATCCAGAAATAAAGATCAGCTGTATTACCAACCTGTCAGGATTTGAGACATTAAGGGAAGATCTGGATATAGCCGTCATCATTCACAGAGGAAAGCTGGATGACAGCGATTATATCGCCAGCCATCTGACCACCATTCCCTGTACCGTGGTTGGTTCCCCTGCTCTTATTCAGCGATGCGGGCTTCCCAACCACACGGCCCAGCTAAAGGATCTCCCCTGCATCACCACGGTGAGCGCCCTGAAAGGCATGCCTTGGCAGTTCGCTCGTCCCGACGCTGAATTTTCCACCGTTCAGGTCAATGAACACTATCGGGTCAATAGTGGTGAACTGGCGCTAAAGGCAGCAATAGCCGGGGTCGGGTTTGCCATTCTGGCCAAGGTCTCTTGCCAAGCATTTATTGATGATGGCAGCTTGGTCGAAATTGAACTTGAGTTACCCGCCGCCCCATTGCAGTTGTTTGCTGTTTATGCAAACCGCCAATATCTACCGGCTAAGACGCGCGTATTTATTGATTTTATACGGCAAAACATCATGAGTTATCAGTAGCTAAAATCGGTAACGTCTCACCAGGCTGACTTTTCGAGACACCAAAATGGTGAACCAACCAGATTCTATCACTCAAGCATGCTTCACTAATCCAACCTGCGCCCCTCACCCTGACCCTCTCCCAAAGGGAGAGGGAACCAGCGCCTGCCAACCTGTAGCCATAGATGTCACGCATTCCAAAAATGCTGCGGTCTGGGCTCCCTTCTCCCCTTGCGGGAGAAGGGTCGGGGATGAGGGGGAGCAAGCCATCGACAACTAGTAGAGCGTTAAATCAAGCAGGAGCG
Organism: Aeromonas sp. S15(2024); assembly: GCF_041402265.1. Classification (NCBI taxonomy): domain Bacteria; kingdom Pseudomonadati; phylum Pseudomonadota; class Gammaproteobacteria; order Aeromonadales; family Aeromonadaceae; genus Aeromonas; species Aeromonas sp. S15(2024). Next base: position 226,019 of record NZ_JBGLQY010000004.1, on the reverse strand, counting down.
CGTAGGGTCGATTAGCGAAGCGTAATCGTCCGCACCGCAATCTCAGTAGCTATGGACATAGAGAAGAGACCGGCTGGAGAACCAACTGAATAGCGGCAACCTGTTTTCGCGTTCGTCTGATGACTCTTCGCCATCAGACCCGCGGCTCTTTCACTTTAAGCCACGCTCTGCTGAGAAATTCAGAAATTCTACCGTTAATTACCGTGTGTATATCGTCTCTGTTTACTCCTGGTGCATCATTACAAATAGCTTGTGCCAGTTTATTTAATTGAGCAGAGCATGGAGAGAGAAAAACAAAATGACCGGCATTGTGTATTACCTGAAATTCTTTTTCTGCAGCCAACGTGGTGGCTAGCTCCCTGGCATTTTCTTTCCAAGAAAGCTCTTCATCCTGATCACCAGTAAAAATAAGGGTAGGGGCAATCACTCTTCTGAGTGAGCCGGGAGCGAATGCCATACTCACCGGAGCCATGAAAACCCATGCCTTTATCCTAGAATCGGGGTGCACAACTAGACCAGGATGATCATTTATTATCACCCCTTTGCTTGAACATATGGCGTTCGTGTCATATTTACGACAATAACTCTCATAGCGCCCTGCATCAATATCCCCTCCTCTCAACAACAATCCTGTTGCTCCACCGGCAGAGAAACCAATAAACGCTATTTTATCTTTATCAATATATTTGGCTAGTTCAACATCATTGGTCGCAGCAGTAATGACGGCAGATATTTGTAATGGACGACCATACCAGGAGCTAATGGCCCCAGCCCCAGTCTGATCCTTGTAGTTGTCACCAGGGTGTGTGAGGGTGATAACAATATTTCCCTGCCGAGCCAGAGTCGTGGCAAGGTCATGATGACTCCATAAACTACCGGCGTTACCATGTGAGATCACTATGACTGGATAGCGCCCTGGTATTATATTCAGCGCCTTTTGTGCCGCTATTTGATAAGGGCCTATCGTACTTGGTGTCTTTTCTGCGGCCACACCGGGATAGAAATATACGGCATCCATAGGCTTTCTACCTACAGGATCAGTCACTATAAGACGCTTAAACCCTGTATATTCAGCCGATGCGACGAAGGATGGCAAGGCACTACACGTACATATTGCACAAAGTAAAAAATAACGAAAAAGAAGCCTCATCAGATATCCTTTCTGATCCAATCGACACAGGGACGACACGCTACCACTATCCCCATGAGGAGTCATTTTTCACAAAAAAATGGGAGCGAATAATTCGCTCCCATCTTGTATAGATCCGTTGACTACCCTTCCTGATTTTCCCCGGCAGCCGGTTCGGCGCCGGCGACAGTTTCAATCTCGATGCGATCGACTCGCTGCAAGCCGCGGGGCAGCTTGGCGCCGCGGCGACCGCGCTCGCCGCGGTAGTAGTCAAGATCAGAGGGCTTGAGGGTCAGCTTGCGCTTGCCGGCAAACAGGGTCACCGACTGGCCCTGCGGGATAACGGCGGCCATCACCACAAACTCCTCCCGCGCCTTCACACGCGCCGAGGGAATACTTATCAGCTTGTTGCCCTTGCCCTTGCCGAGCACCGGCAATGTGCTCAGCGGGAACAGCAACATGCGCCCTTCGTTGGAGATGGCCATGCAGAGATCGGTCTCCGGCGCGCCTATCCTCTGGGGCGCCATGACGATGCCCCCTTCCGGCACGGTGAGCAGCGCCTTGCCGTTCTTGTTCTTGCCAATGAGGTCGTCGTATTTGCAGACGAAGCCGTAACCGGCGTCGGAACAGATCAGATACGGTTCGCCCTCGTTGCCCATCACCAGATGACGCACCTCTTCGCCAGCGCCCAGCGCGAAGCGGCCGGTGAGCGGCTCGCCCTGACTGCGGGCCGACGGCAGGGTATGGGCCTCCAGCGAGTAGGTTCTCCCCAGGGTGGAGAGGAACACCGCCTGCTGGTTGCTGCGGCCATGGGCGTGGGCGAGATAGTTGTCCCCCGCCTTGTAGGAGAGGCCTTCCACATCCACGTCGTGGCCCTTGGCGGCGCGCACCCAGCCCTTGTCAGAGAGGATCACGGTGACCGGCTCGCTCGGGGTGAGCTCCTTCTCGGTCAGGGCCACGGCGGTGGCGCGCTCCACCAGCGGGGTGCGGCGATCGTCGCCGTACTTCTCGGCATCCGCCAGGATCTCTTTTTTCAGAAGGGTGCTGAGACGGCGCTCGGAACCCAGGATCAGTTCCAGCTTGTCGCGCTCTTCCGCCAGTTCGTTCTGTTCGGCGCGCAGCTTGAACTCTTCGAGCTTGGCCAGGTGGCGCAGTTTGAGCTCGAGGATCGCCTCCGCCTGGGTCTCGGTGATGTTGAAACGCTCCATCATCACCCGGCCCGGCTCTTCCTCGGTGCGGATGATCTCGATCACCTCGTCGATGTTGAGATAGGCAATGAGCAAACCTTCGAGGATGTGCAGGCGGGCCAGCACCTTGTCGAGGCGATACTGCAGGCGGCGGCGCACCGTCTCGCGGCGGAAACTCAGCCACTCGGTGAGGATGGTCTTGAGATCTTTCACCTGGGGACGGTTGTCCAGACCTAGGATGTTGAGGTTGACCCGGTAGTTCTTCTCCAGATCCGTGGTGGCGAACAGGTGGGCCATCAGCCCCTCCACGTCCACCCGGTTGGAGCGCGGCACTATCACCAGACGGGTCGGGTTCTCGTGGTCAGATTCATCGCGCAGATCGGTGACCATGGGCAGCTTCTTGGCCACCATCTGAGCGGCAATCTGCTCCATGATCTTGGCGCCTGAGGCCTGATGGGGCAGCGCCGTGATGACGATGTCGCCATCCTCTTCGCTCCACACCGCCCGCTGCTTGATGGAGCCCTTGCCGGTCTCGTAGATTTTGCGGATGTCGTCGCGCGGCGTGATGATCTCGGCATTGGTCGGGTAGTCCGGCCCCTGCACATGGGCCATCAGCGCATCCAGGCCGGCATTGGGGTTGTCCAGCAGTTCCACGCAGGCGTGGGCCACTTCCCGCGCATTGTGGGGCGGGATATCGGTCGCCATCCCCACCGCGATACCGGTCACCCCGTTGAGCAGGATGTGCGGCAAACGGGCGGGCAGCACCACCGGCTCTTTCATGGTGCCGTCGAAGTTGGGTATCCACTCCACCGTGCCCTGGCCGAGCTCGGAGAGCAGCAGCTCGGAGAAGCGCGACAGGCGCGCCTCGGTATAACGCATGGCGGCAAAGGATTTGGGATCGTCCGGCGCACCCCAGTTGCCCTGACCGTCCACCAGCGGGTAGCGGTAGGAGAAGGGCTGGGCCATCAGCACCATGGCTTCATAACAGGCGATGTCGCCGTGGGGGTGGTACTTACCCAGCACATCACCCACGGTGCGGGCGGATTTCTTGTGCTTGGAGAGGGCCGACAGACCCAGCTCGCTCATGGCGTAGATGATGCGCCGCTGCACGGGCTTAAGGCCGTCGCCGATATGCGGCAGGGCCCGATCCATGATGACGTACATGGAGTAGTTCAAGTAAGCCTGTTCGGTAAAGGTGCGCATTGGCTGGCGCTCTACCCCGTCCAGACTGAGCTCGATAGCATCACTCATGTGATTATCTCTTTCGGTTCGGGAGCCGCCACAGGGCGACTCCGGCTAAATGCTTGCTGGCCCTGTCCGGGCCAGCCGATGGCTTGGATGATGGCGAGAGTGGGCTGACCTAGATGATCGCCAGGTTGCCCTTCTCTTCCAACCATTCACGGCGATCACCGGCACGCTTCTTAGCCAGCAGCATGTCCATCAGTTGCAGGGTCTCGTCCCCCTCCTCCCCGGCCTCGCCCATGGTGAGTTGCACCAGGCGGCGGGTGTTGGGATCCATGGTGGTTTCCCGCAGCTGCTTGGGGTTCATCTCACCCAGCCCCTTGAATCGGGTCACCATCACCTTGCCCTTCTTCTTCTCGGCTTCGACCCGCTGCAGCACGCCGTTCTTCTCGTCCTCGTCGAGGGCGTAGTAGACCTCCTTGCCGATATCGATCCGGTAGAGGGGCGGCATGGCGACATAGACGTGGCCCTTCTCCACCAAGGCGCGGAAGTGCTTCACAAACAGGGCGCAGAGCAGGGTGGCGATGTGCAGACCGTCCGAGTCCGCATCCGCGAGGATGCACACCTTGCCGTAGCGCAGGCCGGAGAGATCGTCGGAGTCCGGGTCGAGCCCGATGGCCACCGAGATGTCGTGCACTTCTTGCGAGGCGAGTACCTGACCGGCCTCCACCTCCCAGGTGTTCAGGATCTTGCCGCGCAGCGGCATGATGGCCTGAAACTCCCGATCCCGTGCCTGCTTGGCACTGCCGCCCGCGGAGTCCCCCTCCACCAGGAACAGCTCCCCCTGCATGGGGTCGGCGCAGCCGCAGTCGGTGAGCTTGCCGGGCAGGGCCGGACCCTGGGTTATCTTCTTGCGCACCACCGTCTTGGCGGCGCGCATTCGGCGCTGGGCGCTGGAGATGCAGAGCTCGGCCAGCTGTTCGGCCAGCTCGGTGTTGCTGTTCAGATAGAGGCTGAAGGCATCCTTCACCACGCCGGAGACAAACGCCGAACTCTGGCGCGAGGAGAGCCGCTCCTTGGTCTGACCGGCAAACTGCGGATCCTGCATCTTGATGGAGAGGATGTAGGCGCAGCGATCCCAGATATCTTCCGGAGTGAGCTTGACACCGCGCGGCAACAGGTTGCGGAACTCGCAGAACTCGCGCATGGCGTCGAGCAGCCCCTGGCGCAGACCGTTGACGTGGGTACCACCCTGGGCGGTGGGGATCAGGTTCACATAGGATTCGGCGAGGCATTCGCCCCCTTCCGGCAGCCAGCACAGGGCCCAGTCCACCGCCGACTGCTCGGTGCTGAAGGCGCCGACGAAGGGCTGCTCCGGCAGGCAGGTGAACTGCTTGACCGCGTCGACCAGGTAATCCTTGAGGCCGTCTTCATAGCACCACTCCAGCTTGATGCCGGTGTTCTTGTCGAGGAACTTGATGGTGAGGCCCGGGCAGAGCACCGCCTTGGCCTTGAGCAGGTGCTCCAGCTTGGAGACCGAGAAACGGGGCGAATCAAAGTAGTGGGCTTCCGGCCAGAAGCGCACCCGGGTGCCGGTGTTGCGGCGCCCGCAGGTGCCGGTGATGGTCAGCTCCTGCACCTTCTCGCCCTTCTCGAAGGCGATGTCGTAGACCTGGCCGTCGCGGCGCACCGTCACCTCGACCCGCTCGGAGAGGGCGTTTACTACCGAGATGCCCACCCCGTGCAGACCGCCGGAGAACTGGTAGTTCTTGTTGGAGAACTTACCGCCCGCGTGCAGCTTGCAGAGGATCAGCTCCACCCCGCACACCCCTTCCTCCGGGTGGATGTCGACCGGCATGCCGCGGCCGTCGTCGATCACCTCGAGAGACTGATCTTCATACAGGGTCACCTCCAGGGTACGGGCGTGACCCGCCAGCGCCTCGTCGACGCTGTTGTCGATGACCTCCTGGCCGAGGTGGTTGGGCCGGGTGGTGTCGGTATACATGCCGGGGCGGCGACGCACCGGTTCAAGGCCATTGAGGACCTCAATGGCATCCGCATTGTATTGAGTAGACATGGAGGGCCTTGCGAATTGACGTTTGGGGAGAATCTTACTCGTTGGGAGGGTATTGGACAAACCCGGCGGCGGCAAAGCTTGATCCGGACGGGGTAAGTCGCCCCGCCGGCCCGTTCAGCGTGCCTCGGCCGCCACCGGCAGCGCCTGCTGCAACTGGGAGAGCGAACTGTGCAGCCGCCACACCATGCCGGCCAGCTCCCGCGCCGTCGGCTCCCTGTGGTTGGCCAGGGCCGCGCTGATCCGCTGCAGCTCGGCCAGGGTGCGATCCAGGGAGGCATGCTGCACCCCCTGCTCGGTGAGGATCCCCTGCAGAGAGCGGATGCAGTTGTCGCGCACCAGATAGAGAGGCTGATCCTCGCCGCGCCACTGGCGCAGCTGCCAGACGATGTGGCTGCAATTGAGCAGCACCACGCCCCAGCGCAGCACCCAGAGGCGGGCGGTCTGATCCTGGCTCTGGCTGAGCTGGCTGATGCAGTGGTAGATGCGCGATTCGAACTGGCTCTCGCTCTGGCGCGGGGCCGGCGCCAGCTGATCCATGAAGTGGCGGCGCAGGGAGCGGATGAGGCGGCGGCTCTTACGCCGATCCGAGCTCGGTCGCAGCAGCTGGAACGCCAGTCCGGCACTCATCACCCCCAGCGCCTGTCCCAGGCTGCCGTTGATGTACTGCAGGTAGTCGTAACTCGGCGGATTGGTGATGGCGAGAAAGGAGCCGAGCAGCACGATGAGCTGGCCCCACAGCACCGCCTGCCTGGGCTGTTGTTGCTTGAACAGCTGCATGGTGATGAGCACGGGCAGCAGCAGGGCGCAGAAGAGCCAGAAGTCGTCGAGGCGGATCATCAGGCCAAACTTGACCGCGAAGCAGATGAGGCTCAGCAGCAGGATCGCCTTGAGCATGGTGTTGGCCCCCTTGGCGGGCGCCGGGGTGGCCGAGTAGAGCACGCAGCAGATGGAGAGCAGGGTCAGCGCCGAGCTGCCCGCATCCCACTGGCTGTGGATCCAGAAGGCGCAGCCCAGCAGCACGCAGAGGAAAGTGCGCCCGCCGTTGTAGGCCGCCTCCAGCGTGTCGGTGTGGCTGGTGAGCGAGGAGTGGCGCGGCGGCGCCGGCCACTCCTGATCGTCGTAACGGGCCAGCCGATCCAGCCAGCGCTGGCACTCCAGATAGCTCCAGCAGAAGTGGCGCAGCCGCTGCCAGAAGGTGTGCAGCCGGTAGTCGCTGGCCACCGTCGGCGCCAGCGGGGCCAGCAGCCGGGCGATGCGGTACTTGTCACAGCCGGGCTGGCCCAGCTCGGCCAGCAATCGTTCCAGCAACGCCTGCAACCCTTCCGGTTGCGCCGGCCAGTTGTGCAGCATGCGGCGCTGGCTGGAGATGAGGCTGATGAGCCGCAGTTGGCGGTGCAGCAGGAAGTTGAGCAGCTTGTTGTGGCGGCGCAGCCGGTGGTGACTCCAGACCGCCTGGATGCGCAGCACGTTCATGGTGAGGATCTGGCCGATCAGCCCCTCGTGGGCGGTGCGCACCTCCGGGCTCGCCTCCCCCAACCAGAGCAGCTGGGCATGCTCCAGCAGGCGGGCCTGGGTCTTTTGCAGCGACTGCAGCAGGGTCTCGCCATCGGAGGTGCTGGGCAGGATCATCATCAGCAGGCCGCCGCAGAGGATGCCGACGATCACCTCGCTCACCCGAGCCTGGGCGATGTCGAAGATATGCTGCGGGTCGGTCACGTTGACGCAGGAGAAGGCGATGATGGCGGCGGTGTAGCCCGCCAGCGCAAAGGCGTAGGAGACGTTGTTTTGATGGTGGTTGGAGATGTAGGTACAGAGCGCCAGCCAGAGCGCGATGAGGAAGCTGAACAGCCAGGGATCGCTGATGCCCAGGCCGGTGATCACCACCGCCGCCATGGCACCGATGAGGCTGCCCACCACCCGCCCCAGACTCTTGCTGATGACCCCGCCCACGGTGGGAAAGCTCACCACGGCGGCTGAGGTCATCGCCCAGTAGGGGGAGTCCAGCTCCAGCACGAAGGCCAGCCAGAGCGACAGGCACATGGCCAGGCTGTTGCGCAGGGCGTAGCGCCACTGGCCGCCATTGGCCTTGCCCCAGGGGGTCTGGCGCCAGAGCGAGGCGGCCACCTTACTCCCCTATGGTGATGGTGCAGGTGGTGCCTGCAATCAGCGTCAGCCCGGGCGGCACCTCAAGCAGCTTGATCCGCACCGGCACCCGCTGGGCCAGCCGCACCCAGGGCACATTGGGCTTGACGTCCAGCAGCAGGTTGTCGGCCCCCTCCACGCTCTGATCGTGGATGGCGCGCCCTATGCTCTCCACCTCGCCACGCAGCCGCTGCTCCCCGCTGTAGAGCACCACCTCGGCCGGTTTGCCCGGCGCTATGTGTCTGAGCTTGGTCTCCTCGAAGTAGCCCTGCACGTAGAAGGAGTGGATGTCCACCAACGCCACCAGTGGCACGCCGGCGCTGGCATAGTTGCCGACCCGGGTCTGCAGGTTGGTGATGTAACCGTCGCTCGCGGCATGCACCCGGGTCTTGGCCAGCGACCATCTGGCCTGCTCCAGATTGGCCTGAGCCACCTGGTAGGCCGCCTTCATCGCCTGGGCGTTGAGGCGGGCCTCATCCACCGCCTCGGCGGAGATGACGCTGCGCGACAGGCCGCTGCGCCGGCTCGCCTCGTGCTCCGCCTTGTCGAGATCCGATTTGGCCTTGGCCAGCGCCGCCTGGGCGTTGTCCAGCGCGATCCGGTAGGGCTCGGGATCCAGGGTAAAGATCTCCTCCCCCGCCTTCACCAGCTGGTTGTCCTTCACCGCTATCTTGATGATCTTGCCCGACACCTCGGGGGTGACGCTGACCAGCTCGGCCCGCACCTTGCCATCCCGGGTCCAGGGCCCCTGCATGTAGTAGTTCCACAGCCACCAGCCCGCCGCCAGCGCCAGCGCGCAGACCAGCAGGGTGGAGAAGTATTTGAGGGTCGCGAGGGGTGATTTAGCCATGTAGCAATATCCATAGGGCGCCGCTGACGGCGAGGATAAACAGGGAGAGATCCATCAGCAGGGGATGCCAGACATCCCCGCCGTAGAGCCAGTCACGCAGCAGGTGGTGCACCGGCAGCCAGCCCAGCAGACCGAGCAGGACCGCCTTGAACAGGGGTGGAAAGTAGAGAGAGGCCCCCAGGATCAGATCCGGCAGAGCTGAAGTTGTCACAAGCGGGCTCCCTGTTGGCAAGCGAGATAATGCAGACTCACGACCCGCCCTGCGGCGGGTCTGGCAAGACTATCACAGCCCCGCAGGGTGCTACAGAAGCAGATGAGACCCTGCCGGTCAGACCAGCCGATCCGCCGGATGGTTGATGCCGTCGAGCAGCGGCACCTCGCCCAGCTCGAATGGATTGACCCCTTCAAGGCAGGCGAGGTTGTAACCATACTGGGCCGGATTGGAGCGGCGCTGATGGTGGGTGTAAATGCCGCAGACGCTGCAGAAGTAGTGTTTGGCGGTGCGGGTATTGAACTGGTAGCAGCTAAGCACTTCCTCCCCCTGCAGGATGCGGATGCCGGAGAGCGGCACCGAGGCGACGATGGCTCCCCGCCGCCGGCAGAGCGAGCAGTCGCAGCGGCGTGGATCCACCACGCCGTCCGGCAGGGTCAACTCCAGCACCACGGCGCCGCAATGGCAGCTGGCCTTGTGTTTCTCTTGAATGGGGGTATTGCCGATGCGCTTGATCATGCTGCCTCCTTGCAGACGGGTTCAGGTTCCGAGCCAATCAATCAAACAGGGTATCCCGCCGCCCCTGTGAAAGATGGTCGTACAGGGTGCGCAGCTGGGATTCCACAACCCGATGGCGAGAGAGCGGGGGCAAGTCGTCGATGGGAAAGAACCCCGCCCCTTTGGTTTCATCGGTTTCGTCCAGCAGCTGGCCGCCGGTCACCTCGCACAGGAAGAACGCCTTGTGAGCGTGGGGCAGCTGAGGTGGATGGGGGTGTTTGAGCTTGTCGAACAGCGCCAGCAGCTGCACGGCCCGACACGCCAGGCCGGTCTCCTCCACCACTTCGCGCACCACGGCCCCCGCCGGCGAGTCACCGATGTCGCACCAACCCCCCGGCAGCGTCCAGCAGCCATCGCTGCGCTCCTGCACCAGCAGGATATGGCCCGCATCGTTCTGAATGAAGGCCCGCACATCGAGCTTGGGGGTAGGATAACCGCTGTCGAGGGCGATCCAGTCGTCGATGGCTTCAGGTGCCAGCTCGCTCTGGCTGGCGATGAGCGCCACCGTGGCGGCGCGCAGCGCCTCGAAGCGGCCGATATCGAAGGGATCCTTGGAGTAAGTGAGGCCCGCCTGCGCCGTGGCCAGCACCTGTTCCAGAAAGGCGGCCAACGGTGGTTGCATTATTAAAGCCCGAGGAAACGGACGATCTGGGCGGGGTAGCGCTCGAATGCCACGAAGGCGTGGTCGCCACCGCACTCCAGCGAGAGGCGGGCAAAACGGTATTCGTCCAGCGCCTTGCGGTAGTCGAGCACCTCGTCTTCCTGCTGTTGCAGTACCCAGAGCCGCTCGGGGGTCCTCACCGCTACCGCCAGCGCCCGCAGCTCATCCATGTGTTCAGGCAGCAGTAGATACTGCTCCCCCGTGTAGGGATTGGTCTGGGGGCCGAGGTAGTCGCAGAGCAGCTCGTGCGGGCGCACCGCCGGGTTGATCAGGGCGGCGTGGCAGCCATATCGCTCGCTGACCCGGGTCGCCATAAAGCCGCCGAGGGAGCTGCCCACGGCGCCAAGTTTGAATGCGTTGCCATAACGGCTCTGCAGATCGGCAATGGTCTGCTCGATGGCCGCCCAGGCCGCCGCCGGGGTGTTGGGCTGGGCCGGGATCACCACCTCGATATCGGGTCTGTGCTCGGCCACCCAGGCCGCCATTTGCTGCGCCTTGGCAGAACCGGGCGAGGAGTTGAAACCGTGCAGGTAGAGGAGTACGGGCTTCATCGCGACTCCTCAATAGCCGGTGGCATCGGGGTCGGGCACGAACTGCCCCACCGGCAGGCGCCACACCTGGCTGGCGATGCGGCCATCCGGGTAGAGGGTGAGGTAGCGCCAGCCCGGGCCGGACTCGTCCAGCGCGAAGCCATCAGAGAGCGGTTTGAACTGGATGCAGGTGGAGGGGCTGGCGATCAGCCGCACCCCGCGGTGCACCTCGTCAAACTCCTGGTGGACGTGGCCGAACAGTATGGTCTTCTGCTGCGGGTGGCGGGCCAGCACGGCAAACAGGTCGTCGGCATTCTTGAGATTGTGCTGATCGAGCCAGGCACAGCCCACCGGCACCGCCTGATGGTGCAGGGCGATCAGGGCATGACGCTCGGGATGCTGGCGCAGCGCCTGATCCAGCGCCGCCAGCTGGTGATCCCCCAGCACCCCGTGAGGTTTGCCGCGCACCTGGGTATCCAGCAGGATCACCTGCCAGTGCTCGCCTACCAGCTGCTTGGCCTCGCTGATGCCGGCCGCGTGCAGGTATTCGGTCATCAGAGGGCCATCGTCGTGGTTGCCGGGCAGCCAGTAGATGGGGCGCGCCAGCGGCGCCACCATGGAGGCGAAGCGCTGGTAGGACTCCGGACTGTGATCCTGGGAGAGATCCCCGGTGGCGAGGATCAGATCGAACGGATGGTCATTGGCCTGCACCCGTTCCAGCACGGCAGCCAGGCTCTCGGCAGTGCGCACGGCCAATAGCCGCCCCTCGGCACTCGCGAAGAGGTGGGTGTCGGTAATTTGCAACAGGCGCACACTGCCGTCCTGCGCCTGGGGTAGCTCTGTTTCCAAAATCACGCTTCTTTTTATGAGTTCAACTAGAGGATGTTTATCAGGCTGGTACCATGTCTGAGACAAAATTTTAGCCAATCGGCCAGAAACAGGTTTACCTGCTCCTTTTCATCCCGCTGGTGCATATTTTTATTGGGATAATCATAACGTGGTTGCAACCTTGAAATCTGTTGCGCCGCACACACTTCCGCCATCCGCACATCATGGTACAAACGAATCTCTATCCGGGCCTGCAAATAACTCGGCAATTCCGGGTTGTGCTGGGCCAGGATCACCTGGCTGGTGAAGCGGCTCTCCTCGCTCACCGTGAGCTGGAACTGCAGGCCGTTGCCTACCTGATAACGGCGTTCCGCCCCCACAGTGCCGCCCGGGGGCAGCAGCTTCATCAGGGTCATGTAGTTCACCTCGCAGGTACGCTGCAAGGACATCAAATCAGGCACATAGCGCTTGGCCTGGGTATGAACGAGCGCCACCTCAGCGCTCCGCCAGCCAGCGGGCGCGCAGCTCGCCGTGGTTGAGGGCCAGCCACTGCAGGGCGATGACGGAAGCGGCGTTGTCGATGCGCCCCTCTTTGAGCCAGGCATAGGCCTGCTCGCGGCTCACCACGTGAACCCGGATGTCTTCCCCCTCTTCCGCCAGACCGTGGATCCCCTCGGCCTGGCTGGCATCTACTTCGCCCACGTAGACCTCGATCCGTTCGGTGCTGCCGCCCGGGCTCACCAGATAGCTGATGGCGTGCTCGCAGCGGCCGACCTCGATGCCCGCCTCTTCCACCGCTTCGCGCCGCACCACGGCCTCGGCGGTCTCCCCTTCATCTATGATGCCGGCCACCAGTTCCAGCAGCCAGGGGGTGGCACTGGTCTCGATGGCGCCGATGCGAAACTGCTCCACCAGCACGATCTGGTCTCGCACCGGGTCGTAAGGCAACAGGGCGGCGGCATGGCCGCGCTCGAACAGCTCGCGGACGATGGGCTCGTTCCAGCCTCCCGCAAACAACTTGTGCTGCAGACGATAGATGTTCACCTTGAAGAAGCCGTTATATCCCGATGATTTATCGATGATTTTTACGTCATCGGCAGAGTAGTGACGGGTTTGGGGCAAGGCTTGCTGCGACATACGAGACTCCCACCAGCTTGACTTGGCTCGGTTAGACCATAAAATCCGGGAACATGAATGAACATTCATTCACTCGCTCCCGTCGGAGAAGAGGGATGGATTTTAGCAGCCACAGGGCATTTGGCTAGGCGCGAGGGGGAGAAAACTCACCCTCGTCCTTGACGTTCCTGTCGCTGGAAAAGAGACAGTTAGCATAAAATTTTGCTTATAGTAGAGTGATTAAGCTGAAATCAAGCTTGCTCAATGACAATACCCTCCTTCATCCAGCGACAGCTTTGGGTTAATACATAAGGTTAAAACGATCTATGAAAAGAACACTCTTGTCAGCCATGGTGTTGTTGGGCGTCAGCGCCGGCGCCCATGCCGAAAACCTGCTCGATATCTACCAACAGGCCCAGATCAAGGATACCCAGCTGCTGGAATCCAAAGCCAAACGCGACCAGGCCTTCGAGAAGATCAACGAGTCCCGCGCCGCCCTCTTGCCGCAGATCAACCTGGGTGCCGGGCTGAACTACCTGCAGAACAAGGGTGACACCCAGACCAACAGCAACGCCACCGGTTCCCTGTCGCTGGATCAATCCATCTACCGCCGCAGCAACTGGGTCAACCTGAGCCTGACCGAGAAGAGCGCCACCCAGTCCGACGTGGCCTACAACCTCGAGATCCAGAACCTGATGCTGCGTACCGCCCAGGCCTATTTCAACGTGCTCAAGGCGATGGATACCCTGGAATTCGTGCGCGCCAACAAGGCCGCGGTGGAACGTCAGCTGGAACAGACCCAGCAGCGCTTCGAAGTGGGCCTGACCGCCATCACCGACGTGCACGAGGCCGAGGCCGAGCGCGACCAGGCGCTGGCGGACGAGATCAACGCCGAGAACACCCTGGACAACAGCTACGAGAGCCTGCGCGAGCTGACCGGTATCGATCACCGTCAACTGGACGTGCTCAACACAGATCGCTTCAGCCCGCAGAAGACTCCGTTCAACTCCGACAAGTGGCTGGAGCTGGCGCTGGACAAGAACCTGCAACTGCACAGCGCCCGCATCGGCAAGGATATCGCCAAGGAGCAGATCGATCTGGCCAAGACCGGTCATGAGCCGACCCTGGATCTGGGCGCCGGCCTCTCCAGCACCTACAGCGACTACAAGGACGAGATCCGCAACCCGGAGAGCAACGCCAATCAGGCCAACATAGGTCTGAACTTCAAGCTGCCGCTCTACACCGGCGGGGCGACCACCTCCCAGGTCAAGCAGTCCCAGTTCAACTACGTGGCCGCCAGCGAGCAGCTGGAGCGCAGCTTCCGCAACGTGCAGAGCACGGTGCGCTCCTCCTACAACAACGTGAACGCCAGCATCGGCTCGGTCCGCGCCTACGGCCAGTCCGTCATCTCCGCCGACAGCGCCCTGAAGGCGACCGAAGCGGGCTACGAGGTCGGCACCCGCACCATAGTCGATGTGCTGGACTCCACCCGCAAGCTGTACCAGGCCAAGCAGAAGCTCTCCGAGGCCCGCTACAACTACATCCTGAGCATCCTCTCCCTCAAGCAGGCCGCCGGCACGCTGGAACAAAAGGATCTGGAAGACGTGAACCAAGGGCTGATGCCCGCCAGCCAGGCCAAGAGCAAATCCTGAGCCTATTGATGGCAGCAAAAAGGCGACCCCAGAGTCGCCTTTTTCATCTGTAGCCTGCAGGGAGTGGCGAGTTCGAATCGCCGTCCAGCTCCCGCCGCAGAGCATAAAAAAACCCGGCCAAGGCCGGGTTTTCGCTTATCCGCGTTCGCGGATGGTCTTGATGATGTCGGTGGTGGAGCAGCCATCCTCGAAGTTGAGGACCCGCACCTCGCCGCCGTTGGCAGTCACTTCGGCGTAGCCGGCAATCTCTTCCGGCTTGTAGTCGCCGCCCTTGACCAGCAGGTCCGGCAGCACCTCGGCGATCAGTCGCTGCGGGGTATCCTCGGAGAAGGGCACTACCCAGTCCACGGCACCCAGCGCGGCCAGCACGGCCATCCGGCGCTCGGTCGGATTGACCGGACGACCCGGCCCCTTGAGGCGGCGCACCGACTCGTCGGTGTTGACCGCCACGATCAGGCGATCCCCCAGCTTGCCGGCATTGGCCAGGTAGGAGACGTGACCGGCGTGCAGAATGTCGAAACAGCCGTTGGTCATCACCACCTTCTCGCCACGCAGGCGGGCGGCCTGCACGGCAATCTTGAGCTGGGCTTCGGACATGACGCCAAAACCAGTCTCCTGCTCGGTATAGAGCGCATTGGCCAGCTCCACCGGGCTGACGGTGGAGGTCCCCAGCTTGCCGACCACGATGCCGGCGGCGGTGTTGGCCAGGGCACAGGCCTCGTCCAGGCTCTTGCCGGCGGCCAGCGAGGTGGCCAGGGTGGAGATGACGGTATCACCGGCACCGGTCACGTCATACACCTCGTGGGCCTGGGCCGGCAGATGCAGCTCGGGCTGGCCTTCGCGGATCAGGGTCATGCCGTTTTCGGAACGGGTGACCAGCAGGGCCTCCAGCTCGAAGCGCTTGACCAGCTCCAGCCCCTTGGCAACCAGCACCTCTTCGCTCTTCACCTTGCCCACCACAGCCTCGAACTCGGACATGTTGGGGGTCAGCAGGGTGGCACCACGGTACTTCTCGAAATCGGTTCCCTTGGGATCGACCAGCACAGGGATGCCGGCGGCGCGGGCACGCTGGATCATGCCGGGCACGTCGTTGAGGGCGCCCTTGCCGTAGTCGGAGAGGATCATCACGTCGCTGTGCGGCAGTGCCTGCTCGACCTTGCCCATCAGCAGGGTGGAGTCCACATCGTGGAAGGCCTCTTCAAAGTCCAGACGCAGCAGCTGCTGGTTGCGCGACAGCACGCGCAGCTTGGTGATGGTCGGGTAGTCGGCCAGACGAACGAAGTCACAGGCGACCTTGACGCCGGCCATCTGGCCAGCCAGGGCATCGGCGGCCTCATCCTGACCGGTCAGACCCAGCAGCACGGCGTGGGCGCCCAGCGCGGCGGAGTTGAGCGCCACGTTGGCCGCGCCACCCGGGCGCTCCTCAATGTGTTCGACCTTGACCACGGGCACCGGTGCCTCGGGCGAGATCCGGCCGGTGGGGCCATGCCAATAACGGTCCAACATGACATCGCCAACGACCAGAACGCGGGCTTTTTCAAACTCGGGCAGGGTGATCTTCATCTGTATCGACTCTCAAAACCTGAAAAATCAGCCGCCGATTTTATCACACTCTTTTATTGGGTGTGAAAAAAGCGCGAGGGCGCCGCTTGGTGCTTTTCAGCGCTGACCAGGGCAGAGGCCATTCGCACCCGGACCCGCTTTTCGGCTAGAATCCCCCGATTGCGAGTAAAACGATCCGCTCTGGATATCCACGTGCCTTTATCGCCTCCCCTTATCCGGCCGGGTCTTCCCTGCCCATGGCGATTGCGAACAAGAGACTTTTCATGGCCCACGACAATGCTCCCCGTCTAGAACCCCGCCTGTTTCATCCCCGTTACTGGGCCAGCTGGTTCGGCCTCAGCCTGCTCTGGCTGCTGGTGCTGCTGCCCTGGCGCAGCCAGATGTGGCTGGGTCGCCAGCTCGGCAACCTGGCCCGCAAGGTTTTGAAATCCCGCGTCAAGGTTGCCCGCCGCAATCTGGAGCTGGCGATGCCCGAGTTGAGTCGGGATCAGCGCGAAACGCTGCTCAAGCAGAACTTCGAGAGCGTGGGCTGCGCCATCTTCGAAGTGGGCATGGCCTGGTTCTGGCCAGACTGGCGGATGCGCAACCTGATGAAGGTGGAAGGGGAAGAGCACGTCATCGCCGCCATGGAGAAGGGTCAGGGCATGCTGCTGCTCTCCTGCCACTTCCTGACGCTGGAGCTCAACGCCCGCTGTTTCGGCCTGGTGCGGCCCGGGGTCGGCGTCTATCGCCCCAACACCAATCCGGTGCTGGAGTATGCCCAGTATCACGGCCGCTGCGCCTCCAACAAATACCTGGTTGACCGGATGGACGTGAAGGGGATGATCAAGGCGCTGCGCAACGGCGATGCGCTCTGGTACGCTCCGGATCACGACTACGGCAGCCATGCCAGCGTGTTCGTACCCTACTTCGCGGTAGAACAGGCCGCCACCATCACAGGCACCGCCACCCTGGCGCGGGTGAAAAACACCGTCACCCTGCCCTGCTACAACATCCGCACCAGCGAGGGTTACACCCTGCATATCGGGGCGCCGCTCGCCGACTATCCAAGCGGTGACGACCTGGCCGATGCAGCCCGAGCCAACCGCGAGATCGAGGCGGCCGTGCGCAAGGCGCCGGAGCAGTACATGTGGCTGCACCGCCGCTTCAAGACCAGGCCCAACCCGGAGGATGCGGGTTACTACTGAGCCAATCAGAGCAGAAAGCCGCCGAAAGGCGGTTTTTTCTGGCCTGTTGCCGGTAAAGGGTTTTCATTCGTGGCTGAATATTTTATTAATGGCCCTGCCGAGCGGTGGGCCCCGGCCCGCCTGCAATACCAATAACGAAGGGAAGCGAACATGAAAGCCACTCTTTTGCTGGGCGCCCTGTGCGCATTGACCGGCTGCAGCCAGCAGAGCCACACAGTCCACCTGACCTCCCTCCCCTTAAGCGATCTGAAGGAAGTGAACGCCCAGTGGAGCCCGCTCACCCGCATGGAGTCCCGCTACCCCAGAGAGGCCATACTGGCGGAGCAGACCGGCTGCAGCTCCCTCGAGTACGTGATCAGCCCGGCAGGGCGGGCCGAGCAGATCCGGGTGCTGGAGAGCAGCGACCCACAGTTCAGCGATGCCGCCATCGCCGTGCTGCAGCAGTGGCAATGGCAGGCCACCGCCGCCAACCCGCAGCACAGTCCGGTCAAATCCCGCACCCGCTTCGAATTCTGCATCGAACACAACGGCCAGCCCTGCGACACCAGTGCACTGGAACAGCGCTGTCAGGGGGAAGACGTGGTGCGCAGCACCGGGCTGGTCTACACCCAGGTCTGATCTGGCCTCGATTGCCTGCCGGCGACGCGCCCATCGCCAACCAAAGAAAAAGGTGAGCCAGGCTCACCTTTTTTGCATTGCAGGCGCGACACCGCTCGGCTGATCACCCTTGCCGATGCAGCCAGGCGGCGATGGCCAGCTGCAGGACCACGTAATCGGCCTGCAGAAACAGCGCCGGCAACGCCTGCTGCCAGTCGGCCTGCCCGGCGACCAAGGCCAGCCGCTGCCCGAACCGGGTTAGGCCGTCAAGCCAGTCCGCTGCCAGCAACCTGCCGGCAGCCTCGGCAATCAGGTCCATCCCCAGGCGCAGCTGCTGCAACGCCAGCATCTGCTGCGCGGCGTCCGTCTGCTCCAGCCAGTACTGTTCATGGTGCTGCCAGTGCTGCAGACCCAGGGTGATGCGTGCTACAGCACTCAGCTCGGTAGCCGCGGGCAGGGATTGCAGGGCCAGCGGCTTGCCAAGCCCCGCCAGCCGATACCCGCGCTGGGCCTTGGACTGAGCCCCGAGGCGCAGGCCACCCAGCCCAGCCAGCTGCTCAGCCAAGCCAAACAGGGCGCTCGCCTCGCCAGATTTGAGCTCCAGCTCCAGCTCGTCGATGGGGCTCTTGCCGAGCACGCCGACAATCTCCCCCTGATCCCAGGCCAGCTCGATTTCGGCCCCCTCGAAGGCGATCAGCCAGTGGCGACGCAGAAAGTCGGTGCGAAACTGGGCCACCAGTTCGCCCTGGATCCCGTCGCGCACCGCCAGGCTTGGCCAGATCGCATCGGGGAAGGCGGCCAAGGCAGGCAGATCGCCCTCGACGGGGGCATTGTATTCGGGTCTGGCATGCAATCCGCCCACCACCTGACCCCGACATTTAATCGTCTGTTCGGCAAAATCATCGCTGCGACGAATTCGCAATCCCATTTCGAGTCGGCGTAAATCCAGCGCGGGCGTATCAAAATAGACATTGCCGAGCTCGGCTTGGGAGCTGGATATAATTTCCAGTGAATTCAGAAAGTTGAAAAAAGGCTGTCGAATATCTCGGGAGACAAAAAACTTTATCTCGATCTCAGTTTGCATAGTCATTCCGGGCTGGCAGGCAACTTTGGGGGGCGTGATGCTAAGCGCGAGGATATAATGCCTGCGATACATCAGGATTAATTCACGGTTTTATTGATGGCGCAGTTCGGTTACCATGCGCCCCTCATAAAATCGTATCGAGTGTTTTTTCACCGACACAGGTTTGGCCATGCCAGTAAATACTATTTTGGGGCTTTTTGCCAAGTCCCCCATCAAGCCGCTCCAGAAGCATATCGTCAAGGTTCACCAGTGCTCCCAGCAGTTGGTTCCCTTCTTTGATGCCGTTGCCGAAGACCGTTGGGAAGATGCCGAGAAGATCCGGCAGCAGATTGCCCAGCTGGAGAAAGAAGCGGACATCCTCAAGCGTGAAATCCGTCTGAAGCTGCCCCGTGGTCTGTTCCTGCCGGTCGCCCGTACCGACCTGCTCGAACTGCTGACCCAGCAGGACAAGATCGCCAACCGTGCCAAGGATATTTCCGGCCGCATGCTTGGCCGCAAAATGGAATTCCCCTCCGAGATGCGGGCCGATTTCATGGCCTATCTCAAACGCTGTATCGATGCGACCGCCCAAGCCGAGAAAGCCATCGGAGAACTCGATGAGCTGCTCGAAACCGGCTTTAAAGGACGTGAAGTTGAAATGGTTGCCGAGATGATCCACCAGCTGGATCTTATCGAGGACGATACTGACACCATGCAGATCGGGCTGCGCCAACAGCTGCAAGCCGTTGAGCAGAAATACAATCCGATCGACGTTATGTTCCTCTACAAGATCCTCGAATGGGTAGGTGACCTGGCAGATCAGGCCGAGCGTGTAGGCGCCCGTCTGGAACTGATGCTGGCTCGTTCGTAATCGACTGACTGGGTAAAACACTGAATGGACATTATCGCGAATTACGGCACCACTCTGGTGCTCGTGGCGGCCTTGTTCGGCTTTTTGATGGCCTGGGGCATTGGTGCGAATGACGTGGCCAACGCCATGGGCACGTCGGTCGGCACCAAATCCCTGACCATCCGTCAGGCGATCATCATCGCCATGATCTTTGAATTTGCTGGTGCCTATCTGGCCGGTGGTGAAGTCACCGCCACCATCCGCAACGGCATCATTGACAGCAACGCCTTTGCCGCCACCCCGGATCTGCTGGTGCTCGGCATGATCGCCTCCCTGCTGGCCGCCGGCGCCTGGTTGATCCTGGCCTCCTACTTCGGCTGGCCCGTCTCCACCACCCACTCCATCATCGGCGCCATCGTCGGCTTCGCCGTGGTGAGCGTGGGCCCGGAAGCGGTGCAGTGGAGCAAGTTCGGCGGCATCGTCGGCTCCTGGGTGGTCACTCCGGCCATCTCCGGCGTCATCGCCTACTTCATGTTCATCAGCGTGCAGAAGCTCATCTTCAACACCGATGATCCCCTCAACAACGCCAAGCGCTACGTCCCCTTCTACATGTTCCTGACCGCGCTGGTGATCTGCCTGGTCACCATCAAGAAGGGGCTGACCCACGTCGGTCTGCACCTGAGCGATGGCGAGGGTATCCTGCTCTCCGTTGCCATCTCCATCGCGGTGGCCTTTGCCGGCTGGATCTACATTCGCGGCCAGCAGTACAACCCGCAGGATGACAGCAAGATGCACTTCGCCAACGTGGAGAAGGTATTCGGCATCCTGATGATCATCACCGCCTGTGCCATGGCCTTTGCCCACGGCTCCAACGACGTGGCCAACGCCATCGGTCCGCTCTCCGCGGTCGCCTCCATCGTGGCGGCCGGCGGCGAGATCGGCGGCAGCTCCCACATCGCCTGGTGGATCCTGCCACTCGGCGGCATCGGCATCGTGATCGGTCTGGCCACCATGGGCGAGAAGGTGATGGCGACCGTCGGCACCGGCATCACCCACCTGACCCCGAGCCGTGGCTTCGCCGCCCAGCTGGCCACCGCCGCCACCGTGGTGATCGCCTCCGGTACCGGTCTGCCCATCTCCACCACCCAGACTCTGGTCGGTGCTGTCATGGGCGTGGGTCTGGCGCGCGGTATCGCGGCCCTGAACCTGGGCGTGCTGCGCAACATAGTGGTCTCCTGGGTCATCACATTGCCTGCGGGTGCCATCCTGGCCATCGCCATCTTCTACGTGCTGCAGATCTGCTTCTCCTGAGGCGCACCGCAGTGAAGAGCCCGGGTCATTGACCCGGGCTTTTTTATCTCGGCGCGCTCATCCACACCTTGGGGACGCGAGCAACTTGCATCACCCGCCCACCAGGCGCAGACTGTTTGGCCTTGTTTCGACTCAAGGCTCTCATCATGACACCAGCCATCAACCTGCTGAAAAAGCTCAAGATCCCCCACAAGCTCTACCCCTACGAGTGCGAAGCCCACGACGACTTCGGCAAGCATGCCGCGACCCAGCTCGGCCTGCCGGAAGCCCAGGTGTTCAAGACCCTGATCGCCCATCACGACAAGCAGGCGGTAGTGGCCATCGTCCCCTCGTCCGGCCTGTGCAGCCTCAAGCAGCTGGCCAAGGCCACCGGCCTCAAGAAGGTGGAGATGATGAAGCCGGCGGAGGCCGAGAAGCTGACCGGCTACAAGGTGGGCGGCATCAGCCCGCTGGCCCAGAAGAAGCTGCTGCCCACCGTGCTCGACGACTCGGCCATGCAGTTTGACGAGATCCTGGTGAGCGGCGGCAAGCGCGGCCTCTCGGTCGGGGTAGCCCCCGCCGACATGCTGCGCCTGATGAAGTGGATTGCCGCCCCCATCGGCGAGCACCATGACTAACGCCTGAAATGACAGAGGCCCCGCGAGCGGGGCCTCGTTTGTCTTGTCACGGCAACTGACCATCGCCACGACAAGCTGTGGTCAGTTCGGACAACCGCAACCGCTGCCTGCCGCGCTCATCGAAGTTGTCGGGCGCCAGCCAGCGCGCAAAGCAATCCTGCAGCGCCGGCCACTCACTGTCGATCACCGAGAACCAGGCGGTGTCCCGCGTCCGCCCCTTGTCCACCCGGTTCTGGCGAAAGGTCCCCTCGTAACTGAAACCGAGCCGCAGCGCCGCCTGCCAGGAGGGCTTGTTCAAGGCATTGCACTTCCATTCGTAACGACGGTAGCCGAGGGCGAAGGCATTGGCCATCATCAGCGCCATGGCCGCCGTCGCCAGCCTTGAGCGCTGCAGGGCGGGGGAAAAGTGCAGCCAGCCCACCTCTATGCTGCCCGCCAGAGGGTCGATGCGCAGGTAGCTGGCCAGCCCCAGCGGCTGTTCGCCATCCTCGTCGAAGATGGTGTAGAACTGGGGGTCTGTCTTGGCGGCGCACTCTCGCAGCCAGACCAGCATATCCGCCTCTGTTGCATAGGGGCCTGTGGTCAGATAGGTCCACATGGCCCCACTGTCGGCGCGGAAGGCCTGCCACAGGCCGGGGCCGTGACGCTCGGGATCCAGCGGCTCCAGCCGGCAGCCCCAGCCGTTGAGCGTGCGGCGGGGCGGAAACTCGGCGCCCCGCCAGTCGGGCAGCGGCGCTCCGACCGGCTGGTCGAACTCGTTCAGATGGATATCAGCAGCCACAGGCAATCCCTCCCGTTTGCAGCACACCCGGTTCGCTACCGGTAGCGACCGCAAAACCGTCCTGCCGCCACCAGTGCAGGCCACCGATCAGCTCCTTGACCTGAAAGCCGAGCGCCGCCAGCTTGCAGGCGCCACGGGTCGAGCCGTTGCAGCCGATGCCGTCGCAATAGCAGACATAGACCTTGTCCCGCGCCAGTACTGCCGTGGTGGCCGGGTTCATAGTGGCGTGGGGGAAGCTGATGGCACCGGGGATGTGTCCCTCGGCGTAGTGACCGGCAGAGCGGGTGTCGATGACCACGATCTGCTCTTCCCCGGCCAGCAGATCGGCGGCCAGATCCGCCGGGTCGGTGCGAAAGGCCAGCTGGGCCTCGAAGAAGAGGCGGGCTTGCTCGGCGCTGGCCAGTCCGCTGCTCAATACATGACTCATAGTGACGCTCCTTGTACTCACACCCGGATCCGGGTGGTGATGACTGTGGTGACCGAGTTGGCGATGAAACACTCCTCGTGGGCCTGGTGGTGCAACTGCTCAAGCGCGACCAGATCCGGCTGGCGTTCGCCGCCGAACTGCACCAGCGGCTGCAGGGTGACCCGGGTGATGGCCTGACGAGTGCGGGTATTGGCCTCCATGATGCCCACCGCCTCGTCCCGGTAGCTCTCCACCCGATAGCCCGCCCTGGCCGCCAGCCAGAGGAAGGTGAGCATGTGGCAGCTGGAGATAGCCGCGACGAAGGCCTCTTCCGGATCGACGTGCTCGGCCACCGACCAGGGCAGCGGCACCACGTGGGGGGACGAGGAGGCGGGCACCCTGACGCCGCCGTCGAACTCCCACCAGTGGGCCCGGCTGTAGCGTTGATCGACGAAGGGCTCGCTAGCCCCGCGCTGCCAGCTGATGGTGGCGCTGTACTCCGACATGCAGACTCCTTTCTCAATTGCCAATCGTTGTGGATCCCGAACCTTGAGCCTCAATGTAGCGACATAATGGCCTTGCCACGCCGACCAATTTTGCCAATATGAGCAGACCAATTAGCGCCCGGGAGCTCCCCATGCCTGCCCTGCCCACCCTGTTTGCCACCCAGCAAGCCAGCGATCTGCCGCTGCACGAACAGCTGGTGCGCACCCTGCGTTCGGCCATGCTGGCCGGCCACCTGCCCCAGCACAGCCGGCTGCCCGCCAGCCGCATGCTGGCCGCGGATCTGGGGGTCTCTCGCAGCACGGTGGAGCTGGCCTATGGCCGGCTGGAGGCGGAAGGCTATCTGGTACGCAAGGTGGGGGCCGGCAGTTTCGTGGCGCTGGCGGCGGTCTCCCCGACTCCGCGCCCGCCCCAGTCAGCGGCCGGTCTGTCGCGCCGAGGTCAGGAGATGGCCGACAGCGGCGCCTGCCACGACGTGCCCGAGGTGGGCCGCTCCTTTGCCTCCAGCCAGCCGGATCCCCGCCTCTTCCCCCAGGCCCTGTGGGGCCGGTTGATGCAGCAGCAGTGGCGCCGGCACGCCGGCGACTGGATGAATTACGGGGATCCGCAGGGGCTGGAGGCACTGCGCGGCGCCATCAGCAGCTATCTGGTGCAGTCGCGCGGCGTGGTGTGCGAGCCGGATCAGATCCTGATCCTCACCAGCTCCCAGCAGGGGATCCTGCTGGCGACCCAGCTGCTGATCGATGCCGGCGATACCGTCTGGGTGGAGGACCCCGGCTACCCCGGGGCCCGCACCGCCATGGAGAGTGCCGGCGCCCGGGTGCACCCGGTGCCGGTGGATGAAGAGGGGCTCAACCCACAGGGGGATCACCCGGCGCCGCGGCTCATCTACACCACGCCGGCCCACCAGTATCCCCTCGGCGTGCCCATGAGCCTGCCGCGGCGGATGGCGCTGCTGGCCGAGGCCGAGCGGCACGGCGCCTGGATCCTGGAGGACGACTACGACGGCGAGTACCAGTACGATCAGCGGCCGCTCCCCGCCCTGCAGGGGTTGGATGGTCAGGGACGGGTGCTCTACGTGGGCACCTTCAGCAAGGTGTTGTTCGGCTCGCTGCGCCTCGCCTACCTGGTGCTGCCCAGACCGCTGATGGAATCCTTCTGCCGGGCCCGGGCCGCGGTCGACGGCCACAGCAACCAGCTGCTGCAGGCGGTCACCGCTGACTTCATCCGCGCCGGCCACTTCGCCACCCACCTGCGCCAGAGCAGGTTGGTCTATCAGAGCCGCCGCGACCTGCTGCTGGCCGAGCTGGCCAGCCACTGCCCCGCCCTCACCCCCATTCACAGCGGGGCCGGCCTGCAGTGCGCCGTGCGGCTGCCCCCCGGCGGCGAGGCGCGCTGGACAGAGGCCGCCAACACCGAGGGGCTGGGGCTGCGTCCCCTCGGCCAGTTCTACCTGGGCCCGCCGACGCAGGAGGGATGGCTGCTCGGCTTTGCCTCCCTCGACAACCAGACCCTGCGCCGCCTCTGCCGCCGGCTGGGCAGCCTGCTGGCAAGCGACCGACACGCCTGAACGGCTGGGGGCCGAACTATAATGGATGAAACAAAATCATAGAGCCTAGCCTGGATGTATAGACTCCTGTTCCTGCTTCTCTCCCTCTTCCTCTCCTCCACGTCGCTGGCGGCGACCCGCTTTACCTATATCAGCCCGGAGAGCGAGAAGGACCCGCGCATGACCTATGACAGGGAGCTGCTCCGCCTCGCCCTCGACAAGACCCGCGACACCTTCGGTGACTATGAGCTGCAACCAGCGCCGCCCATGACCAAGGCTCGGGTCCGGCTCAGTCTGGAGCTCAACAGCTTTACCAACCTGTTCGCCATGGACAGCTACAGCAGCGCGCGGGACGAGAAAGGGCTGGCCTATGTCCGTTTTCCTGTCCATCTTGGCATCGTCAGTTACCGCATCTGTTTCGTCAGCCCAGGCCAACAGGCGGCCATGGCACAGGTGCACGACCTCGAGGGGCTGCGTCGCTTCAGCTTCGGTCAGGGCAAGGGCTGGCTGGACGTGGAGATACTGCGCCATGCAGGCCTCAAGGTGGTGGAGGTCGACGGCTACGAGATGCTGTTCAAGATGGTGGCTCGCGGCCGCTTTGACCTCCTGTGCCGCGGGGCGAGCGAGCTGCGCAACGAACTGCTGACCCACAAGGAGATCAAGGGGTTGAAGATGGACAGCTCCCTGCTGCTCTACTATCCGCTGCCCAGGGTCTTCTATACCAATGCCGCCAACGGCGAGGCCATGAGGCGGGTGGAGACGGGGCTGCAGCAAGCCTGGCAGGATGGTTCGCTGCAAGCCTTGTGGCGCCGCAGTTTCGGCCCTGCCATCGCCTTCGCCGGGCTCAAGCAGAGGCGCATGCTGAAGCTGGAGAACCCTTTCCTCAAGGGCATCAACTTCGATTACCAGCACTACTTCTACAACCCGGTGACGGATCGCTTCGGCAAACCCTGATGAGGCTCAGCCCTGCTCGCGGCAGAGCGCCAGCCAGGCCTCGGCGGTGCGGGAGAGATAGCGCTCGCTCGGCCAGATCACTCCGAGCCGCCAGCTCAGCTCCGGCACCAGCGGCCTCAGCACCAGGCCGTCCGGCGTCAGCCGGCGGCAGATGGGCTCGGGCAAAAAGGCGACCCCCATGCCGCTGCGCACCATGGCGGTGAGAAAGTCCCACTGGCTGCTGCGCGCCGCCACCTGAGGCTCGAAACCAGCCGCCCGGCACGCCTGCTCCAGCCGCTCGCTCAGGGTGAAGGCCTGGGTGTAGAGCAGGAAGGGTTCGTCCCGCAGCGCCTCCAGCCGGATCTCGCCGCAATCCCGCCAGCGTGGCAGATCGGGCAGCACCACCTGAATGGGATACTGGTCCAGCTCCAGGACGCTCAAAGCCCCCTCCTCCCTGGTCGGCAGCATGGTGATGGCGAGATCCAGCTCCCCTTCCAGCACCGCCTGCTCGATGCGCCGGCCACCGTACTCGACAATGGAGAGCTCGACCTTGGGGTAGCGGCTGCGATAGGCGCGGATCAGATCCGCATAAACGTGACCCACCATGGGCGGAATGCCGAGGGCCAGCCGGCCAAATTGCAGGCTCTGCAGATCGGCGAGTTCCGCCTCCAGCTGCTGCATTTCGGCCAGAATGGTCTGGGCCCGGTTGAACAATACCCGGCCGCTGTCGGTCAGGGTGAAGCGGCGTCCCGCGCGGCTCAGCAGGGGCTGGCCCAGCTCCTCTTCCATGTTGCGGATCATCTTGCTGATGGTGGGCTGGGTGACGAACAGTTTCTCGGAGGCGCGGGTGAAGCTCTGTTCCCGCACCAGTTCGACAAAGTAACGCAGGGCGCGGATGTCCATGGCAATCTCCTGACAGACGGCAAAACTGAATCATGCCTATTTGGCATGATTTTGATAATTTTAATTCATTTTTTGCAGGTTTACCCCATCTCTATACTGTGAGCAAGTTCACAGAAAGACCCATATCATGAAAGCCCTCGCCCTTCGCTGGTTCCAGACCCCCTTCCAGATCCTGTTGCTGGCCGCCATCTGGCTGCTGGCCGATACCGCGGTGCGCACCCTCCACCTGCCGCTGCCCGCCAACCTCACCGGCATGTTGTTGCTGCTGGCCTGCATCCTGCTCGGGGTGGTCAAGGCCCAGTGGTTTGAAGCCGGCGCCCGCTGGCTGCTGGCGGAGATGCTGCTGTTCTTCGTCCCCGCCGTGGTGGCGGTGGTCAACTATCAGGAGCTGCTGTTGCAGGAGGGGTGGCGCATCATGGTGGTGCTGCTGGTGAGCACTACCCTGGTGCTCGGCACCACGGCGCTGGTGGTGGACAGGGTCTACCGCCTCGAGTTGAAACTAGCCCGCCGGAGTCGTCGTCATGTCTGATACCCTGCTTGGCCTGCTCTGCTTCGCCCTGACCCTGCTCTTCTACTACGCCAGCAAATGGCTCTACGGCAAGAAGCGCATCCTGCCGCTGATGCCGCTGCTGCTGGCGCCGACCCTGCTGGTGGCGGTCGTCATGCTGTTTCATATCCCCTATCAGGACTACATGGCCGAATCCCACTGGCTGCTCTGGCTGCTGGGGCCGGCCACCGTGGCCTTCGCGGTGCCGGTCTACGAGAACCGCCGGCTCATTCGCCGCCACTGGCTGTCGCTGTCGGTGGGGGTGGTCGCCTCCGTCATCATGGCGGTGGGCAGTACCGTGCTGCTGGCCCGCTGGCTGGATCTCTCTGACATGCTGCAGCGCAGTCTGGCGATGCGCTCCATCACCACCCCCTTCGCGGTGGAGGCGACCCGCGCCATCGGCGGTCAGAGCGATCTCACCGCGCTGTTCGTGGTACTGACCGGCGTCATTGGCATGGCGGTGGGAGAGAGCGTGCTCACCGTGCTGGCCATTCGCAGCCGGCTCGGCAAGGGGGCAGGCTTTGGTGCCTCGGCCCACGGCGCCGGTACCGCCAAGGCCTATCAGATGGGCAACGAGGAGGGGGTGGTCTCCAGCATGGTGATGATGATCGCTGGCATGGTGACCGTGCTGCTGGCGCCTCTGCTGGGTCAGCTGTTCTGGTAGCGATCCCGCGGCAGGTCAAGGCCGCAGGTTCCGGCGCCGGAGAGCCCGTCCTGACGCCATCAACCGCTACACTCAACTCAATGTGACAGTAGTGAGCGGTATGATGAACCACAGAACGATGATCCTGGGGCTGCTGGCCGGCAGTCTGCTCTTCTCCCCCCTGCTGCCGGCCGCGGACATAGTGACCTATGTCAGCCCGGAGAGTGACCGGGATTTGCGTTCCCTCTACGGCCAGCAGCTGCTGCAGCTGGCCCTGGAGAAGACCCGCGACAGCTTCGGCGATTACGAACTACGCCCGGCCCCGTCCATGAGCCGGACCCGGCTGCGCCAGGTGCTGCAATACAACCTCTACCCCAACCTGCTGGCCATCGACAGCTTTCCGCGCCCGGAGGGGAGCCACGACCTCGACTATGTCCGCTTCCCGGTGGATCTCGGCATCCTCGGCTATCGCATCTGCTTCGTCAGCCCCAAGCAGCAGCAGGCCGTGGCCCGGGTGCGCACCCTCAGCGATCTGCAGCAGTTCACCCATGGCCAGGGCCGCGGCTGGCAGGATGCCGACATACTGCGCGCCGCCGGCTTCAAGGTGCAGGAGGTCGAGGGCTACGAGCGGTTGTTCAAGCTGGTGGTGCGCGGCCGGGTTGACCTCTTCTGCCGGGGTGCCAACGAACTGCTGAGCGAGCTGGATACCCACAAGGATCTGGGGCCGCTGATGGTCGACCAGCATCTGGCGCTCTACTACCCCTTCGTCCACCTCTTCTACAGCCACAAGGAGAACCAGCATGCCTTGCGCCGGATCCGGGCCGGCCTGCAGCTGGCCTGGCAGGATGGCTCACTGCAGGCACTCTGGCTCAAGACCTACCAACCGGCGCTGGCGTTTGCCAGGCTCGACCAGCGGCAACTGTTCAGACTGGACAACCCCCTGCTGCAGGGGCTCGACTTCGATTACCACCCCTATCTTTACGATCCCCTCACCCAGCGCTTCGGACCGGGCGAGCCCGCTACCGGCAAACCCTGACCCCGCCTCTGCCGCCCACGGCCGGGAGAGTCACTACACTCAGAAGAGTCTCTGCTTTTCACAGGAGCACATGATGCACTGGACCCCGCTGCTCGCCCTGCTGACGGCCATGCCCGTGCTGGCCGGCCCGACCCTATTCACCTACATGAGTCCGGAGAGCGAGCACGACCCCAGAAGCACCTATGATCGCGAAGTCCTGCGCCTGGCGCTGGAGAAGACCCGTGCCAGCCATGGCGACTACCGGATGCAGGCCGCCCCTCCCATGACCCTGGCCAGGATGTGGGTCAGCCTGCGCTTCAACCACTACCCCAACCTGTTCGCCATGGACAGCTATCGCGCCGATCGGGACATGAGCGGCATCGACTACGTGCGCTTTCCCATCCATATCGGCATCGTCAGCTACCGCATCTGCTTCGTCAGCCCCACCCGCAAGGATGAGGTTGCCAAGGCCACCAGCCTGGATGAGCTGAAGCGCTTCGACATCGGCCAGGGCAAGGGCTGGCTCGACGTAGAGATCCTGCGCCGGGCCGGCTTCAAGGTGCTGGAGGTGGAGGGCTACGAGCAGCTGTTCAAGATGGTGGCGCGCGGCCGTTTCGATCTTTTCTGCCGCGGGATCAACGAGTTGCCTCAGGAAAAGCTGAACCACAAAGAGGTGGAAGGGCTGATGATGGATGAGAGCCTGGCCCTCTACTACCCCCTGCCCAGGGTCTTCTTCACCCACAACGGCAACCGGCAGGCCATCGACCGGGTGCAGCAGGGGCTCAAGGCCGCCTGGCGCGATGGCTCCCTGCAGGCGCTCTGGCTGAAGGCCTTCAAGCCCTCCCTCAGCTTCGCCCACCTCAATACCCGCCGGCTGTTCCGGCTGGAAAACCCCTACATCAAGGGGATCGACTTCAACTACCAGGCCTACTTCTACGACCCGGTGCATGAGCGCTTCGGTCCCGGTGACTAGGCGGCCGCACGACCATGAAAAAGCCCGGGTCACTGACCCGGGCTTTTTTGTCCATGCCTCGTCTCCATGCCTCGTCAATCCTCGAGGAAGGTCCACTCGTCGCGCACCCGGCTGATGGCGTCGAGCCGGCGCTTGGCCAGCTGCTCGCGGATGGCCTCCCCCTTGAAGCCGGCCGCCACTATCTCCTTCACCGGTACCGCCTGGGCTGCCGCCAGCGCCTGCGCCACATAGTCGGGTTCGGCATAGACCCGCTCCTCGAAGCCGGTACGGCCGTGAAAGTCGGCCCGGCAGGCGTCCAGCAGCTGGGCGAAGCGCTCGGGCCTGCGCCAGGCATCGGCCTTATCGAACACCTTGAGCAGGGTTGCGGGCTTGAGCTCGAAGGCGATGTGGATATGGGTGTGCAGGTCGCTCACCAGCAGGGCCAGGTCACGACACTCGTTCGGTACCCGGAAGCGCTCGCAGAAGTCGCGGA
Source organism: Aeromonas sp. S15(2024) (assembly GCF_041402265.1). Classification (NCBI taxonomy): domain Bacteria; kingdom Pseudomonadati; phylum Pseudomonadota; class Gammaproteobacteria; order Aeromonadales; family Aeromonadaceae; genus Aeromonas; species Aeromonas sp. S15(2024). The sequence continues at coordinate 195,982 of NZ_JBGLQY010000004.1, read as the reverse complement.
TGAGCGGCAGCCCCTTCTGGCCGTGACCGTGGTGGCTCGGCCAGAACTCCGGCGGGGTCAGCCCCTTGCCAAAGTCGTGGCACAGCGCCGCGAAGCGCACCGCCAGCTCGGGGGAGAGGCGGCAGGCCTGCGCCAGCACCATCATGGTGTGGATGCCGGTATCGATCTCCGGGTGCCACTTGGCGGGGGCCGGCACCCCGAACAGGGCGTCCAGCTCGGGGAACAGGGCGGCCAGGGCGCCGCACTCGCGCAGCACCTCGAAGAACACCTGCGGGGTCGGCCCCAGCAGTACCTTCTCCAGTTCCTTCCAGACCCGCTCAGGGGTCAGGTGGGCCAGCTCGCCGGCCTCGGTCATCTCGCGCATCAGCGCCAGCGTCTCGGGGGCCACCACGAAACCCTGGGCGTGGAAACGGGCGGCGAAGCGGGCCACCCGCAGGATGCGCAACGGATCTTCGGCAAAGGCGGGGGAGACATGGCGCAACACCCGCTGTTTCAGATCCTCGATGCCGCCATAGGGATCGTGCAGTTGCCCCGCCTCATCTTCGGCGATGGCGTTGACGGTGAGATCCCGGCGCAACAGATCCTGTTCCAGCGTCACCTCCGGCGAGGCGTGGCAGACGAAGCCGGTGTAACCCTGCCCCTGCTTGCGCTCGGTGCGGGCCAGCGCGTACTCCTGCTGGGTCTTGGGGTGCAGAAACACGGGAAAGTCGCGGCCCACCTGGGTAAAACCCAGTGCCAGCATCTGTTCCACGGTCGCCCCGACCACCAGGTGATCCCTGTCCCCCTGCGGCAATCCCAGCAGGCGATCCCGCACCGCGCCCCCAACCAGATAAGTCTGCAAGCTCTGTCTCCCTTGATAAACCTGTCCCGATTATACCGGTTTGACCGATGGAGACTATTCCCGGCCCGACATCGATGCCATGTGAATCCGGTTGGCGAGGCCGCCCTCGATACTCACAGGCCCTTTTTCCCACCGTCAGCCGCCATGGCCGCAACCCTGATTTCCCCACCGGGAGATCAGGATGCGCGCTGGCCCCCCTTATGGCATTCGAGTCTTTGACATCCCTTGGGGGAGGCTTTAACCTGCCGCCCATAACAACGGAATGGATCCTTATGTACACACAGTTCTTCGGTCTGTCGGAGCACCCGTTCTCCATCTCGCCCAATCCCAAATACCTCTACATGAGTGAACGGCACGGGGAAGCCCTCGCCCACCTCAACTACGGGTTGCAGGATGGGGGCGCTTTCGTGTTGCTGACCGGGGAAGTAGGCACCGGCAAGACCACCGTCTCCCGCTGCCTGTTGCAGCAGTTGCCGGCAGAGACCGAGATCGCCTACATCCTCAATCCATCCCTGACCGAACGGGACCTACTGGCGGCCATCTGCGACGAGTTCCAGCTGGGCTATGGCCAGGAGGCCGGCCTCAAGCAGCTGTTCGACCTCATCCGCGATCACCTGCTGGCCAATCTGGCGGCAGGCAAGCGCAGCGTGGTGCTGGTGGACGAAGCCCAGCACCTGCTGCCCGGCGTGCTGGAACAGCTGCGCCTGCTCACCAACCTGGAGACCGACGAGAAGAAGCTGCTGCAGGTGGTGCTCATCGGCCAGCCCGAGCTGCAGCAGATGCTGCGCCAGCCCCTGCTGCGCCAGCTGGCCCAACGCATCACCGCCCGCTACCACCTGCTGCCGCTCTCCTGCCAGGACGTGGATGCCTATGTCCGCTTTCGTCTGCAGGTGGCCGGCTGCGTGCAGCCCATCTTTACCCCCAAGGCGATCCAGACCCTGCACCGCCTCTCCGGCGGCATTCCGCGCCTCATCAACCTCATCTGCGACCGCGCCCTGATCGCCGCCTTCGCCCGCGGCAGCCACAAGATAGTGCACGGCGACATCAGTCTGGCGGCCTTCGAGGTAAGCGGCATCCGTGACGAGGGCACCTGGCAGTCCAGCCTGATGGTGGCGCTGGTTGGCGCCTTGCTGGTGACCACCGGCTGGTGGGGCTGGCAGTTCTTCGGCTTCTTCCCGACCCGCCCGGTGGTGACGGTGGAGGTGCCGGTCAAGGTGGACGACACCCCGGAGCAGCAGGAGCAGCTGACCCGCGCCATCAATCAGGCGCTGGAGTCGGACAGCGCCATGCAGAATCTCTACAAGGTGTGGGGCTACCAGACCGAGCTGGAGGAGGCGACCTGCGACAACGCGCCGCGCGCCGGCCTGCGCTGCCAGCAGGGCGAGGCCTCCCTGGCGGAGCTGCAGACGCTGCAGTATCCCGCCCTCGTCAGCCTGACTGACGAGACCGGCGGCACCTATTACGCCACCCTGGTCAACCTCGGGCCCGACAAGGCCAACCTGCTCATCGGCAACCAGAGCTGGCAGGTGGACCGGCAGTGGCTGAGCGATTACTGGGGTGGCAGCTACACCCTGCTGTGGCGCATGCCCAAGGGCGGTGTCACCCTGATCGGCAACAACGCCGGTCCCACTCAGGTGCAGTGGCTCGACAACGCCCTCAGCCGGGCCCTGCAGCAGCCGGATCGCAAGGTCCGTCGCTTCGATGCCGAGCTCAAGACCAAGCTGCAGCAGTTCCAGCGCGAGCAGGGACTGACTCCGGACGGCATCGCCGGCAGCAACACCCTGCTGCGCCTCAACATGATGGCCGGCGAACCCATGCCGAAGCTGGAGGATGACGCCCAGCGGGCCAGCAAGCCGGCCAAGCTGGATCCGGCAGAGGATGATGCCATCAACACACTGTCGGAGGAGGCTTCCTGATGTCCACCCTACTCAAGGCGTTGCGGCGGGCCGATCAGCCCCAGTTCACCCCGCACATTCCGGCGATGGGGCTGCCGGTCAGCCAGGATGAGGAACAACCCAGGCGCTGGATCTGGTGGCTGCTGGCCCCGCTGGCGCTGGTGATGGGGGCCGCCGCCAACTATGGCTGGCACCTGCTCAACAACCGCCCCATCGAGAAGACGGTGGAGGTGAAGGAGGTGGTGACGCCCCCCTTCGTGCGGGTCGAGCCCAAACCGATGATCACCCGACCGCTGCCACCGCCCGAGCCCGTGGTCACCCCCAAAGTCGATGCACAGCCTGCACTGGCGCCCGCTGACAGCAGCCAGGAGCTGGCCGAGCGCATCCTCAATGCCCTCAACAATACTCCGCTGCGGGATCAGGGCACGCCGCCGCAGGTGCCGGCCGAGCTGCACGCCACGCCGCTCAGCGCCCTGCCGCAGGCGCTCCGCCAGCAGGTGCCGCCGCTGGCCTACGGCGCCCACGTTTTCTCCTCCAACCCGGCCAACCGAGCCATAACCCTGAACGGACGCACCTACCGGGAAGGGAGCGAGGTCGCCCCCGGCGTCACTCTGATCGCCATCGCCCAGGATTACATCATCCTGCAGGTGGGTGGGCAGAATGCCAGCCTCAAGGCGCTGCAGGACTGGCTCGGCTGAGCCGCGCGCATGCCACCGCCATTTCAAGAGGGAGCCTGAGAGCTCCCCTTTTTAATCAATGACATGAGAACAAAGTGAGCAATCTGAGCAACACCACCTTCGCAAACCGGGCGTTGCACTGGTATCAGCGCCAAGACCGCTACACGTTAGTCAATTTAGTTTTAAATCAATAATATGAGCATAATGTGAACAACTCAGATAACGCGACCTTCGCCACCAGGATCCTGGACTGGTATCAGCTCCATGGTCGCAAGACCCTGCCCTGGCAACAGGAGAAGACCCCCTACCGGGTCTGGGTCTCGGAAATCATGCTGCAGCAGACCCAGGTCACTACGGTCATTCCCTACTATCAGCGCTTCATGGCCCGCTTTCCCGACGTGCAGGCACTGGCCGATGCCCCCATCGACGAGGTATTGCACCACTGGACCGGGCTCGGCTATTACGCCCGCGCCCGCAATCTGCACAAGGCGGCCCAGCAGATCCGCGACCTCCATGGCGGCCTCTTTCCGGAGCGGCTGGAGGAGGTGATGGCGCTGCCGGGGATCGGCCGCTCCACCGCGGGTGCCGTGCTCTCCCTCTCCCTTGGCCAGCCCCACGCCATCCTGGATGGCAACGTGAAGCGGGTACTCACCCGCTGGCTGGCCCTGCCCGGCTGGCCCGGTCAGAAACAGGTGGAGAACGATCTGTGGGAGCTGGCCATCCGCCTCACCCCCAAGCTCGGGGTGGCCCACTACAACCAGGCCATGATGGACATGGGGGCCACCGTCTGCACCCGCAGCAAGCCCGCTTGCGAGCGCTGCCCGGTGCGGGAGGATTGCCAGGGGCTGTCGCAGGGCAACCCCACCGCCTACCCCAACAGCAAGCCCAAGAAGAGCATCCCGGCCCGTACCGGCATCATGCTGCTCATCCGCCACGGCGATCAGCTGCTGCTGGAGAAGCGGCCGCCGCAGGGGATCTGGGGCGGGCTCTACTGCTTCCCCCAGGTGGAGTCGGACACCGAGGTGGCTGGGCTGTTGCAGCGGCTCGGCCTGACCGGCAGCGAACCCCGCGAACTGGCCGGTTTTCGCCATACTTTCAGCCACTTTCACCTAGACATCCGGCCCATGCTGATCGAAACCGACGCGCCGCCAGCCCCCCTGCTCATGGAAGCGGATAACCGACTCTGGTATAACTTACGCCATCCTGCAGAGGTGGGTCTGGCGGCCGCCACGGCCCGTCTGCTCGCCTATCCGGACTTACAACCATAGAGGTCAACATGAGCCGTACCGTATTTTGCCAGCGCCTGAAAAAAGAGGGCCCGGGTCTCGATTTCCAGCTCTACCCCGGTGAACTCGGCAAGCGCATTTTTGACAATATCAGCAAGGAAGCCTGGACTGAGTGGCAGAAGAAGCAGGTAATGCTGATCAACGAGAAGAAGTTGAACATGATGAACCTCGAGCATCGCCAGCTGCTGGAGAAAGAGATGGTGAACTACCTGTTCGAAGCGGGTGAAGTGGCCATCGACGGTTATACCCCGCCCAGCAAATAACCCGTGAGCGGGGCCGGCCTGCGCAGGCCGGCCCCGCCGACTCACGGCAACGACGGAAGTGACGGGCGGCCCGCCGCCCAGTTTGAGGACTCTATGGGCCGAATTTTCTGGCTGCTGTGCACCCTGCTGTTTCTCTCTGCCTGCTCATCCTCCCCCAAGCCCAATGGCAACGAGGATGACGATCTCGTCAACGGCAAGGACATCCGCGGTTTCGAACACATGATCAGCGCGCTCTCCCACAACGTGAACGAGATTTGGGGGCGTGAGGCGCTGTTTGCGGGCAAGTTTGACTACGTCAAATACACGGATCAGTACAAGAGCCGGGCCCACATCGACTTCTCCAGCGGCCACATCATGGTCGAGACCGTCTCCGGCATCGACCCGCGCTCCCACCTGCGCCGCGCCATCATCGAGACCCTGCTTACCCCGGACGATCCGGCGGAAGTGGATCTTTACTCCGACGCCGAGATCCTGCCCGGCGGCGAGCCCTTCCTCTACGGCCAGGTGCTGGACAACCAGGGCCAGCCGATCCGCTTCGACTGGCGCGCCGAGCGCTATGCCGACTACCTGCTCAACACGGCGATGAAGAAGCGCACCCTCGGCATTCGCACCATCTTCTTCGTCGACATCCCCATGGTGGCCAACCACGAGGATCGACGGGGCTACAAGTACGCCAGCCTGATCCGGGAAGCCTCCCGCAAGTACGGGGTGGCGGAGAGCCTGATCTACGCGGTGATCAAGACCGAGAGCAGCTTCAACCCCTATGCGGTCAGCCATGCCAACGCCTACGGCCTGATGCAGGTGATCCCGGCCACCGCCGGGCGGGACGTCTACGTGCGGGTCAAGGGCAAGAGCGGCCAGCCGACCCGGGAGGACCTGTTCAACCCGGCCTACAACATCGACGTCGGAACCGCCTACCTGCACCTGCTGCAGACCGTCTATCTGGTGGATATCCAGGATCCGCGCTCGCGTCGCTACGCCGTCATCTCGGCCTACAACGGCGGTGCCGGCGGGGTGCTCAATACCTTCTCCAGCGACCGCAAGGCGGCGCCCGGCATGATCAACCAGCTCTCGCCCGAGGCGGTCTACCAGATCCTGACCGAGCAGCACCCCAAGGCGGAAGCCCGCCGCTATCTCTACAAGGTCAACCAAGCCGAGAAGGGGTTCAAGCGCACGCTGGCCCGCACCGGCTGACGCCGGGATACGATATGCAAAAGGGCGCCTCATGGAGGCGCCCTTGTTACGTCTGGCGTGCGGGGTCAGCTCTTATTTGGCGATGAAACCACCCTTGCTCTGCGGGGCTGCACCTACCTTCTCCAGCTTCTCCACCTCCACTTCGGTCTTGTTCCAGCTGTGGTCCACCTCGCCACGGATGCGGATCAGATCGTCCGGGCCCACTTCGGTGCCACGCCACACATCCTGATCCACTTCCACCTCCACCTCGCCACTGGCGTCGCGGAACAGATAGTTCTCGCCGCCCAGGTGCTTGACCAGCTTCCCTTCCAGGGTGGCCCAGCTGTCATCGGCCAGATCCTTCAACTGCGCGACGGACACCTTGTTCTGCTCCTGCGGGCCGGTATATGCCGCCATGGCGAAAGAAGAGATGGACATCAGGGTCAACAGACCGATTACGCTTGCCTTGTTCATTTCATGCTCCTGTCATTGGGTACGGGTGCAGTCTGCCTGCCGGGGCGTGAAACAAACGTGAAGCCTCCCCATCTGGGGGAAGGGGATGTGACCGTAATCGATTTAATCAGCCCGCACTGCTGCGAAATAAAATTCGGCCTTATACCCTGCAAGATGGCAAAACAGCTTCCCAGCACCTTTGCCTATCGAGGAACAGCCTGCAGGCACCACCTGCTTCCAATCAATGAGAACAACAAGATGAAGAAATGGTTTGTGTGTTTATTGGGACTCTTCGCGCTGACAGTTCAGGCAGCCGACAGTCGCCCCGCCTTCTCCCGGATCGTGATGTTTGGCGACAGCCTCTCCGATACCGGCAAGATGTACAGCAAGATGCGCGGTTATCTCCCCTCCAGCCCTCCCTACTATCAGGGCCGCTTCTCCAACGGGCCGGTCTGGCTGGAGCAGCTGACCCGGCAGTTCCCGGGGCTGACCATCGCCAACGAGGCGGAGGGGGGCGCCACCGCGGTGGCCTACAACAAGATCTCCTGGAATCCCAAGTATCAGGTCATCAACAACCTGGATTACGAGGTAACCCAGTTCCTGCAAAAGGACAGCTTCAAACCCGATGATCTGGTGATCCTCTGGGTCGGTGCCAACGACTACCTGGCCTATGGCTGGAACACCGAGCAGGATGCCAAGCGGGTGCGCGACGCCATCAGCGATGCGGCCAACCGCATGGTATTGAATGGCGCCAAGCAGATTCTGCTGTTCAACCTGCCGGATCTGGGCCAGAACCCCTCGGCCCGCAGCCAGAAGGTGGTCGAGGCGGCCAGCCATGTCTCCGCCTACCACAACCAGCTGCTGCTGAACCTGGCACGCCAGCTGGCCCCCACCGGCATCGTCAAGCTGTTCGAGATCGACAAGCAGTTCGCCGAGATGCTGCGCGAGCCGCAGAACTTCGGCCTGAGCGACACCGAGAACGCCTGCTATGGCGGTGGCTATGTGTGGAAGCCGTTTGCCTCCCGCAGTGCCACCAGTGTCGCCAGCGACAGCAGCCTCTCCGCCTTCAACCCGCAGGAACGCCTCGCCATCGCCGGCAACCCGCTGCTGGCCCAGGCCGTGGCCAGCCCCATGGTGCGCCGCAGCGCCAGCACCCTCGACTGCGAAGGCAAGATGTTCTGGGATCAGGTTCACCCCACCACAGTCGTGCACGCCGCCCTGAGCGAGCGGGCCGGTGCCTTCATCGAGGCTCAGTACGAGTTCCTCGCCCACTGATGACAAAGGGCCGACGACAGTCGGCCCTTTTTGTTGCGCAGCCCTCACAGGCCAGCACGGCTCAGCGGTAGCGCTTCACGATGCCGTCGTAGATGCCGTTCTGCTTGATGGTGGCCAGCGCCTCCTGCAACCGCTTGACCACCTCGGGCGAGGTTTTCAGACTCGCCGCCACGTAGAGATCCCCCCCGGTAAAATCCTCGATGTCGTGCACTATCTTGAGGGTGGACGGCCCATAGCCCGCCTGGCGCGCATAGTAGTAGGCCGTCTCCTGCGACACCGGCCAGAGATCGATGCGCCCCATCAACAGTTTGAGCAGATTGGCTTCATGGTTGTTGTTGCGCTGCAGGTTGGAAAAATTGCGGCTGATGAGGTACTGCTCCAGCGCGTCGTTGCGCACCGTGCCGATGGACCAGGCTCGCGCCTGTGACAGCTGGCTAAAGGGCTTGATATCGTCGCGCTTGGCCAGGGCGAACACATGGAAGTCGATACGCGCTATCACCCCGATCCACTGGAACTGCGCCTCGCGCTCGGGGAAGCGGCTGATGCTGTAGATGAGCACGTTGGGACGGCTGCGCGCCAGCGAGATGGCCCGCGCCCAGGGGTAGATGTCCAGGCTGTATTCGAAGCCGGCCTCTTCCAGCATGGCCTCCACCACCTCGGTGCCCAGCCCCTTGACCTCGGCCTCTTCCAGATAGTTGTAGGGGGCATAGTCTTCAGTCACCACCTGCAGGGTCTCGACCGCCCAGCCCGGCACCAGCCATAACGCCCAGCACAGCCATATACACCTGATGTTCATGCTCACCTCGCTGCAGACCCGCCTCGATTAACTATTGCGCCCCCTCGGCAGAGCGCAAATCACGGCGGCAAATTGCGGCGATGAAAATCACATTATGTTTTATATCAGTTGCTTGAGAACCCGGGGAAAGCGACTACCCTTACTCTGTTGTGGCTGTGCTATAAGCCCGACCCATAAGGAGAGGCGACCCCGTCAACCTCCCCTCAACAATATGAAATTGCAGAGGCTCAACATGAATAAAACACTGATTACCTTGCTGGTTTCAGGCTTGCTTGCGGCCAACGCCCAGGCAGCCGGACAGGACAACACCTGGTATGGCGGTGCCAAGCTGGGTTGGTCCAACTTCTATGGCGTCGATCACAACCAGGATATCAAGGACAACTACGCCATCAGCGAAGAGGACAAGAACGATGTCGGCGCCGGCGCCTTCCTCGGCTACCAGGTCAACCAGAACCTGGGCTTCGAACTGGGTTACGACTGGCTCGGCAAGTACAAATACACTGCGACCGACAAGCTGATCCCCACCGACATCGGCCGGGACGAGATAAAAGCCCAACTGGCCCAGCTCACCATGAAGATCGGCATGCCGGTCAGTGGCAACCTGGATCTCTATACCCGCCTCGGTGGCGCTTACGCCTGGACCGACAGCAAGCAGTTCGACAATGACAACGGCGCCGCCTTTGTCGGGGCGCTGGGGGCGGAATACGCCTTCAACCGTGACTGGGCCGCCCGCCTCGAGTACCAATACACCACCCCGCTCGGCGACAACTCGCTCGACAAGACCGGGGCCGAACTCGACAACGGCCTGCTGGCGGTCGCCGTGGTCTATCGCTTCGGCCAGGTCGCCCCCGTGGTGGCGGCGCCGATGCCGGCTCCGGCCCCCGAACCCGTGATGGTCGACAAGCAGTTCACCCTGAGCTCGGACGTGCTGTTCGACTTCAACAAGGCGACCCTCAAGCCGGCCGGTGGTCAGGCGCTGGATAACCTCTACAGCCAGATCGAGCAGGCCAGACCCAAGGATGGTGTCGCCACCGTGATCGGCTACACCGACCGCATCGGTTCCGATGCCTACAACCAGAAGCTCTCCGAGCAGCGTGCCCGGACCGTCGCCGACTACCTGGTCGGCAAGGGTCTGCCAGCAGACAAGGTCAACGTGGAAGGGCGCGGCAAGGGCAATCCGGTCACCGGCGACAGCTGCACCAGCAAGTCCAAGCGCGAGCTGATCGTCTGCCTGGCCCCGGATCGCCGGGTCGAGGTCAAGGTCGAAGGGATCTCCGAAGTTCAGCAGTGATCCTCAAGCGTGGCTGACGGCCACGAATGAAAAACGGGAGGCCAAGGCCTCCCGTTCCATTTTGAGTCAGTGCATCGGCATCTCGTCAGGCACTCTTGCGCACCTCGGCCGCAATCTGGTCGAGCAGCTGCTGCCAGCCAGCCCCCAGTTCGCTCACCAGAGTGCCGTAGCCATCGGCAGGCAGCACCCGCACCTGCTGGAAGGGGACGTCACGCAGTACCGTGCCCTCTTCGGTCAGCAAGCGCCAGCGGCCGCTCAGCACGGCGCGACCGTCGTGGCGGCCCTGGAAGCGCTCCACCGAGATGGTCAGCACCGGCCCCTTGCGGGCTCCGTCCTGCCGCACCACCCAGCCCGGCAAGCGGCTGGAGAGGCCGTTCAGGGTCAGCTGATCGAGCTGGGCATCCAGCGACCCCGCCCAACGATGGTACTCGGCGAAGTGCAGCTCCTTGCCCTCCAGCTGATAGACCAAGCTCATCCGATCCAGCTGGCCGGACAGAGAGACAGGTTTGAGCACCAGCTGATGCTGCGGCTGCGCCACCACGGCGGCCGGTTGCTGCGCCTCGGCGTCGAGGGAGTAGTAGTGCAGCTGCGTCGGTGCCGCGCTGCAACCCGCCAGCAGGCCCAGCAAGGCCAGCGTCATCATCCGTTTCTTCATCATTGACCTCGCTTGGGCTCGGGATCACGGGGACGAGCCCGATCGAAAATCAACGAGCTCGGCTGCTCGTTGAGCGAATGTACCAACGGCTGCAACTCGCGCATCAGCTGGTTGAGCGACTGCACCGACTGCCGCAGATCCTGGTTGGTCTGGGAGTTGGCATCATACTCCTGCAGCGTGCTCTGCAGCTGTTTCAGGCTGTCGTTGAGGGACGCCGGCAACTGCTGGGTCGCGCTCTGACCGGTGAACTTGTTCAGGTTGGCACTCAGCGCACTGACGTTCTTCAGGGTTTGATCCAGGGTCGCCAGGGTGTGGTTGACCTGGTTCAGGGTCTGGGCGGTGTCCATGTCGACGAACTTGTCGAGGATCTGGTTCACCTTGCGTTCGATCTGGTCGAGCCCTGCCTGCACGGTCGGGAACACCTGATAGCCCGCCAGCTTGGTGGGCTGGAACTTGGGTGCATCGGGGTAGAAGTTCAGATCCACCACCTTGCCCCCGGTCAGCAGGCTGGAGGTCTTGAGCGTCGCCCGCAACCCCTCCTTGAACTGCTTGCCGAACAGGGCGCGCCACTGCTCCTTCTCCGCGTTGGCATAGCGGTGAGAGAGACGCTGCACCTCGATCCGCGCCAGCACCGGGATCTGCCGGCTCTGGAACATCTGCACCCCTTTCTCGTCGATGAGATAGGGCGCCGAGATGACGGTACCGACCCGGATGCCGCGATACTCCACCGCCGCGCCCGGGTGCAGGCCACCGACGCTGTCCTCGAACAGGAACACGTAGTCGATGAACTGGTCCAGGCTACCGGCCAGCACGCTGGCCTGATCCTGGAACAGGGTGAAGTCGTCCATCTGCTTGACCGGCTCACCGGGTGCCCAGCCAGGGGGCAGCCCCATGGTGATGCCGCCGTCCAGCAGGCTCTCCAGCGAATCCATCTTCACCTTCATCCCCTCGCTGCTCATGGAAACTTCGAAGCCCGGGGTCATCCAGAAGCGGGAGTTGCTGCTCACCAACACGTCATAGGGGGCGTTGATGAAGATCTGGTACTGCATCTCGCTCTTCTCGGGCAGGAACTTAGCCTCTTCCACCTGGCCTATGGTGAAGCCCTGGTAGTTGATGGGCGAACCCACCCCGAGCGCCCGGGTATCCCGGCTGCTCAGCGATAGTCGCAACCCCTTGGCGTCCTGCGAGGCCAGTGGCGGCTTGTCCAGCATGGCGTACTCATCGCGCGCCTTGCCCTTCTTGCCGGGGGCCAGCTCGATATAGGCGCCGGAGAGCAGGGTACCTAGGCCCGACACCCCTTCGCGTCCCACCCGCGGCTTGACCACCCAGAACTGGCTGTCCTTCTTGAGCATGCCGGCGGCGGCATTGGTCAGGCGGGCCTTCAGCACCGCGTGGCTGTAGTCATCGCTGAGCTCCACCGCCTCGATGCGACCCACCTCCACCTCGCGGGAGCGGATCATGGTCTTGCCCGCCACTATGCCTTCGGCCGTTGCCACCGTCAGGGTGAAGCTGGGACCTTGCGAATACCAGTGCTGGAACAGCATCCAGATCCCGATGAACAGCGCCAGCAGCGGCACCATCCAGATTGCGGCGGCCGAGCTCAGAAAGTCCGAGCCAGGTTTCCACCTCTTCTTACGCTCACTCACGTTCGCGTTCTCCTTGTTGTAAATCCCAGATCAGGCGGGAATCGAAACTCATGGCTGCCACCATGGTCACCAGCACCACACCTGCAAAAGCGACGGCCGCAGGGCCCGGATAGATGGTCATCAGGTTGTCGAGCCGGATCAGACCCGCCAGGATGGCCACCACGAAGACGTCGATCATCGACCAGCGCCCCACAAATTCAGTCATGCGATAGAGCTTGAGCTTGCCGAGCGGCGAGGTGCCCTGCCCGCGCTGCACCATGTAGCAGAGCCACAACAGCGCCAGGATCTTCACCAGCGGCACCACCACGCTGGCGAAGAAGATCACCGCCGCAATGGGATAGGAGCCCATGGCCCACAGCACCAGCACCCCGCCCAGAATGGTGGAGGGGCTGTCATCCCCGAGGAAGACGGTGTCCATGATGGGATAAAGGTTGGCCGGCACATAGAGGATGATGGAGGTAAAGAGCAGGGCCCAGGTCCGGTTCAGCCCGCCCGGCTTGCGGCTGTGCAGATGCTCGCCGCAGCGTTTGCAGCTGTCGGCACCGGCTTCGCTCAGGGCGCCGCAGATGTGGCAACCCACCAGACCGGCGCTCATGGCGCTGGCCTCGTCGTCATCCACCGTCACGCCATGCGGCTCGCTCGGCCCGAACAGCCGCTGCCACAGCCACATCCGGTCCAGCGACGAGATCATCTTGATCAGCAGCAGGGTGTAGCCGACGAAGGCCCAGAACGACAAGCCCATCTTGATGTCGGCCATCCCCATCAGTTTGACCAGGGAGATGAGCACCCCGATGAGGAAGACATCCACCATCAGCCAGGGCTTGATCCGGCACAGCAGCCGACCGAGAGAGCGCAGGGCATTGCTGTGCAGATCCTTGTCGACCCGCCACAGCACCAGCATGATGGAGCCCATGTAGACCAGTGGCAGGCCGATGAGGGTCAGGCTCAGCACGGCCCCGAGGAACAGGTAGCCCTGATCCACCAGGGTGGTGATGCACTGCAGGAAGGTCATCTCCTGCCCCACCCCCTTGGCGGAGAAGGACATGAAGGTAAAGGCGTTGGAGAGCACGAACATGATGATGGCCGCAAAGCCGTAGGCGATGGGCCTGCGCTCCTGCTCCGGCAGATGGCGGCTCAGGGTATGGCCGCAGCGCGGACAGCTGCTCGCCTCCCCCACGGCCAGCGTGGTGGCCGGCACCAGCAGGTCGCACTCTTCGCACGCGGTGGCGTCATGGGTATAGGTGGGTTGATGTTGGTGTGAAACCGGATGCAAGATGAAACCCCAGCATGAGGCCCGCCACGGGGCCAGAACCGCCAATTATTACAGCAGCGGCCCGTGCCGACCAGCCCTCTCGTTGCACCACCCCGACCGGGCGTGAGAATGACTTTGACAAGCAAGTGACCATTTAGCACAATCAAACGCCACTTTTTTTCCGCGGGACAATAATTTATGACAACTGAATCCCCAAGCTACTCCACGATCGAGCAAGCCTTCTCCCTCGGGAACGGGCAAGATTCTGCCCTCAACTGGTTGCGCAAAAACCGCAGTCAGGTCGCCATCTTCCTGGTGAGCGGCATCAAGCTGGAGGGGACCATCAGCGGTTTCGACCAGTACAGCGTGCTGCTGACCGATGCCCATGGCAACCAGCAGTTGGTCTACAAGGCCAAGATCTCCACCATCGCCATGCACTCCGGCCGGCCGCAGGTCAACATCCAGCGTGCTCGCAAGCCTCGCGTCTCCATGGCGCCACGCCCCCACGGCGCACCCGGTCGTTACGACGACAACCAGGGCGGCAACAGCGACCAGTAAGGCCATGCCCATGTCACCCCGCGACCATCGCTGCGTCAGAGGGTGACCGAGTCCATTCCCATTTGTCATGACAGTCCCGTATGGGAATGGACTTTCTACCTCAGCGCCAGTGCCGGCGCTCTCTACCCAGATTCAATGCGGCAGCTTCAATACTGCAAGCCGACCGGTCTGCCCTCCCTGACCATGCAGGTCTGCATCCCCGCAGCCTGACCGGCCTGTACGCCAATCCCCGTGTCCTCGAACACCAGACAACCCGCCGGCTCGACCCCCAACTTGCTGGCCACCAGCAGGAAGGTATCCGGGTGGGGTTTGTGCAACTCGACATCATCGGCCGTCACCACCACGGAGAAGTAGCGATCCAGCCCGGTATTGCGCAGCACGGCGGCGGCGTTGACCCGCGGTGAGCCGGTGCCGATCCCCATGGGAATGCGGCCATGGTAACGCTCGACCAGTGTCTGCATGGCCGGGAAGACGGTTGCCTTGTGCAGGTTGGCCACGTAGTGCTCGGTCTTGCAACGGGTCACGATGAGCGGATCCAGCGCGATCTGCTGCTGCTCGGCCACCAGCAGGGCTATCTTGCGGCTCGGCATGCCACCCAGTTCATAGAACCAGTCGGGATCGAAGTGAAAGCCAAACTCCCGGGCCGTGTGTGCCCAGGCGGCTAGGTGCAGCGGCATGGAGTCCACCAGGGTGCCGTCGAGGTCGAATACCAGGCCTTGAAAGCCGGAGAGGGTCATGGTGCAGGATCCGTGTCTGAAAAAGGGCCCCCATTCTAGCCAGAGCCCCTCTCGCTCGCCACGGCCTAGGTGGCGAGAAACGCTTGCCCCCACATTTGTGCCTGAAAATAGATGGGAGTCAGCTTGGCGGGATCCAGCTGATAAGTAGGCGCCAGCTGGGCCAGCAGTGGCCAGTCGCCCTGTTCATAGCACTTCACCAGCTGAAACAGATGAAACAGCGGTCCCTCACGAGACTCCAGCGCTCGCTTCACGTCCTTGGGCAGATGGGCCTTGAGCTGTTCGGAGAGCAGCGAGCCGTCCAGCACCAGCCCCACCAGGAAGGCCCAGCTGGCGGCGGACTTGCCGAGCGCGCTCAGGGCGATCAGCTCGCAGAAGCGGCCGCGGGCAATGGCCATGCGGGTGCAGGCCTCCGGAATGTGCTGGCTGACCCTGGCCAATCCGTAGATGAGCACGAACTTACGGATCTCCTGCTCCCCCAGATAGGAGAGCGCCCGGTTAACCGAGACGATGGGGCTGGCATGATCGAAACCGGGAGCGTTGACGTAGCTCAACAGCTGCCCCGGCAGCCAGGCATCCTGCTGCAGCAGGGTCGCCACCCGGGCGAAGGAGAACTCCTCGTGGCAGATGAGCTGCAGTATCTCCTGCACCAGCTTCATGTCCGGCTGGGCGGCGCGTTGGTTCACCAGCTCCGGGCGGGCGAGAAAACCGCCGGCAAAGAAATCGACCCCTGCCTCCTTGAGCGGCAGAAAATCCCCCCAGCTCTCGATGCCGAGGGCCATCCGCTTGTGTTCGGTCGGCTGACGGATCCCCTCCTCCCCCATCCAGAACACCAGCAGACGGGAGGCGCTGAGCCAGCGCTGCTCGCGCTGGGCACCGTGCACAGCCAGCCGGCGCCGATAGTCGCGCCACTGCTCCAATACAGGAAAAGAGGTGGGCAACCGTTCGGCCGAAGCCTCAACCAGCGGAATGGTGTCCTGATCGAACAGCAGAGGGCGCAGCTCATCGAGCTGTTCGTGGGTGAAGGGCAGCAGATATTGGCGCCCCTGAGCCAGCAACCGGCACTGGGCGGCCAGCAGGGGCCATTCGGCAGGGTCGGCAAGCTGATAGTCAATGCCATAGGCCACGAGAGCGAGACGACGGTTGAAGATGGGATAACGACGTAACAACATGGGCTCACCGATAGGCTAGCGTACACGCCCTCCCCTGCGATTTGGCATGATAGAGCGCCTGATCGGCCTGTTCGGTCAGGCTCTGCCATGTTCCATCCAGCGAGGGAACCAGATAGCTAAAGCCTATGCTAACCGTAATGAAATCAGCAACTCGGGAGGCTGGATGCGGGATTTTTAATTCACTGAGCCCCTGGTGAATCTGTTCCGCCAGCCGCTCCGCCTCACCGGGTTGCGGGCCGCACAGCAGGATCACGAACTCCTCACCGCCGTAACGCGCCACCAGGTTGGTACGCCGCCGTTCCGCATCCTGCAGCAGGGCGGCCACCTGCTGCAGACACTGATCCCCCTTGGCATGGCCGAAGTGGTCGTTGTAGGACTTGAACTCGTCCACATCGATCATCAGCACAGCCAGCAGACTCTGGTGCCGGCGTGCCCACTCCCACTCCCGCTGCATGGTGAGATCCCACTGACGGCGATTGGCGATGCCGGTGAGGGGATCTTCCAGCGACAGCATGGAGAGCCGTTTGTTGGCCTCCGCCAGCGCCCGGTTGCTCTCCGCCAGCTGCATGGTGCGCTCGCTGACCCGCTGCTCCAGCTCGCGGTTGAAACGTTCAAGCGCCGCCTGGGTACGCTGGCGGATCAGCAACTGGGAGAGCATGGCGGCATACTGCTTGAAGATCTCGCTCTGATAAGCCTTGAGCGGCCGGCGCCACAGCAGGTTGTCGGCGGCGATCCAGCCGATGGGGGTGGTCCCGTCCCACAGCGAGACCATGGCATTCCAGCCACGCCCCACCTCCTGCTTTTCGTAGTAGAGCGGCGCATCCTCCAGCACCAGCACATAATCCTTGCGGCGCAGCGCCTCCTGCACCGTGGGGTGATCAGGGATCGGGCTGATGAAGTGGTGCTCGTCGATCAACTCGCCCACCTCATTGGTGCCCCAGGTGCCGTGCATGGTCTTGAACTCGGCATCCACCAGGAAGATGGCGATGCGGTCGAACTGCAGCTCCTGACGAGCCAGCGCCACCGCATCGTGCAGCAGCTGGTGTTCACTGTCACAACGCGCCAGCTTGACTCCCACCTGGTGCAGCGCCTGCAGCATGCTGAGGAAGGAGCCTTGCAGCGCCTGGCTGCGGATGAGGTCGGCCTGGGTGTGCAGCCGCTGATCCCGCTCCAGATCGACCTGGCTGGCCAGCAACCGGCTCTCGAGCTCGGCGGCAAGATAGTGCATCAGCAGCTGGATGCCCTGTTGCTGGCGCCGGGGCAGGCGATCGATACGGCGGCGGGTCTCCAGGTAGACCACGGCCTCCAGCCCTTTGTGGCGCTTGAGCGGGAAACAGGCGCGCAGGCGCACCGTCTGTGGCTCGACCGTTTCCCACAGCTCGTTGTGCTGGGCGAGCGGCTCCACCATCAGTTGTCCCTTGTCGAGGGCGTGTTCGATGAAGAGGATCGGTAACTTGAGGGGGGCGACGGCATCGGCCGTCAGGCTGACCAGTCCCTGATCGAGCTGGAAGCTGTAGAGCTGCGACTCGGGGGCGCGCAGCCACAAATAGATCTGTTCGGCTTCGGTTTTTTCCCTGATTGCCGCCAGTGTCACTTCACAGAGGTGTTCAAAGCTGGTGAAGTGCTCTGGATCCCATTCCTGCATGCCTGCCATCCTTGGTTGTATCCAAGCGAGTATATCGGCAAAGCCTGCACTTTAATTGACTGGCCAGTCAAAAGCGCGATCCAGAGCCCATTTTTTATAACAAATTCAAGGCGTGCATCGCCTCGCGGATGCGGGTACGCGTTGCCTCGGAGAGCGGCATCACCGGCAGGCGGCACTCCTCGCTGCAAAAGCCCAGCAGGGAGACGGCATACTTGGCACCGGCCGGGCTCGGCTCGGCAAACATCGCCTGATGCAGCGGAATGAGTTTGTCTTGCAGTTCACGCGCAGCTTGCCACTGGCCGGCCAGCGCCAGGTTCTGCACCTCGGCCACCAGCCTGGGGGCCACGTTGGCCGTCACCGAGATACAACCCTGACCGCCGCCGATGTTGTAGGCCACGGCGGTGGCATCTTCGCCGGAGAGCCAGGCGAACGGCTTCTTGATCAGCTGACGCTCCACCCAGGGGCGGGCCAGATCGCCGGTCGCATCCTTCACCCCGGCGATGCGCGGCAGCTCGGCCAGGCGGGCCAGGGTCGCCGGCTGCACGTCGACGATAGCGCGCGGCGGGATGTTGTAGACGATGATGGGCTTGCTGGTGGCGTCGTGCACCGCCTTGAAGTGGTGATAGAGCCCCTCCTGATTGGGGCGGTTGTAGTAACCGGCCACGTGCAGGGTGGCATCGGCCCCCATCTGCTCGGCATAACGGGTGTATTCGATGGCTTCAACCGGGTTGTTGGAACCGGCCCCGGCGATCACCGGGATGCGGCCAGCCACCAGTTTGACCACCAGCTCCACCACCCGGCAATGCTCGTCGTGGGTCAGGGTCGGACTCTCCCCCGTGGTGCCCACCGGCACTATGCCGTGGGTACCCTGTTCGATATGCCACTCCACCAGACGCGCCAACGCCTCTTCATCCAGCTTGCCCTGTCGAAAGGGGGTGATCAGGGCGACGATTGAACCTTTGAACATGGAATTTCCTTCTCCGTTGACTCATGAATGTGGCAATAAAAAACCCCGGTACGATGTGCGCAACCGGGGTTTGAATCTGCTCAGGGATGAGAGGTTACGCGCGAACGTCGGCAGGCCCGAATGTCAGGCTTTTTTTATGCTTTCGTTTCAACCCGTTGAACCGCATTGCGTCATCTCTGCTCAAAAAATGGTGTCTGGGCATATTTCGGGAACACGGCATAAATGTCAAGGCGAAAGCGGCTATGTATAATGGCCGCCCAAAATTGCGTGGAGAGACCCGATGAGCAGCCCGATCAGTGCCGTCAGCCAGATGCTGGAACGAAACCAAGCCCTCTTTGTCGGCAAGCGGCTGCTGGTGTGCGGCGCCCTGGAGGATGACTATCCGCGCCAACTGGCAACCCTGACCCACTCCCTCACCGTGTTTACCACGGATTACTGCTATTACCGCAGCCAGCAGGCCGCGCTGGGCGACGCCATCCTGTTCGATCACCAGCTGGGTGGCGCTCCCCGCTTCGATGCCCTGCTGCTGCTGATGCCCAAGGCCAAGGCCGAAGCCCAATATCTGCTGGCCATGATGACCCCGCTGCTGGAAGCCGGTGCCGAGCTGTTCCTCGCCGGCGAGAACCGCGGCGGCATCAACGGGGCCGACAAGCTGCTGGCTCCCTATGGCGAGAAGCCGGTCAAACGTGACTCGGCCCGTCGCTGCTCCCTCTATCATGGCGAACTCAGCAAGCCGGTGACCCCGTTCGAGCTGGACGCCTGGTTTGGCCGCTACCAGTGCCAGGCTGGCGATACTGAGCTGACCGTGCTGGCCCTGCCCGGCGTGTTCAGTGCATCCGAGCTGGATCTGGGCAGCCAGATGCTGCTGGCCAGCCTGCCGGCCATGCAGGGATCGCTGCTCGATTTCGGTTGCGGCGCCGGGGTGATTGGATCTGTGCTGGCCAAGCGCAATCCTGAACTCAGGGTCACCATGGTGGACATCAACGCGCTGGCGCTGGAATCCAGCCGCCGTACCCTGGCCATCAACGGCCTGCAGGGCGAGGTGCGGGCATCCGACGTCTATTCCGACATCCAGGAAAAATTTGACCGCATCGTCTCCAACCCGCCGTTCCACGCCGGTCTCAAGACCTTCTACGCCGCCACCGAAACCTTCCTGGCCAAGGCGCCGGAGCATCTGTCGCCGCAGGGCACCCTCACCATAGTTGCCAACGCCTTTCTGCGATATCAGCCTATACTGGAGACGCACTTCAAACGGACGGAAGTGATCAGCAGCGATGCCAAATTCAAGGTCTATCTGAGCAAAGTGTAAATAAGTGTAAGCAGTCACCGGAAACAGGTAGAGAGCCCCATACGGGATCTGATAAGGTAATTGACACACCTCAAACCACCCCTTTAGGGGTGTTTTTTTGCAGCAAGCTGAAAACCTTTTCATAGTATGAATTCAGGGAGAGAAATACGATGGCAGGCATACTCACCATGATCCTGGCGGGCGGCGAAGGTACTCGCCTCCAGCCACTCACCACCACCCGCAGCAAGCCCTCGGTTCCCTTTGGTGGCAGCTACCGACTGATCGACTTCGTGCTCAACAACTTCGTCAACGCCGACTTCCTGCGCATCTATGTGCTCACCCAGTTCAAGTCCCAGTCCCTCTATCTGCACATGAAGAAGGGCTGGAACATCGTCGGCATCACGGATCGCTTCATCGACCCCATTCCGGCCCAGATGCGGATGGGCAAACGCTGGTATGACGGCACCGCCGACGCCATCTACCAGAACCTGCGCTTCATCGAGATCTCCGACCCCGAGCACGTCTGCATCTTCGGCTCCGACCACATCTACAAGATGGACGTGAGCCAGATGGTGAGCTTCCACAAGCAGAAGGCCGCCGCCCTGACCGTCGCCGCCCTGCGCATGCCCATCGAGGAGGCGAGCGCCTTCGGGGTGATCGAGGTGGATCAGGAGGGCCGGATGATCGGCTTCGAAGAGAAGCCCAAGCGACCCAAGCACATCCCCGGCGATCCCACCCAGGCGCTGGTTTCCATGGGCAACTACATCTTCGAGACCGAGTCGCTCTATCGCGAACTCAAGCGCGACGCCGCCGAGGAGAACTCCAGCCACGACTTCGGCAAGGACATCATTCCCAGCCTGTTCCCGCGTGCCCCCGTCTATGTCTACGACTACAGCACCAACGTGATCCCGGGCGAGAAGCCCAACGTCTACTGGCGCGACGTGGGAACACTGGACTCCTACTGGCAGGCGCACATGGACCTGGTGGCCGACGATGCCCCCTTCTCCCTCTACAACCGCAAGTGGCCGCTGCATACCCACTATCCGCCACTGCCGCCCGCCACCTTCGTCGACACCGACGACTGCAAGGTGAAGATCGCCAACTCCTTGATCTCCGGTGGCTGCTTCATCCAGGGCAGCCAGATCCAGCGCTCCATCCTGGGTTTTCGCTGCAACATAGGCCCTTGCAGCCACATCAGCGAGTCGGTTCTGCTCGGTGACGTGAAGATTGGCGAGGGCTGCTCCATCCGCCGCGCCATCATCGACAAGAACGTTGAAATTGCGCCCGGCACCGTGATCGGTGAAAATCTGGACCATGACAGAGAGCGATTTACCGTGTCCGAAGGCGGTATCGTCGTGGTACCTAAGGGAGCAAGAGTTGGCTATTAACCCACTGAAAATCCTGTTCGTTGCCTCGGAAGTTGAGGGGCTTGTGAAGACCGGGGGCCTGGCGGACGTGGCCAGAGCCCTGCCGCTGTACCTGGCCCAGAAGGGACATGATGTCAGGATCATGCTCCCCTTCTACAAGACGATAAAGCGACGGGATGAGGCCAAACTGCTGGTCTCGCGCTGGTTGCCAACCCACCCGGGCCTGCCGGATATCGGCTATCGCATCTATCAAATGGATCTCGAAGGGGTCTGTGTCTACCTGCTCGACTGCCCGCAGTACTTCGATCGCCCCCAGCTCTATGCCGAAAACAACCAGGCCTATCCGGACAACGGCGAGCGTTTCGCCTTCCTGGCCGCCGCCGCGCTGCACGCCTGCGAGCAGCTCGCCTTTGCCCCCGAGATAGTGCACTGCAACGACTGGCACACCGGCCTGCTGCCGCTGCTGCTGAAAACCCGACACGCCCACAACCCCTTTTTCCAGCACACTCGCAGCGTGATCAGCATTCACAACGCGGCGTTCCAGGGGGTGTTCGAGCGCCAGCAGTTCTGGGCCGTGCCCGAGATTGCCGACTACGAACAGCGCATCAGCTATGACTACGGCCACGTCAACCTGCTCAAGTGCGGGGTGCTCTATGCCGACAAGATCAACGCGGTCAGCCCCAACTATGCCAGCGAATTGCTGACCCACCTGGGGGCCCATGGCATGGCCAGCGTCTTCCAGCAGCGGGCGGCGGATCTGCGTGGCATCCTCAACGGCTGCGACTATCAGGACTGGGATCCGGCCTTCGACGACTTTCTGCCGGCCACCTATGACGTCGACAACCTGGCCGGCAAGGGCGTATGCAAGCAGAGCCTGCAGCAGGAGCTGGGCCTGCCGGTGGTGGACCTGCCCATCTACGGCATGGTGTGCCGGCTGACCGAACAAAAAGGCGTGCATCTGCTGCTGCCGGTGCTGGACAAGTTTCTCCATCACAAGGTGCAGGTGGTGATCGTCGGCTCGGGAGATCCCTCCCTCGCCGCCCAGCTGCACACCCTGGCCCAGCAATTCCCGGACCGGCTCGCCTTCATCAATACCTATGACGACCGGCTCGCCCACCTGGTGGAGGCCGGCGCCGACTTCTTCCTGATGCCCTCCCTGTTCGAGCCGTGCGGCCTCAACCAGATGTACAGCCTGGCCTACGGTACCCTGCCACTGGTACGGGCGGTCGGCGGCCTGAAGGATACGGTGGTGGACTGGGATGCCGATCCGGCACATGCGACCGGCTTCTGCTTCAACGATCCGACCGCCAACATACTGCTCGATGCCATGCGCCGCAGCCTGCTCTATTACCTGCAGGATCCCGAGCAGTTTGCCCGGGTTCAGCGCAATGCCATGAACACCCGCTTCAACTGGCCCGATTCGGTCATCCAGTACGAGCAGATGTATCGGGACGCCCTGGCTCGCCAGTGACGCTAATTGCTGAAGTTTTGTCCCCTTGATGCTGCTTTGGGCGTCAACAGCGAAAAAAGTACCTTCTGGCTGTTGACGCCCCCCCAAAACTCTATAGAATCCCCCACCGCAGTGATGCGAAGGTGGCGGAATTGGTAGACGCGCTAGCTTCAGGTGTTAGTGTCCCACGGATGTGAGGGTTCGAGTCCCTCTCTTCGCACCATACTGCAACATGCTCTTATCAGACGGCATATAAATCCAGACTGATAACCCGATGTGCGAAGGTGGCGGAATTGGTAGACGCGCTAGCTTCAGGTGTTAGTGCCCCCCGGGTGTGAGGGTTCGAGTCCCTCTCTTCGCACCATGCTTCTATCAGACAGCATGTAAATCCAGACTGATAACCCGATGTGCGAAGGTGGCGGAATTGGTAGACGCGCTAGCTTCAGGTGTTAGTGCCCCCCGGGTGTGAGGGTTCGAGTCCCTCTCTTCGCACCATGCTTCTGGCATGTAAAACGCAGAAAATGCGCTCCAACCGCATTTAAAAACCAGCTGGAGAAAATCAGTGTGCGAAGGTGGCGGAATTGGTAGACGCGCTAGCTTCAGGTGTTAGTGTCCCACGGATGTGAGGGTTCGAGTCCCTCTCTTCGCACCATTCATTATGCAAAAGGCCCATCACGAAAGTGACGGGCCTTTTGTTTTTACCCCTTGTTATGACTATGCTTTTGACGACTCACCGCCCATCGTCATGCCAAGGAATGCATATGATACTGGATACCGACATTCACAACTTCTACGAGCATCTGGTGCTCAAGGAGATTGAGAAGCAGGGGCTCAGCCAGACGCTGAACACCAACCAGATGGCCGATCTCTGCTGCCTGACCCTGAACCAGCTCCCCTCCCACTATATTCGCCACGACGTCGACATGATCTACTTCCTGACCGATGCCAAGCGCAACGAGATGGAGAAGAACGTCATCACCTCCCTCAAACAGGCGCTGGAAAAGGTGCAGAGCGCACCGGCCACCTCGTCATAACCAGGGCTGCTGCCAGACAAGGGCCGCCACTCCGGTCATGCCGGCCACCGGCAGCAGGATCAGCGCTGGTCTCAGCCTGGGTTCGAACATGACCCAGGCGGCCAGCAAGAAGCCCAGACTCCATACCCCGTACTCCCTCTCCTGACCCCAGATCAGGATGGCCAGCAGCCCGATCAGCAGCATGGCCCTCACTATCCATCTCATGACACACTCCCCTCCAACAACTGATAACAATTATCATTTGTATTTTAGGAGTATGCAATCGGACTTTCCTATCGGAGTCGAATGTCCCATCGGGGCAGACAGAGCACTCAAAAACGGGTTATGAGATCAACTAAATTGTAAGTTTTTCAATCAAAATTGCATTTTTGCCAAATCAGTTGGGATTTGTCCCCCCTGGTTTGTGGTAGATTGCGGCCTCTTTTTGGGTGGGCCCCTCGGGATACGTGTATCCACAGGACGAGAGGGACCGACCTTGGCGAGCAAGAGTTTAGGAAGTATCTATGCAAAACCAACACAACCACATCCGATTGCCGGGCATGTCGCAGGTGTTTGCCTGTCTGGCCATTTTCCTGGCCCTGGCCTTCTCCTTCACCAGCGTGCTCGACCTGCCAATCCAGTTGGCACTGTTCATCGCCTGGTTTGTCATCATGGGGCTCGGCATCAAGCTCGGCCATGATTACAAATCCCTGGAGCAGGCAGCCGTCGACGGTGTCGCCAAGGGGATGGGGGCCATCCTGATCCTGGTCTCCGTCGGTGCCCTGGTCGGCACCTGGATTGCCGGCGGCATAGTCCCCAGCATCATCTACTTCGGCCTCAAGGTGATTCACCCGTCCATCTTCCTGCTGGCGACCCTGATCATCTGCTCCCTCACCTCGCTGGCCACCGGTACCTCCTGGGGCTCGGCCGCCACCGCCGGCATCGCCATGATGGGCATAGGCCACAGCCTGGGGGTGCCAGCGCCGCTGGTAGCCGGTGCCGTGCTCTCCGGTGTCTACTTCGGTGACAAGCTCTCTCCGCTCTCCGACTCAGTGGTGCTGGCCTCGACCATGTCCAACGTCGACGTGATGGAGCACATCAAGGGGATGCTGCCCATCAGCCTGTTCTCCTACGTCATCACCGCCGCCCTGTTCACCGTGGTTGGCATGCAGTACTCCGGCAACGTCAGCCTGGAGCAGGTCAACCTGGTGATGGAGGCGCTCGACAAGCAGTTCAACATCACCCCGCTGGCCATAGTCCCCGTGGTACTTGTGCTGGGCCTGTTGGCCAACCGCAAGCCCGCCTTCCCGGTGATCAGCTTCGGCGCCCTGCTGGGCCTTGTCTGGGCCATCCTGTTCCAGGACATGGATCCGGTGAAGGCGATGCACTCCGCCTACAGCCCGTTCGCCATCACCTCCGGTGTCGACTTCATCGACAACATCCTGGGCCGTGGCGGCATGGAGTCCATGCTGGGCTCGGTGGCCGTCATCATCTTCGGTCTGGGCTTTGGCGGCCTGCTGGAGAAGGTCGGCATCCTGGAAGTGATCGCCAGCGCCTTCGAGAAGCGCATCAAGGGTGCCGGCAGCCTGACAACCCACACCATAGGCACCGCCTTCCTGGCCAACGTGTTCGGCTCGGCCATGTATGTATCGCTGATCCTGACCCCCAAGATCATGGCCAAGAACTACGACCGGCTGGGACTGGCGCGCAAGAACCTCTCCCGCAACGCCGAGTTTGGCGGCACCCTCACCTGCGGCATGGTGCCCTGGAGCGACAACGGCATCTTCATGGCCGGGGTACTGGGAGTGGCCACTCTCGACTACCTGCCCTACATGTGGCTCAGCTTCACCTGCATCATTGTGACCATCACCCTCGCCTATCTGGGCAAGGCGGTGAACCGGATCCCGGTGATCGAGGCGGCCAGCTCCCGCTAACCGCCAGAAAAACCATGACAAAGGCGCCAGCACGGCGCCTTTTGTCTGGGCGCGATTCGAGGTTAAGCTGGCACTCACCTTGATCGCACGCGGCAGGACGCCCAGATGAACTTCACCTTTCGCCAGATCCGCTATTTCGTGGCGGTGGCCGACAGCTTCTCGGTCAGCCGCGCCGCTGCCGAGCTGCACATCTCCCAGTCGGCAGTCACCAGCGCCATCCGCGAGCTGGAGAGCGAGCTCGGCGCCCCCCTGTTCGATCGCAACCCGCGCGGGGTCAGCCTCACCACCCAGGGCCACCAGTTTCTGCTCCATGCCCGTCGCATCCTCGGCGCCATGACCGAGGCGAGCCACTCCCTCAAGGCGGTAGCCCAGCAGGATCAGGGGCGGCTCACCATAGGCGTGACCACCCTGGTGGCCGGCTACTACCTGTCGGAAGCGCTCGGCCGCTTTCGCCGCGCCTTCCCGGCGGTGCAGATAGAGGTGAAGGAGGATGAGCAGCCCTACCTCGAGCATCAGATCGTCAACGGCGAGGTGGACGTGGGGATCCTGATGACCAACCGCACCATCCGCCAGGAGGCGTTCGATACCGAACTGCTGACCCGCTCGCCGCTGCGGGTCTGGCTCGCCGCCAACCACCCGCTCTGCGCCGAGTCGACCCTCTCTCTCAAAGCGCTCGGCGAGGAGCCCATGATCTCACTGACCGCCGATCAACTGGACCAGATCATCGGCGGCGGCCTGCGCCGTTACGGCATAGCGCCGCGCATCGTGCTGCGGACCGCCTCGGTGGAAGCGGTGCGCAGCCTAGTGGCCAGCCAGCTCGGGCTCGCCCTGCTGCCGGACTTTGCCTATCGCCCCTGGTCGCTAGAGCAGGAGCGGGTCGAGGCCCGCGCCATCAAGGAGCCGATCCCCGCCATCGACATAGGCCTGGTGTGGCGGCGCGGTTCACGGCTGGAGTGGACCGCCCGCGAGTTCATCGACATAGTGCGGGATCAGAGCCGGCTGCGGGCTCGGCAGGCACTCCCTCGCTAGCCCTATCTTGCCGGGCGACCACTAAAATTCAGATTCATCTGCACTCGATATCTATTTAGCAGATACCTCTGGCGTTAAAAATTGAAATTCTCATTGCTCAGCGCTTCTCCTACGCTCATGACTGGTTAACGGGATGTTAATTGTCAGCGTGGCATCACCACAGTGCCCGCCCCAGCAAGGAGAGCAAGATGAAACTGACCCCCCTCACCCTGGCCCTGATCCCCGCCCTGCTGGCAGGCCAGACCCAGGCTGCCCCCACCACCCTCGGCAAGGGTGAAGGCCAGCTCAACATCGTGGCCTGGGCCGGCTACGTGGAGCGCGGCGAGACCGACAAGAACTACGACTGGGTCACCGGCTTCGAGAAAGAGACCGGCTGCAAGGTCAACGTCAAGACGGCCGCCACCTCGGACGAGATGGTGGCGCTGATGAACGAGGGGGGCTTCGATCTGGTGACCGCCTCCGGCGACGCCAGCCTGCGCCTCATCGCCGGCGGCAAGGTGCAGGCGCTCAACCTGGCGCTCATCCCGAGCTACGGCAAGATAGACCCCCGTCTGCAGAATGCTCCCTGGCACACGGTGGACGGCAAGCACTACGGCGTGCCCTACCAGTGGGGCGGCAACATATTGATGTACAACACCAAGGTGTTCCCCAAGGCCCCCGACTCCTGGAGCGTGGTGTTCGAGGAGCAGACCCTGCCGGACGGCAAGTCCAACAAGGGACGGGTGCAGGCGTTCGACGGCCCGATCCACATCGCCGATGCGGCCCTCTATCTGATGAGCCACCAGCCGGCGCTCGGCATCAAGGATCCGTACGAACTCAACGAAGATCAGTACAAGGCTGCCCTCGACCTGTTGCGCCAGCAGCGTCAGCTGGTCGGGCGCTACTGGCACGACGCCTTCGTCCAGATCGACGACTTCAAGAACGAGGGGGTGGTGGCCTCCGGCTCCTGGCCGTTCCAGGCCAATACCCTGATCGCCGACAAGCAGCCCATCGCCACCACAGTGCCCAAGGAAGGGGTCACCGGCTGGGCCGACACCAGCATGGTGCACAGCGAGGCCAAGAACCTCACCTGCGCCTACAAATGGCTGGAGCACTCCCTCAACAACAAGCTGCAGGGGGATCTCGCCTCCTGGTTCGGCTCCGTGCCCGTGGTGCCGGCCGCCTGCGAGGGCAATGCCCTGCTCGGGAAAGAGGGGTGCAAGACCAACGGCATCGACAACTTCGATCGGGTGCGCTTCTGGCGAACTCCCGTCTCCCAGTGCAAGAGCCAGGGAACCTGCGTGCCGTATTACCGCTGGGTCTCGGACTATATCGCCATCCTGGGTGGTCGCTGAAGTTGCCTGAGTAAATGCCGATATGGGGCCGGACAGGAGTCCGGCCCGCTTCCCACACAGACAAGGACGTCCCATGAACGCCGTACAATTTGACCGGGTCAGCCGCCACTATGGCGAGGTGAAGGCGGTCGACGACATCTCCTTCCAGATCCCCGCCGGCGAGTTCTTCACCCTGCTGGGGCCAAGCGGTTCCGGCAAGACCACCTGCCTGCGGATGATCGCGGGCTTCGAATACCCGAGCGAGGGGGAGATCCGGCTGTTCGGCGAACCCTGCTCCACTGTGCCCCCCTACGATCGCAACCTCAATACCGTGTTTCAGGACTACGCCCTGTTTCCCAACATGGATGTGCGCGACAACATAGGCTATGGCCTGATGCTCAAGGGCGTGGCCAAGGCGGAGCGCTACCGCAAGGTGGACGAGATGCTGGAGCTGGTGCGCCTGCCCGGCGTCGGCAACCGCAAGCCCGGCCAGCTCTCCGGCGGCCAGCGCCAGCGCATCGCCATCGCCCGGGCACTGATCAACCAGCCGCGCATCCTCTTGCTGGACGAGCCGCTGGGGGCGCTCGATCTCAAGCTGCGCGAGCAGATGCAGCTTGAGCTCAAGGCCTTGCAGCGCCAGCTCGGCATCACCTTTATCTTCGTCACCCACGATCAGCAGGAGGCGCTCTCCATGAGCGACCGCATCTGCATCTTCAATCAGGGCAAGATCGAGCAGATCGCCGCGCCGGATACCATCTACGACGCCCCCGCCACCCCCTTCGTCGCCCGCTTCGTCGGCACCGTCAACCTGTTCGAGGGAGAGCAGGCCCGCCGCCTGTGCGGCGATGAGCGCCAGATGATGGTGCGCCCGGAGCGGATCCGCCTCGCCGAAGCCGGCAGCCCCGGCTGGTCAGGGGAGGTGCGCGAAGTGGAGTACCTCGGCCCCTTCGTGCGCTACCGGGTCGATCTCGGCGAGCAGCTCGAGCTTATCGTCAACCACCCCAACGAGGGCCAGGCCCGTCTGCCCCGTGGCACCCGGGTCAGCCTCAGCTGGCCGGAGCAGGCGATCCATCGCCTGCACACCGCCCCTCTGGGAACTCAACCATGAGCGCCCCCCACAGTGCGAGCCTTGCCATGAGCCAAGCTACCGACTCCGTTCGCGTCAGGCCGCTGCGGCGCCTCTCCACCCTGCTCTATGGTCGCTCCGGCCTGCTGCTGGCCATCCTGCTCGGGCCGCCCCTGCTCTGGCTTGGCATCATTTACGTCGGCTCCCTGCTGATGCTGCTCTCCAACGCCTTCTTCGGGCTGGACGAGTTCAGCGGCCAGATCCGCCACGAGCTGGGGCTGCAGAACTTCGTCGCCCTGCTGCGGGCAGAAAACCTGGACGTGATCCTGCGCACCGTCGGCATGTCGCTGCTGGTGACCCTGGCCTGCGCCCTGCTCGGTTTCCCCGTCGCCTACTACATGGCGCGCTACACCAGCGGCAAGACCCGGGCCCTGTTCTACGTCGGCATCATGCTGCCGCTCTGGTCCAGCTATCTGGTGCGGGTCTACGCCTGGAAGCTGATCCTGGCCAAGGAGGGGGTCATCAGCTGGCTGGCGGACACCCTGGGGCTGGATTGGCTGCTGGACGCCATTCTCTCGCTGCCAGTTATAGGAGGGCCGTCGCTGTCGTTCTCGCGCATCGGCACCTTCATCGTATTCGTCTACGTCTGGCTGCCCTTCATGATCCTGCCCATCCAGGCGGCGGTGGAGCGGATCCCGCGCTCCCTGCTGGAGGCGAGCGGCGATCTCGGCGCCACCCCGGCCCAAACCTTTCGCACCCTGATCCTGCCGCTGGCCCTGCCCGGCGTGGTGGCGGGCTCCATCTTCACCTTCTCCCTGACGCTGGGGGACTACATCATCCCCGGCATCATAGGCAACTCAACCATGTACATAGGTCAGGTGGTCTACATGCAGCAGGGCACGGCGGGCAACCTGCCCTTCGCCGCCGCCTTCTCGCTGGTGCCGATCCTCATCATCGCCATCTACCTCACCATCGCGAAACGCCTGGGGGCCTTCGATGCGCTCTAATACCGCCATGAAACGGGACCATGGCAGCCAGCCTTCCGGCCTGCTCAAGTACGCGGCCATCGGCGGTCTCCTGTTCCTGCACTTTCCGATCCTGTTCATCTTCCTCTACGCCTTCACCAGCGAGAGCAAGAGCTACCAGTTCCCGCCTCCCGGGCTCACCCTCAAGTGGTTCGAGGTGACCCTCAACCGCCCCGATGTGTGGCGCGCCATCCAGCTGTCGCTGGAGGTGGCCGGGCTCGCCACCCTGGTGGCCATGGTGCTCGGCACCCTGGCGGCGGGGGCCATCGCCCGCAGCCGCTTCTTCGGCCAGGAGGTGGTGTCGCTCTTGCTGGTGCTGCCCATCGCCCTGCCCGGCATCGTCACCGGCATCGCGCTGCGCTCCGCCTATGGGGTGATGGAGATCCCCTTCAGCTTCTGGACCATCGTCATCGGTCACGCCACCTTCTGCGTGGTGGTGGTCTACAACAATGCCCTGGCGCGCTTTCGCCGTACCAACCAGAGCCTCATCGAGGCGTCGATGGATCTCGGCGCCGACGGCTTCCAAACTCTGCGCTACGTGATCCTGCCGAACCTCGCCACCGCCCTGCTGGCGGGGGGCATGCTGGCGTTCGCGCTCAGCTTTGACGAGGTGATCGTCACCACCTTCACCGCCGGCCAGCAGACCACGCTGCCGATCTGGATGTATCAGGAGCTGATCCGGCCACGGGACAGGCCGGTCACCAACGTGGTGGCGCTCATCATAGTGGCCTTCACCACCATTCCCATTCTGCTTGCCTACTACCTCACCCGCGACGGCCAGGACGTCGCCGGCAGTGGCAAATAATGACTCAACGCGTGCGCAAGGATGCAACCATGAAACTCTCTACCCAACTCTTGATCGACGGCCAGTTCGTCACCGGTGACGGCCCGGCCGAGCCCATCCTCAACCCCGCCACCGGTGAGCTTCTCGCCTCGGTGCCCGAAGCCTCGTTCGAGCAGGTGAACCGGGCGGTGAACGGCGCCCAGCGCGCCTTCGCCCAGTGGAGCCGCACCACCCCGGCCCAACGCAGTACCCTGCTGCTGCGCCTGGCCGATGCCATCGAACGCCACGCCGAGGAGTTTGCGGCCCTCGAATCCCTCAACTGCGGCAAGCCCTATATGGCGGTGCTGAACGATGAGCTGCCGGCGGTGGTGGACTGCTTCCGCTTCTTCGCCGGTGCCGCCCGCTGCCTGCAGGGGCCGCTGGCGGGGGAGTATATCGAGGGACACACCAGCATGATCCGCCGCGACCCCATCGGGGTGGTGGGCAGTATCGCCCCCTGGAACTACCCCCTGATGATGGCGGCCTGGAAGATGGCCCCGGTGCTCGCCGCCGGCAATACGGTGGTGCTAAAGCCCTCCGAGCAGACCCCCCTCACCGCCCTGCGCCTGGCGGAGCTGGCCAGCGAGCTCTTCCCCCGCGGCGTCATCAACATCGTCTGCGGCCGGGGCGAGAGCGTGGGGGCGCCGCTGGTGGAGCACCCGCTGGTGCGCATGGTGTCGCTGACCGGTGACATCGCCACCGGCCAGAAGATCCTGCAGAGCGCCGCCCGCACCATGAAGCGCACCCACCTGGAGCTGGGGGGCAAGGCGCCGGTCATCATCTTCGACGACGCGGATCTGGAGGCCGTGGTGGCGGGCATTCGCACCTTCGGCTTCTACAACGCCGGCCAGGATTGCACCGCCGCCTGCCGCATCTATGCCCAGGGCAAGATCTACGACAAGTTTGTCGCCGCCATGACCGAGGCGGTCGCCTCCATCAAGGTGGGCGGCCCGCGCGAGGAGGGGGTGGAGATGGGGCCGCTCATCTCGGACCGGCAACGCAACCGGGTGGCCAGCTTCGTGGAGCGGGCCCAGAGCAGCGGTCATGTTGAGGTGACGGCGGGAGGCAAGATCCATCCCGGCAACGGCTTCTTCTTCGAGCCGACCCTGATCGCCCATGCCCGCCAGGAGGATGAAATTGTGCGCCGGGAGGTATTCGGCCCCGTGGTGTCGGTGACTCGCTTCAACGACGCCGAGCAGGTGGTGCAGTGGGCCAACGACTCGGACTACGGCCTCGCCAGCTCGGTCTGGACCCGGGATCTCGGCCTTGCCAGCAAGGTGGCCAGCCACCTGCAGTACGGTTGCACCTGGATCAACACCCACTTCATGCTCACCTCCGAGATGCCCCACGGCGGCATGAAGATGTCCGGCTACGGCAAGGATCTCTCCCTCTACGCCCTGGAGGACTACACGGTGCCGCGGCATATCATGGTGAAGTTGTAGAGACGCACCAGGAGGAGCTCGGTCGAGCTCCTTGCCTACGACCAGCCTCTCGATGCGGCTGCGCCGCACAGTCGTAGGGTGCAATAAGCGCGGCGCATTGCACCAGGTGAGGGGAGATGCGGCTGCGCCGCATAGGATGCGAGGAGTTCCTCCTCGAGGGGGTTTCGCCCGCCCTGCGGGCTGTGGCGAGTGACTTTTCTTTGCGTGGCCAAAGAAAAGTCACCAAAAGAAAGGCCACCCCCCGCTAATTCGCTCTCCTTCGTCGAGTTCCCTCGCCTCAGCCATCAGGCCGACGGCACGCGCCGACGGTCCATCCTTGGACCGCCGCCCCTCGCTCGACATCCCTGTCTCGCGACCTGGCCTGATGGCTTCACCTCGGCGAATCAGAGGGGGCTCCGATACCGTGCCCGTCGGTGGCGAAGGCGGCTGGTGTCAGTTGTGGCGCTCAGAACGGCGCCCACTTCTGCGGCGCTCAATGTGGTGAGAGTTCCAGAGCGCCCCTCCATCCCGATTCATTTCTTGAATTTCTTGATCTTGCTCTGGAAACCATCATCCCGCTCTTCCTTCCCCGGCTCCACTCGCTAACATAGCCGTTTGGCAACCGTCTCGTCGGAGTCAC
This sequence comes from Aeromonas sp. S15(2024), assembly GCF_041402265.1. Classification (NCBI taxonomy): domain Bacteria; kingdom Pseudomonadati; phylum Pseudomonadota; class Gammaproteobacteria; order Aeromonadales; family Aeromonadaceae; genus Aeromonas; species Aeromonas sp. S15(2024). Next base: position 163,034 of record NZ_JBGLQY010000004.1, on the reverse strand, counting down.
CCATGGGCCATGCCAGTGCAACCTCACAGGTAAAAAGCAGCAGACTGAAGGCTGACATTCAGGGGCGGTAGCCTTGCCAGATGGAATAGATAAGCGAACGTTGCCCACAACGACCGACTCAACATGGTGATGGTCTTATGCTGATTCTGAGCTATTTACGCAGTCGTGGTTTGGCGGCGCTTTCCTTGCGTAACCCACGAACTGTTTTTTCATACAGTACTAATGGTGGCGCAAAAAGAGGAAATCAAGCGAATACGCCCGAGCGAGAAGAACGTTGTTAACATTATGATTTAATGATGATTTTCACTTGGCGGCGATTGAAATGTTACGGAGTTAGATGGAATTCTCTGCTAACAGATTAGTACCGCCTTCCATCTAATCACTGTTAGGCAAAAACATATGTCCCGCGTACAGCTAGTAGAGATTGATCTCCGAGCTATCACTAGCGCAGAGGAACTGCACTCATTGCTGATGGAGTCGCTGAATTTTCCGGGCTGGTATGGTGCTAACTGGGACGCTTTCTGGGACGCCATAACTGGCTTAGTTGAAATGCCATACACAGTTAGGTTCTTGGGCTGGCTGCAGTTCTCTCAACGCCTACCTCGTGAGGCTGTGCTACTGAAAGAATGCCTTACTGAAATGCAAGGTGAATATCCGCAGCTCGCAAGCGAGGTGGTTTATGCCTAACAAGGCGCTCAAATCGCTCACTTCGTTCGCTGGGACGGCGTGCCGCCGCCCCTTAGCTTAATCGTTAGGCAGTTACCAACAACGGAGGTTGCAATGTCAGACCATCAAGTTAAATGCATAAACAAGTCAAACCGCCAAAGCGCCCACGAGCGTATACAGTTTATCGGCGGCGTAAACGCGGACGGCACTCGCTGGAAGTTATCTCAACAAGATGCTATTGCCGGCATAGAGTCAGGTAAATGGCGCTTTTGGGTGAGTGCTGGTGGACAATCAGTTTGGGTAATTGTTGCCAAAAGCGCTGCCGGCAATAAATATTTAAAAACCCAAAATGATGGCGAACATCCGAACAACTTGCTTAGCCTTCCTGAATGTCCGTAAACCGCCTAACAAACGGTTCAAGTCGTTCGCTTCGCTCGCTCGGGACCGGCTAAAGCCGGCCCCTTAACCTAAACGTTAGCCACCATGTAAGAGTTACGTAATGACAAAGGAATGGTTCGATTTCCAAGAACGCATTAAAGACCACTTCGTCTCTCTTGGCGCTGAGGCGAAGACGAATGTTCGTATTCAAGGCGTGCGGACAAGTCATGATATCGATGTATATGTGCAAACCAGATATCTCGGTGAGAATCTGGTTTGGTTGGTTGAGGCAAAGTATTGGGAAAGCAAAGTTACAAAAGCACAGGTATTAACCCTTCGCACTATTGTGGATGATATTGGTGCGGATCGAGGCTTTATAGTTTCAAAAGTTGGCTTTCAAAAAGGCGCTCTGGAAGCTGCCGATAAAACAAACATTAAGCTAAAAACGTTCGAGGAGTTAATCTCTGATACACGGGGGTTTGCTGAGTCAGAGATCCTTAGGGGTTATCTTGAACGAGTGAATCTTCTTGAAGACAGGTACTGGTCGCACTCAAAGCGTACAAGAATTGAGTACGGACTTCGTCATGACATTATCGACAACGTATTCACCTTCACGGGGCAAGAGCTACTTACAACTGCAAGAAGTGCAATAATGGCAGCAGGGAATCGTGATTATCCTATTAATCTACAGATGGTTCTAACCAAACACAAAGGCGAGTCCTTCGCTGAAAATTTTCAGCAGCTATGTAATTGGCTCAACTTAAACCTCAATCATTTAGATGAACGCCTTCTTAATGCAGAGTGGAGAATGTTTGAGAACGGAGATTACAAACCGAGCACTGTTCGAACTAAGAAGGGAGATGTTTATACTACGGAATTTATGGCGAAAGCGCTGATGGGCAGAACTGAGGAGGGGTAGTGGCTAACAAGTTGCTGCGCGCGGAAAAATTAGTCTCTTCGCTCCCAATTTTCCGGTGAGCAAGGCATTAGGCGCACTAAATGATCGAGCTCGACAGCAAGCAAATAGTAATAGATGGGAAAAGGCTTACTCTCCCGCACTCTATTCTTGATGCGGAAGAAACAGATGGAAAAATCTTTGTAATCTACGACTACATGGAATATCCAACTTGCGAAGCAGCAAATAATCTAGTGTGTCTTGATAAGAGCGGCATTGAATTATGGGTGGCAAAGAACCCCACCAATCAAGGTAATGATGGGTACACTAATTTCAGTCGTACCACTGCCTCTGAAGCTGGTTTTATCGCCGTAAATAACTTTTCGGGCTATGTTTGCCAAATAAATAAAACAAACGGTGAGCTGGGTCATGTGCAGTTCGCCAAGTAATCGCCTCAAATATTGGGACACCCACCGTTCTGAGCGCCGCGTAGCGAGCCCACTTAGCCGCCGTCGGGCACGGTATTGGCCCCCCTGCAAGTCGCCAAGGTGAGTTGAACGGGTCAGTAGCGCCGTCAGGGAGGACGGCGCAGCCGCAGGCGGCACAGGGATGTGCCGTGTGCGGCGGTACGGCCGACCCGATCGACGAGCCGAGGGCATCCGCGCAGCGGACGACTTGCCGGGGTTGGCCTTTCTTTTGGTGACTTTTCTTTGGCCACGCAAAGAAAAGTCACTCGCCAAAGCCCAAAGGGCTGGCGAAAACCTTCGAGAAGAAATTGGGACACCCACCGTTCTGAGCGCCGCGTAGCGGCCAACAGAGCAGCAACCTACCCAGCTGCTGTCGGGCACGGTATTGGTTCCCCCTCTGATTCGCCGAGGTGAAGCCATCAGGCCAGGTCGCGAGACAGGGATGTCGAGCGAGTGGCGGCGGGCCATGGGCCAATTCGGATCAGGGCGAGCACGGCTCGATCCCGAGTTGGCGCGAGAACAAGGATGTTCGAAGCGGGCTTTGGCCGAAGCCATGGATGGCTAAGGCCAAAGGCCCGTCGGCGCGTGCCGTCGGCCTGATGACTGAAGCGAGGGCACTCGCCGAAGGAGAGCGAATCGGCGGGGGAGAAGACCTTTGGTGACTTTGGGTCTTTCCAAAGTCACTCGCCCCGGCCCGAAGGGCAGGCGAAACGCCTATGCGGCAAAGCCGCATCGAGATCCCAGTCGTAGGCCAGGAGCTCGACTGAGCGCCTCCAGGTGGGCTGGCGAAAACCTTCGAGGGCAGAGCCCTCGCCCCTCACTCACCCGATGCAATGCGCCGCACTGATTGCCCCCTCCCCCTATGCGGCAAAGCCGCATCGAGATCCCCGTCGTAGGCCAGGAGCTCGACTGAGCGCCTCCAGGTGGCTGGCGAAAAACGTCGAGGGCAGAGCCCTCGCTCCTCACTCACCCGGCACCATGCGCCGCGCTGATTGTCCCCTCCCCCTGTGCGGCTGTGCCGCATCAAAATGCCCGTCGTAAGCCAGGAGCTCGACCGAGCGCCGGCTGCCACACCCCGGTTGGGGATTGTCCCTCCCCTCATCCCAGGCCCCATAATGGCCGCTCATTGGAGGAGGCCTGCATGTTTATCCTTGAGACCGATCGCCTGAGGCTGCGCGATATGCGCCTCGACGACGAGGCGGCCTTCGTGGCCATCACCCAGGACGAGCGCTATCAGCGCTTCTACAGCGAGGAGGATGGCCGGGCGCAGAAGTACCGGGAGCTGACCCGACTGTTTGTCGAGCAGACCGGCGAGCGCCCCCAGCGCGCCTATCAGCTGGCTGATCGAGCATAAGGCGACGAATGCCCTGATCGGCACAGTCTGCCTGCGTATGGAGAGCGATCAGCAAGCCTCGATGGGGTGCGGCATGGCGCGCCACAGCCAGGGACGCGGACTGATGCAGGAGGCGGCCTCGGCCCTGGCGGGCTTCGGGTTTGCATCGCTCGGGGTGCACCGCATCTATGCCGAGACCCTGTCCCTGAACCGGGCAGCCATACGGCTCTGCTCCTCGCTCGGGATGCGCCAGGAGGCGCACTTTCGCGAGCATCGCTACTTCAAGGGGCAGTGGTGGGACACAGCGGTGTTTGCCCTGCTGCGAAGCGAATGGTCCCATCAGGGCCGCGCGGCGCCCACAGAGCCGGCCACTTGCGGCTCACCCCATCCCCCAACCGGGCCGACTGATGAGTCGGCCCGACCCCCACAGCGATGACCCACACAGGAAGATGACATGTTGAGCAACCGACACTTTGACCTTCACGCGCTAAGGTCATCAGCGAGCCGACCAGTGCGCTGGCTGCTGTGGTCCACCCTGCTGATGATCTGCTGTCTCGCGGGAAAGGCCCAGAGCCAGCCACAGATAGACGCCAATCCGACAGGCTACGCCCTGCTCTATACCGGCCCCATCTCGGACCCGGACAGCAACGAGGCGATCGCCGCCGTGGTCAAACAGGCCGGGCTCCCCGTGGTCTATCTCGACAACCTGGACGATCTCCCCGCCAGGCTGGCGAGCGCCCGTCTGTTTATCATCGGCGGAACCGAAGATGACGTAGAGCCCCTGGTTCATCGGTTCACCCCCGCCATCGCCGGGTCGCTCAAACGCTATCTGAGTCAGGGCGGGCGCTATCTGGGGATCTGCGGCGGCGCCTTTGTCGCGTCGCTGGGCTGGGCCGACGAGGGCAACTATGTGAAGGCGCTCGGTTTGGTGCCGGCAGAGTCTGACGACTACGACGGTGACTTCTCTCCCAAGATCCATGACATTCGCTGGCTCGGGGAGGTGCGCCGCATGTACTACCAGGCCGGCCCTACCTTCGTCCTGCAGCCAGGCACCGAACCGGTGCGTGAACTTGCCTACTTCGACGATGGCCGGATCGCCGCCTTAATCGGCGCCTACGGTAAAGGAAAAGTGGCCGTCTCCGGCCCCCATCCTGAAGCCCCCGCCAGCTGGAAAGCCGAGGCGCAAGATGGGGACACCATGGACACAAACATCCCGCTGGCCGTGCAGCTGGTGCAGGAGCTCCTCTCCGATCGCCCCGTCCTGACACCTCGCTAGCGCCGGCATCAGTTCGCCAGATCCCAGGGACACACCTTGGCCAGCCCCTCCTTGCCACTGCTGGCCAGGGCCTGCTGCACCATCCGTTTGTAGCGATTCTTGATGTGCGCGGGCAGGGCCGGCACCAGCAGGCGCTCGTCAAATTCAGGCAGGGCCTGCGGCGGCAACACGGCCTGCTCCTCCGGTGTCAGCGGGGGGCGGGCCGATCCATTGCTGCCGGAAACCGTCGGCGTGCCCATCAACATGCGGCTCTGCAGGGGTTCGCTCAACAGGAAGTCGATCAGCAGATAGGCCGCCTTGAGCCTGACCGGATCATCCCCGACATCCCGCGCAATCGAGAGGGCATCAAGGGCATAGATGGCCCCTTCCCTTACCATGGCGATGCGCCACTGCTGACCGTTTTGCCGGTTGCACTCCACCAGCTCCAGCCCCCAGGTGGTGGCCAGGCGCTGATGGCGCAGATTCTCGCACCGATTGGCCTGATTGAACCAGAAGCCCCGGCTCGCCTTGAGCCGCCGGGTCAGTTGCCCTTCAACCTCGTTCTGCAACGGGCTATCGGCCAGCATTTCACCGCTGGCAAAGAGGGCGGGTGACTTGCCAAGAGAGAGCAACACGGAGAAGAGCAAGGGCTCAAACTGATCGCAGAAAACCGCAAATTGCCCCTGCCGCGTCGGCTCGGCCAACGCCTGCCAGCTGGTGGGCGGGGTGTTTTCCTGCTTGCTGTCGTAAGCCAGACTGAACATGGCATAGGAGAAGGGCACGGAATAGTTGCGCTCCCCCAACTTGTCATACTCGGTATTCTTGAGGGCCGGCCTCACCTCCTGGTAATGGCGCAAACGGCCAAAGTCGATGGGCAACAGCAGCTTGAAGAGGGGTTGATGATGCGCCTTGTAGAAGTAGCTGGTCGGCATCACCACGTCGGCACTGCGGGTGCGCAGAGCACGATAGACGCTGTCAAAGTCGGTGAGCAGCGGTTCGATCCGGGTCACTGTCGCCTCCACCCCCTCGCGCTTGGCGTACTCGGCAAATTGCTGTTCATATCCGGCGGGCAGATACCCCCACTCCAGCAGCCTGAGCTGCACCGGGGCAGCCAGGGCCGACCCCATACAACAGCAGGCCAACAAGACGAGACTACGCATGATCACCACTCCCACAACAGATTCTTCAGGGAGTATAGGCTTCTGTGGAACGGGGAAACGGCAGGCGGCAGGTTGCTGTCAGCGGATGGATGTCGCCAAGCAGACCCGCGCAATGCGTTGAACAGGCAGAATGTGTGCAAGCTGCACGGCACCGACGGTATGGTCGGGCAGGGAAATGAAAGGCGGTATATCGGAACAGAAGATCTGTCTCGCTCGCGGTGCGAGAATGTGGCGCAAGAGTGTGGTGCGAGCTGGCCGCGCCGAGGATCTGCCGTATGGCGATCCATTGCTGGCTTGCACCTGTGAGTCAGAGGCCAGAGCCGGGTCGGGCGCCCGCCAACGACGACAGGGAGGCCTCGGCCTCCCTGTCTGTCTCGCATGGGTGTCCGGTTGCCCGGGGATCCCTTAGCGCTGACGCCCGCTGCCGATACCGAACGGAATGCGGTAGTCGCTGCTCTGCTCACCCAGGCTCACGGTCAGGTTGCCCTGGGTACGGCTCGGGATCTGCACCTGCTGGCTGCCCATCAGGTTGGCGTGCACGGAGGCAACCACATCACCAGACTCGTCACGCACTTCCAGCATGGGGTTGCCCTTGCCTTCGACGGCAGCGGTGGCGTGCCAGTTTACAAACAGCACACCCGGGGCGGCGTTGAAGTCAGCCGGAACGGAAGCCTGGGCAAAACCTGCGGTCATCAGGCCTGCAACGGCCAGCATCTTGATTACGTTTTTCATGTTCATTCACTCTCTTGGTTTCTATGTCATTGCCTGGGCCGACGGCCCCGAATCAATGCATCCATGCAAGAGGTTATTCAAATAGTGTGTAGTTCTTTCACCAACATCAGACCTCCTATTTGAAGGTCTCACAGCCTTGAACGACCAGTTATTTGGCCGCTTGGCGTTCCTGCCTAAGCGTTGAGTGAATATTAAACATCCAGGCTCGTCATTGTTAGCGAGATAAACTGGCCTAGATGTTCAAAAAATCTGAAGTGGCTGTACATCCCAGGTTCAGCCAATGACGGACAAGAAAAAGGGCAGGATAACCTGCCCTTGGTGTTGGAAAGTGCGCGCTGGCCGGTACCACTAGCCACCAGCCAACTCTGCTGCCGTCATGGGCCGCAGCACCTTGCAGGGGTTGCCGGCCGCCACCACGCCCGCCGGCACATCCTTGGTCACCACGGAGCCCGCGCCGATCACGCTGTTATCCCCAATGGTCACGCCGGGGCAGATGACGACGCTGCCCCCGATCCAGACGTTGTGGCCGATCCGCACTGGCTTGCCGAACTCCACCCCCTTGATGCGCGGCGCCACCGCCACCGGGTGAGCGGCCGTGTAGATCTGCACACCGGGCGCCAGCAGCACGTTGTCGCCGATGTGCACCTCGCACACGTCGAGGATGGTGCAGTTAACGTTGGCGTAGAAGTTCTCGCCCACGAAGATGTTGGCCCCGTAGTCGCAAAAGAAGGGCGGGTTGATGGCGCACTCCTTGCCGCGGCTGCCCAGCAGTTCATGGAGCAGGGCATCGCGCGCCGGTTTCTCCTGCCAGCTGGTGTTGAAGGTGTGATAGAGCCTGCGGCAGCGCTCGCGCGCCGCTTTGAGCTCGGAGTCGCCCGCATCATAGGGCTCCCCCGCCACCATCTTCTGCCACTCGGGGCCGCGCACCGCCGCCTTCATCATCACCTCGCTCATCGCCTACTCCACCAGCCAGATCAGGGATTCATAAGGGCGCAGCATACAGGATTGCGGCCGGGCCGGGCTATCCGGGTAGTTGCCAAGCAGCAGGCGCCCCTTGCCAGTGGCCAGCTCCTCCGGCAGTGCGAAGGTGGCCGGCTCGCCGTAGAAGTTGCTCACCACCAGCAGGGTCTGACCGTCGGCGCGGCGGGCATAGGCCCAGATCTGCGAATGCCCCGCCAGCAGCTCCTGATAATCCCCGTGAGTGAAGATGGGATGACTCTTGCGCAGGCGGATCAAATCCCGGTAGTGCCAGAACACCGAGTCGGTGTCGGCCAGCGCCGCCTCGGCATTGATCGCGGGATAGTTGGCGGCGGGCTTGAGCCAGGGCGTCCCGCTGGTGAAGCCGGCATTGGCCGCAGCGCTCCACTGCATCGGCGTGCGCGAGTTGTCGCGAGATTTGGCGCCAAGAATGGCCAGGATCTCGGCCTCGCTCATCCCTTCGGCCTGCTTGATGGCGAAGATGTTGCGGCTCTCCACGTCCTGATAGTCATCGATGCGCTGATAGCAGGGGTTGGTCATGCCGATCTCCTCCCCCTGATAGATGTAGGGGGTGCCCTGCAAGCCGTGCAGTGTGCTGGCCAGCATCTTGGCCGCTACCACCCTATGTTCGCCCTCGTCACCGAAGCGGGAGACGATGCGCGGCTGATCGTGGTTGCACCAGAACAGGGCCGACCACCCCTTGCCGTGCATGCCGCTCTGCCAGTGGTTGAAGATGCGCTTGAGTTCGAGGAAATCGAACGGCGCCTTGGTCCACTTGTCGCCATTGGGGTAGTCCACCTTGAGGTGGTGGAAGTTGAACACCATGGAGAGCTCGGAGCCATCCAGCGCGCCATAGCGCTGGCAGTGCTCCAGGCTGGTGGAGGACATCTCCCCTACCGTCATGGCGCCCACCGGGGCGAACACGTCGCGGCTCACGTCCTGCAAAAATTCGTGGATGCGCGGCCCGTCGGTGTAGAAGCGGCGGCCATCGCCACTGTCGTCGCTCGGGAAGCACTGATCCTTGGAGATGAGGTTGATGACATCGAGCCGGAAACCGTCCACTCCCTTCTTGGCCCAGAAGTGGATGATCTTCTTCACCTCGGCGCGCACGGCCGGGTTCTCCCAGTTGAGATCTGCCTGCTCGCGGGCAAAGAGATGCAGGTAATACTGGCCGGTGGCCTTATCCAGCTCCCAGGCGCTGCCGCCAAACTTGGATTGCCAGTTGTTCGGCACACCACCCTCCACCGGGTCTTTCCAGATGTAGTAATCGCGGTAGGGGCTGTTCTTGTCCCCCAGCGCCGACTTGAACCAGGCGTGCTCGGTGGAGGTGTGGTTGACGACTATGTCCATCACGATGCGGATGTCGCGCGCGTGGGCGGTGGCCAAGAGTGCCTCGAAGTCGGCCATGGTGCCGTAGGCAGGATCAATATTCAGGTAGTCGGCGATGTCGTAGCCGTTGTCCACCTGCGGCGAGACGTAAACCGGGGTCAGCCAGAGGGCGTCGACGCCGAGGGTCTTGAGATAGTCGAGGCGGGCCATGATCCCCTTGAGATCGCCAGTGCCGCGCGCGCCACTGTCCTGAAAGCTCTTGGGGTAGATCTGGTAAATCACGGCGCTCTGCCACCAGGGTGTTTGGCTCATGGGTCTTGCTCTTGTCTCGAATGAAAAAGGGAGAGGGCGACCCCGGTGGGTCGCCCTGATGCGTGGAGTCAGGCGCTGGCCTGAGCCAGCTTGCCGGCTGCCTGCTGGCGCTGGTAAACCAGCAGAGTCAGCACGATAGGCACGACGATGGCCACCAGCATGGCGATGGCATAGACGGCCCAGTATTGCGGCTGGATGGAGAGGATGCCCGGCAGGCCCCCTACCCCGATACCGTTGGCCATCACCCCGGCGAAGCCGCAGATGAGGGCCGCAAGGCTCGAGCCCACCATGGCGCACAGCATGGGGAACTTGTACTTGAGGTTGATGCCGTACATGGCCGGCTCGGTCACCCCCAGATAGGCGGAGATGGCGGCAGGTATCGAGATCTCCCGCTCGTTCTCCTTGCGGCTGATCAGGATGATGCCGACCACCGCAGAGGCCTGGGCGATGTTGGAGAGGGCGATCAGCGGCCAGATCGGGGTGCCACCCATGCTCTGCATCAGCTGCAGATCCACCGCGTTGGTGGTGTGGTGGATACCGGTGATGACCAGGGGCGCGTAGAGGAAGCCGAACAGGGCGGCACCGATGGGGGCAAACGAACCGGTCATGGCGGCCTTGGCGGCAAAGCCGACGCCGTCACCCAGCCAGCGACCGAACGGACCGATAAAGGCGTGGGCCACGATCACCGCCAGCAGCAGGGAGATGAAGGGGACTATGACCAGGTAGAGGTAGGCCGGGATGATCCGCTTGAGATTGGTCTCCACCCAGGCAAGGAAGACACCCGCCAGCAGGGCCGGGATGACCTGGGCCTGATAACCCACCTTCTGGATGACGAACAGACCGAAGTCCCACACCTCGGGAGTCTGCTGGCCGATGCCGTAGGCGTTCATCAGCTGGGGCGACACCAGCGTGATACCGAGCACGATCCCCAGGATCTCGGAGCCGCCCATCTTCTTCACCGCCGACCAGCAGACGCCCACCGGCAGGAAGTGGAAGATGGCCTCGCCCAGCAGCCAGAGGAAAGCGTGCACCTGAGCCCAGAACTGGCTGATCTCGGTGAGGGTGTGGGTGCCATCGTCGAACATCTTGATGTCGCCGATGACGTTGCGAAAGCCCAGGATCAGACCGCCGGTGATGATGGCCGGCAGCAGGGGCACGAAGATCTCCGCCAGGTGGGAGATGCCCCGCTCCAGCGGATTCATGTTCTGGCGCGCGGCCTGTTTGGCGGCCTCCTTGCTGCCGCCGCTGACGCCGATCTCTTCGGTCAGCGCCTTGTACCACTGCTCCACCTCGTTGCCGATGACCACCTGGAACTGGCCGCCCTGGGTGAAGCTTCCCTTCACCGCCGGGATGGTTTCGATGGCCTTGCTGTCGGCCTTGGCCGGATCGTTGAGGACGAAGCGCAACCGGGTCAAGCAGTGGCTGACGGTTGCGATGTTCTCCTTGCCACCGATCTTGTCGATGAGCGTGGCCAGATGTTGTGCGTTGATCTTGGACATGAGCCTTCCCTCTGTGACTCCATTGATATTGGTCTGCGTCGCCCTTTTGGGCCAGTCTGTGGGCCCGAGCGTTTTTGGTATCGTTCCCATTTAGCATGCCGCCAATTGGTTACGATCAAAATGGGAACGTTCCCAATTCGTGGTCGAGGTCACAAAAAGCGCATTTTTTGTGCGGTGCTAGGTGATGGCGTTCACAAAGAGTGGCAGGGAGCTATGGTCGCCAGCGGGCGCTGATCCTGCTCGATCTGGCCGAGCAGCTGGCGCGCGGCCTGCTCCCCCGCCCCCTTGTAGCCGAGATCCAGGCTGAGGGCGTTGGGGAAAAGAAAGGTGAGCATGGGGTTGTTGCCAAGGCCGGTCACCAGCACCTCGCTGCGCCCCTGCTCCTGCAGGTACTTGGCGGCGCCAATGGCGAGGGTATCGCTGGCACAGACCAGGGCGCCCGTGGTCGGGGTGAGCAGCTCAGCCGCCAGTCGGTAGCCGCTCTGCAGGCTGAGATCGCCGAGGGCGCTGCGCGCCGTCAGCCCCTGTTCGGCGCAGTAGCCGAGGTAGGCATCGAGTCGGCGCTGGCCGGTGGTGAGGTCGGCGGTGTCCACCCCCAGGTAGGCGATGTCGTGGATGCCACGGTTAGCGAGCTGGCCCAGCATGGTGTGCACCGCACCGGCATCGTCGAAACAGACCGAGGAGAAACCGGGATGGTCGCGGGCCACCAGCACCAGCTTCTCCCTGAGCGGCGCCATGGCGGCATAGTCCAGATCGTTGAAGGCGAACAAAATGATGCCATCCACCCCGCGCCGCTCCAGCACCGCCAGATGCTCCTGCACCTTGGCGGGGGAGAACTTGCTCTCCATCAGCACGGCGTCGTAGCCGCGCCGGTAGAGGGTCTCCAGCATGCCGCGCACCGCCTGGTTTTCCGAGCTGGAGTCGAGCCGCGAGACGATGATCCCCACCACCTGCTGGCTCTGGCTGCGCATGGCCCGCGCCGACTTGCTCGGCACGAAGCCGTGCTCGGCGATGATCTGCTCCACCCGCTCGCGGGTCGCCTGCTTCACCTTGGGATCCTGGTTGAGCACCCGGGAGACGGTCGACTTGCCGACACCACTGAGTCGGGCGATATCGAGGATGGTCAGTTTTTTGTCCATGAAGTGGCTCACAGGGGCTAGGCGGTGGAATTGCCCACATTGTTGTGATTAACCCCTGTGAATACAAGCCCATGGCGTTAGAATGCCCTTTTGGCGCCGGCGCATGCCGTGCCACCCGCCATCGCACAGGACGCGCATCATGGATCTGTTGGCCAGTCTGCACTTCTCCCTCTCCATCACGGGCCCCATCTGCGTGGTGCTGCTGCTCGGCATCTGGCTCAAGCAGCTGGGCCTGCTGCCGGACAGCTTCGTCGAGTCCGCCTCCCGTCTGGTGTTTCAGGTCACCCTGCCGGCACTCCTGTTTCTCAGCATGGTGCGCACCGATTTCTCCACCATGCCGAGCCCCTGGCTCATCGTCTACGGCCTGCTCGGCACCCTCACCGGTTTTCTGGTGCTGGAGCTGCTGGCGGCCCGCTTCATCCCCGAGCGGCGCCAGCGCGGCATCTTCGTGCAAGGGAGCTTTCGCGGCAACATGGGGATCATGGGGCTGGCCTATGTGCAGAATGCCTACGGCGCCGAGGGTATCGGCGCCGCCGCCCTGCTGGTGGGCTCGGTCACCGTGCTCTACAACGTGCTTGCGGTGATCACCCTGACCCGCAGCCTGGGGGGCAGCAAGGGGATCAAGCCGATCCTCAGGGGGATCGCCAAAAACCCGTTGATCATCGCCATCCTGGCGGCCCTGCCGTTCGGCCTGCTCGGCATCGAGCTGCCCCAGCTGGTGATCACCACCGGCAACTACTTCGCCAACATGACCCTGCCGCTGGCGCTGCTCTGTACCGGTGCCAGCCTCAACCTCAAGGCCTTGCGCGGCGGCGCCCTGCTGACCGGCTGGGCCACCGCCAACCGGCTGCTGTGCATCCCGGTGCTGCTGGTGATGGGCGCCTGGGCGCTGGGTTTCAGCCCGCAGGCGCTCGGCATCCTGTTTCTCATCAGCTCCACCCCCACCGCCGCCGCCAGCTATGTGATGACCCGCGCCATGGGGGGCGACAGCGCCCTGGCGGCCAACATCATTGCCACCACCACGCTGGGCTCGCTCGTCACCACCAGCCTGGGCGCTACCCTGATGAACTACCTGGGGCTGATGGGCTAGCCAGCAGCAAACGTGCTGACCCTCACCCCTTCATCACCCCCTTGACCTTGCCGCGGGCGGCAGCTTTACGCTGACTCTCAATCAACAGAGGAGATATCCCATGACCATCGAACTCACCGTCTCCGGCATGTCCTGCGGTGGCTGCGCCGCCAGCCTGCAAAAAGCCCTGCTGGCCCAGCCTGCCGTCAGCAGCGCCAGTGTCGACTTTGCCAGCAGCAAGGCCATCATCGAGAGCGAACTGAGCAAAGCCGAGCTGATCGCCCTGATCGAAACCAAAGGCTTCTCGGCGAGTTAAATTATCTCCATATAGGTATAAAACAGGTTAAAATTCTGTACCCAGCTGTTTTTTGGTGAGAGTCATCACAAACCCCTGCAACAGAAAGCGCAAACTTGCTGCAATTTTTATCACCCAGAAGGAATTGCAGCATGACTCTCCCGATCCGCAAGACCCTGCTCGCCGCCGTCCTCGGCCTGACCCTCTCCCCGATGGCCATGGCCCTGCCCAACGTCCATATCCTGGCCACCGGCGGCACCATTGCCGGGGCGGGGCAGTCCGCCACCCAGTCCAACTACGAGGCCGGCAAGGTGGCCATCGAGACGCTGATCGCCGCCGTGCCCGAGATGAAGAACGTGGCCGACGTGCAGGGTGAGCAGGTGGTGAAGATCGGCTCCCAGGACATGAACGACGAGGTGTGGCTCAAGCTGGCCAAGCGGGTCAACGAGCTGCTGGCCAGGGATGACGTGGATGGCATCGTCATCACCCACGGCACCGACACCATGGAAGAGACCGCCTATTTCCTCAATCTGACCGTCAAGAGCGACAAGCCGGTGGTGCTGGTCGGTGCCATGCGCCCCTCCACCGCCATGAGCGCCGATGGCCCGATGAACCTCTACAACGCCGTGGTGACCGCCTCCGACCCCGCCTCCAAGGGGCGTGGCGTCATGGTGGCGATGAACGATACCGTGCTCGATGCCCGCGACGTCACCAAGACCAACACCACAGGAGTGCAGACCTTCGCCTCCCCCAACTTCGGCCCGCTCGGCTACATCCACAACGGCAAGATCGACTATCAGCGCAGCCCGGCCCGCCAGCACACCAGCAAGACCCCGTTTGACGTGAGCAAGCTCGACAAGCTGCCCCAGGTCGGCATCGTCTACAGCTACGCCAACGCCTCGGATCTGCCGGCCAAGGCCCTGGTGGATGCCAAGTTCGACGGCATCGTCAGCGCCGGGGTGGGCAACGGCAACCTCTACCACACCCTGTTCGACACCCTGGCCAAGGCGAGCAAGGACGGTATCCGGGTAGTGCGCTCCGCCCGCGTGCCGACCGGCTCCACCACCCTGGATGCCGAGATCGATGACGCCAAGTACGGCTTCGTCGCCGCCGAGACCCTCAACCCGCAGAAGGCGCGGGTGCTGCTGATGCTTGCCCTGACCCAGAGCAAGGATCCGGTCCAGATCCAGCGCTGGTTCCAGCAGTTCTGATCACCCTGCCGGCCTCCGCCGGCAGAGGGAATGAATAAAAAAGGGCGGGATACTATCCCGCCCTTGTTCGTGGCACATCAGCCCATGACCAGCCAGCCGCAGAAGCCAAGATAGATCAACCCCACCCAGGCGAGCCTGCCCGCCGTCATCCGCTCCCGACTGAACCCCCACCACAACAGCGCCACCGCCAGCAGGGTCACCAGCGAGGAGACCATCATGGTGCTGTCCAGCAGCCAGGGGGTGAACAACAGGCAGAACGCCTTGGGAATGGTGCCCTGGATCATCATGGCCCCCGAGATATTGGCCAGTGCCAGCCGGTGCTTGCCCTGCCGTACCCAGATCAGCACGTTCATCAGCTCGGGCATCTCGGTCGCCACCGGGCTCAGCAACAGGGCTGCCAGCACCGGCGAGAGACCGAACAGCTCGCCCATGCTCTCCAGCTGGTGAACGAACAACTGGGCCGCCAGTGCCACCACCACCAGCGCCACCAGCGTCTGCAGCAGCACCTTGCCGAGCGCCGGGATCTCGGCGCCCGGATCCAGCTTGAGGGGCTCTGGCAACTCGACCTCGTGACTGTCGGTCTGTTTCAGCTCGCGCCGCACATAGACCAGATACACCAGCACGAACAGCGGGGCCAGCCAGGTTTTACCGGTGAAGGCCACCATGCCGAGGGCCACCGCCACCAGGAAGATGCCGACGAACCAGGCCTGATCGCGCCCTATCTCCCGCTGTACCTCGCCATCAATGGCCCTGTGCTCCCGGCTCATGCACAGCAGCAGGGTCACGCCGACGGCGGCATAACCTATGGTGGCCAGCACCAGCGGGCCGCCGAGGGCGGCACCTATGCCTATCTGCTGCTGAGCGGGGGCATCCCCCATCAGCAAGGCGGTCAGGGTGACGATGCATTCGGGCAGGGCCGTGCCAAGGGCCGCCAGCAGGGAGCCGGTGGCGCTCTGGGAGAACTTGAAGTGGTGGCCGGTCCATTCGATGCCGTTGACGAAATATTCGCAGGCCAGATAGATGGTGACGGCAGAGAGCAGAAATAACAGCAGGGTGATCAGCATGATGAGTAACCGCCAGGCGAGCAGAACAACCAATGGACCCGATACGGCTCGCCCGGCTGGCTTGCATATCGAGGCCAAAGGTCTTGCAGAGCGATGGATACCATCGCCGCCCATGCCATGGATCTGAGGATCCAAGAATGTTGACATGAGCCCTGCCCGGATCACGGGCGGGTTGCTACTCCCCTATGACAGTGCGGGCTTTTTACCAAGTTGACCGCCACCCCACAAGGCAAACTAATGATCATTGACTCAACAAGTTGTAAGGGAATGTAACCGTCCACCCATCGGCTTTGCCATCCGGATCCACTCCAATGCCGGTGAGTTCCTCGCCTTGGCACACCGTTTGCTATGAGATGACTACTGTCCACACTGATTTGGGAAGGGTGAACGATGAAACGGTGGATCCAACATTTCTATCAACTGAACCGCCTCAACTGGCTGATGGTCTGGCTGCTGCTCTGCTGCAGCATCATTCTGCTGTTTCCGGCCGGTTTGATGCAGGGCGCCGTCAGCCAGTGGGCCGCCACACACGCCGCCTGGCTCGGGGTCGGCATGCTGATCGCCATCTCCTACTTCTGCAGCCAGGGCTTCCTGATCGCCTGGGAGTGGGCCTGTGACGAGTGGCAGTCGCGCCGTCAGCAGGATCAGCTGGCCCAGATGATCTCCTTTCTCGATTTCAACGAGAAGGCGGTGCTGCGGGAGTTCGTGCTGCAACGTAAAAGCGTCATAAACTTGCCGATCACCGAGCCCGCCGTCAAAAACCTGATGGATGCCGGCGTGCTCACCTACGCCTATGGCAAGCCGGCCCGGGAGAAAGAGGACGAGAACCAGATCCGCGCCCTGATGATCGCTCTGCCCGCCCGGCCGCTGCTCACCTACAAGGTGCTGGGGCTGTCGCGCGGCAAGATGAGTGACGAACAGGTGGAGCAGATCATGAACGCCAGACCCAAGTTCGCGCAGAAAAGCTTCCAGCGCTGATCGTCGTTCCCGCCAATAAAAAGAGCCGGCCCTGTGGCCGGCTCTGTCGTTTCTGCCCCGTTACTGGGTTCTGGCCTTGAGATACCCGGCGTAGTCGGGGATCTGCACGCTGAACGCCTGGCGCATGTGGGGGCTGTCCATGATGAAATCGGCAGTCGCCTCGTTGGTGGCGACCGGGATGTTCCAGACTGCCGCGAGGCGCAGCAAGGCCTTCACGTCCGGATCGTGGGGCACCGCATTGAGGGGATCCCAGAAGAAGATCAGCACGTCGATCTTGCCCTCGGCGATCAGGGCGCCAAGCTGCTGGTCGCCCCCCATGGGGCCGGAGAAGAGACAGGTGATGGGCAGCTGTGCCTGCTTGCCGAGCATGGTGCCTGTGGTGCCGGTGGCGTAGAGGTGGTGGAGCTTGAGCTCCTCCTTGCGCCGCATCACCCAGTTCAGCAGAGGGGTCTTCATGTTGTCGTGAGCCACCAGCGCCACTCGCTTGTGGGGCGCCATCTCACGGGCGATCTGTTCCATGGACATCATCCGTAGCAGTGTTGTTTGAATAGAGCCGTATCCTAATCGAAAGCGGCGCCCGTTGCCTTGCCGGGCGCCGTAACTGTGATCACTTCGACTGTTCAATCCACTGCCTGTTCTTCTGCTCCAGCACCGAGATAGGCAGCATGCCGTACTCCAGCACATGGTGGTGGAACGCCTTGAGGTCAAAACCTCCGCCCAGCGCCTGCTCGGCCGACTCCCGCATCCGGATCAGCGCCAGCTGGCCCGCCTTGTAGGAGGTCGCCTGGCCGGTGTAGGCCATGTAGCGGGGCACCTCGGAGCTGATGTCCCCGTCCCCCAGCGCCGAGTTCTCCTTCATGTAGTTGGCGGCCTGGTCGTGGTTCCAGCCATACCAGTGGATGCCGGTATCCACCACCAGCCGCATCGCCCTCAGCATCTCCTCGTTGAGGCGACCGAAGTACTGTAGCTGGTTGTTGAAGGCAGACGATCCCTCGACCTTCACGTCCCCCACCGCCGGATCGTAGAGACCGCGCCCCTGATAGAGCCCCATGTCGTGATCCGCCAGGTATTCGGTGTAGAGCGCCCAGCCCTCCGCATAGGCGGTGTAGGAGGCGTTCGCCACGTACTGCGGGAAGTCGGGATCCTTGGCGGCCAGCTCCTGGGCGATGGTGATCTGGAAGTGGTGGCCTGGCGCCGCCTCGTGGGCCAGCAGGGTGCTGATGTTCCAGCTCTGCAGGCCATAGGGGTAGTAGGTGTTGAGGAAGAAGCGCCCCTTGCGGCCGGTCTGCGGGTTGCCGTCCTGATACCAGGCCACCCCGCCGTATGGCGCGTCCTTATAGGAGACGGGCACCACCTCGTAATCCAGCTTGGGAATGGTGCGCTCGGCATCGAAGAAGTCCGGCAGCACCAGCGCGGCCTTGCTCTTGAAGGCGTTGTACTCCTGCAGTGCCCGCTCGTGCTCGGCCAGCGCCTGCTGCTGCGGCCCGCTCAGGGTCGCACCGGTGGCGTTGCCGGGGTTGAGGCCGGCCGACCAGACCGCCAGCGGGTTCTGATAGAAGAAGGCAGGTTCGTTCAGGTAGCGGAAGAAGGCGTAGATCTGACCGCTCTGCTTGCTCTGGGCCACGTCGTCGCTGTCGCACTTGCCGATGGTATGGCACACCTTGACCATGGCGCCGAAGATCCGCGCCACCTCGCTCAGCCCCAGCTCATGCACCTGCTCCGGCGTCATGTCGGTGGTGGTGTGCTTCTTCAGCAGCCAGCGATACCAGTCACGCCCGTTGGTCATGCCGCAGAAACCGTCGTCGCACTCGCCGCTGCCAAGGCGCACCGCATAGGCACCGCCGTGCCGGTAATCCAGATAGTCCCGCAGCGCCAGATAGTGGCCGTTGATGCTGTCCAGCACCCCCTTGTACTCGCTGCGCAGCGCCTCGTCCGCCTCTCCCGGCAGCTGCTGCCAGCCGAGGTAGGAACCGGCGATCGCCTCGCCCTCCAGCTTGCTGTCGAGCTGGGCCAGCAGCCGGTCCACCAGCTCGTCTGGCAGGGTGTTGCCCTGGGCGCTGCCCAGTTCGAACTGGTGCTTCACCTCGGCAAGGTAGCCGTCATAGGCCTTGAGCCAGCTGAGGTGCTCCTGATACCAGGCCAGTGATGCGGTTGTGGCCCTCGCCTTGCTGGCCACAACCGGTGCCGCTGCCGGGCGATCAATGTCGCGCCGCCAGGTGGCATCCCCCGGCGCGACCCGCTCGGCCGAACTCTGCTCGAAGTAGTCGAAGCCGGGCTCG
This sequence comes from Aeromonas sp. S15(2024), assembly GCF_041402265.1. NCBI lineage: Bacteria > Pseudomonadati > Pseudomonadota > Gammaproteobacteria > Aeromonadales > Aeromonadaceae > Aeromonas > Aeromonas sp. S15(2024). The sequence goes on along the minus strand of NZ_JBGLQY010000004.1, from coordinate 143,995 downwards.
ACGGTGCGGGCAGCTTTGCCGCTGGCCGGGGCGGCCCCCACCTCATCGGCCAGGTCCACCACCCGGTTGCTGAAGTGGTGGATCGGGATCTGGGACTGGGGCAGATCGTAACCGGTCAGGTTGATCTGCAGATCCCAGCGGATCATGTCGTAGAACAACCGGTCCCGTTCGCTCAGCACGCTCGCGTCCAGGGCATCCAGCCGTTTGAGCAGGGCACTGTCGAGGGCCTTGCGCCTAGCGATGCTGGCGGCATCGATGGCAAAGCCGTAGGGATCGAGCGCCTGGCCCTCGCGCAGGGCCTCATCCATGGTCTGCATCAGGGAGGCCTTGGTGGCGGCGGGATCCGCCGGAGCGTTGGAGCTGTTGTCATTGCAGGCAGCGAGCGAGAGTGCGATGGCGCAAGCTAGCGCCAGTTTGTTGGGCAAGAAGTGCATGGTGTAGTCCTTTAACCGTTGTTATTGTTTGCCCCCAAAAAGGGGTTCCAATAGTGCACCTCTCCCGCTCGCTTTTTTGCGACATGATTAACAAAAATAAGCTTACTTTTCATGATGATAAGCCTCATGAAAAGCTATGCAGACGGACATTAAAAAACCCGCCTGAGCGGGTTTTTTAATCGTTTTTTCATGCCATAACTATTCAGGAGGAGCCGTGATGCAGCTGGGACTGCTGATAGTTCTCCAGCCCGATGCGATCGATGAGATCGAGCTGGGTCTCCAGCCAGTCCACGTGCTCCTCCTCGTCTTCCAGAATATCCTGGAACAGGTCGCGGCTGATGTAGTCCTGCACCGACTCGGCATAGGCGATGGCCACCTTCAGATCCGGGATGGCATCCATCTCCAGCGACAAGTCGCAGCGCAGCATCTCCTCCACCGTCTCGCCGATGCGCAGCTTGCCCAGATCCTGCAAGTTGGGCAGCCCTTCCAGAAACAGCACCCGCTTGACCAGCTCGTCGGCGTGTTTCATCTCATCGATGGATTCGTGATACTCCTTGTGCCCGAGCGCCTTGAGGCCCCAGTCATCGTAGATGCGGGCATGCAGAAAATATTGGTTGATGGCTATCAGCTCATTGGCCAGCACCTTGTTGAGGTGGGCGATGATCTTGGGATCTCCTTTCATCGACAGTGCTCCTTGGTTCGTGCCTGAGGCTTAGATCCTTAGAGCTTAGTCCAGAAAGATGACAACAAGAGGTCCGGCGAGCTTGCTCGCCAGCGGGAAGGGATTGAAGAGACGGGCCGGTTTTGCCGGCGACGAGCTCTGCTCAGGCCACCTCGTAGTAGAGCGGCGCCTGATCCAGCTCGGCCTTGTCGAGTTCGGCGGCGATGATCTCCATGGTCATGCGCACGCATTTGCCACACTGGGTGCCGACGTCGAGCGACTGCTTGAGCTGGCGAAACTCGGTCTTGCCTGCCTGTACCGCCTTGCGGATCTGGGAATCTGTGATGCCGCGGCACAAACAGACATACATAGTGTTTACCTCATGCTGGATTGCCATGAAATCTAAATGAGAATGGTTCGTAGTGCAAATAACGATTGGTAATAAGATCCCCCGCTTGCCAGCCATCAACCCCTTGGTGACAATGCTCTGTCACTGAGGGAAACATCATGCTCAAGAAACTGTTCACTGCCCTGTTTGGCGGCCAGCCCGCTCCCGCCGCCGAAGTCACCCCCACCGAATACGCCGGCTACCTCATCTATCCCGAGCCCATGGCCGAAGGGGGTCAGTATCGGCTGGCGGGCCGCATCACCAAGGAGCTGGACGGCGTGCTGCAGACCCACCGCTTCATCCGCTCCGATCTGTTTACCAACCCCGCCGATGCGGAGCGCTTCATGGTGCAGAAGGCGCACACCTTCATCGACCAGATGGGGGATCGCATGTTCGAGCCCCGCAAACCGGCCGACAGCGCCGCCTCATGATGCCGGCTGCGCTCGACGAGCTGCGCCAGGCACTGGCCCGCGCCGGCGAACGGCGGCTGATCTGGCTGGAAGGTGATGAAGCCGATTGCATCGCCCGGGCCGAGGCGCTGCTAAGCGGCGTCAGCTACTGGCTGGGAGATGGCCCGAGCGAGCACCACCCGCAACCGGCGGCCAAGGCGCTGCAGCGACTCGGTCAGGAGTGCGACACGCTGGTGTTCAATGCGTTCAGCGGTTTTCACCCCGATGCGTTCGGGGCGCTGGCGGGCACCTTGCGGGCGGGCGGCCTGCTGCTGCTGCTGACCCCGCCGCGAGCCCAATGGCCTGCCCGGCCGGATCCGGACCGGGTTCGGCTGGTGGCACAACCGGAAGATACAGCATTGGCGGGCCACGGCTTTCTCGCCCGGCTGGTGCGGCTGCTGGCGGGTGACCCAGCCCTCGAGCTGACGCCCCCTGCCACGCCGACCCAGTGGCAGCCGGTTGGGCCGGCGCGGCCATTGAGCTGCGATCAGGCCCGCGCCCTGCCCGCCATCCACAAGGTGTTGCACGGTCACCGCCGCCGTCCGCTGGTATTGAGCGCGGATCGGGGCCGCGGCAAGAGCAGCCTGCTGGGGCTGGCCGCCGCCGAGCTGCTGCGCCAACAACCCGATCTGCAGATCCTGGTGACGGCCCCCTCCCAGGCCACGGTCGCCACCCTGTTTGCCCACGCCGCCCGTGCCCTTGAAGACGCGCCGCAACTGCTGGCAGGGCTCAGCTACTGCTCGCCGGATCGGCTGGTGCACGAGCCGCTGCAACCCGATCTGCTGCTGGTGGACGAAGCCGCCGCCATTCCCACCCCTCTGCTGGAGGCCATGCTGGCCCGGCACGGTCGCATCGTCTTCGCCACCACAGAGCACGGCTACGAGGGTACGGGCCGCGGTTTTCACCTGCGCTTTAAGCGGGTACTCGATCGCGAAACGCCCGGCTGGCAGGAGATCCACCTAGCCGAGCCGATCCGCTGGAGTAGACATGATCCACTGGAGCCGCTGGTGTTCCGGCTGCTCGGCCTCAACGCCGAGGTCGAGACGCCGCCAGCGCCCACCCAGCCTGGCTTGCGCCGGCTAGAACAGGATGCACTGGCTGCCGACGAGGGGCTGCTCCATCGGGTGTTCGGCCTGCTGGTGCTGGCCCACTACCAGACCACGCCGAGCGATCTGCGCTACCTGCTGGAGAGCCCGGCCCTCGACATCCACCTGCTGGAGCAGGGCCAACATCTGCTCGGGGTGGCGCTGGTGGCCCGGGAAGGAGAGATAGCGGACGAGCTGGCCGAGGCGATCTGGGCCGGGCGGCGGCGCCCGCGCGGCCATCTGCTGCCCCAGTCACTGCTGGCGCACGCCGGCTTCAAAACCGCAGGCGCGCGCAGCTACGCCCGGGTGATGCGCATCGCCATTCATCCGGCGCTCCATCGCCACGGGCTGGGGTCGCTCCTGCTGGCCCACCTCGAACAGCATTATCAGGCGACAGGGCTCGACTATCTGGGCTCCGCCTTCTCGGCCAGTGCCGACTTGTTGCCATTCTGGCGCAAGGCCGGGCTCAGGGTGCTGCGCATCGGCCTGCAGCGAGATGCCGCCAGCGGCAGCCACGCCGCCCTGCTGCTCAAGGCGCTGCAACCGACCTGCACCGCCGAGCTGGCCGACTGGCACCAACGCTTCGTGCGCCAGCTGCCCACCCTGCTGGCGGGCGAGCTGAAAACCCTTGAACCCGAGCTGGTGTGGCAGTGCTTGCAGGATCCGGAGGCCAGCTCGAGCGGGCTCGATGAGTTTGATCAGGATGAACTGGCCTGCTTTGCCCACCACCACAAGCCGTTCGAGCTGTGCCAGCCCAGCCTGCAACGCTGGCTGGCGAGCAACCTGACACAACTGGCACAGCTTGACCCCGCCGAGCGGCAACTGCTGATCGCCACCATCTGGCAATATGCCGACTGGGGAGCGCTGGCGGCCAGGCTGCAACTGGCGGGCAAGCCGGCGGTCATCAAGGCACTGCGCGGCCTGCTGGCCCGGCTGTTGCCGCCCGCTACCACTCGATAGGCTCGCCTCGCCAGTCGAGGTAGCTCAGCTCGCCATCCGGCGTCAGCCGCGCCATCAGCGTCACCAGATCCGCGGCAGCCTGTTGCGGGCTGCGCAGGCTGCCGGCGGCCAGGTTGCCGTGAAACGGTCGCGAGAGCGGGGTGTCCACCGTGCCCGGATGAAACGCCAGCAGCTTGACGCCGGGCGCCCGTCTGGCGAGCTCGATGGCGGAGCACTTGAGCAGCATGTTGAGGGCCGCCTTGGCGGCGCGATAGCCATACCAGCCCCCGGTGCGGTTGTCGCCAATGCTGCCGACCCGGGCACTGAGCACCGCCAGGGTACAGGGGCTCGACCCCAGCAGGGGCAGCAGCTGGCTGATCCAGCGCAGCGGCAGCAGGGCGTTGGTCTGATAGAGCTGGGTCATGGCCTCGAGGTTGAGCGCCTCGAGCCGTTTCTCCGGCCGGATGCCTCCCTGCTGCAGCAGACCGTTGCAGATCACCAGCCAGCGCGGCCTCGGCGCCAGCTCGCCGATGCGGGCCACCGCCTCTGCCAGCTGTTCATCACTGTAATCACAGCGCAGCCAGTGCAGCCTGGCGCTATTGAGCCGCGCCGGTTGCGGCTGGCGGCTGATGGCGATGACAGGCGCAGTGTCCGCCGCCAGCCAGTGCGCCACCAGGGCGCTCCCCAGCCCACCACCGGCGCCGATCACCACGACACTCTCTTCCATGACTCCCCCCTTGCGGCGAGTGTGATGGCCTTCTCCATCGCCCCGCGCTTTTCCTGATAGGCTGATACGCGCCTTCCAGCCTGCGGGATCAAGCGGTTATGGAGGCGATCTTGTGTGGATCCCGTCGTCAGCGGCGGATCCATTCCTATACTGAGGGAAAACCGCAGCGGCTGCTGCCAGCGCAACCAGAAGCACGAGAGTGACCATGATGGCCAAAGACGGGGAAGAGCGTAAATCCATTCTGACCGAGAGCGGCACCAACGAGCTCGAGATCATCGAATTCCACCTCAAGAAGCAGCTGCCCGATGGCCGCGAGAAAATAGCCTACTACGGCATCAACGTCGCCAAGGTGCGCGAGGTGATCCGGGTGCCGGAGACCACCGACTACCCCAACGCCCAGCGTCACATGGTGGGGGTCTTCTCCCTGCGCGAGCGGCTGATCCCGCTGGTGGATCTGGCCGGCTGGCTTGGCATCAAAACCAACCCGGACAACAGCCACAAGGTGGTCATCGTCACCGACTTCAACAAGATGGCGAACGGCTTCCTCATCGACAGCGTCAGCAGGATCCACCGGGTCTCCTGGGAGGATGTGGAATCCCCCAGCCAGTTCCTGGAGGCGGGCGAGAATGACTGCGTGGTGGCCGTGGTCAGGCGCGATGGCAACCTCATCATGATCCTCGACTTCGAGAAGATCATCGCCGACATCAACCCCGAGCTGAGCATGGAGAAGTACGATGTGACCCAGGATCGCAAGGTCATCATCGACGATCGCATGATGGCCATGCGCCAGGCCAAAACCATCCTGGTGGTGGACGACTCCGCCTTCATCCGCAAGATGATCGAGACCACCCTGCGCACCGCGGGCTACAACGTGGTGACCGCCAAGGACGGGGGCGACGGGCTGGAGATGCTGATGGAGTTCGATCGTCTGTCGCAGGAGGAGAAGATCCCGGTGGCCGAGTTCGTCAGCGGCATCATCACCGACGTGGAGATGCCCCGCATGGACGGCATGCACCTGCTCAAGCGGCTGCGCGACACCCCCGCCTTCAAGACCATTCCCATCGTCATGTTCTCGTCGCTGATGAGCGATGACAACCGCCAGAAGGCGCTGCAGCTGGGAGCCAACGACACCATCACCAAACCGGAGCTGGGCCGCATGGTCGGCATGATGGATAACTTCCTGCTCGGCATCCCCATTCCCAAACCGGGCAACCTGTGAGGCCGCCGGTCGGCCACGCAAGCAAAAGGGCGCCTCGGCGCCCTTTTGCTGCTTGATGGATCAGCCCAGCCAGAGGTAGAGCTGGTGAGCAGCCACCCCGGCGCACAGGCCACCGATGGTGTGGGCCACGATGGCGCGGGAGGTGAGATGACGATAGCCGAGCGCATCCAGCATGGCGGTGTGGGTGCTCAGGAAGCCGCTCCAGCACATGCCCATGGCGGTGAACACCGCAACCTCGTTGCCGGTGATCCAGCCCTTGCCGATGAAGGGAGGCACCAGCGACATGGCCGCCCCGACCGCCCCCAGCGAGGTGACCGGGAAGGCCACCAGCTCGGCGTGGGTGAAGCCGAACAGCAGCTCGAACAGCCAGCCCACCTTGGCCGCCAGCACCGGCAGCAGCGCCACCCCCTGGAAGGCTTCGCCGGTATACCCCTTCTCACCCGGGCCGAAGGTCAGCAGCATCACGAAGGTGCTGATGATGAGCACCCCGGGGATCACCGCCATCCCCAGTTCCACCCCGGATTTGCCGCCATCCAGCAGGGCGTTGAGCACCCGCAGCCAGGTAGGCGCCGCCTCCCGGCGCAGGCCGGGCTTGGCCCCCACGCTCGCCACCTCGTCGGCGATCGGGGTCTCCCCCACCAGCGGGCGGATCATCCGCTGCATCAGCCGGGTCGATACCACGGAGCCGATGAGGGCGCCGAGCAGGCCGATCAGCGCCGCGCTGGCAGTGGACTCGCCCCCCGGCAGCTGCAGGGTGGCCATGAAGGTCACCACGATCAGCCCCATGCCGAAGGCGGTGCCGAAGTTGGTGAGCGAGACCAGCTGCCAGGGGGTGAAGCCCTTGCGAAAGCGGCTGTCCCTGGCGAGGCTGATCACCGCCGGGTTGTCGGAGAAGAAGGTCATCAGGGCCGCCAGTGCGGTGCGCCCCGGCAGCCGGAACACCGGCTTCATCAGCGGTGCCAGCAGCACCTCCAGCAGGCGGATCACCCCGAACTCGCTGAGCAGCTGGCTGAGCGCGCCGGACAGCACGGTAATGCCCATGATGAAGAGCACTGTGTTGAGCAGCAGCTGGTGGGCGGTGTTGAACAGGGTGTTGACCAGGGCGGAGAGGCCCATCTGGCTGCCGAGGTAGCCAAACAGGCTGCCGAGGATGGCCAGTACCAATACCGGCTCCAACCAGCGGCGAAGGGAGGCCGCCCCCTGGTGAGAATCTTTAACTGCTTGATTTTCCATACCAATCCTGAAATCTGTCGCTGTGTGGTGAGTATTGTTGTTATGGCACCCATAAAGCAGGAGCCCTTGTCTTGCGACAAGGGCTCCTTGAATGACTCTTCCTGCCGGCCGCGCACCCGTGCCATACGGATTGACGAGTCGCCGCGCTAGCGGCTGAACCAGGGAGGAAAAACGAGTGGCCGGACGATCCTGTCCAGTCTGCCTGTCTCGCGCCAGCGCACCGGCACCACGGCCAGCCCGGCAACGAAACGGGGCGGCAGTATAGCAACTGGGGCCGGTCGGCGAAACAACGGGCGACCGGAGCGGATTGCCGCCCAGCGCCTGCGCGGGTAAGCTTCCCCATCGGCAATCGACTCCGTCATTTACCATCCGGCAGCACCATGAACGACCTCGTGACCTATATCAAGGCCATCCACCGCCAGGCAGGACCGGCGATACTCGTCCGCCAGCAGAGCGAACAACACAGCGAGCAGGACGAGAGCGGCACCCTGACCCACCACCGGCAGACCCATTACTGGTTCGCCAATGGCGTGGTCATCTGCCACCAGCTGGAGCTGGACGAAGAGCCCTCCCCACAAGTCTGTCCGGAGTGCTGGATCAGCTACCGGGTGGTCGCCAGCCCCATCCCCATCACCCCTGCGCGCAAGCTGTTCCACAACCCCTGCCAGGAGGCCTTCTGGCTCAAGATGCAGGAGATCACGCCAGCCCGCTGACCTGCTCGACCAGTGACCGGCGCGCCGTCAATACTGCTTGGTCTTGGAGGCAAACCCCGCCAGGAACAGTCCGGTCAGGAACATGCCGCAGAAGGCCTCGATGGCCGACAGCAGCTGCAGCGGGGAGGAAGTCTGGGAGATGTCGCCATAGCCCAGGGTTACGAAAGTGACGATGCTGAAATAGAGCGAGCGCCCAAGATGGTCATGGGTGACCGATCCCGGCGCCAGATAATAGGTCAGGGTCGCCAGCAGGATCACCCCCATCGACAGCAGCAGGCTGCGGATCGGCCGCTCGCCGAAGCCCCAGGTGATGAAGCTGATGAACTTGGCGGCGCATTTCAGGTAGCACAGCAGGGTGAGCCAGCCTTTCTTGAGCCAGCCGCTGCGCAGCCAGCACTCCTTGAACAGCTCCCTGGGGCTCGCCAGCGACTTCATCTCGTGCAGCTTCTCCTTGTAGTAGCACTCGCCGGCATCGACGGTGTCGCCCACGCTGGAGAAGAGCCGCTTGGCGTTGCGGTAGAGCTTGCTGGCCTCGCTGTGATCGACCCGGCCATTCTCGTTGTAGGCCACCTGCACCTTGTCCAGGTTGGTGTGCTCCATGGTGGCGTCGAAGTTCTTGGCCCGCACGTTGAAGTTTTTCAGCACCGCCCGGGAGGAGTGAAAGCGGATCTCCTCGCACTCTATGGTGAAGTCCTGAAACACCCCGTCCTCCAGCGCCAGCTCCCGCTTCTTGGCCCAGGCCCTGTGGTCCCACAGCAGGGAGTCGAACAGATCTAGCCCGATCACCCCACCGTTGACCCTCACCCCCTTGGCCGAGCAGTGCCACAGATAGACCTTGGAGTTGTTGACGGCGCCATCCAGCGAGAGCTCGTCCAGGCAGGTGAAGTCGAGCAGCCGGCCGGAGATGATGGGGCTTTTGAGCTCGACGCCGCCGATGTTGAGCAGCCGGTGCCTGCCCAGCACCTGGGCCTCCCCCTTGTTGTTCTCGGAGACCGAGAGCAGGCTCTGCACCCGCTTCACTTCGTCCTTACCGTGTTTGCCGGCCAGCCACATGCAATAGGGTTCAAAGCGCGTCTCGGCGCGGATCAGCCCGCTCTTGCGCAGGGACTCCAGCGCGCTCGAGGCGGTCTCATAGAGTCTGATCTTGTCGTCGCTCATGTAGAGGCACAGGCTCAGCACGCAGCGGGAGCTGATGAAGCGGGCGATGCCGATCTGGAAGATCACCTGCTTGTCGATCTTCTGCTCCGTCATCCAGTCGTCGAAATGGGGCAGCGACGCCACCAGCAGATCCCAGATCAGGGGGTAGTCGTTGGCCCGGCGCCACTCGTTGAACTGTTCGGGGGAAAGCTGCCAAAGCTCTGTTGCATTCATGCATGACCTCACTCAAGAAAGCGGTCCCGTTCTCCTGCGCCCACCGATGCGACAGAGGCCGCCAGGGCAAGATGGGCAGAATAGGGACTCATCACGCCATCATACTAGGCGGGCGGGGGAAGTCACTGGCGGGAGCGGTACGGCAGGGGCACTGCGACAACTTGCCGCCGAGCTGGCGAGATCTTGCTCAATGGGCACCGGATGCCGGAAAACGGGCAAAGAAAAAGCCCAGCATTGCTGCTGGGCTTTTGAATTGGCTCCTCCTGCTGGGCTCGAACCAGCGACCTGCGGATTAACAGTCCGTCGCTCTACCGACTGAGCTAAGGAGGAATTATAAGTGGTGCCCAGAGACGGAATCGAACCGCCGACACGGGGATTTTCAATCCCCTGCTCTACCGACTGAGCTATCTGGGCAAATGGTGCCGGCTACCGGAATCGAACTGGTGACCTACTGATTACAAGTCAGTTGCTCTACCTACTGAGCTAAGCCGGCACACTTTAAACCATTGTGCATGAACAAGTTTTTCTTTCACGACACCAAAATTTGGTGCCCAGAGACGGAATCGAACCGCCGACACGGGGATTTTCAATCCCCTGCTCTACCGACTGAGCTATCTGGGCGTGGGCGCTATTAAACGGATTTTAAGGCAGGTGGTCAACGGGAAATTTCACTTTTTGTCTCGTTCGTCTCTTTTTTGCTCAGGATCATCCATTTCCAGCACTTCTTCCTGCTCACTGCGGTTCTGGCGGCCCCAGACTCTGGGCTCCTCCCCTTTCAGCAGGCGGGCGATGTTCTCGTGATGGCGGATCAGAATGAGGCAGGAGAGCAGCGAAACCGGCAGCGTGTATTCCGGCTTGAGCAGGTAGGTAAAGAGCGGGGTCAGCAACACGGTAATGATGGAGGCCAGCGACGAATAGCCGCTCACCAGCAGCACCAGCAGCCAGGTGCCGATCACCGCGCCCCCCATGGTGAAGCCGATGGGCATCATGGTGCCGAGCGCCGTGGCTACCCCCTTGCCGCCACGAAAGTGGAAGAAGATGGGGTACATGTGGCCGAGACAGGCTGCCACCCCGATAAAGCCGAGGTAGACGGGTTTGATTTGCAGATACCAGGCGAGATAGACGGGAGCAGTGCCCTTGAGCACATCGAGCAGCAACACCACCACGGCCGCCAGCCGACCGCCGAGGCGCAGCACATTGGTGGCCCCCGGGTTGTGGGAGCCGTGATCACGGGGATCCGGCAGACCCGTGATGCGGGAAACCAGCACAGCACTGGACAGCGAGCCGCCCAGGTAGGCCAGAATAATCATCAAAATCGTCAGGGCCGTCATCTTGGTCGTTTTTACCACGATATGAATGGGGTATGATGCGGGCCACATTCTCTGGCGCCTGCGTGGGGTTGCCCACCGCGTGTCGCCCAAACCGGCCGCCGGCACTCATCCGCTGGCCAGGCCTGCATCCCTGCGCTGTCATCACAGCCCATCAAGAGTAAAGAAGAAGTACTGTCATGGACAAGGTGTTTATTCGCGGACTCGAGGTTTTGACCACTATCGGTGTATACGAGTGGGAGAAAGGCATTCGCCAGAAGCTCTGTTTCGACCTCGAGATGGGGTTCGACAACCGCCCCGCCGCCGCAACCGACGATATCAATCTGGCACTGGATTACGCCACCCTCTCTCGCAAGATCTGTGATCACGTCGCCAGCAAGGTGGTGGAGCTGGTCGAAACCATGGCTGAACAGGTCGCCATGCTGGTGCTGGCCGACGAACGGGTGCACTGGGTCAAGGTCACCCTGACCAAGCCGGGTGCCGTCCCCAATGCCGCCGGTGTCGGTGTCGAGATCCTGCGTCACCGCACCCCGGCCGCGAGCGCCAACTGATGACCCGCATCTATATCAGCCAGGGTTCCAGCCAGATGACAGGGAGCACCGCATGACTCGTGTCTATATCAGCCTGGGATCCAACATCGAGCGGGAACGCCATATCCGCGCCGGCCTCGATGCGCTGCAGGCCGAGTTTGGCGAGCTGCAGGTCTCCCGGGTGTTCGAGAGCGAGGCGGTAGGCTTCAACGGCCGCCCCTTCTACAACCTGGTGGTGGGGGCCGACACCGAGCTGCCGCTGGCGACCCTGTGTCAGCGGCTGCGCGCCATGGAGTTCGCCCACGGCCGCGAGCCGGACGCCAAGAAGTTCGCCCCGCGCACTCTGGATCTCGATCTGCTGCTCTACGGCGAGCTGATCTGCGAGACGCCGCTGGTGCTGCCACGCGGCGAGATCCTCACCAACGCCTTCGTGCTCTGGCCACTGGCAGAGCTGGCGCCCAAGTTCTGCCACCCCGTCGATGGCCGCACCATCGGCGAGCTGTGGGCGTGCTACGACAAGGCCTCCCAACGGCTCTGCCCCATCCCCTTTCACTGGGAAGCGGACGCATTGCAGCACCACTGAACGACAAGGGCACCCACGGGTGCCCTTGTTGCTGATGGACGGAGCTGATAACGGATAAGAAACCGTGATTGGGCCTGTGCCACGGCAAGTGGCAGGATGGCCGCCATCACAGGAGGACCCCATGCCACTCGATACCATTCACGACTTCAACTGCCGGCTGCTGGCCGAACTGCCCCATCAGCGTTTCGAGCACGAGCCCATTCTCGACTACGCCACCGATGAAAAGGTGAGAGCCCGCCTCGGCTGGCAGGCCGAGTTCAGCAAGACCCTGTTTCTCAAGTTCAAGGATGGCCGCTTTGCGCTGCTGCTGACCCACAGGGACGGCCGGCTCGACAACAAGGCGGTCAAGGCGGCGCTCGGCGCCAAGCCCTCCATCTGCACCGCCGACGAGATGCAGGCCGAGATTGGCTGCCTGCCGGGCGCAGTCTGCCCCTTCCTGCCCCGCGCCGACATCCCGTTGCTGGTGGATCCTGTGCTCATGACCCACCACGCCTTTACCTGGACGCCGGGCCACCCCGAGCAGACCTTCCTGCTGGAAACCGCCCACCTGGCCGGACTGCTGGCCCAGCTGCCCTGCCAGGTAAGCTACCTGCCGGCCCCCTGAGCCCGCGGCTCAGCGCTTGTCCCGCGCCAGCTGGGCGAAGATCAGCGCCGCCAGCATCGACATCAGGCCGATGCAGAGGTAGGTGATGTGAAAGCCTCCCAGCCACTGGCCATCCGCCGCCGCCGAGCCGGCAGAGAAGAGCCCCAGCAGGCTGGCGGCGATGGCCACCCCCAGGCTCATGGAGAGCTGCATCACCACCGACAGCAGGCCGTTGCCGCTGCTGGCGAACTCCGGGCTGAGATCCTGCAGGGTCAGGGTGTTCATGGCGGAGAACTGCAGCGAGTTGATGGCGCCGAACACCATCAGCCAGCCCAGCAGCACCCCGTAGGGGAGCTGGTTGTCGATGAGGGAGAAGCTGGCGATCATCACCCCGAGCGCCAGGGTGTTGCCGATCAGGATGCGGCGATAACCGATGCGCGGAATGAGCTTGTTCACCAGCGTCTTGGTCAGCATGGCCCCCAGCACGGTGGGGATCATGGTCATCCCCGCCTTGCTCGGCGAGAAGCCGAGCCCCAGTTGCAGAAACAGTGGGGTGAGAAACGGCATGGCGCCGCTGCCGAGGCGGGCGAACAGGTTGCCCCAGATGCCGATGGCAAAGGTGCTGGTCTTGAACAGCCCCAGCCCGAACAGCGGCTCCTCGGCATTGGCGGCGTAGAGCCAGTAACTCGCCATGGCGGCCAGCCCGAACAGCAGGGCAAACAGCGCCCAGCCGGTGGAGATGCTGTGCTCCCCCAGCCCCTGCAGGCCCACCGACACCAGCACCATGCCGGCGCTGAACATCACGAATCCCTGCCAGTCGAACTTGGCCGTACTCTGGCGCAAGTCCGGCATGAAGTACCAGCTGGCGATAAAGCCGAGCAACCCCACCGGCAGGTTGATGAGAAACACCCAGTGCCAGCTCGCCACTTCCACCAGCCAGCCACCCAGTGCCGGGCCGATGAGCGGCCCCACCAGGCCGGGGATGGTGACGAACGACATCACCCGCAGCAGCTCGTGCTTGCTGTAGACCCGTAGTACCGCCAGCCTGCCGACCGGCATCAGCAGGGCACCACCGATCCCCTGCAGTACCCGGGCGGCCACCAGCACCGGCAGGGAGTTGGCGGCCGCGCAGGCCAGAGAGCCCAGGGTAAACAGCAGGATGGCGGCCAGATAGATGCGGCGGGTGCCGAATCTGTCCGCCAGCCAGCCGGAGGCGGGAATGAGCAGCGCCACCGTCAGCATGTAGGCGATGATCACCGACTGCATCTGCAGCGGGCTCTCACCCAGGGTCTCGGCCATGCTGGGCAGGGCGGTGTTGAGGATGGTGCCATCCAGCGTCTGCATGAAGAAACCGACCGCCGTGAGCGGCGGCAGCCATTTGCGCTGGGCAGGGGTCACCATGTGTGTGCTATCGGGCATCTGCAGCCACCTCCTCTTCAGACAAAAAAAGACCCGCACAAGCGCGGGTCATCTCATTACATCAGGCATCAGGCTGGCCGAGCATGGCTCTGAGCTGCTCTTCCAGGCTGGGCTCGGGGGCCTTGAGGGTATCAAGGAACAACCGCTCTATACCCGCCTTGTCCTGACTCTTCACGATGAACACCAGCCGGGACTGGGCCTTGCCCTCCGGCCACTCTCCCAGCGCCTGCAGCGGATAGAGCTGGCCATGGACGCCGTGGATCACCACCGGCTGGCTCTCCCCCTCCAGCTGCAATATGCCCTTGAGCCGCAGCAGCGCATCGCCGTATTGCGCCTGCACCGCGTCGATGGCAGCCAGCAGGCGGGAGGGCTTGAGCGGCTCGCCGATGCGCAGGGAGAAACTTTCGATATTGCCGTGCTCGAAGTGGGTCGGCGCGGCCGTGCCCACCTTGGCGGCGAACGGCTTCATCTTCGGCTGCATCGGCGAGGCCAGCCCCTGCCTGGGGGATTCGGTGCGCAGCCAGGCCAGCAGCTGGCGCACGTCGCGCCCGGCCGCCTCGTTGTAGGCCCCCAGCTTCTCCAGCACGGCGGGCGAGAGCACCCCATTGCTGACCCGCTCGATGGGGGCCGCCGGGTTGAGGGTCGCCAGCTGGGCCTCCACCCGTGCCAGCGTCTCCTCATCCACCAGATCGCCCTTGCTCACCACCAGCAGATCCGCCAGCGCCACCTGTTTCACCGCTTCATACTGAGCCGCCAGCTGCTGCTCGATATGGCCGGCATCTACCACGGTGACGGTACCGTCGAAGCGATAGCGCTGGGCGATAAAGCCCTCCTCCCTCAACGTGAACAGCACGGGGGCCGGATCGGCGAGGCCTGTGGTCTCGATAATGAGTCGTTTAAAAGGCTTAATTTTCCGCTGGATAGCCTTCATAAACAGCCCCTGCAGCGCCTCCACCAGGGAACCCTGCACCGAGCAGCAGATGCAGCCGGAATCGAGCAGCACCACCTGCTCGTCCACCTGCTGCACCAGGTGGTGATCCAGCCCCACCGAGCCGAACTCGTTGATCAGTACAGCGCACTCGCCAAGCTCAGGCTGCTTGACCCAGTGGTTGAGCAATGTGGTCTTACCGCTGCCGAGAAAGCCGGTCAGCAGGGTCACTGGGATACGAGTATCTTGCATGTCCGTCATAGGGATGACTCCCCTCTCGTCAGCAGGGTCACGGGGATGCGGGTATCTTGCATATCGGTCATGTCAGATCCTTACCGGTTGGCAAACAGGTCGGCGAGCCAGCGGTTTTCGAAGCGGCCGTGGGGGTCGAGCTCGCCCTTGAGGGCCAGGAAGTCGTGCCAGCGCGGCAGCAGGGCCGGGAAGTCGTAGAGATCCATCGCCAGGTGCTTGCCAAAGTGCGGGATGCCGCCGAGCGGCACCAGCAGTTGCTGCAGCTCGCGCATCTGCTCCATGGAGCCGTTGACGAAGGTGCCGTCCGCCGCCAGATAGACCAGGAACCCGATCCAGCAGACCGACTGGTCGTAGGCGGCGCTGAGCCAGGCCTCGGAGGGGCCGGTGCAGCGCAGGATAAAGGGGTAGTGCAGCACGCCGGGGTTGGCCTGCTGCCACGCCTGCAGGGTCTCCAGCGCCTCGTTCATTCGATGCAGCGGCACAGCCACTTCGCAGTTGATCTGGGGCGCCGGGATCCCCTTGCAGAGGATCTGGTAGACGTTGCCCACCAGATCGGAGGCATCCTTGAAGCGGCGCACCGTCTCGAAGTGCTCGCCGGCCAGCGCCTCATCCTTGGTGTCCTTGGCCATCTTCTGCAGGGTGGCATCTATGGTGGCATTCATGCGGGCGTCGATGTCGCCCTCCAGCAGCAGCGGCTCGCTGCCACCGGCGCGGTAGCGGGCCACCTCCTCCTCGGAGGCGGGGTCCACCAGCCAGATGTGGCTCTCGCCGGTCCAGGCGAACCACCAGCTTTTCACGAAGGCGTGCTCGCGGTTGAGCCGCTCGTTGTGTTCCAGCAGGAAGGGGTAGTCGGTGGTGAACTTGGTGCAACGCATGATGCGGTTGGGCACAGTCTGCAGGGTGACGTCGAGCAGGATGCCGAGCATGCCCATCCCCATCACGAAGGCACCGAAGCGGGGGTCGGTACGATCCACCCGGATGATGTCGCCACTGGCCAACATCACGGTCAGGGCCGCCACCGCATCACAGAGGGCGGACTGGTGCAGCCCCTGGCCGTGGGTGCCAGTGCTGAGCGCACCGCCCAGGGTCTGGATGCCAATGACGCCGGGGGAGGCCGGCAGCATCCGTTCCATGGCGATGAGATCGGCGTAGACGGTGTCGAGCGGGGTGCCCGCCTGATAGGTGACGGTGTCGGCGGTCTGCGCCAACTGGCCACGCAGGTGGTGCAAGTCCACCAGCAGCGCCTGGCTGCCCTCGGCATAGACGCTGTGGATGGGTTCGAAGGAGAGGCCGGAGCCGATGAGGCGCAGCTTGCGCTCGGGGTTTTCCCGCAGCAGTTGCTGCAGTTCGTCGCGATTCTTCGGACGCCACACCTGCTCCAGCGCGCCGAGGGGATTGGTCCTGGACCAGTTGAACAGCACCTCTCGCTGACCTATCGCCTTGATGCTGTGAAATGCCTGGAACCTGACCGTCATACCGCCCCTCATCTTTATTGACGTCAAAATGAGCGCCAATTCTACCGAAAAGCGGACCACAAGGCATGAAAAACAAGCCCCTACAGTCGGGGGTGGATAAGGGAGAGCGCCTCTCCCCTCGCCTCAGCGCGTCTGCTGGGTCAGTGCCAGCAGCATGCCGAATCCCACCAGCAGAGCACCAAACACCCGATCGATCCAGTGGCGCACCGCCAGCAGCCGACCCCGTACCGAGTCGGTGGAGAAGAAGATCGCCACCGCGCTGAACCAGACGGCGTGGGCCAGCACGATGAAGGCGCCGTAACCGAGCTGGACCGCCAGCGGCGTCTGCGGCTGCACCACCTGCATGAACAGGCTGACGATGAAGATGGTGGTCTTGGGGTTGAGCACATTGGTCAGAAAACCGGTGCGCAGCGCCCCCAGGCTGGAGAGGGCGGGCTGCTCGGCCAGCACCTCGGCGGTCGCCGGCTTGGCCCGCAGCATCTTGATGCCGAGGAAGATGAGGTAGGCGGCCCCCGCCAGCTTGATGAGGTTGAACAGCCAGAGCGACTGCTGGATCAGCAGCCCCACCCCGAGCAGGGTGTAGGTGACGTGCACGCAGACCCCGGCGCCGATGCCGAGCGCCGTCAGCACACCGCTGCGGCGCGAGAGCAGCAGGCTGTTGCGCGACACCATGGCGAAGTCGGGCCCGGGGCTGATGACGGCAAAGAAGGTAATGGCCACTACGGCTAACAGTTCGGTCATGAAAACAGTCCTGATCAGATGGAATATCAGCTATTTTATTTGGCCATAGCACCAATAACGAACGATAACTTCTGACATGAACGGTGAGAATAATTCACAGAAAAGCCTGTCGCTGCCGGCCCTGACTGCGCTGCGCTGTTTCGAGGTGGCGGCCCGCACCGAACACTTCAGCCGCGCCGCCGACGAGCTGCACCTCACCCACGGCGCCGTCAGCCGGGCGGTGCGGCTGCTGGAGGAGGATCTGGGAGTCATGCTGTTCGAGCGGCGCCAGCGCCGGGTCTTTCTGACCGAGGCGGGCGAACGGCTCTATCAGGCGGTCAGGGAGGGACTGGGCGGCATCCGCCAGACGGCGCAGGCACTGCGCCAGCAGGGGCGACCATCCTCGCTGGTCATCTCCTGTGAGCCGACCCTGCTGATGCGCTGGCTGATCCCGCGCTGGCCCGCCTTCCAGACCCAGCACCCCGAGCTGGACGTGCATCTGATGGCCGGTGGCGGCGCCCTCAACTTCGGTAGCGGCATCGATCTCGCCATCCGGCGCAACGACTTCCAGTGGCCCGCCGAGCTCTACAGCCAGCCGCTGTTCGAAGAGCTGACCGGGCCGGTCTGCCAGCCGGGTAAGGTGGCGCACTTCTTCGAAACGGGGGCCAACGGCCCGGCCCTGCGCCCTGGCGCCCCCCGCCTGCACACCAAGACCCGGCCGGGGGCTTGGCAGGAGTGGCTGCAGCACGCCGGCCAGTCCGCCGGCGAGGAGGCACCGGGGCAGACCTTCGAGCACTTCTACTTCAGCCTGCAGGCGGCGGTTGCCGGGCTGGGAGTCGCCATCGGCCCCTACCGGCAGGTGTGCGACGACATAGAAGCCGGCCTGCTGGTGGCGCCGCTCGGCTTCATTGCGGATGGCACCGGCTATCACCTGCTCGCCCCCGCGCCTCCCGCCCCTGGCAGTGCCCACGCCAGGCTCGCGGAGTGGCTGCACGCCCTCACCTGACGACTCAGGCCGAGAGCGCCTGCCGCGCGGGATCGACGCAGGAGTGGCGCAGCACCTCCTGAAATTCGCGCAGCGGCAGCGGGCGGCCAAACAGATAGCCCTGCAGGTAGTCGACCCCCTTGCCCCTCAGGTAGTCGGCCTGCCGGCGCGTCTCCACCCCCTCGGCCACCAGAGCGAGACCGAGCCGGGTTCCCAGATCGATCACGTTGTCGACTATGTGCTCGGAGAGGGATTCGGTGCCGATCCTGCCGATAAATGACTTGTCTATCTTGAGATAGTCCACATGGAACTGCTGCAGATAGTGCAGGCTGGAGTGGCCGGTACCAAAGTCGTCGATGGCCAGCCTGACCCCCATCTCGTCGAGCCGGCGAAACAGCGCCAGCGTCTTGGGATCCGCCACCAGCAACTCCCGCTCGGTCAGCTCCAGCACCAGCACCACCTGGCCAGGCGCGAAGTGATCGAGGAAACGCCGGCACCCGGCAAGCAGCGTCATGTCGCGGCAGTGGACGGCACTGATGTTGAAGCTGATGTGAAAGCCGTGGGGCACCAGCTCTCGCGCCATGCTCAGCTCGCGGGCCACCTCCTCCATCAGCAGGGTGGTCATCGGCACGATCAGGCCGCTCGCCTCCGCCTGGGGAATGAAGAGATCGGGGCGGATCAGCCCGGCCGTCGGGTGCTGCCAGCGCATCAACACCTCGCCTCCCATCACCCGACCACTCCCCGCCTCCACCAGCGGTTGCAGATAGGGTACGAACTCCCGGTTGCGCAGGGCACGGGCCAGCTCGATCCCGGGGGAACGGGGTCGCCCCAGCAACCACCAGATGAGCAGGGCAAAACCGAAGCAGATCCCCAGCAACAGCAGGATGGCCCAGGGACGGGTCTGCCAGAGGGAGCGCCAGAGCGAAGGGAGCTCGTGCCCGGCATAAATGGAGAGCGGGTAGCGGGCAGAGCGGATCTCATGGCCGGCCAGCATGGAGGGCGCCTGTGGCTCTTCACTCAGCACGCCCCGCTCATCCAGCCACTGTTTGCCTACGTGCAGCAGCAGGGTGCAGGGGTGGCCACTCAGCACCAGCATGAAGCGCAGGTAGTCGCCGTCTATGGTGCTGAAGATGGCGCCCTTGCCCTCGCTGTCACGCAGCGCCAGCAGGGGGTGATCGGCCCGCACCTGATTGCCGGCCATCAACCGCAGCCGGCCACCGCTGTAGTGCTCGAGCCGATCCGGCCACTGGATAGCACCGAACAGCGAGTTGCAGTAGATCCCCTGCTCCCCCACCAGGTTGACGGTGCGCACGAAGGGCACCAGCGCCACCTGCTGGCGCAGGGTGAACAGGGCCTGCTCGCACGGTTTGTCAACGAAGGGACGCAAGGCCTGGTTGGCCCTCTCTGCGTGGGTCAGCATGGTCTCCATCAGGGTGACCACCTGCCGGGCCGAGCGTTGCGACTGGCGATCCAGCGTCTGCAGATGACCTTGGTAGATGGTCCACAGCCCGAGCGCAAAGGGCAGCATGAACAGCAGCAAGGTGCATCCGAACCTTAGCCAGGTACGGGAGAAATCCAGGTTGAGCGGCGACATCGACATGGCGGGACCATACGGCAAACATGGCAGCCCACCTTAACAGCCGATGCTGAATCAGGCCCTAACATGCGCAAAGATTGACCAGCTGCTGACAGCGAAACAAACAAAAGCCCCGGCACGGGCCGGGGCTTGGAGTCAATACGGACGCGCCCTGTCGGCGCCTCCCCTTATACCGCTTGCTGCAGGATCACCGCATCGGCCTTCTTGGTGTAGGAGGCGATCTCGTTGAAGTTGAGGTAGCGATAGGTGTCGGCGGCAGTGGCATCCAGCGACTTGGCATACTGCAGGTACTCCGCCACGGTCGGGATCTTGCCGAGGATGGCGGCAACCGCAGCCAGTTCGGCAGAAGCCAGATAGACGTTGGCACCCTTGCCCAGACGGTTCGGGAAGTTGCGGGTGGAGGTGGAAACCACGGAGGCCCCTTCCGCTACCCGCGCCTGGTTGCCCATGCAGAGGGAGCAGCCGGGTATTTCGATGCGGGCACCGACCCGGCCGAAGATGCCGTAGTAGCCCTCTTCGGTCAGCTGATCCTTGTCCATCTTGGTGGGCGGGGCGATCCACATGCGGGTCGGCAGCTCGCCCTGGTACTTCTCGAGCAGTTTGCCGGCGGCACGGAAGTGGCCGATGTTGGTCATGCAGGAACCGATGAACACCTCGTCGATCTGGTCGCCAGCCACGCTGCTCAGCAGGCGGGCGTCGTCCGGATCGTTCGGCGCGCACAGGATCGGCTCCTTGATGGTAGCCAGATCGATCTCGATGATCTCGGCATACTCGGCGTCCTTGTCCGCTTCCATCAGCACCGGGTTGGCCAGCCACTCTTCCATCCCCTTGATGCGGCGGGTAATGGTGCGCACGTCGCCGTAGCCTTCGGACAGCATCCATTTCAGCATCACGATGTTGGACTTCAGATACTCGATGATCGGCTCTTTATCCAGCTTGATGGTGCAACCGGCGGCGGAGCGCTCGGCGCTGGCGTCCGCCAGCTCAAAGGCTTGCTCCACCTTCAGGGTCGGCAGACCTTCAATCTCGAGGATGCGGCCGGAGAAGATGTTCTTCTTGCCCGCTTTCTCGACGGTCAGCAGCCCTTTCTGGATGGCGGCATACGGGATGGCATGGACCAGGTCACGCAGGGTGATGCCCGGCTGCAGCTCGCCCTTGAAGCGCACCAGCACGGATTCCGGCATGTCCAGCGGCATCACGCCGGTGGCGGCGGCGAAGGCCACGAGGCCAGAGCCCGCCGGGAAGGAGATGCCAATGGGGAAACGGGTGTGAGAGTCACCACCGGTACCCACGGTATCCGGCAGCAGCATGCGGTTCAGCCAGGAGTGGATGACGCCGTCACCCGGACGCAGGGAGACACCACCGCGGTTCATGATGAAGTCCGGCAGGGTGTGGTGGGTCTGCACGTCGATGGGCTTGGGATAAGCCGCGGTGTGGCAGAAGGACTGCATGGTCAGGTCGGCGGAGAAGCCGAGACAGGCCAGGTCTTTCAGCTCGTCGCGGGTCATCGGGCCCGTGGTGTCCTGGGAGCCGACCGTGGTCATCTTGGGTTCGCAGTAGGTGCCGGGGCGGATGCCCTTCACGCCGCACGCCTTGCCCACCATCTTCTGGGCCAGGGTGAAGCCCTTGCCGGTGTCGGCGACAGGCTGCGGACGACGGAACACGGTGGAGAACGGCAGACCCAGCGCCTCGCGGGCCTTGTCGGTCAGGCCACGGCCGATGATCAGCGGAATCCGGCC
Source organism: Aeromonas sp. S15(2024) (assembly GCF_041402265.1). Taxonomy (NCBI): domain Bacteria; kingdom Pseudomonadati; phylum Pseudomonadota; class Gammaproteobacteria; order Aeromonadales; family Aeromonadaceae; genus Aeromonas; species Aeromonas sp. S15(2024). Next base: position 122,637 of record NZ_JBGLQY010000004.1, on the reverse strand, counting down.
ACCGGCGCGTACTTCGTCGATCAGCACGTCGGTCTTCAGTTCAAACTGGGCCAGCACCTGGTCGGTGCCATGCTTGCAGATCTTGCCCTGGTACGGGTAGATATCGATCACATCGCCCATTTCCAGCTTGGAAACGTCCACCTCGATGGGCAGGGCGCCGGCATCTTCCATGGTGTTGAAGAAGATGGGGGCAATCTTGCCACCCAGGCAAACGCCGCCGGCGCGCTTGTTCGGCACGAACGGAATGTCGTCGCCCATGAACCAGAGCACGGAGTTGGTGGCGGATTTACGGGAAGAGCCGGTACCGACCACGTCACCCACGTAAGCCAGCGGGAAACCTTTCTCTTTCAGGGCATCGATGGTCTTGATGGGGCCGATGACGCCATCCTTGTCCGGGGTGATGCCGGGACGGGCGTTCTTCAGCATGGCCAGGGCGTGCAGCGGAATGTCCGGGCGGGACCAGGCGTCCGGCGCCGGCGACAGATCGTCGGTGTTGGTTTCGCCGGTCACCTTGAACACGGTGACGGTGATCTTCTCGGCCAATTCGGGGCGGGAGAGGAACCACTCGGCGTCGGCCCAGGATTGCATCACCTGCTTGGCGTGGGCATTGCCGGCCTTGGCCTTCTCTTCCACGTCGTGGAAGGAGTCGAACATCAGCAGGGTGTGGGAGAGGCCCTTGGCGGCAAGAGGAGCCAGGGTCGCGTCGTCCAGCAGGTCGATCAGCGGCTGAATGTTGTAACCACCCTGCATGGTACCGAGCAGCTCGACGGCTTCGGCAGCGGTGAGGATGGGAGAGTGGGCTTCGCCCTTGGCGACGGCGGTGAGGAAACCGGCTTTGACATAGGCCGCTTCATCAACGCCTGGGGGAATACGGGAAGACAACAGCTCTTTCAGAAAGTCTTGTTCACCGGCGGGCGGGTTCTTGAGCAGTTCGACCAGGGCGGCGACCTGCTCTGCGTCCAGAGGTTTGGCAACCACGCCTTCGGCGGCACGTTCTGCGACGTGTTTACGGTATGTTTCAAGCACGACTAATTCCTCTTTGGTCTTTTTTTGGGGTTCGCCCACGCTCGCGGCGATCGTCCTTGCGGGACACCCGTAGGGTGCCCCCCACTATATAAGTTTTAACGACTAATTAAAATCCAAAGCCTGTACAGATATTCATCAAAACAACATAACCATCTAAACTTGCTGATGTTTTACAAGCAGATAAATGGCACGCCAGAAATAAGTTAACAAAAAGGCATCATTTTCCCGTTATTCGAACGTGCTGCCCAATTGCAGATAGAACATGTCGTTGCCCCCCTCCGCCATGCCGTAGCCGAGGAAGATGGGGCCGAGGAAGCTCTCCACCCCGACGTAGACGGAGCCGGCGGTGAAAGAGCTCTCCACGCTGATATCCCTGCCGCTGTTCCACACCCCACCCTGCTCGATGGAGCCCCCCAGATAGAGTGGGGCCCGCAGCGCGCCGAAGTCGTTGTCAGCCACCCGGTAGATGTAACGCAGCCCGCCAAACAGGCTGTAGCGGCCGCTCAGCTGGTAGCGCTGGAAGCCGGACATGCGGAACAGTCCGCCCAGATCCTGCACGAACAGCGGGTACTCCTCCTGGGAGGTGGAGCCCCCTCCCTCCAGCAGCAGGTTGAGGCTGTGTCTGTCCCAGGACCAGGGCTTGATCATCGCCAGGTGGTAGTTGACCCCCTCGTAGCGATCATTGATGTCACTGCTGTCATCCAGCCGGACGGCGGAGTAACCCCCCTTGATGTCCCAGTAGGCGCCCTGATAGGGGAAGTAGCGGCTGTCGAGGGTGTCGTGCTCGAAACGGACATAGGGGCCCCAGGAGGAGGCATCCACCTTGGCATCCGCCACGTTGCGAATGTCGATATCCCCCATTTTTCCCTCCAGCCCGAGCGAGAGACGGCTCCAGGGCTGACGATTCCAGCCCACCGCCAGATCGACGCTGGTGAAGCTGTATTCGGAATCGACATAGCTCACCCCATCGGCCGCTCGCGTCTCCTCGGGCATGAAGATGCGACGCTGGGTCTTGTCATAGGCCAGGCTCGCCTCGCCGAAGAAGGTCTGGGAGGGCTCCAGCGGGGTGTAGAAGTCGGTCTTGAAGTGCTTGGCGGTACCGAGCGATGCCTCGGTCAGCCACTCGCCCCCCCAGTCGTTGACGTTGGTGAGGGTGTAGGACATGCCCACGTTGTAGTTGGAGCTGCTCTCGAAATCATCGGAGAAGCCGAACTGGAAGTTGAGGTAGCCCGGCCCCCAGTTCTTCTCGCTGGCGTCGACCACCAGCACGTTCTCGCCACCCCGCTCCACCACCTCGTAGGTGATGCGATCGAACGACTCCAGTGCATAGAGCCGGCGAATGCCCGCCTCCAGGCTCTCGTTGGTCTGGATCTTGTCGGGACGCACCTTCAGCATGGCGCGCACCGTCTCGTCGGAGAGACGGGACTTGTTGATGATCTCCACCTTGTCGATGTAGTAGGCGGGCTGGCCGCTGCGCTCGGCACGCCGGCTCAGCTTCTGGTTGCGATAGGCGGCATAGGCGGCCGGCGAGAGGGAGAGCTTGTCGAGCCGGGCCGAGGCGCGGTTGGCCACCTCCTCCCCGAGCTTGATCCCCTCCGGCATCAGGGCGAAGTCGGCAATGCCCATGTTGCCGAACTCGGGCGTCAGCAGAATGTCGTCTGGCCCCATCAGCGCCTTCTGTTTCTCGGTGCCAACCTGGGTCATGTAGGTGGTGAGCTGGTCGATCATGGCGAGCCCCGATTTCAGAGACTCGCGGGTGCGCAGCCTGGCGCTGATGTCCACCGCGATCACCACGTCGGCGCCCATCGCCTTGGCCACGTCCACCGGCATGTTGTTGACGGTGCCGCCATCGGCCAGGATGTGCCCCTCCCACTCCACCGGCTTGAGGGCGCCGGGAATGGACATGGAGGCCTGCATCGCCTTGGCCAGGCTGCCGTGGTCCAGCACGAAGGGGGTCACCGTCTCCATGTCGGTGGCCATGGCGCGGTAGGGAATGGGCAGATCGTTGAAGCTCTTCTGTACCGGCAGGTTGGAGGTGGCGTGGCGCAGCAGGCTGGCCATGGACTGGCCCTGGAAGAAGCCATCGGGGAACTGGACCGAGTCGCCGTTGATGCCGATGTCGGTGCGCAGCTGGTACTGCTCGCTCTGCTGCTTCTTGCGCAGGGAGAGTTCATCGCGCCCGACCTTGTCCTGATAGCCCTTGTTCCAGTCGATGGCCAGGGTGGTGCGCTCCACCTCTTCGGCGCTCAGCCCCATGGCGTACATGCCCGCCACGTAGGAACCCATGCTGGTGCCCACTATGATGTCGACCGGGATGCGCTTCTGCTCCAGCACCTTGAGGATGCCGATGTGGGCCGAGCCCTTGGCGCCGCCGCCGCTGAGTACCAGGGCAATTTTGGGCCGTTCGGGCTGGGCCGCCGCCATCAGCGGCAGACAGGCCAGCAAAATCAGGAACAGGGGGTTCCATCCTCGACGAAAGATGCGCATATGATTTTCCATTGAATCCAGGGCGAGCCAGCTAGGCAGTGAAGCCTACTATAAGGTGCGCAAAGCGAACCGCAACAGTTGGCAGGGGTTATCGGTGCGCATTCCGACGCAGGCGGGTACGGCCCGGCCAGGCAGCGATGTGAGCGCAAACGTAATCCATCAATAAAGTGGGCCGGCCTATCAAGGGTGGCGCCGGGCTGCCGCTAATATGTGCTCAATCCCGCGTTCATCCATCCGAGTCACTCTTATGCTTGCAAGCCTGACACTCAAACAGAAAATCCTGGCCACGGTCACCCTCGCCGTGGTGCTCTCCTGCCTGCTGGTGGGCTACTTCAGCCAGCGCTCGGCCCAGCAACTGATCGAAACCCGCATGTTCGAGCAGGAGCTGCCCAACCTGACCCAGCGCATCGGCAAGGAGATCGAGAAAGATCTCACCTCGGTCGCCGGCGCCGCCAGACAGCTGGCCAACGATCGCTTCGTGCTGGACTGGGTCGAGCGCGGCATGCCCAAGGAGCAGGAGTCCATCCTCATCAACCAGCTCAAGGACATGACGAGCCAGCATGGTCTGGTCACCGCCTCCTTTGCCGATCGCCAGAGCGCCGCCTACTACAACCAGGATGGCTTTCTGCGCAACCTCACCCCAGAGCAGGACGCCTGGTTCTACGGCTACACCAAGAGCCAGCAAGACCTGATGCTCAGCATCTTTCGTGAGAGCAACGGCGAGGTGAAGCTGTTCGTCAACTTCCAGCAACTCAATGGCCGCGGCCTCGCCGGTCTCGCCAAGTCCCTCGACAGCATGGTCAGCATGCTCGCCAACTTCCGCATCGGTGACAGCGGCTTCGTCTTCATGACCGATGGCAGCGGCAAGGTGAAGCTGCACCCCGACGCCAGCCGCATCGACCGTGACAGCCTAGCCCAGCTGGCAAGCGGCAGCGGCAACCTGCTGAACAAGCAGCCCTTTGCTGCCACCCACGCCGAGATCGACGGCCAGCCGGTGGTGCTGGCCAGCAGCTACATTCCGCTGCTCGACTGGTATCTGGTGGCCCAGGTGCCGGAAGCGGAGATCTATGCCGAACTGGACCGCGCCCGCCTGCACATCCTGCTGGTGAGCCTGGCCATCGCCGCCGGCATGGGACTGCTCGGCATGCTGCTGGCCGGCTCGGTCAGCCGCCCGCTCAACCAGCTGGCCCGCCTGTTCCGCGAACTCGGCAGCGGCGACGGCGACCTGACCCAGCGCCTCAAGGTGGAAGGGCGGGATGAACTGGCCCAGGTGGCCACCGGTTTCAACAACTTCGTCGCCAAGATCCACGGCTCCATCGAGCAGGTGGCCGACAACTCCCGCCAGCTCGCCGCAACTGCCAACGAGGTGGCCGCCAAGGCCCAGCTGACCCAGCACAACTGCACCGCCCAGCGGGATCGCACCGTGCAGGTAGCCACCGCAATCCACGAGATGGGGGCTACCGTGAGTGAAATCGCCGGCAATGCCTCGCTGGCGGCTGACGTGGCCAAGCAGGCCAACGAACAAGCCGACGCAGGGGCCGTGGTGGTAGCCCAGGCCCGCCATGGCATCGTCGGCCTCTCTGGCGAGATTGAAGGGGTGGCCGGGGTCATCGAGTCGCTGGCCAGCCAGACCGACTCCATCGGCAGCATCCTCGACACCATCCGCAGCATCTCGGAGCAGACCAACCTGCTGGCGCTCAACGCCGCCATCGAGGCCGCCCGCGCCGGTGAGCAGGGCCGTGGCTTCGCGGTGGTGGCCGACGAGGTGCGCAACCTCGCCAGCCGCTCCGCCGCCTCCACCGCCGAGATCCAGGGCATGATCAACCGGCTGCAGGAGCAGAGCGCCCGTGCCGTCAGCGCCATGGCCCAGGGCCGCAACCAGAGCCTGGAAGTGGTCACCCAGGCCGATGCGGCCAACGGCGCCCTCGGCCAGATCACCGCCCACATCACCCAGATCAGCGACATGAACATCCAGGTTGCCACCGCCACCGAGGAGCAATCCAGCGTGGTGGGCGAGATCAACCGCAACGTGGAGGACATCAACCAGCTCACCATGGAGACCGCCGACATCGCCCACCAGCTGACCGAGTCGAGTCGCAGCCTGCAGCACCTCTCCGGCGAGCTGGACAAGCTGGTCGGCAACTTCCGACTTTGAGGTTTTGATATCACAAGGGGCGCATGGCGCCCCTTTTTGTTGGCCACTTGTTAACAAAGGCTCAAGTTGGCGCCAGATCCGTCGATTTATACTGTGATAATTCACATCGTCATGATCAGCGAGGAGAACCCATGCTAGAGGGTAAACTGACAATCAAGAGCCAGTTGATACTGGCTGTCGCCGTGCCCTGCCTGGCGCTGCTGCTGGTGGGCGCCGCCAGCCTTCGCAGCATGGGCGCTATCGAACGACAGGCCACCGAGCTCTACGAGAACACTGCCACCCCGATGCGGGCCATGGCAGAGGTAGTGTCGCGCATCCCCCGCATGCGGGTGGGGCTCGACATGATGCTGCTGCAAGAAACCTCGCTCAAGGATGAAAAAGGGGTGTTGACCCGGGTCAAGGAGACACGGGAAGAGGACATCCCCGAGATGCGCCAGGCCATGCAGCTGGCGGTCAACGCCCAGGTCGATCCTGCCGCGCGGCAAAATGCCCAGCAGCTGTTCGAACAATTCGAGGCGATGGAAAAGAGTGAGTTGCAGCCCATGCTGGCCGCAATGGAGCAGGGTGACATGGAGAGTGCACGGCGCATCTACAAGGAGCGCTACGCGGTGACCTACGGCACCATGCGCAAGAGTGCCAATACCCAGCTCGACGAACTGATGAAGCTGGCCCAGCAGCGTCACGCCATCAGTCAGCAGAGCTTCGCACGGGGCGAAAGCCAGATGCTCGCCATCATAGGAGGCGCACTCGTCATCTGCCTGCTGGTCTCCTTTCTGGTACTGCGTGGCCTGCGCAATCGCGTCAGCTTCCTGCAGCAGTACATTGGCTATGCCGCCGAACACCTGGCGCTGGATTCCCGTGCCCAGCTGAAGGGCAATGACGAGCTGGCGGAGATCACGGTGAGCTTCAATCACTTCGTCAGCAAGATCCACAGCGCCATCGAGCAGGTAGCCCGCAACTCCCATCAACTGGCCGCCACCGCCGACGAGGTGGCCGCCAAGGCCCAGCTCACCCAGCACAACTGCACCGCCCAGCGGGATCGCACCGTGCAGGTAGCCACCGCCATCCATGAGATGGGGGCCACTGTAAGCGAAATCGCCGGCAATGCCTCCCTCGCCGCAGAGGTGGCGAGACAGGCCAATGAGCAGGCGGATGCGGGGGCCGGCGTGGTTGCTCAGGCCCGCCACGGCATCGTCGGCCTCTCCGGCGAGATTGAAGGGGTGGCCGGGGTCATCGAGTCGCTGGCCAGCCAGACCGACTCCATCGGCAGCATCCTCGACACCATTCGCAGCATCTCGGAGCAGACCAACCTGCTGGCGCTCAACGCCGCCATCGAGGCCGCCCGTGCCGGCGAGCAGGGCCGCGGCTTCGCAGTGGTGGCCGACGAGGTGCGCAACCTCGCCAGTCGCTCCGCCGCCTCCACCGCCGAGATCCAGGGCATGATCAACCGGCTGCAGGAGCAGAGCGCCCGCGCGGTCAACGCCATGACCCAGGGCCGCAACCAGAGCCTGGAAGTGGTTACCCAGGCCGATGCGGCCAACGGCGCCCTCGGCCAGATCACCGCCCACATTACCCAGATCAGCGACATGAACATCCAGGTCGCCACCGCCACCGAGGAGCAGTCCAGCGTGGTGGGCGAGATCAACCGCAACGTGGAAGACATCAACCAGCTCACCATGGAGACCGCCGACATCGCCCACCAGCTGACCGAGTCGAGCCGCAGCCTGCAGCACCTCTCCGGTGAGCTGGACAAGCTGGTCGGCAACTTCCGGCTGTAACTTTTGACTCCCACTTCATCACCCGACAGAGGGCGCTGCGGCGCCCTCTGTCGCAACCACGGCAAGCCGTGACGCAGGCGCTTTTGCGCCGCCTCCACCGGCTTCTGAAAATGCCCCATAATCAGGAAAATGAGAGGAGGAGTTATGGGCAAGCTGGTAGTGATGATAGTGCTGGGGGGGCTGCTCAGCGCCTGCAGCAGCGGACCGGTACGGGTGCACAGTGCCGATGTGAGCGTCGATGACGCCCGCATCCGGGTCAGCGATGGCAGCAGGAACGGTTACGGCACCTTCTGCCCGCCCGGCCAGGCGAAGAAGGGGCGCTGCTGACAACCAGCCGCCTGCCGCTGAAAAACAAAAAGCCGCTCGATTGAGCGGCTTTTTCATGAGGCGGGAAGAGAATTACTTCTTCTTCTTGGCCTTGGCGTTCGGCAGGTCGGTGATGGAGCCTTCGAACACTTCGGCAGCCAGACCCACGGACTCGTGCAGAGTCGGGTGAGCGTGGATGGTCAGCGCGATGTCTTCGGCGTCAGCACCCATCTCGATGGCCAGACCGATTTCACCCAGCAGTTCACCACCGTTGGTACCCACGATGGCACCACCGATGACGCGGCCGCTCTCCTTGTCGAAGATCAGCTTGGTCATGCCGTCGGAGCAGTCGGACGCGATGGCGCGACCGGAAGCAGCCCACGGGAAGGTGGCGACTTCGAAGTTCAGGCCCTGTTGCTTGGCTTCTTTCTCGGTCAGACCAACCCAGGCCATCTCCGGCTCGGTGTAGGCGATGGACGGGATCACTTTCGGGTCGAAGTAGTGCTTCTTGCCGGCGATGACTTCGGCAGCCACGTGGCCTTCGTGCACACCCTTGTGAGCCAGCATCGGCTGACCGACGATGTCGCCGATGGCGTGGATGTGCGCCACGTTGGTACGCAGCTGCTTGTCCACCTCGATGAAACCGCGCTCGGTCACGGCAACGCCGGCCTTCTCGGCATCCAGCATCTTGCCGTTCGGCACGCGACCTACGGCAACCAGCACGTTGTCGTAACGAACCGGCTCGGCCGGGGCGTGCTTGCCTTCGTAGGAGACGTACAGGCCGTCTTCACGGGCTTCAACTGCGGTGACCTTGGTCTCCAGCATGATGTTGAATTTCTTGGCAACGCGCTTGGTGTAGATCTTGACGATGTCTTTGTCGGCAGCCGGTACCAGCTGGTCGGCAAATTCCACCACGTCGATCTCGGAGCCCAGGGAGGAGTACACGGTACCCATCTCCAGACCGATGATGCCGCCACCGATGACCAGCAGCTTGCCCGGAACGGTAGTCAGCTCCAGCGCATCGGTAGAGTCCCATACGCGCGGGTCGTCATGGGGGATGAACGGCAGCTTCACCGGACGGGAACCGGCGGCGATGATGGCGTTGTCGAAGGTGACGGTGGTCTTGCCGTCTTCCCCGATCACTTCGAGCGTGTTCGGGCCGGTGAACTTGCCGAAGCCGTTCACAACCTGGACTTTACGCATCTTGGCCATGCCAGCCAGACCGCCGGTCAGCTGGTTGATGACCTTCTCTTTCCACAGACGCACCTTGTCGATGTCGGTCTGCGGGGCACCGAAGACGATGCCGTGCTCGGCCAGCGCCTTGGCTTCTTCAATGACTTTGGCGACGTGCAGCAGCGCCTTGGACGGGATGCAGCCCACGTTCAGGCAGACGCCCCCCAGGGTGGAGTAACGCTCGACGATAATGGTATCCAGACCCAAGTCAGCCGCACGGAAGGCAGCGGAATAACCGGCAGGGCCAGCACCCAGTACTACGACCTGGGTTTTGATTTCTTTACTCATCATGACCTCTTTGTCGTTCTTATATCCCCGGACAGCGCAGTCTTAAGCCAGGACAAGGCGGCTGCAGCCGTGAAAAAAACGGGGCAAGTTTACAATCCTGTTAACGAAATGAGAAGTAAAAAGGGCAGGCTCTGGGCCCGCCCTCTCACTTACAGGACCAGTCGACGGATGTCGGACAGCACGCCGTTCATGGTGGTGATGAAGCGGGCTCCATCGGCACCATCGATGACGCGGTGGTCGTAGCTCAGGGCCAGCGGCAGCATCAGGCGTGGCGCGAACTCTTTGCCGTTCCACTTCGGCTTCATCTCGGACTTGGAGACGCCCAGGATGGCCACTTCCGGCGCGTTGACGATCGGGGTAAAGCTGGTACCACCGATGCCACCCAGGCTGGAGATGGTGAAGCAACCGCCCTGCATGTCGGCAGCGGTCAGCTTGCCGGCACGAGCCTTCTTGGAGATCTCGGCCAGATCGCGAGACAGCTCCATGATGCCCTTCTTGTTGACGTCGCGCACCACGGGCACAACCAGACCGTTGGGGGTATCCACCGCCACACCGATGTGGATGTACTTCTTCATGATCAGCTTGCTGCCATCTTCGGACAGGGAGCTGCAGAAGCGCGGATGGGCTTCCAGCGCCTTGGCGGCGGCTTTCAGGATGAACACCAGCGGGGTGATCTTCACGTCTGCCTTCTGCTTCTCGAGCATCGCGTTCTGCTCTTTGCGGAACGCTTCCAGCTCGGTGGTATCAGCTTCGTCGAACTGGGTGACATGGGGGATCATGACCCAGTTGCGGTGCAGGTTCGGACCGGAGATCTTCTGGATGCGGGTCAGATCGACCTCTTCCACATCACCGAACTTGCTGAAATCGACCTTAGGCCACGCCAGCACACTCATGCCGTTGCCGTTACCAGTGCCTTGACCTGCAGCCGGAGCGGACTCGGCGCGCTTGACCGCATCCTTCACGTAGGCTTGCACGTCTTCTTTGACGATGCGGCCCTTGCGACCGGAGGCTTTCACCTTGGCTAGGTTGACACCAAACTCGCGAGCCAGACGGCGTACCGCCGGAGAGGCGTGTACGTAGGCATCGTTGGCAACGAAGTCGGAGGCGGCAGCAGCCTGGGCAACCGGCGCAGGAGCAGCGGCAGCCGGAGCGGCAGCAACAGGTGCAGCGGCAGGAGCCGGAGCAGCCACGGCAGCCGGAGCGGCACCAGCCACTTCGAATACCATGATCAGGGAACCGGTGGAGACCTTGTCACCCGCCTTCACCTTGATCTCTTTGACCACACCGGCGAACGGCGCAGGCACTTCCATGGAGGCCTTGTCACCTTCCACGGCGATCAGGGACTGGTCGGCTTCAACCTTGTCACCCACGGCGACCATGATCTCGGTGACTTCCACTTCGTCGCCACCGATATCCGGTACATTGACCTCTTTGGCAGCGGCGGCAACCGGGGCAGCAGCCACGGGAGCGGCAGCCTGGGCCGGTGCAGCAGCAACGGCAGGAGCGGCACCAGCCACTTCAAACACCATCACCAGGGAACCGGTAGAGACCTTGGCGCCAGCGGCAACCTTGATCTCGACCACGCGGCCCGCGAACGGTGCTGGCACTTCCATGGAGGCCTTGTCACCTTCCACGGCGATGATGGACTGGTCGGCTTCAACCATGTCGCCTACGGCAACCATGATCTCGGTCACGTCCACTTCGTCGTCACCGATGTCCGGCACGTGCACGTCTTTGCGAGCGGCAGCAGCAGGAGCGGCGGCCGGTGCGGCTGCAACCGGTGCAGCGGCCTGAGCAGGCGCAGGTGCGGCAGCACCCTCGGCTTCGAAGATCATGATCTGGGAACCGGTGGCAACCTTGTCGCCCACCTTGATCAGGATCTCTTTGACGATGCCGGCGGATGGGGCCGGGACTTCCATGGAGGCCTTGTCGCCTTCTACCGCGATGATGGACTGATCGAGTTCGACCTTGTCACCCACGGCCACCATGATCTCGGTGACTTCAACTTCATCGGCGCCGATATCCGGCACCATAATCTGTTTGGACATTGTGCTTTATCCTCTTGCGTGCATCCGCGTGACCGACTGCTGTCACGCGTCTTTCGCGTTAACCTTTGCAAGGCCGTGCCGGGCAACGAGTCCCGGCACGACACTTGATCCTCTTACGCGTACAGCGGGTTGACCTTGTCGGCATCGATGCCGTACTTGGCGATGGCCTCGGCCACAACCTGCTTGTCTACCTCGCCGCGCTTGGCCAGTTCGGTCAGGGCAGCAACCACTACGTAGAACTCGTTCACTTCGAAGTGACGACGCAGGTTGGCACGGCTGTCGGAACGGCCGTAACCGTCGGTACCCAGCACGCGGTAGTTTTCGGTCGGCACGAAGGCACGCACCTGATCGGCGAAGGACTTCATGTAGTCGGTCGCGGCGATGGTGGCTTCGCTGCCCAGCACCTGAGCGATGTAGGGAACGCGAGCCTCGGCAGTCGGGTGCAGCATGTTCCAGCGATCCGCGTCCTGACCGTCACGAGCCAGCTCGTTGAAGGAGGTGACGCTGAACACGTCGGAACCGATGCCGTATTCGCTGGCCAGGATCTGGGCGGCGGTGCGCACGTGACCCAGGATGGAGCCACAACCCAGCAGCTGTACCTTGGCCTTGGTGCCGGCCACGGTTTCCAGCTTGTAGATACCCTTGCGGATGCCTTCCTCGGCGCCTTCCGGCATGGCCGGCATGGCGTAGTTCTCGTTCAGAGTGGTGATGTAGTAGAACACGTTCTCCGGGTTCTCACCGTACATGCGGCGCAGACCGTCCTGTACGATCACCGCTACTTCATAGGCGTAGGACGGGTCGTAGGAGACGCAGTTCGGGATGGTGTTGGCCAGGATGTGGCTGTGACCATCTTCGTGCTGCAGACCTTCGCCGTTCAGGGTAGTACGACCGGAGGTCGCACCCAGCAGGAAGCCACGGGCTTGCTGGTCACCGGCTGCCCACGCCATGTCGCCGATCCGCTGGAAGCCGAACATGGAGTAGTAGATGTAGAACGGGATCATCGGGCAATCGTTGGTGCTGTAAGAGGTCGCAGCAGCCAGCCAGGAGGACATGGCGCCCAGCTCGTTGATACCGTCTTGCAGAACCTGACCCTGCTTGTCTTCCTTGTAGTAGGAGACGATGTCGCGGTCTTGCGGGGTGTACTGCTGACCGTGCGGGCTGTAGATACCGATCTGGCGGAACAGGCCTTCCATACCGAAGGTACGGGCTTCGTCAGCCAGGATCGGCACGATGCGCTTGCCGATGGACTTGTCTTTCAGCATCACGTTCAGGGAACGCACGAACGCCATGGTGGTGGAGATTTCACGCGCCTGTTCACCCAGCAGCGGACCGAAGGCATCCAGCGCCGGGATTTCCAGCTTGGTGGTGCTCTCGCGCAGACGGGTCGGTACATAGCCCTTCAGCGCGGCACGACGGGCGTGCAGGTACTTGTGTTCTTCGGTACCCTCTTCGATCTTCAGGTACGGCAGGTTTTCCAGCTGCTCGTCGGTCACCGGCAGGTTGAAACGATCGCGCAGGTGACGCACTGAGCCCAGATCCATCTTCTTGACCTGGTGAGCGATGTTCTTGCCTTCGGCCGCTTCGCCCATGCCATAGCCCTTGATGGTCTTGGCCAGGATCACGGTCGGCTTGCCCTTGGTCTGTGCGGCCTTGGAGAAGGCGGCGAACAGTTTGCGAGGATCGTGACCACCGCGGTTCAGGGCGAAGATCTCCTCGTCAGTCATGTCTTTGACCAGCGCGGCGGTTTCCGGGTAACGGTTGAAGAAGTGCTCGCGCACGTAGCCGCCATCGCGGGACTTCATGGTCTGGTAGTCACCATCCACGGTCTCGTTCATCAGCTGGATCAGCTTGCCGGAAGTGTCTTTCTTCAGCAGCTCATCCCACTTGCGACCCCAGATAACCTTGGTGACGTCCCAGCCAGCGCCGGCGAACAGGCCTTCCAGCTCGTTGATGACCTTGCCGTTGCCGACAACCGGGCCATCCAGACGCTGCAGGTTGCAGTTGACCACGAACACCAGGTTGTCGAGCTTTTCACGCACGGCAACGGTCAGGGCGCCCTTGGCTTCCGGCTCGTCCATCTCGCCGTCACCTAGGAAGGCGTAAACGGTCTGCTCGGAGCAATCCTTGATGCCACGGTCGGTCAGGTACTTCAGGAAGCGGGCCTGATAGATGGCGGCGATGGGGCCCAGACCCATGGAGACGGTCGGGAACTGCCAGAATTCCGGCATCAGTTTCGGGTGCGGGTAGGAAGGGATACCCTTGCCATCCACTTCCTGACGGAAGTTGTCCAGCTGCTCTTCGGTCAGGCGACCTTCGGCAAATGCACGGGCGTAGATGCCCGGGGAGATGTGACCCTGGAAGTAAACCAGGTCGCCACCGTCCTTCTCGTTGCGGGCACGGAAGAAGTGGTTGTAGCAGACTTCGTAGATGGTCGCGGAAGAGGCGAAGGAAGACATGTGACCGCCCAGGTCCAGGTCTTTCTTGGAGGCGCGCAGCACGATCATCATGGCGTTCCAGCGGATGATGGCGCGAATGCGACGCTCCATCTCCAGGTCGCCCGGGTAAGCCGGCTCGTCGCTGGACGGGATGGTGTTGATGTAGTCGCGATTTGCCTTGGCAGCCACGTCCACACCGCTTGCGCGGGCTTTCTCGGCCAACTGTTCAAGGATGAACTGAGCGCGTTGCGGACCCTCTTCACGCAGCAGGGATTCCAGAGAGGCAAGCCACTCCAGCGTTTCTATCGGGTCCACATCGTTCTTCAGGATATCAGACATGGCTGGTTCCTATTATGTTGTGATTGCACGGCATTGCACGGCGAAGGGCGCAAGCATTCGACAATAAAGCCTTGTGGGATTAGTTTTCCTGCTGACGGATCCGACGCATGGATCGCTGGATCCGGCTGTCTTCCCTCTGCATATCCAACAAGGTGTCCTCGATAAAGGCCAGGTGCTCATGACAAGCTGCCCTGGCCCGCTCCGGAGCCCCCGACAGGATAGCCTCGATCAGATGCGCGCGATGGCGACGGATCTTGGCGACCACTCCCGGACGGCGATTCAGAATTTCGTTATTGCGTAAAATGTTCTGCTCAAGCATGGGGCCCATGGCCCGCAGCAGATGCAGCAGCACCACGTTGTGGGACGCTTCGGCCACCGCCAGATAGAACTGGGTGACGGCAGCAGATTCGGCTACCAGCGAGCCTTGCTGGCCAGCCTCCTCGATGGCGGACTGCACCTGACGGATCCGCTCGAAATCGGCTTCCGTTCCCCGCAATGCAGCATAGTAGGCACAGATGCCTTCCAGCGCATGGCGAAACTCCAGCAGGTCGTACTGGGCTTCCGGGTGGGTGCTGAGCAGCTCGAACAGGGGATCGGCGATCCCTTTGCTCAAGGCATTCTGTACGTAAGTGCCGCCGCCCTGACGACGATACAAGAGTCCTCTTGCCTCGAGACGCTGGATGGCTTCGCGCAGCGAAGGGCGCGAAACCTGAAACTGGATGGCCAGTTCCCGCTCGGGCGGCAACTTCTGGCCCGGCTGCAAACTGCCTTCCAGAATCATCTGTTCCAGCTCGGCGACAATGGCGTCGGCCAACTTGGGTTGAGTAATCTTGAGATAGGGCATGAGGCTGCTTTGTTAAATTGGTATTACCAATTTCATGAATGGGGCGAAAATTAGCAGAGGGCATGGGAAAAGTCCACCCAAAAGATGATCTGAATCAAGAATCAACCTTGCCACTTAAGGGGTAAATAGAGGGATTTATGATTTGGCTCATAGAAATTGGTCAGACCAATATTTTTGACATGGCTCACAGGCAACATTTGATCAACAGCGAATAAAAATGGCCTGCCATAGAGGCAAGCCATTGTTTTAAAAATACAAACTTATTTTTAGAATATTTACTTAAAGTTGAGTGCCTGGCGATATCGCTGCCATTCGAAACTGTCACCCGGATCCGTCTTGCGCCCCGGCGCTATGTCGCAATGGCCGACGATACGATCCGCCGTGATGGCGGGATAATGACTCGACAAGGTTCGGCTGAGCCCAACCAATACCTCATACTGTGCGTCCGTGTAGGGCAGTTCGTCGGTCCCTTCCAGCTCGATGCCGATGGAGAAGTCGTTGCACGCCTCCCTCCCCTGCCAGCTCGAGACCCCGGCATGCCAGGCTCTGGCACCAAACGGCACATACTGCACCAGTTCACCATCGCGCCGGATCAGACAGTGCGCCGAGACCCGCAGTTGATGAATGTCGACAAAGTAGGGGTGCGCCGCGGGATCCAACCTGCCCATAAAGAGATCGTCGATGAAGGGGCCGCCGAACTCGCCTGGCGGCAGGCTGATGCCATGCACCACCAGCAGAGAGATGTCGCTCGGGCTGGCCCGCTCGTTGTAGTGGGGAGAGGGCACCCGGCGAGCCTCCCGGCACCAGCCGGCGGCGTCGATGGAAAACATGGGGTCAGGATGGGTCATCGGCTACTCGATACGAGTTGAGGGGAAAAGCGCGATCCGGGCCGGCATCTTGTCACCAAGCCGCTGAATCAGTGGAAAATTGTGTGTTAGGCTGGGTCATCTTTGGCTCGATATGGATGAGGTATGCAGCAAACGGCGCGCTGGTTCTGGCTACTGGCCTGGCTCTCTTTGATGGGCCTGCTGACCCTCTACTTCCACTCCCGCACCCAACCGAGCGTCACCGCCAGCGGCGAACTCCTGCTGAGGGCCGACCAGAGCGGCCACTATCGACTGGAGGGTGCCATCAACGGCCAGCCGGTGCAACTGCTGCTCGATACCGGCGCAACGCGCATCACAGTGCCACAACGGGTCGCCGAGCGGCTCGGCCTGACCGCCCACGGCAGCAGCCAGGTGAATACGGCTGCCGGCTTTATCCGGGTCGGCAACGGCACCATCGAAACGCTGGCGATGGGACCATTGACCTTGTACGATCTGGCCATCTTTATCAACCCGGCGGCGGCTGGCGACGAGGTGCTGGTAGGCATGAATGCCCTCGGCCGGCTGGAGCTGGTTCAAAAGGAGCGGCAGTTGCTGCTCAGACCTTTGCAGGAATAAAGGCATGCTACAACAGGACATCCGTCGCGCCGTGCGCGCCGCATTACTCGAAGACTTGGGCGACGCCCTCACCGCGCTGGACCAACCGGATGCCAGCGCCGATATCACGGCCCAGCTGATCCCGGCGGATCGCATCTCGACGGCCCGAGTCATCACCCGCGAAGCCGGCGTCTTCTGCGGCCAACCCTGGGTAGACGAGGTATTCACCCAGCTTGGTGGCGATGTGCAGGTGGAGTGGCTGGTGCAGGATGGTGAAGTGCTCACCCCCAATCAGGAGCTGTTCCGTCTGCACGGCCCGGCTCGCACCCTGCTGACCGGCGAGCGCAATGCGCTGAACTTCGTGCAGACCCTCTCCGGCGTCGCCACCCTCACCGCCCGCTACGTGGCCGAGCTGGCAGGCACAGATTGCCGCCTGCTCGACACCCGCAAGACCCTGCCCGGCCTTCGCAGCGCCCAGAAGTATGCGGTCACCTGCGGCGGCGGCAAGAATCACCGCATCGGCCTCTATGACGCCTATCTCATCAAGGAGAACCATATTCTCGCCTGTGGTGGCATAGCGCAGGCTATTGCCGAGGCTCGCCGGCTCAATCCGGGCAAACCGGTGGAAGTCGAGGTCGAATCCCTGGCCGAGCTGGCACAGGCGCTGGCAGCCCTGGCAGACATAGTAATGCTGGACAACTTCGACGTGCCCATGATGCGCGAGGCCGTTGCACTCAATCAGGGGCGGGCCAAGCTGGAAGTGTCCGGCAACGTCACGCTGGACACCCTGGCCGAATATGCGGCTACCGGTGTCGACTTCATTTCGGTCGGTGCCCTGACCAAACATGTGCGGGCCCTAGATCTCTCGATGCGTTTTATCTAGCCGAAGGGCGTTCACCATGCCCCGTCGGGCCGGTGACATATAACAAGATGAAGGACTTGCAAAAGGCGCCATGGGCGCCTTTTCTTTAAGGCAGGATCCCTCGGCAAAGGAGTGTGAGATGGACTCATCCCCGCCAGCTACAAAGAGTCGATAGGGGCTCTTCATCCATGATTTATATCAAATTTTTCGCAAATGACAGAAAGATTGTTAACAAAGACCCCGACCTCTGTTGCCAAGTCGGACAGCTCGGATAAGATATTGACGTGTGGATAGTTTTCCACCGGCACTTCCCAGGAACCAAGGACAAAAAGGATATTTGAAATGAAGAAACAATCAGGCTTTACCCTTATCGAATTGATGATCGTGGTCGCGATCGTCGCCATCCTAGCCGCCATTGCGCTGCCGGCGTATCAAAGCTATACAAAACGCGCAAAATTCACTGAAGTAATCTCTGCAACTGGTCCAGCTAAAACCGCAGTCGAGGTATGTGTACAAGGTCATACAGGGGGAACAGGTACTCTTGCATCTGATTGTGCAGCTTCAGGCCTAGCAGCTGTCTCAGGTGCTTCCGATCTCACCGGGAACTTAGCCAGCATCGGCGTTACAGCGACAGGTAATGTAGTCACCATTCTTGCCACTGCCGATACAAACTTAGACAGCTCAACCTATTCTTTGGTAACGAATGCTTTAGCGACCGAAGGACAGCAAGTTTTGTGGACCATTTCGGGTTCTTGCAAGACAGATGGTAAATGCTAACGCATGACTTCTAGCCCCCATAGCGGCCTGGCGTTAAGCCTGGCCGCCTCTTCCCTGCTCAGTGAGTCAGACTCACAGCGCTATCTGAGCCAGGCCAAGGCACAGCGCAAACCCTTTGTGACCTTTCTGATCGAGAACGAGATCCTCGACAGCAAGGCGCTGGCCGACTTCTGCGAGCTGGAGTATGGGGTACCTCTGCTGGATCTTGCCGCCTTCGACCTGGCCGAGATCCCGCAGAAGTACCTCAATCAGAAGCTGATTGAGAAACACCATGTGCTGCCCATCTACACCCAGGGCCACACCCTCTATATCGCCATGTCCGACCCGACCAATGTGTCGGCACTGGAGGATTTTGGTTTCAGCTTCGGGCTGCACACCGAGGCCCTGCTGGTCGAAGAGAACAAGCTGACCGCCGCCATCAGCAAGCTGATGGAGAACGATCAGGACGCCCTCGGCATGGAGGACATCGACGAATCCGAGATCTCCGAGCTGGAGGTGTCTGACGAGGGGTCACGACTCGACGAGAGCGTCAACACGGCGGACGATGACGCCCCCATCGTCAAATACATCAACAAGATCATGATGGATGCCATCAAGCGCGGTGCATCCGACCTCCACTTCGAACCCTATGAGACCAAGTACCGTATTCGCTTTCGGATAGACGGGATCCTGCATGAGGTAGCGACGCCGCCGGTCAATCTGGCCAACCGCTTCTCGGCCCGCCTCAAGGTGATGGCGCGCCTGGACATCGCCGAACGGCGGCTGCCCCAGGATGGCCGCATCAAATTGAAGCTGTCGCGCAACAAGTCGATGGACATGCGGGTCAACACCCTGCCCACCATGTGGGGCGAGAAGATCGTTATCCGTCTGCTCGACTCTTCCGCTGCGCGCCTCAATATCGAACAGCTCGGCTTTGACGATCGGCAGAAGGCACAATATCTGCGCGCGCTCTCGAAGCCTCAGGGCATGATCCTGGTGACCGGCCCGACCGGTTCGGGCAAGACGGTGTCGCTCTACACCGGCCTGAACATTCTCAACACCACAGAAGTGAATATTTCGACCGCCGAAGACCCGGTGGAGATCAACCT
Source organism: Aeromonas sp. S15(2024) (assembly GCF_041402265.1). NCBI lineage: Bacteria > Pseudomonadati > Pseudomonadota > Gammaproteobacteria > Aeromonadales > Aeromonadaceae > Aeromonas > Aeromonas sp. S15(2024). The sequence continues at coordinate 103,550 of NZ_JBGLQY010000004.1, read as the reverse complement.
GCCTGGGGTCAATCAGGTGCAGGTCAACCCCAAGGCCGGGCTCACCTTCGCCAGTGCCCTGCGCTCCTTCCTGCGCCAGGATCCCGACGTGGTGATGGTTGGTGAAATACGGGATCTTGAAACCGCCGAGATCGCCATCAAGGCGGCACAAACCGGCCACCTGGTGCTCTCTACATTGCACACCAACTCAGCGGCCGAGACGCTGACCCGGATGATGAACATGGGAGTCCCCGCCTTCAACATCGCCTCCTCGGTTACCCTGATCATGGCTCAACGATTGGCACGCAAGCTGTGCGACCACTGCAAGGCCCCCGAAGTGGTGCCGGAAGCTGAACTGCTGGAGTTGGGGTTTACCCAACAGCAGCTGGCCGCAGGCTTGCGGCTGTTCAAGCCGGTTGGCTGCAAGGAGTGTTCTGGCGGCTACAAGGGACGGGTCGGCATCTACGAGATCCTGTTGATGTCAGAAAATATTGCAAAATTGATCATGCAGGGAGCCAATTCCATGCAGATTGCGGCCATTGCCCAGAAGGAGGGCATGCGGACCTTGCGCACCTCCGGTCTTGAGAAGGCCCGACTGGGGGTGACCAGCCTGGCCGAGATAAACCGGGTAACAACCAACTGACAGAGTCTATCGCTCAGCCGATTCATCCAGGTGCCGCCGGCCCTGGCGATTTCCATCAGGCCGAGGTTGCTTCTCTTAATGACGAGCAAACCGGGCCCCATTGCAGGACGCAGTGATGGCAACGCTAACCCAGAAACAGAATGCCCCCAAGAAAGTCTTTGCCTTTCGCTGGAGCGGGGTGAACCGCAAGGGCCAGAAGGTCTCCGGCGAGCTGCAGGCCGACAGCATCAACACGGTCAAGGCCGAGCTGCGCAAGCAGGGCGTCAACGTCACCAAGGTGAGCAAGAAGAGTCAGGGTCTCTTCTCCAAGGGCGGCGCCAAGATCAAGCCGATGGACATTGCCGTCGTCTCCCGCCAGATCACCACCATGCTGTCGGCCGGCGTGCCTCTGGTCCAGAGCCTGCAGATCATCGCCCGCAGCCACGAGAAAGCGGCCATGCGCGAGCTGATGGGCCAGATAGCCGCCGATGTGGAGACCGGCACCCCCATGTCCGAGGCGCTGCGCCGCCATCCCCGCCACTTCGATGATCTCTATTGCGACCTGGTCGAGGCGGGTGAGCAGTCCGGCGCCCTGGAGACCATCTACGACCGCATCGCGACTTATCGCGAAAAATCCGAAGCGCTCAAATCCAAGATCAAGAAGGCCATGTTCTACCCCACCATGGTCATCCTGGTGGCCATTGTCGTCACCTCCATTCTGCTGCTGTTCGTCATTCCGCAGTTTGAGGACATCTTCAAGAGTTTCGGCGCCGAGCTGCCCGCCTTTACCCAGTTCGTCATCGGCATCTCCCGCTTCATGCAGAACTGGTGGTATATGATCTTTGGCGGGGTTGCACTCGCCATCTTCCTCTACGTGCGAGCCTGGCGCGCCTCGCAGAAAGTCAGAGACAACACCGACAAGTTCATTCTGACCATCCCGGTGGTCGGCATGATATTGCACAAGGCCGCCATGGCCCGCTTCGCCCGTACCCTCTCCACCACCTTTTCCGCCGGTATCCCGCTGGTGGATGCCCTGATCTCCGCCGCAGGCGCCTCCGGCAACTATGTCTATCGCACCGCTGTCATGGCCATTCGCAACGAGGTGGTGGCAGGCATGCAGATCAACGTGGCCATGCGCACCGTCGATCTCTTCCCCGACATGGTGATCCAGATGGTGATGATTGGCGAGGAGTCAGGCGCCATCGATGATATGCTCTCCAAGGTCGCCACCATCTTCGAACAAGAGGTGGACGATCTGGTCGACGGCCTCACCAGCCTGCTGGAACCTCTCATCATGGTGGTGCTGGGGGTACTGGTCGGCGGCATGGTGGTCGCCATGTACCTGCCCATCTTCAAACTGGGGTCGGTCATCCACTGACCCCCAACCAATCCGGAACCCGATGTTGCTGATCACTGACGTTTTTCACAGCCTGCCTTGGCTCTATTTTTCGCTAGTATTCCTCTTCTCCCTGATGATCGGCAGTTTTCTCAACGTGGTGATCCATCGCCTGCCCATCATGCTGGAACGGGAGTGGCAGGCCGAATACCTCAGCTATTTCAACCCAGAGACACAACTGCAGCAGGAAGAACGCTACAACCTGATGGTGCCGCGTTCTGCCTGCCCCCATTGCGGCCACGCCATCACGGCCATGGAGAATATCCCCCTGCTCAGCTGGCTCTGGCTCAAGGGTCGCTGCCGTGAATGTCAGGCCCCCATCTCGGCCCGTTATCCGCTGGTGGAGCTGCTGACCGCCCTGCTCTCGCTGGTCGTCGCCGCAACATTCCCACCGGGCTGGGGCTTGCTGGCCGCCCTGCTGCTCACCTGGGTGCTGGTGGCGCTCACTTTCATCGATCTGGACAAGATGCTGCTGCCGGATCAGCTGACCCTGCCATTGCTGTGGGGTGGCCTGCTGTTCAATCTGGCAGGGGGATTCGTTCCGCTGGCCGATGCGGTGATCGGTGCCATGGCGGGCTATCTGGTGCTCTGGAGCCTCTACTGGGCCTTCAAGCTGCTGACCGGCAAGGAAGGGATGGGCTACGGCGACTTCAAGCTGCTGGCGGCGCTGGGGGCCTGGCTGGGCTGGCAGGCCCTGCCCATCGTGCTGCTGCTCTCCTCGCTGGTCGGCGCCATCATAGGGATAAGTCTCATCCTGCTGCGCAACCACCATCAGGGCAAACCCATCCCCTTCGGGCCCTACCTGGCGATCGCCGGCTGGATCGCGCTGCTGTGGGGCGATACCATCACCCGCTGGTACCTCACGACATTTCTCTGATCAAAGGCAGCACTGACCCATGTATGTAGTCGCAATTACCGGCGGGATTGGCAGCGGCAAGACCACGGTTGCCAATCAGTTTGCCGAGCTGGGCATCGAGGTGGTGGATGCGGACATCATCGCCCGCGAGGTAGTGGAACCCGGCACCCCGGCCCTGGCCGCCATCGCCGCCCATTTTGGCGCAGACGTCATCGCCCCGGATGGCCGGCTCGATCGCCGCCAGCTGCGTGAGCGGGTCTTCACTGACCCGCAGGCCAAGGGCTGGCTCAACGCCCTGCTCCATCCCCTCATTCGCAGCGAGATGCAGCGCCAGTGCGCGGCCGCGCGCTCCCCCTATTGCCTGCTGGTGGTGCCCCTGCTGGTGGAAAACCGGCTCACCGCACTGGCCAACCGGGTACTGGTGATCGACGTGGACGAAGCGACCCAGATTGAGCGTACCTGTCGCCGGGACGGCGTGAGCCGGGAGCAGGCTGAGGCCATCCTGGCCGCCCAGGCGAGCCGGACCGAGCGGCTGGCGGCAGCCGACGATGTGCTGGACAACCAGAACGGCACGCCCGAGGCAATAAAGAGCCGAATTTTCGCGCTGCACGAGACATATCTGGCATTTGCCTCTCAACAAGCCCGCCAACTGTGAGTACACTAGGCCGGTTTATGGCTGGCCAGGATTAGGCATGATTTACGATTTTCCCCTCAATGAAAAAAGCCGGACCTATCTTCGTCTGGAGTCCCTGTTTTCCCAGATCCGCGACAATCTGGAGAGCGACCAGCCCTGGGCACACATCGCCTTTTTCAAGGGCCTGTTCGACCTGCAGGAGTTGCTGGAGCGCGGTGACCTGCGTGCCGACCTGATTAAAGACCTGGAGCGCCTCAGCCAGCGCCTGAGCCACTGGGCCAGCCTGCCAGACGTCGACCTGGAGCAGATCAACCTGATGCAGCAGGAGAGCACCCAGCTCTCCCGCAACTTGCTGAGTGCACCGCGTCCCGGTGCCCGTCTGAAAGAGGACCGGCTGCTTGGCTCCATCCGCCAACGCTTCTCCATTCCGGGCGGGTTGTGCGCCTTCGACGTACCGCAACTGCACCACTGGCTGGCCACCCCGGCCATCGCCCGTCATCAGCAGATGCAGCTGTGGCTGAGCGACATCAACCTGTTGATGAACGCCATCTCCCTGCTGCTGCGCCTGTGGCGCGAATCCGGCAACTTCAGTGAACAGGTGGCCGTCAACGGCTTCTTCCAGGATACCGCCGAGAGTGCCGAGCTGATACGCATTCGCCTGAGCGGCACCCAGCAGTGCTACCCGACCCTGAGCGGCCACAAGAACCGGTTTGCCCTGCGCTTTTTACCCACCACGGAGCAGCAGATCGGTGACGTGCCCTTCCAGCTGGCCTGCTGCTAAGGAGCATCCATGGTGACCAAGGTAAAGTGCCCGACCTGCCAGACCGAGCTGGAATGGGGCCCGCAGAGCCCGTTTCGCCCGTTCTGCAGCAAGCGCTGCCAACTGATCGATCTCGGCGAGTGGGCCGACGAGGAGAAGCGGATCCCGGGGGAAATAGACCCGGAGCTGCTGCCCTACCCCGAAGAGGGGGAGCAGTGGCAGTAAGCCAGCAAGCAAAAAGGGCCGATTCGGCCCTTTTTATTTTGGTATGCACTGCGGCTAATATCAGCCCTGTGCGGCCAGCGATGCCTGCAGGCGCGTCACGATCGGGCCATTGGCGTCGGGGAAGTGGTACTCGTGCAGCGAGACCAGCGGCACCCAGCGACACTCCTGCCCCTCCTTGCCAAACGGCTCGCCGCTGAAGCGGGTCACCTTCCAGATATCCAGCAGTACCTGCTTGTCCGGGTAGTCGTGATGCAGCTCCATGAAGGGAGCGCAATCCTGCACCCGGATCCCGATCTCTTCCCACAGCTCCCTGTCCAGCGCGGTGAGCAGATCCTCTCCGGCTTCCACCTTGCCGCCGGGGAATTCCCAGCGATCCCCCTGATGACGATCGGCGGAGCGTCTGGCGATGAAGATATCGCCCCGTTCGTTCTCGATGACGCCGACCGCCACCCAGATCCGTTTCTTCTGTTCCATCATTGTCCTCAGCGTAAACATGGCAAACGGGCAATCCAGGGCGCCAGCCGGCGGGCCTGTGTTTCCCCTTGTGCCGTAAAGATATCCTGCCCCACATGCTCGCTCCCGTCCGGGGCGGGCAGCGGCCAGGGGGTGGCGCCAGACGGCGTGAAGCAGCGGTCATGCACCAGACAGCTCTGCGAGAGATAACCCCAGAGCCGGTCGCGCAAAAACCACTGGTCGATATTCGGCGTCTCCATCACGTCCGGCTGATAGGCTTCGAGCAGGGGCGCCAGTGGCGGCAGCACACCGGCCACCCCACCCCACATGCCCGCCAGCACCAGATCGGTATGACTCCACCAGTCGCGCATGATATGAAACCAGCGCGTCGATGCAAGCCACTCCTGTACCGCCAGCCGCTCGCGCACACCCGGTACCGAATCCACATCCCGCACCAGAAAGCGCCCCACCCGCGGATCGTTGGCTACCTGAAAGCGCCAGCAGAGGCGCTGACGCAAAGATTGACCGGCGGGTTGCAGCAACAGCTCGGCCCCCAGTTCGCGCAGCGCAGCGAGCAGCTCGGCAGGCACGCTCTCATCCACGTAGAAACGCACCCGCCAACCTGGATAGAGATAGGCGGCCGCCAGCACATTGTCGATGGCGCCCCGCAGGTAGCGAGGGGCACTACCCCACAGCGAGAAGGCGATGACATCCGGCTTGTCTGCCGACAGCCAGGCTGACGGTGCGACTGCCGGCAGAGTCCAGTCTGACGGCGCCTTGTCGCTCACCCGTGCCTTTAGCTCCAGCGAGCGGGTGCCCGCAAGGGCTGCCTCGGAGTGTCGCTCCAGCTTGGCCAGCGAGGCGCAGAGAGCATCCAGCGCATGGAAGTCGTCGGGGAGACGCTGCAACAGGGTCTGCAGCCGCGCCACCGCCTGTTCATATTGACCGGACCGTGACAGACAAGAGCAGAGGTTGCGCAGCACCTCGTCGTTGCCAGGTTCGGCCTTGTGAGCCATCTCCAGTACCTGGGCCGCCGACGCCGGGTCACCGCACAAAAAGAGGTAATAGGCAAACTGCAGCTGCAGAGCCACCGGCTTGACCGCGCTGGCATTGAGCCGGGCCAGCAGTTGCTGGATGGCAACCTGGCGCTGGCCCGCCAGCCAGCTGTTGTGGGCAGTAGTATCCCATCCTGTCGGCATCTTGCTCATCGCACGGCTCTCCCTCTTTGCCTGCCGGAAATGAATGCACCGCCCGGAGGCGGTGCATCATCGTCATTGCGCTATCAGGTCAACTGACCGTGGCAGTGCTTGTATTTCTTGCCGGAGCCGCAGGGGCAGGGATCGTTGCGCCCCACCTTCTGCTCGTCCCGCACGAAGGTGACCGGGCCCGCTTCGGCCTGCTCTTCATCGGCCAGCTGGTTGTCGGCCGTCGCGTGGGTGTAGGTACGGGGAGCGGCTTCGGCCTGCTGGCGCTGCTGCTCTTCCATCGCCTCCACGTCGCGCTCCTGCACCTGTACCCGACTCAGGATGCTGACCACGTCGCGCTTGAGGGTCTCCAGCATCTGGGTGAACAGATCGAAAGACTCGCGCTTGTACTCCTGCTTGGGGTTCTTCTGGGCGTAACCGCGCAGATGGATACCCTGACGCAGGTGATCCATGGCCGCCAGATGCTCTTTCCACAGGCCATCCAGGGTCTGCAGCATGACCGCCTTCTCGAAGTTGCGCAGCACCTCTTTACCGACCAGCTCTTCCTTGTGGGCATAGAGCTTGGTGGCTTCATCCAGAATGCGCTCGCGCAGCTTCTCTTCATACAGCTTGTCGTCTTCCGCCAGCCACTGCTGCAGCGGCAGATCCAGCGCGAAGTCGGACTTCAGGCGGGCTTCCAGACCCGGCACGTCCCACATCTCTTCCAGAGACTGGGGCGGGATGTACTCGTCGATGATGGCGCCGTAGACGTCGTCACGGATGACGTGGATGGTCTCGGAGATATCGCTGGTGTCCAGCAGCTCGTTGCGCTGCTCATAGACCACCTTGCGCTGGTCGTTGGCCACGTCGTCAAACTCCAGCAGGCTCTTGCGGATGTCGAAGTTGCGACCTTCCACCTTGCGCTGGGCGTTCTCGATGGCCTTGGTCACCCAGGGGTGCTCGATGGCTTCGCCCTCTTCCATGCCCAGCTTCTTCATCATGCCGGTCACGCGATCGGAGGCGAAGATCCGCATCAGGGTATCTTCCATGGAGAGGTAGAAGCGGGAGGAGCCCGGGTCACCCTGACGACCGGAACGGCCGCGCAGCTGGTTGTCGATACGACGGGACTCGTGACGCTCGGTACCGATAATGTGCAGACCACCGGCGGCCAGCACCGCATCGTGGCGCACCTGCCAGGCGGCCTTCAGCTCGGCGATCTGCTCCTCGCTCGGGTTCTCCAGCTGGGCGATTTCCGCTTGCCAGTTGCCACCCAGCACTATGTCAGTACCACGACCAGCCATGTTGGTGGCGATGGTGACGGCACCGGTCTGGCCGGCCTGGGCAACGATCTCCGCCTCCATGGCGTGGAACTTGGCGTTCAACACCTTGTGCGGGATCTTCTCCTTGGTCAGGATGCCGGAGAGCAGCTCGGAGTTCTCGATGGAGACGGTACCGACCAGCACCGGCTGGCCGCGTTCGACGCAACCGCGGATGTCTTCGATGATGGCGGCATACTTCTCGTTGGCGGTCAGGTAGACCAGATCGCCCATGTCCTTGCGCACCATCGGCTTGTTGGTCGGGATAACCACGGTATCCAGGCCATAAATCTGTTGGAATTCAAAGGCTTCGGTATCGGCAGTACCCGTCATGCCCGCCAGCTTGTCGTACAGACGGAAGTAGTTCTGGAAGGTGATGGAGGCCAGCGTCTGGTTCTCGTTCTGGATCTTGACCCCTTCCTTCGCCTCGACCGCCTGGTGCAGACCGTCGGACCAGCGACGACCCGGCATGGTACGGCCGGTGTGCTCGTCGACGATGACGATCTCGTCCTTCTGGACTATGTAGTCGACGTTGCGTTCAAACAGGGTGTGCGCACGCAGGCCGGCGTTGACGTGGTGCAGCAGGCTGATGTTGGTGGCGGAGAACAGGGAGTCGTCCTCGGCCAGCAGCCCCTCTTTCTTGAGCAGCTCCTCCACGAAGATCTGGCCGTTTTCGGTCAGCAGCGCCTGGCGGTTCTTCTCGTCCACCGTGTAGTGGCCGTCGCCGGTGTACTCTTCGGAATCTTCCTTGTCCTGCTTGACCAGCAGCGGGATCAGCTTGTTGACGCGGATATAGAGCTCGGAGCTGTCTTCGGCCGGGCCTGAGATGATGAGCGGGGTACGGGCTTCATCGATGAGCACCGAGTCCACCTCATCCACCAGCGCGTAGTTGAGCGGACGCTGCACGCGCTGCTCGGGCGAAAACGCCATGTTGTCGCGCAGGTAGTCGAAACCGAATTCGTTGTTGGTACCGTAGGTGATGTCGGCGGCGTAGGCGTCACGCTTCTGGGACGCATCCATGCCGGGCACGTTGCAGTCGACGGTCATACCGAGGAAGGCAAACAGCGGACGGTTCGCCTCGGCGTCACGCTTGGCCAGATAGTCGTTCACCGTCACCACGTGCACGCCGCGGCCGCTTAGGGCATTCAAGTAGGCCGGCAGGGTGGCGGTGAGGGTTTTACCTTCACCCGTCTTCATCTCGGCGATGCGGTTGGAGTTCAGCACCATGCCGCCAATCAGCTGCACGTCGAAATGACGCATGCCGAACACCCGACGGGAGGCCTCACGCACGGTGGCAAAGGCCTCCGGCAGCAGCTGCTCCAGCGTCTCACCCTGCTCCAGACGCTGACGATATTCGGCCGTCTTCGCCTGCAGCTGTGCATCGGACAGAGCTTCGAATTGCGGCTCCATCGCGTTGATCTGTTTTACAATTTTACGCAAAGCCTTGAGCGTTCTGTCGTTCCGGCTGCCGATAATCTTGGTAAGCAGTGTGCTAATCATGGGTACCAACTATTTCTGGTTATATAAGCGTTCCGTCACTGGAACCTGGAGAAAAAAACCTAACCCCGTCTGGCATTGAGAAAACGCGCGGGGTCCACCTGACGACCATCTTTCAATACTTCGTAATGCAAATGGACCCCGGTCGCGCGACCGGTGCGTCCCATCAAGGCAATTTTCTGGCCCTCATCGACCAGGGTGCCCACTTCGACCAGCAACTTGGAGTTGTGGGCATAACGGGTCACCAGACCATTGCCGTGGTTGATCTCCACCATGTTGCCAAATTCCGGATGACGGCCAGCCCAGCTTACAACGCCTGGGCCCGTTGCCAGGATGGGGGTGCCGGGTTTGCCACGGAAATCCACCCCCTTGTGCATCTTGGCACGACCATTGAACGGATCGACCCGGCCACCGAAGCCAGAGGAGACCCAAACTCGCTCCTGCTTGACCGGTGTCCCGGAGATGAAACCGGCATCGGTTATATGGTGATTCATGATGAAAGATTCAAGTACCGACAGCTGCTCTTCACGACTGCTGAGCTGTTGGCTGAGATGCTTCATGGAGTCCTGCAGCTCGTTGAGGCTGACTTCCAGATCCGCATCATAGGAGGGACCGCCCATGGGGGGCAGCTCCTTGAAATTGAACTCCTCGGGGTCGAGATCGGCTTTTTCGGTCAGCCGCTCTCCGAGTGCATTGAGTCGACCCAGCTGCCCCTGCATGGTGCCCACCTGGGCAGCCAGCATGGCAAGCTGTTCGCGGGCTTCGTCAGCCCCTTGCGTGGATTTTTGCTGTTCGGCCATGGCCAGCGCCACTTCCAGCGCGTCCATCTTTTGCTGCCAGCTCTGCCAGAGCCAGCCGCCCCCCAAGGCCAATACAGTGAAGAGGATACCGCCGACCCAGGCCAGACGTTGTTTGGGCAAGTGCAACCTGCGTCGCTGCTTACCATGGAGGATCAGGGTAATGCTCATAGAAATCAGTCTGCTCGGTCAGGTGTGGCCATGGGCCAACACGGAAAATAAAACCGGGAGATAATCGGTATTACAGAATGGAGTAAACAAATGACGGAACGTCGGTGCGGAGAGAGGACCGACGTTCCGTTGCACGGCTATCAGGCCAGAACCAGACCGTTATCGTAGTAAGCGATAGGCGCTTTGTCGCCCTCACCCTCGAAGGTCACCAGTTCCCAGGCCTCCTGCTTGGCCAGCAAGGCACGCAGCAGTTTATTGTTCAGGGCATGGCCGGTCTTGTAGGCACGGAATTCGCCAATGATGCTGCGATTGCACATGTACAGATCGCCAATCGCATCCAGCATCTTGTGTTTGACGAATTCGTCTTCGTAGCGCAGACCATCTTCGTTCAACACCCGGTAGTCATCCAGCACCACAGCGTTTTCCAGGCTGCCACCCAGCGCCAGGTTCTGGGAACGCAGGTACTCGATGTCACGCATGAAGCCGAAGGTACGGGCACGGCTGATCTCTTTTACGAAAGAGGCACCGGAGAAGTCCAGCACGCAACGCTGATTGCGTCCTTCAAATACCGGATGCTGGAAGTCGATCTCGAGATCCATCTTGAAGCCGTTGCGATAGGGGTGGAATTCCGCCCACTTGTCGCCGTCTTCAACCCGGATGCTCTGCTTGATCCGCACAAACTGCTTGGGCGCATTCTGTTCACGGATACCAACTTCTTGCAGCAGGTAGATAAAGGGGTGCGCACTGCCGTCCATCACCGGGATCTCGGGCGCATCAACCTCGACATAGAGATTGTCGATGCCCATCCCGGCCAGTGCGGCAGAGAGGTGCTCAATGGTAGAGACACGGACACCGGCTTCGTTCACCAGAGCGGTACAAAGCACGGTATCACGCACCTGATCAGCATTGGCTGGCAGCTCTACCACAGGATTCAGATCGGTACGCAAGTAAACGATCCCTGTGTTAACAGGCGCCGGACGGAACGTCATTGTGACTTTCCGGCCCGAATGCAGGCCGACACCGGTGGCCTGGACACTCGTTTTCAAGGTTCTTTGTCTAATCATGGGCGTATCCGCTTAACAGCTCAAATTCCTGACCAGATGGTCGTGGGCAGGCCATCTTAGCACATTCCTTAAGCAACAAACAAACCAGCGTCATTAGGGGCTTAGTCAGCTTGCTTGCGCAGGAACGCAGGAATATCGAGATAATCCGGTTCGCGACGAGCTTGCGGCTCGGCGTTCACCACCTTGGCCGGCGCCTCTTCCATCACGCGAGACTGCAGGGCTTCGCTGATCAGGGGCTGACGGGCCGGACGCTCTTGTACCATGTTGTTCTTCACCAGGGTGATGTCGGGCTTGCGCTCGGCACCGATACCGGTGGCAACCACGGTCACGCGCAGTTCGTCGTGCATTTCCGGGTCGATTACGGTACCCACCACCACGGTGGCGTTCTCGGAGGCGAAGGCCTTGACCGCGTTACCCACGGTTTCGAACTCTTCGATGGTCATGTCCATGCCGGCAGTGATGTTGACCAGGATGCCACGGGCACCGGCCAGATCCACGTCTTCCAGCAGCGGGCTGGAGATGGCCTTCTCGGCGGCCTCTTCGGCACGGTCATCACCGGAGGCGGAACCGGTACCCATCATGGCGGTACCCATTTCGCGCATCACGGTACGCACGTCCGCGAAGTCGACGTTGATCAGACCCGGACGGGTGATCAGCTCGGCAATGCCCTGTACCGCACCCAGCAGCACATCGTTGGCCGCCTTGAAGGCGTCCAGCAGGGAGATGCCACGACCCAGCACCTTCAGCAACTTGTCGTTGGGGATGGTGATCAGGGAGTCGACGTTCTTGGACAGCTCTTCGATACCGTGAGCGGCGAAGCCCATCCGTTTTTTCCCTTCGAAGGAGAACGGCTTGGTTACGACAGCAACTGTCAGGATACCCATCTCGCGGGCCACTTCGGCCACGATCGGGGCAGCGCCGGTACCGGTACCACCACCCATGCCGGCGGCGATGAACACCATGTCGGAGCCGGTCAGCAGCTCGCGCAGCGCTTCCCGATCTTCCATGGCCGCGTCACGACCCACTTCCGGGTTGGCCCCGGCACCCAGACCCTTGGTGATGCCACCGCCGATCTGCAGGGTTGTGTTGGCACTGGAGTTGCGCAGCGCCTGGGCGTCGGTGTTGACGGTAATGAACTCGACACCTTCGATGTTTTGACGAACCATGTGTTCGACCGCGTTGCCGCCGCCGCCACCCACACCAATCACTTTGATGACGGCTTCGTCAGTGTGGCTATCCATAAATTCAAACATGTTGTCTCTCCGCTTTATTTGCCTGACTCAGCAAAATCTTTTAGAACTCGCCACGCAACCAGTTGCTGACCCGTTTGACCAGCCCACCTACGCTTGCCTTGGCGGCATATTCCTTGCTACTGCCGGTGGATTGATGGGTGCGGCCATACTGCAGCAACCCGACCGCAGTCGAGTACACAGGCGCCTGCACGTAATCACTCAATCCCCGGATATTCATGGGCTCCCCTACCCGGACCTGGCTCTGGAAGATCTGCTCTGCGCACTCCACAATGCCTTCGATCTGGGCAGCGCCGCCGGTCAAGACCACACCGGCTGCAAGCTGATGCTTGACCCCCTGCGCTTTCAATTCGCTTTGTACCCGCACCAGCTCATCATTCACCATGGAGAGCAACTCGGTGTAACGGGGCTCGATCACTTCGGCCAGTGTCTGCCGTTGCAGGCTGCGCGCCGGACGACCGCCGACACTGGGTACTTCAATATTGTCTTCCTTGCTGACCAGCCGGCCCAGGGCGCAGCCGTAGCGCACCTTGATCGCCTCCGCATCCAGCGGCGGAGTGCCGAAGGCGTAGGCGATGTCGCTGGTCACAGTGCTGCCGGCGTACGGGATCACCTTGGTGTGACGCAGGGCGCCGCCGGTAAACAGCGACATGTCCATGGTGCCACCACCGATGTCCACCACGCAGACACCCAGCTCTTTCTCGTCTTCGGTCAGCACGGCGTAGCTGGATGCCAAGGCGGAGAAGATCAGCTGATCCACCCGCAGACCCACCTTCTCAACGCACTTCTCGATGTTGCGAGCCATGTCGTTGTGGCAGGTGATCAGGTGCACCTTGGCGGCCATCCGCACGCCGGACAGACCGACCGGGTTCTTGATCCCTTCCTGGTAGTCGATGGCGAACTCCTGGGGCAGCACGTGCAGCACCCGCAGCTCATCAGACAACCGCACCGACTTGGCGGTGTGGATGACGTTGTCCACGTCTTCCTGGGTCACCTCTTCATCGGAGATGGGCACCATGCCGGTTTCATTGCGACAGTCGATGTGCTTGCCGGACAACCCCAGATAGACGGAGCTGATCTGGCAGTCGGCCATCATCTCGGCCTCTTCCACCGCGCGGCGCAGGGACTTGACCACGGAATCGAGATCGTTGACCCCGCCCTTGTCCATGCCACGAGAGGCGTGACTGCCCATGCCGATGACATTGAGCTCACCGTCTGGCAGCACTTCGCCAACCAGAACCGCCACCTTGGTTGTGCCGATATCCAGTCCGACAATCAGATTTCTATCTGCGGTTTTGGTCATTCACTTTCTCTTCGTTCTTCTTCCAGCCAACTGCCATCCCGGTGTCGTATCGAAGATCCACGTAAGCAACCCGCTCACGGGGTTCGATGACCGGAAAGGCATCGATAAACCGCTGCAGTCGAAGCGCGATATCCGAGCGCCCCAAAAACAGCTGAATGTTGCCATCCAGGGTCAGTTCCCAGGCATGGCGAGGGGTCAGATTCACCCCCAGCAGCTTGTATCCTCTGGCCGCCAGCTGCGCCTCGTACTGACGGCTGGCCTCCAGCACCTTGACGGCCTGATCTTCTGGCCCGGACAGCTGCATCAGGGGGGTCTTCACCCTGTCCGGCGCACTGAACACCTCACCCTTGGTGTTGACGAAGCGGTTGCCATTCCAGCGTGCCGCCACCGCCTGTTCGGTGAGGTAGACCTTGATCTTGTTGGGCCACTTCTTGCGTACCGAGACCTGGGCCACCCAAGGCAAGGCGTTCAACCGCGCCTGCAATTCGTTCACATCCAACTCGAAAAAATTGCGCAGTTCGGCGCCATCCAGCACGGCGCTGCGCAGTTCATCGGTTTGCAAATACTGGTGTTGCCCCTGCAGCAACAGCTCGCTCATGGGCAACCGATTGGCATCCGTCAGCCAATCTTTAACATCCAGCGCGGTCTGGTAGAGGCCCCACATGACCAGGAGGAAAAATCCCACCCCGGCGATGAAGCCTCCCTTGGTGCGCCCTTGTGCCCTTGCCTCCACCCGATCGATCCCCGTTTAACGCGCCATGCCGGCCCTTTGCAGGCCGGTTCGCCATTATATAGGCCCCGGCTTGGCGGTCAAAATACTCATTGGGCCCTCAGGCGCCGGATTTCATGCTCTCGATGCTCAATTTCATCTCGCCGAGACGCCGTGCCAGCGCCCCGACGTTCCCTGCCCCCTGGGTCAGCACCAGATCGCCCTCGCCGACCAGGCCGGCCAGTACCGCCGGCACATCGTCCGGCGTCGCGACAAAGATGGGTTCCAGACTGCCGCGGGAGCGGATGGAGCGGCACAGGGCGCGGCCATCGGCGCCCGGAATAGGCTCTTCACCGGCGGCATAGACCTCCAGCATCACCAGCACGTCCACCTTGGAGAGCACGTCAGCGAAATCTTCATAGAGATCGCGGGTACGGGTATAGCGGTGCGGCTGGAACACCATCACCAGTCGCTTCTCGGGCCAGCCGGCGCGAGCGGCGTTGATGGTGACCTTGACCTCGCTCGGGTGGTGACCGTAGTCGTCCACCAGCATGGCCTTGCCGCGGCCGGTCTCGAACTCGCCATATTGCTGGAAGCGGCGACCCACCCCTTCAAACTTGGCCAGCGCCCGGATGATGGCATCATCGCCGATCCCGTCCTCGGTGGCGACCGCAATCGCCGCGGCGGCATTGAGGGCGTTGTGGATGCCCGGCAGATTGAGGGTCACCTCCAGCTCGCCGGCATCCTTGCGACGGACCCGGAAACGGCTGCGGTTGCTGGTCTGCACGAAGTCCAGCACCTGCACGTCGGCATCATCACTCAGGCCATAGGTGATGGTGGGACGCGCGATCTCCGGCAGCAGGCCGCGGATCACCGGGTCATCCACGCACACCACGGCCAGCCCGTAAAACGGCAGATTGTGCAGGAAGTCGATGAAGGTGGCCTTCAGCTTGGAGAAGTCGCCACCATAGGTGTCCATGTGATCCGCTTCGATGTTGGTCACGATGGAAACCATCGGCTGCAGATGCAGGAAGGAGGCGTCGCTCTCGTCCGCTTCGGCAATCAGATAGCGGCTGCTGCCCAGGCGGGCATTGGTGCCGGCGCTGTTGAGCAGGCCACCGATGACGAAGGTCGGATCCCGGTCTGCCTCGGCATAGATACTCGCTACCAGACTGGTGGTGGTGGTCTTGCCGTGAGTGCCGGCGATGGCGATGCCATGGCGGAAACGCATCAGCTCGGCCAGCATCTCGGCGCGGCGCACCACGGGGATGCGCAGCTCGCGGGCAGCCAGCAGCTCGGGGTTGTCCTGCTTGATGGCGGTAGAGACCACCACCACGCTCGCCTCGTTCACGTGCTCGGCACTGTGGCCCACGAAGATGTGGGCACCGAGGGACTCGAGCCGTTCGGTCACCGCATTGCGGGC
This sequence comes from Aeromonas sp. S15(2024), assembly GCF_041402265.1. NCBI lineage: Bacteria > Pseudomonadati > Pseudomonadota > Gammaproteobacteria > Aeromonadales > Aeromonadaceae > Aeromonas > Aeromonas sp. S15(2024). Next base: position 87,911 of record NZ_JBGLQY010000004.1, on the reverse strand, counting down.
CAGATCCGAGCCGGTCACCTGATACCCTTCGTTGGCAAGGACTTCAGCGATACCGCCCATCCCGGCCCCACCGATGCCGATGAAGTGAATGCGACGCACCCGGCGCATTTCAGGGATAACGGTACGCAGTTTTGCCAGTTCAACCTTGGTCATAATCATCTCTCGCTCTGCCCGGTCGCCAGGCGTTTGCACTCATCGGCGACCCGCTCGGCGGCATCGATGATGGCGACGCGACGGGCGGCCTGGGCCATGTTCAATAGGGTTTCCCTGCGCCCGGCAAGCCAGGAGAGACGCGCGGCCAGCGAGGCCGTGGTCAGCTCGGATTGAGGCAGGAATTCAGCCGCACCACCGTCGACCAGGGTCAGGGCGTTGCGGGTCTGGTGATCATCCACCGCGTGGGGCAGCGGCACAAAAATGGCGGCAACCCCAGCGGCGGCGACTTCGGAGACGGTCAGCGCCCCGGCCCGGCACACCACCAGGTCTGCCCAGGCATAGGCACCGGCCATGTCCTTGATAAATTCACTCACCTCGGCCGCAACGCCCTGCTTGGCGTAGGCCTCGGCCACGGCATCGCGATTGCCCTTGCCGCACTGGTGACGCACCTCGATGGGCACACCGGCCGCCGCCACCGCCGGCGGCACCTGCTCGTTGAGCACCCGGGCCCCCAGGCTGCCACCGACGATCAGCAGCCGCAGCGGCTCTGCACTGCTGCGCAGTTGCGGATCCGGCAGGGCCACCACCTCGGGACGCACCGGGTTGCCCACCACGGCGGTGCGACGGCTTGGCGCAAAGGCGCCCGGGAAGGCCATCAGCACCCGCTTGGCGAGACGAGCCAGCAGCTTGTTGGTCATGCCGGCCGCAGCATTCTGCTCATGCAGCAGCAACGGGATGCCGGACAGCCAGGCGGCCACGCCACCCGGACCGGAGGCAAAACCGCCCATGCCGAGCACCACGTCGGGGCGAATGGTCTTGAGCACCCGGCGCGCCTGCAGCACGGATTTGACGATGCGATAGGGGGCCGCCAGCAGCCGCTTGATGCCATTGCCACGCACCCCCTGGATATCGATGAAGGAGATGGGATAACCATGGGCAGGCACCAGCTCCGCCTCCATCCGGTCGGCGGTGCCGAGCCAGTGAATGGTCCAGCCCTGGGCCTTGAGGCGATCGGCCACGGCCAAACCGGGGAACACGTGGCCCCCGGTACCGCCTGCCATCACCAACAGCGTCTTGCTCACTAAACCTCCCGCACGCGCGCCTGGGCACTGGCCTGACGCAACTCGAAATCGATACGAATCAACATGCTCACCGCCACCATCATGATGATGAGGCTCGAACCACCATAACTGACCAGCGGCAGGGTCAGACCCTTGGTCGGCATCATGCCGCTGGCGGCACCGACGTTGACGAAGGTCTGGAAGCTGAACCAGATGCCGATGCCGATGGCCAGATAGCCTTCATACAGCCGCTCCGCCACCAGTGCCTGGTGGCCCAGCTTGAGCGCCTTGACCGAGAGCGCGAAGATAAGGAAGAGCGCGCCCAGCACGCCCACATACCCCAGCTCTTCACCCAGGATCGCAAACACGAAGTCGGTGTGCGCCTCCGGCAGGTACTCCATCTTCTGGATGGAGTTGCCGAGCCCCTCGCCAAACCAGCTGCCACGACCGAAGGCCATCAGCGACTGGGTCAGCTGGTAGCCGCTGCCGAACGGATCGGCCCAGGGGTCGAGGAAGGAGGTGACCCGCCGCATCCGGTAGGGCTCGGCGATGATCAGGGTCACTACCGCGCTCACCCCCACCAGGATGAGGCCGATGAACTGCACCAGGCGGGCGCCGGCCAGGAACAGCATGCCCAGCGACGTCACGAACATCACCACCACAGAACCCAGGTCAGGCTGTGCCAGCAGCAGGATGGCCACCACGAACAGCACCGCCATCGGCTTCATGAAGCCGATGAAGCGTTCGCGCACCTCGCTCTGGCGGCGTACCAGGTAGCCGGCCAGATAGACAAACAATGCCAGCTTGCCAAACTCGGCAGGCTGCAGGTTGAAGGGGCCGAGTGGCAACCAGCGCACCGAGCCGTTGACGCTGCGCCCCACCAGCAGCACCAGCACCAGCATGACGATGGCCAGCAGCAGCATGGGGCCGTTGTAGTGTTGCCAGCGGGCCATGGGTACCTGCAGTACGAACCAGGAGACCCCGAGCGCCATCAGCAAGAACAGGCCATGGCGCTTCACGAACATGAAGGGATCGTTGTTGATGGCGATCCCCTCCGGGATGGAGGCGGACGCAACTATCACCAGACCCACCGCCATCAGCGCCAGCGCCAGCACCACCAGCTGCCGGTCATAGAGACCGGCAGGGCGCGCCGGCAACAGCCAGCGCTGCAGGAAACCCGCTACCGCACGAAGGGCATTCATAACTTTTGTACCAGCTCGGTGAAACGATCACCGCGCGCTTCGAAAGACTTGAACTGGTCCAGGCTGGCGCAGGCGGGCGCCAGCAGCACCCAGTCGCCGGGCATGGCATCGGCAGCCGCCTTGACGACCGCGGCATCGAGATCGGCAACCCGCTCGGTCTGCTCACCCAGTGCCAACAGCACCTCGGCATCCTGGCCGAAGCAGTACATGTGATCGATCTGGCTGCCGAGCAGGGCCTGCACCGGGCCGAAATCCTGGCCCTTGCCCTGGCCGCCGGCCAGCAGCAGCAGACGGCCTTTCACCGATTCACGCACCCCGGCCACGGCGGCCAGGGTCGCTCCCACGTTGGTGGCCTTGGAGTCGTTGATCCAGCGCACCCCGTTCACCTCGCGCACGAAGCGGGCGCGGTGCGGCAACCCCTCGAAGCGGCGCAGCACGGCGAGCTGGGGCTCACGCGGAATGCCCACCGCATCGCACAGGGCCATGGCGGCCAAGGCGTTGGCCTGGTTGTGGGCACCGACGATCTTCATCTCGTCCACCGCCAGCAACGGCTCGCCGTGCAGGGTCAGCCACTGGCGCCCCTCCAATTCACAGCGGCCATAACCGTTGTAGTCGAGACCGAAGCTCTGCCACACCTGACCCACGTCGGGCAGAGTCTGGGCATCGTCACGATTGACCAGAATGTGCTGGGAGTGCTGATGGATCTCCATCTTGGCGGCGCGGTAGTCGGCCATGCCCTGATAGCGATCCATATGATCTTCACTGAGGTTCAATACCACGGAAGCGGCGGCGCGCAGGCTGTGGGTGGTCTCCAGCTGGAAGCTGGAGAGCTCCAGCACGCAGAGATCCATCGGCTGCTTGAGCAGCTCAAGCGCCGGCGTGCCTATGTTGCCACCCACCCCGACCTTGAGGCCGGCTTCGGCGATCATCTCGCCCACCAGGGTAGTCACAGTGCTCTTGCCGTTGGAGCCGGTGATGGCGATGACCGGCACTTCGGTATCACGCACGAACAGCTCGATGTCACCGACGATCTGCACCCCGCACTCGGCGGCGGCTTTCAGTTCGGGGGTGGCCAGGGCGATGCCCGGGCTCGCCACTATCATGTGCGCCTGCTTGAGGCGCTCGCCGTCCAGCCCGTGAATGAGCTCCACCTCAGGCGGCAGCTGATCCTTGCCAGGCGGGTTGGCGCGGGTGTCCATCACCAGCGGCGTGACGCCACGGCCGAGGAAGTAGTCGACGCAGGAGAGTCCGGTTTTGCCGAGTCCGATGATGATGACCATGGCTTACCTCACCTTCAGGGTGGCAAGGCCGAGCAGCACCAGCATGAGGGTGATGATCCAGAAGCGCACGATGACGCGCGGCTCAGGCCAGCCCTTCTTCTCATAGTGGTGATGGATCGGCGCCATGCGGAAGATGCGCACGCCGCGCAGCTTGTAGGAACCTACCTGCAGGATCACCGAGACGGTCTCCATCACGAAGACCCCGCCCATGATCACCAGCAGGAACTCCTGACGCACCAGCACGGCGATGGTGCCGAGCGCGCCGCCCAGCGCCAGGGAACCCACGTCCCCCATGAACACCTGGGCCGGATAAGTGTTGAACCAAAGGAACCCCAGACCGGCGCCGACGATGGCGGTACAGACGATCACCAGCTCGGAGGTATAGGGCACGTAGGGAATGTGCAGGTAGCTGGCAAAATTGACGTTGCCGGTCGCCCAGGCGATGAAGGCGAAGCCCCCCGCCACCATCACGGTCGGCATGATGGCCAGACCATCCAGACCATCCGTGAGATTGACCGCGTTGGAGGTGCCGACGATGACGAAGTAGGTCAGCAGGATGAACATCAGGCCGAGCTGCGGCATCACGTCCTTGAGGAAGGGCACCACCAGCTGGGTCTGACCGTCGTGGGTGGCGGTGGCGTAGAGGAACACAGCCACCCCCAGCGCAACGGCGGACTGCCAGAAGTACTTCCAGCGGGCGATCAGGCCGTCGGTGTTCTTGCGCACCACCTTGAGGTAGTCATCGGCGAAGCCGATGGCGCCGTAGGCACCCAGCACGAACAGCACCAGCCACACATAAGGGTTGTCGAGACGGCACCAGAGCAGTACCGAGATGAAGATGGCGGCGATGATCATCAGGCCGCCCATGGTCGGGGTGCCTTTCTTGCTCAGGTGTGACTCGGGGCCGTCATTGCGGATCACCTGGCCGAATTTGAGGATCTGCAGGCGGCGGATGAGGCGCGGCCCCATCCAGAGCGCCACCACCAGACCGGTGATGATCGACAGGATGGCGCGAAACGTCAGGTAGGAGAAGACGTTGAAGAAGGTGAAGTGCGGGGTGAGCAGTTCCGCCAGCCAGACTAGCATGTGGCCGACTCCTGATGGTCTTTGACCATCTCGACGATATCTTCCATGCGGGAGCCGCGGGCACCCTTGACCAGAATCGAAATTTCTTGATGTGTTTTTATCATTTGCGCAAGCACTTCAAACAACGACGCCTTGTTATCGAAATGTCGGCCAGCCGCGGCATCTGCGGTGTGGCGACTCTGTTCTCCTACCGTCAGCACGGCATCCAGACCGCGCTCGCGGGCGTGGCGACCGACCCGGGCATGCTGCTCGGCGGACTCCTCACCCAACTCCTTCATGTCACCGAACACCAGCACCTTGTAGCCGTTCATGGCAGTCAAGGTATCGATGCCCGCCAGCACGGACTCCACGCTGGCGTTGTAGGTGTCGTCCACCAGGGTGAGGCCACCCCAGCGCTGGACACAGAAGCGGCCCTTGACCGGCGCCATCTGCTCGAGCCCGGCCTTGACCGAGGCGAGCGAAGCGCCGAGCGCCAGCGTGCCAGCGGCAGCGGCCAGCGCGTTGGCCACATTGTGGCGGCCCGGAATGGCCAGGGTCAGGCTCACTTCGCCCTGCGGGGTCACCATGACGAACTCGGCACAGCCCTGCTGATTGATCACCACGTCTCTGGCGTGGAACGGCTGACGCTGATCCTCGATGGAGAAGGCGCAATGAATGCCGCGGGCCTGCCATTTGGGCCAGAACTCGTTGTCGGCGTTGACGATGGCGGTGCCACCTTCACCCAGGCCCTCAAAAATCTCGCTCTTGGCGTGGAACACCCCTTCCAGCGAGCCGAAGCCCTCCAGATGGGCGGCCGCCACGTTGTTGATGATGGCGGCATCGGGTCTGGCCAGCGAGGTGGTCCAGGCGATCTCGCCCGGGTGGTTGGCCCCCAGCTCCATCACCGCGAACTGGTGTTTCGGCTCGAGGCGCAGCAGGGTGAGCGGCACCCCCACCTCGTTGTTGAAGTTGCCGGCGGTGGCCAGCACGTCCCCTTCCTGGCGCAGGATGGCGGTCGCCATCTCCTTCACCGTGGTCTTGCCGCAGCTGCCGGTGATGGCCAGCACTTTCGGGTTGATGCGCTCGCGCACCAGCCGACCGAGGCGGCCCAGTCCCTTGAGGGTATCGGCCACCACCAGCTGGGGGATCGCTAGCGGCAGTTCACGCTCCACCAGCAGGGCGGAGGCGCCGGCAGCCACGGCCTGGTCGCAGAAATCGTGGGCATCGAAACGCTCGCCGCGCAGCGCCACGAACAGCGCGCCGGCACCCAGGGTACGGGTGTCGGTACTGACAGCCGTGATCGCTTCGTCTTCACCAATCAGACGGGCATCGAGTACCTGCGCCAGCTCGGCAAGCCTGAGGGTCATCATGCGAATGACTCCAATAATGTGTGCAAGGCGGCCGCGACGGTTTCCCGGTCGCTGTAGTGCCGCTTGTCGGTTCCAATGATCTGATAATCCTCGTGGCCTTTACCGGCCACCAGGATGATGTCCTGTTTGTTTGCCTGGCTCAGCGCCAGCTGGATCGCCTTGACTCTGTCGTGCTCGATCTGCACGGCGCCAGGATCGCGAAGACCCGCCACCATGTCGGCCATGATCCGGGCCGGCTCCTCGGTACGGGGGTTGTCGTCGGTCAGGATCACGCGATCCGCATGCAGCTCGGCCATGGCGGCCATCATGGGACGCTTGCCGCGATCCCTGTCGCCGCCACATCCCACCAGGCACCAGAGCCGTCCTTCACAGTGCACCCGCAGGGCCTGCAGCGCCTTCTCCAGCGCATCCGGCGTGTGGGCATAGTCGACCACGGCGAGCGGCGCCTTGCCGCCACCGAAACACTCCATGCGACCGGTCACCGGCTGCAGTTGCGGCGCGGTGGCCAGCAACTCGTCGAAGTCATAGCCGAGCACCAGCATGGCGCCCATCGCGGCCAGCACATTGCTGACGTTGAAGCGCCCGAGCAAGGGGGCGGATAATACACCATTCCCCCAACTGGAGTTAATCTGCGTGCGAAAACCTTGCTGGTGGAAATGGGGATCTTGCGCCGTCAGCTGTCGCCCCGGGTGATTGGCCACCGGGCCGTGTACGCTGAACGCCACCGCGGCCGGATAAGCGGCCAGCCACTGGCGACCCAGGCGGTCATCGGCATTGAGCACGGCGCAAGGTTCGGCCACCAGTTTCAGCAGCTCTTCCTTGGCGGCGCCATAGGCCTCCATGGTGCCGTGATAGTCCAGGTGATCCCGGCTCAGGTTGGTGAATACAGCAGCGGCAAACGGCAGGGCTGCCACGCGATGCTGCACCAGACCGTGGCTGGAAACCTCCATCGCCACCAGATCCGCCCCCTGCGCCTGCAGGGCGGCCAAATTGGCCTGCACCTGCAGCGCGCTGCCGGTGGTATTCTCCGCTTCGATGAGATCGCCGAACAGGCCGTTGCCGATCGTGCCCATCACCCCGGCCTTGCCCCCAAGCAGGGTGCGCCAGTTGGCGACCAGCAGTGCCGTGGTGCTCTTGCCGTTGGTGCCTGTGATGCCCACCAGCGCCAGCTTGCTGGCCGGCTGGTCGTAGAAATAGCCGGCCAGCTCGGAGAGGCGGGCCGGCAGGTTGGGCACGCCGATGCAGGGCACGGCCAGCGTTGGTGCCACGAATTCCCCGTCCTCTTCAAACAGTACGGCGGTCGCTCCCTGAGCCACCGCCTGTTCGATAAACCGTCTGCCATCCACCTGATGCCCGCGAATCGCCACGAAGAGACAACCGGGCCCGACACGCCGACTGTCCAGCTGGATGTCGGTGAGTGCGAGCGCCGGGGCAGTAATGCCAAAGGGGCGCATCAGCTGATCAAGTGCGCGGGACAACATTGGAAGCCTCCGTACGGGCAAGTTTGGTGGGTACCGCTGGCGGCACAGCGTCGGGACGAATATTGAAGAGTTGCAGCACCCCGCCCATGGCTTCGGCAAACGGCGGGGTCGCCACGGCGCCACCGTAGTAGGCATCGCCCTTGGGCTCGTTGATCACCACCACCATGACGAAGCGCGGGTTGCTGGCCGGGGCGAAGCCGGCGAACCAGGCCATGTAATCCTTGCCGTAGCCGCCGGCCACGGCGACCTTGGCGGTACCACTCTTGCCGCCGACCCGGTAGCCCGGGATCTTGGCTTTCGGAATGGCGTTGTCGACCACGTACTCCAGCGCCTGCAGCATGGCGGTGGCGTTGTTGTGATCGATGACCTGCTCGCCCTTGGGCGGCTCGCTCACCTTGACGATGGAGATGGGCACCCGCTTGCCCTTGTTGGCCAGGGTGGCATAGGCAGAGGCCAGCTGCAGCGGGGTCACCCGCAGGCCATAGCCGAACGACAGAGTGGCCCGTTCGATATCGGACCAGCGCCGGCGCTGGGGCAGCATGCCGCTGCTCTCGCCCATCAGGCCGCTGCCGGTATCCATCCCGAAGCCCACCATGCTGAGGGTGTTGATCATCTCCTGGGCGGGCATCCGCAGTGCGATACGCGACATGCCGATGTTGGAGGAATAGCGCAGGATGTCGTACAGGTTGGTCGCCTTGTGAATACTCACGTCGCGGATCTGCTTGGCCCCGATGAACAGGGGGCCGCCCTGGATGGTGTCCTTCCAGCTGGTGACGCCGGCCTGCAGGGCACTCAGCAGGATCAGGGGTTTGACGGTCGAACCCGGTTCATAGGTGTCGGTCACCACCCGGTTGCGCACCCGGAAACTCTGGTACTGACCGCGGTTGTTGGGGTTGTAGGAGGGGGTGTTGACCATGGCGAGCACCTCGCCGGTCTTCACGTCCAGCATCACCATGGAGCCGGAGGTCGCCTTGTTCTCGTCGGTGGCCCGCTTGAGTGCCCGGTAGGCCAGCGCCTGTACCCGCTGATCGATGCTCAGCTGCAGATCGTTGGCGTTCTTGCCCTCTTTCACCAGCCCGAGCCGCTCGATGACCCGACCCTGCCGGTCCTTGCGCACCCGCATCTCGCCCGGGGTCGCGGTCAGCCATTCGTCATAGCTGCGCTCGATCCCCTCGATGCCATGCCCATCGATGTTGGTCACCCCTACCAGATGGGCGCTGATCTCGCCGGTCGGATAGAAACGGCGCGACTCCGGACGCAGGTAGATGCCGCCCAGCTTGAGCCCCTTGATGTACTCGGACACCGCCGGCGTCACCTGTCGTTGCAGGTAGACGAAGCGCTTGCTCGGGTTGGAGATACGGTGCTTGAGGGTATTGATGTCGAGCTTGAGCACGGCGGAGAGCGCCATCCAGGCGCGTTCGTTGTGGATCGCACCGGATTCATGCACCGTCTTGGGATCGGCCCACACCGCTTCGACCGGTACCGACACCGCCAGCTGTTCGCCGTTGCGATCGGTGATCATGCCACGCACCGCCTGGGTGGAGGTGGTGCGCAGCGAGCGCATGTCCCCCTCCTGGCGCAGCCTGTCCGGGTCGATCACCTGGATCCAGGCCAGCCGCAGGATCAAGCCGGCAAACGCAATGCCGATGAAAAACACCAGCGTGCGAAAGCGCCACGGATAGAGTGACGGGGCTTTGACCTTGGGTTGGGCCTTGGCGGATGCCTTGCGTTTCATGGTTGTGTAATTACCTTCTCGGTGGTCACCAGCGGGCGAGCCATCTGCAACTTGTCCATGGCCAGACTCGCGACCCGGGAATGCTCTGCCAGCGTGCCCTGCTCCAGCAGCAGGTGGCGCCATTCGATGTTGAGACGATCCTCCTCCGCCATCAGGTCATTCTGCTTGGCGGTGAGGCCGCGGGTCATGTTGGTCACCAGGATCACGGCAAAGGCGGTGATCAGCACGGCGATGGCCAGCACCACCTGCAGCTTGTGCCGCCAGAGATCGCCGAGGATCTCCCTGGCCAGATGAACACGCACCTCACTCATGACTTACTCCGCCAGCCGCTGGGCCACTCGCAGCACCGAGCTGCGTGACCGGCTGTTTTCGTTGACTTCATGCTCGGAAGGCTTGAGCGCCTTGCCGATCGATTTCAGTTTGCGACCGCCGGCCAGCTGGGCCTCGGTCAGCGGAATGCCATGCGGCACTTCCGGGCCTTTCTCGTGTTTGCGGATGAAGTGCTTCACCAGCCGGTCTTCCAGCGAGTGGAAGCTGATGACGGAGAGGCGGCCGTGGGGGGCCAGCACTTCCAGGGCCCCGTTGAGTGCGGTCTCGATCTCGTCCAGTTCGCTGTTGATATAGATGCGGATGGCCTGGAAGCTGCGGGTCGCCGCGTGCTTGCCCTTCTCCTTGCTCGGATTGACCCTGGCGATCATCTCCGCCAGCTGGCGGGTGCGGACATAGGGCTCGGTGACCCGGTCATGCACGATGGCGCGGGCAATCTTCTTGGCAAAGCGCTCCTCGCCGAAGGTCTTCAGTACCCAGGCGATGTCGTCCACATCGGCCCTGGCCAGCCATTCGGCGGCACTCTGACCGGAGGTGGGATCCATCCGCATGTCGAGCGGACCGTCCTTCATGAAGCTGAAACCGCGCTCGGCATCGTCCAGCTGGGGGGAAGAAACCCCCAGATCCAGCAGGAAGCCGTCGACCTTGCCCAGCAGGCCGCGCTCACTCAGGTAGGTGGTGATACCGGAGAAGGGGCCGTGCACGATCTCGAAACGCGGATCCTGGATCTTGGCCGCTTCGGCGATGGCCTGGGGATCCCGATCGATGGCGATCAGACGGCCATTGGAGCCCAGCTGCTGCAGGATAAGGCGCGAGTGACCGCCCCGGCCAAACGTACCGTCGACGTAGATGCCGTCCGGCTTGATGGCCAGCCCTTCGACGGCTTCGTGCAGCAGCACTGTGATGTGTTCAGCGGCTTGGGTCATTTATAAAGAGAAATCCTGTAGTCGTGGCGAGCTTGCCCAGTCATCCTCGGGCAGGCCCTGAATGTCGTCATTGACCTGTTGTTGCCAGCGGGCTTCATCCCACAGCTCAAATTTGTTGAGCTGGCCCACCAGCATGATTTTCTTGTCCAGCCCCGCGTGGCTGCGCAGTGGCTGGCTGAGCAGCAGACGGCCATTGCCGTCCAGCTCGCATTCGGTCGCATGCCCGAGCAACAACCGCTGCAGGCGGCGCTCAAGGGGATTCATGCTGGAGAGGGTCTTGAGCTTGCGCTCGATCTCTTCCCATTCGTTCAGGGGGTAAAGCAGCAGACAGGGGTGAGCAATATCGATGGTGCAGACCAGCTGGCCCTCGCTCTCGTCGCGCAGCCAATCACGGTACTTGGTCGGAATCGCCAATCGCCCCTTGCTGTCTAGGCTGATGGCATGCGCACCATGCAACAAATTGCAGTCCCTGAAATGAGTTAAAGGGGGCAAACCGCCCGATAAAAACCACTTTGATCCACTTTTCCCCACCTTGAAGTTTAAGGACGTGCTGAGGGCTTTTCAAGCGAGGATCTCGGGCATGGGGAACATATTGACGCAGCATTTTCGCAGCGAGGATTAAATGAGTTGATTTTCCACAACTTATTTACGAGAAGGCACTATTGATTAATTAACGGCCAGTATGAAGACCGCTCTAATCAGGGGGAAATAATGAAGCGATAGAGTACCACGGTACACAGGATGATGCTGACCCCAACCACGGGGTAGATGATATAACCGTCACCAGCCCGGCGAGCTCGCAGGCATACCAACTGGCAAAGCAGAAGATTGTAGATAATCAGCAGGAAGGTCAGCAGGATATTGACGCCAAATGCCAGTTCCCCGGCATGCATGACATAAAGCCCCATCAATACAAAATTGGCGAGAATCAAATACAGTAGAAACTTCTGGAGTGCCTTGCCCGCTTTTGGGGTCTTTTTTACTCGTGCTATCATGCTTATCACGTCCTGGATTCCACATGAACAGTCGACAAAAATTATCGAAAACTGTTGAGATACATCATGTTTTTATTCTCTAATGCTATTTGCCTCCCCCTCATATCATGAGTCGCTCTCTCGGTTGGCTAGTTAGCGTTCTATTACTGACCTCCCCCTATTGTTATTCTTATCATAACTATCACTGGCAGGCTGGTTTTCCTACCCCAATTCAGGGAAAAGGAGCCGAACTGGTCACTCAGCAAACACAGTTTCTGTTGAAGCAACGCGATCACCTGCAAAGACGACTGACACAGTCCCAGCCCATGATCCGCTGGGTTGCAGATCAGGTCAGCGCTCGCAAGTTGCCTCGTATGCTGGCCTTTTTACCACTGATAGAGAGCAGTTATCGGCTAGATGTGATATCGGCAGCAGGCGCTGCTGGCCCTTGGCAACTGATGCCCGATACAGCCGCACGCTTTTCCATTCCTATGCAACCGGGCTTTGATGGGCGCTATTCGCTACCGCTTGCTACCGATGCGGCTCTCTCCTATCTCGGCTGGCTTTATCAGTTTTTTGGCCAGGACTGGCTGCTGGCACTGGCAGCCTATAACGCAGGAGAAGGGAGAATCTTGAAAGCGGTACTCGATGCAGGCACCCGAAATATATGGGAGCTGCAACTGCCTATGGAAACACGCCTGTATGTGGCGCGCTTTATTGCCTTGGCACAGTTGCTTGACCGGTCGGAACAGCACCAGATCACCCTGCCCCCCTGGCAAGCAGGGGAAAATATTCAGGTTGCCACACACCCTGGCAGTTGTTCCCTGTTGCAATGGGCCATGGCAAAGGGGGTCGCGATGAATGAAGCAAGCCGCTGGAATCCGGCATGGCAGCTTCCCGATGCCCCCGGGGTCACCAACTGTCCCATCGTCTACAGCCGGGGAGGATCTCCTGCACCGACACGCCAAAACAGCAAGCAGGTGTTTTACAAGGCAGTGTCGCTGGAAAGTTTGCACGACCCTCTGTTGTTGCAGGCAGCAAGAGGGCTGGATATGAGCAAGGGTTCGGTCAGGCTGGAGGCGTTGCAGGATCCGCTGGGATTGGAGACGAAACGCCCGCCTCTGGTACCATGAAACAGTGTCGCCAGTGACTCAATACCGGTGATAAATCGACTGACTCGGGCTCCGACCAGCGGGCACCATAAAAACTCAGATACTGTCCGATGGGGCGACGATGGGTGATGTGGCACTCCAGCACAATTCGTGGCGAGAGCGATAAGGCAACTATTTCGGGCAAGACAAAACGGGCTGGCGCAAGAAAGCCTACCCCACCGGGACCAATGTCCTTGATCACGGCTCTGCCGATACTCTTGTCAAACAACAAACCTGATACCAGCAGCCTTGCTGCAATACCGCAGCTCTGTGACTCCAGGGGCGTAGTGCCATCATGTAGATACCAGCGGGGTAGCTTGCGCCGGGGATCATTGAATTCGGTCGATATTGATGGCTCTGCTTCAAGGTTGTCCATGAGACGTTTCATCCTTGGCCTGTTTCACGGCCGCTTGCGTTTGTGCACTGAACAACTGTTCCAGATTATTTTCTGCCTGACTGGTCATGATCAACAGCTCGATTCGACGGTTCTGGCTGCCCCGAGGATCGGCGGTGTTTTCCAGCATGGTATCCGACATGGCAACCACCTGTCCCACTCGTTCCGGGGGCATGCCACCCGCCAGCAAGACACGTCTAGCCATCATGGCTCGATCCGAGGAGAGCTCCCAGTTGCTGTAGTTGTCCCCGGCAAAGGGGGTGCTGTCGGTATGGCCCGAGATCATGATGCGGTTTTCAACCCGTTGAAAAATCGGTGCCAATGCCATCAGCATGTGCCGGAAGAAAGGGCTGATACGGGCACTACCCCGGCTGTACATCTCCCGATCGTCATCATCACGGATCAGGATCCGCAGGCCCTGCGGTACCAGCTGCAACTCCAGATTATTTTTGGCCTGCATCTGCTCGGCCAGAGAACCAATGAAGCCAGCCAGCTGCTTCATCTGGGCTTCCCCTTCAATCTTGCCGGCCAGCAGGCTCTCATACCCACCACTGGCGCCATCAGAAAAGATGCTGCGATCTCGCTGCATATGTCTCGGCATGCGCTGCCCCTGCTCCACAAATTTCGGGCTTAGCTCCTCCAGTACAGAAGGGTTGCCACCCAGATCTACCGGATAGGGACTATTGCTGATGTCGAACGGGTTGGCCTCACTGTCCATAATGCTGTAATCACGCAAGCGGCTGGCGACGACTTCTCGCTCCTCCTGGCTGGAGACAGCCAGGATCCATAGCACCATGAAAAATGCCATCATCGCCAAAGTAAAATCGGCAAAGGCGACTTTCCAGGCCCCTCCCCCTTTGGGGCCGCTGCTGCGCCGCTGCTGGCGCTTGATGATGATCTGCTCGTGATTACGCATTACATGGCCCTGTTCGTTACCCAGTCTTCCAGTTCAAGGAAACTGGGCTTCACGTCAGGCTCCAGCATCTTGCGACCTGAATCGACGGAAATCAGCGGCGTCTTGCCACGTAGCTGGGCAATCAGGATGGATTTGATGCACATCAGCAGCCCGATCCGGCGCTTGACCATCTCTTCCATGGCATTGCTGATGGGCTCCAGCAGGCAGTAACAGAGGAAGATACCGATGAAGGTGCCGACCAGTGCGGCAGCAACATGCACTCCGATATTGCTCAGAGGGCCATCCAACTGCTGCATGGTGATGATGATCCCCATCACGGCCGCCAGGATACCAAACCCAGGGCAGGCTTCTCCGGTCTTGTGCAGAGCATGTGCCGGCTTGAGCATGTCTTCCTCGATCGCCATGATCTCCTGCTCCAGCACGGTATCCAGTTCATGCGGGGTGATCTTGCCCATGCCCAGCAAACGCAAGTTGTCGATGATGAAACCCAGTAACTGCGGATCTTCCGAAATCTGTGGATACATCAGGAAGACCGAACTCTGCTGCGGGTTCTCGATATGCTCGTCCAGTGCCTTCATGCCCTTGTTGCGGGTCTCTTCCAGCAATTGATGCATCAGTGTCAGCAACTCGCGATAAACCTCCTTCTCCTCCTTGTTGGATTTGAAGCATTGTTTCATCTGCCGCCACATCTCGTGCATCACCTCCTTCGAATTACCCAGGAACATGGAGCCTGCCGCGGCCCCAATGATGATGATCAACTCGGCTGGTTGCCACAAAGCAACGGGGTTGCCGCCCGCCATCATGAAACCGCCCAGCACACAAATGAAAATGACGCCGAGGCCTATCTGTTTTTGCATGAATGCTCCCGCAGAATTCAATGAGCCTCACCACTAGTGGTGAGGCGTTAGTATATGGAGTCGACCAAACGTTGCTTGAGCTGTAGAACACACTGCTTATGCAACTGACAAACCCGAGATTCCGTCAGCCCCAGCACCAGGGCAATCTCTTTCATGTTCAGTTCTTGCTGATAGTAGAGGGCGAGCAGCAGCTGCTCGCGCTTGTCCAGCGAGGTCAGCACCTTGCTGATGGTCATCGCCATGTCGACATCATCGGATTCCGTGGTCGGAGCCTTGCCACCATTTTCCAGCCACTCTTCCAGGCTCTGAAGGGCCTCGGCCTGGCTGGCATAAGCCAGTTGGCGCACTTCTTCAATGGTGCACTCCAATGCGGTGGCCAGTTCCAGCTCCGACGGAGGACGTCCAAGCCGGTTGTGTAGCTCTCTCTGGGTCTGATTGTGGCTATGCACCTGCTGACGCAACTGACGGGGGCGCCAATCCAGGCGACGCAGTTCATCCAGCATGGCCCCACGGATCCGCTTGAAGGCGTAGCTTTCGAACTGGGCATCCGGCTCACTGTCGTAACGACGCCAGGCTTCCAGCAGACCCATCATGCCCACCTGTTCCATATCTTCCTGGTCGAAGCAGGCGGAAACCTGACTGCGCAAATGGCTGGCAGCCCGTTTAACCAGTGGCAGATAACGGGTCAGAATGGCCTGTTCGCCCGTGCGGGGGGGAGAGGAAACAAATTCTTGCGGGCTATCCCAGTCGATATCCATCATGACGTCGCTACTGAACCAGGACCTTGGTAATCAACACCTCATCCAGATAGGTCTTGTAGCCATAGCTTTGCAGCGTGGTGACCAGCTTGCCCAACAAAGAGCTTTGCAATGCAGTGATGTTCTGAAGCTCCTTTTTGACATCCTCATGGGTGCGGTGACTGAAATATTGCACCATCGCATTGCGGATCAGCGGCGTCAGTTCATTGAGCGAGTTGAGCTGAGCCGGATTGTGGGTCACCAGTGCCAGTTCAAGCACGAGATAATGGGATTCCACACCACCTTCCAGACTAATGACAAAGCGCTCCATCGGTTTGAACAGCGGGGTAGTACTGAGCTCGGGTTTTGGCTCAGCCAATCCCAGCCACACGGCAACCAGATCTCGCTTCAGATAGGCCCCATAAGCCAGCACAGCCAACAGGCACAGTGCCATCACGCCCATCATCAACCACTTAACGACTCGCCGCATAATATGAAATCACTCTCGTTATTGCCGGATAAAAAATCAAACCAGGGTATTCAGCCAGTCTCGTCCATTGCCATCGCTTGGCTCGAACTCTTCCTGCCACTGCCGTCGTCCAGCCATGATCTGCTGCTGTTGCCATTTATCCTGCTGCTCTCTCTCACCACCCTGGCCCACGTTGACTTCGACTCCCCCGGTATGATGGGGAGACAGGCTCATCCGCAGGCGCTCCATCGACTGGATCAGTGCTTCACGCACCGCAGGGTTGGTTACGTTGAGCTGGACATTGAGACGATCCCCCTCCAGACGCACGGTCAATTCGAGCCGACCCAGTTCGGGGGGATCAAGCCGGATGTGGGCCTGCTTGACCTGCTGATTGACCTGCAGCTCAACCTTGTCTTTCAACACATCGAGCAGTTGCTGTCCCCATTGAACGGGGTTGTCGGCCAACTTGACGGGGGCCCATTGATATTCTGCCGGTTTGGGTGCCACCGCAGTCGCCAGATTGCTGAACACACCTTTCAAGTCTGCAACGGTGGATTCACGTTCACCTGCGCCATCGCTTGGAAGCAGGGGCGGCACACTAGCAATAACCTTGTCACGCAATACCGGTTCCGGTTCCATTGCCTGTCCAGCAGGCTGTATCCCCATCTGTCCAGCAGACTGTATGCCCATACGGTTGGATACATCCGTGCTGGATACAAGCATTCTATTTTCATGTTGAGAACCTACTGCCTCCCCAACTACTCGGCTGTAGTCAGAACGACCATAGGTTGACAGGGCTCGCAATACTGCCGAGGCGGCTGATGAGCCGTCTTGTCGGATCGCCCCCTCCCTATCATCAGTCGTCACGACTACCGGCTGGGCCTGGCGTAGCATCGACAGTCGCGAAGCATCATCGGACAAAAGGAAAACGGGGGGCAGGTTGTTAAAAGAATCCAACTGTTCGGCAGCATCATCTCGCGGCTCATCAGTCACACTCGGATCTTTTTCATCGATAGTTTCAGTTGGCAAAGGCATTGCCACCAACTCTTCCATGAATGGCAGGTCCAGCGGTTGGTATGTGTCACCTTGGCCATCAGGCTGCCGGGAAAGACGACTGAATCCTGCGGAATCAAGCGCAGCCACACCATCAAGGCAGGGGAATTGAATCATGCCCATTCCTGTACCTCGCCATAAGCTTGCAACCCTTCCCGCTTCTGGGACAGCGCCTGCCATTCCCGTTTACGCAAGGCCGTTTCTTGCTGACAGAGCAGCAGAGCCTCCTGCTGCCAGGAGCGCACCTGATCCCTGGCAGGTTGCATAGCGGCCCATAATTCTGGCTGCCCCAGCATGTGCTGGATGAACTGGGACAATCGACTATCAGCCAAACGAACGGCATCCCACTGGCCGGCTCGGGCCTGCTGCAATATCAGGCGTCCCAACCCCAGCAGCTGGCGATGGCGAGTCTCATGCTCTGCAGTAAGTTGCTTAGTTCCGGTTACCGACATGGTGATGGCCCCCAATTAAAATGACCTTGCCAGCAAGCAAGGAGCAGGCCAGCTGAGAAATTCAGGAATTCATGAGAATGGCCAGGGATCAGGCCGGGAAAAGAAGGAAGCATCACTTCCGCATCAGCGAGGATGACGCGCCATTGCTTCCCAACCTTCCTTCAGTTCCAGCAGAATTCGACGCACTTCGGCGAACCCAGCCACATCGTTTGACACACTGATTTCAAACAGGCGCTGACCACAGTAGTCGTAGAGACGATGAAGGTTGACAGCAAGCTCCCCGCCTTTCTCCATATCCAATGCACTGTCCAGTCCACCCAGGATCTGCAGGCATTTGTTGATAGCTTGCCCTTTGCGCTCAAACTGCTTGGCCAGAATATGGCCTTCCGCGCGGGCCATTTCATCGAGCAACCCGTCCATCAACATCAGCACCAGCTGATGTGGGTCCGCACTCGCCGCCTTGGCCTGGGTAGCTGCGAATTGGTAGGCATCGTAGCCATCTTGATCTTCAAACATGTACAACTCGCTTGTTCCGGATAAGATGCTGCAAACAGCAGGAAACGTGCCGGTTTAGATAGCACCCATGGTCTGCATCATCTGGTTCATGGTGGTGAACTGATTGAGGTAGCGCTTATACGCGGATTCCATGCGACGGTCCAATGCCTCCATCCGCTCGTTCACCCGCTTCTCGGTCGCCTCAAGACCGGTCTTGCGGCCTTTGAGAGCACCGTCTCGCTTGGTGTAAGGATCGAGCGAATTACTCATCCGCTTGAGCAAGCCATCATCGCCCATCAGTGCCTTGCCGAGCAGTTCAGGATCCTTCTCCAGCGCCTTGTTGAAGTCGGTTTCGTTGAAGGAGAGCTTGCCCGTCTTATCGGTCTTAATGCCGAGACTGCTGAGACTGAGCCCATCCGGCAGATCCCGCACACTGCGAGACAGAGCGCTCTTGAGACTGCGCACCCCGCTATCAGACGAAAGGGCACCCGGCGCCTTGGGGTCGCTGGAAGTCATCTTGGCCAGCTCATCGATCAGCTCGTTATAGCTATCGACAAACTTCTTGAGGGACCCAGTCACAGCCTCTTTGTCCTGATCTATGGTCACCATCAGAGGGGCATCTCCCACCTTCTGGGCCTTGGTCAGCTGGAAGGTCAGACCGTCGACCACGTTTTCGATCTTGTTGCTGGCGGAGGTGATGGTCAGCGGATTGTCGCCCCCCATTCGCAGCTTGGCATCCTGTGCCTGGGTGATGTCCTTCTTACCGACAACAGCCGCACCCAGAGCATTGCTGGCATCTCCGCTATAACCCAGAGTGATAGCATTCTCCACCCCGCTCTCCTTGCTGGTCAGCACCATACTGACCTTGCCATCGGTACGCACCAGGGTCGCCTTCACACCTGGATTGTCCTTGGCATTATTGATATGAGAGACCAAATCCTTGGCAGTAGAGCCTGCTGGCAAAGTCGCCAGATCGATGTCGATAGCCTTGCCCTTGACCGTCAGGGATAAGACACCGTCGGTCGGCAGTGGAGTGGTGTCGCTGTCGAGCTGCAGCCCCACCTGATGAGACTGGGCCAGCTGTTCCACGAAGAAGTTGTATTGACCCGAGCTGGCCTTGCCGTTACTGGTGACCGTCATGACCCCGTCTTGAGACATGGTGGCCTTCTGGGCTTGCAGGTTGCTCGCCTTGTTCAAATCCTTCAGCATGGCCTGGAAAGTCGACAGCTTGGTGGTTAGCGTGCTGATAGCACTCTGCTGTCCCTTGACACTGTCCAACTGCTTTTTCAGCAACTTGTCCATGTTCTGGCGCTCTATGGCTACCAGTTTCATTGCCATGCTGGCCGGATCTACTTGCATCATCACATCCCTATCAACTTATCGGAGGCATGCCCGTTGGAAAAAACCGAGTCGGTGCTTTCCAACGCACAAACAATAACAAAGCCACCCCTCTCGAGGTGGCCAGGCAACACATTAACGCAGCAGGGAAGTCACCATGCCGGTCATCTGGTTGGAGTTGGACAGCACGGACATGCCAGCCTGCATCAGCATCTGGTTCTTGGTCATGTTGGTGCTCTCCTGAGCGAAGTCGGCATCCATGATACGGCCGTTCGCCAGGTCGGTGTTCTCTTTCATGTTGGAGAGGTTGTTGACTGTGTGTTCCAGACGGTTGATGTTGGCACCGAAGGCGGAACGCGCCTCGCCGATCCCCTTGGAGAAGATATCCAGCTCGGCCATAGCTTTGGTGGCCTTGGTCTGGTCATCGATACCATCAGCAACGGCGGCACCCTTGGTACCCTTGTCATCGGCAATCACGCCCTTGAGGGCGGTAGCCAGAACGCCATCATCCTTCAGCTCCAGTTTCTCGGCGGCAGTGCCGCCGATCTGGAAGGTGACATTCCCTTGGAAACCAGAGCCCTTGGCAAGCAAGGTTTGACCACCGAAAGTAGTATTGGTGGTGATGTTGTCCAACTCGGCGCGCAGTTCCACGAACTCGGCATTCATCGCCTTGCGATCCTCGGTGGTGCTGGTGCCGTTCGCAGACTGAGTAGCCAGATCCTTCATGCGCTGAACGATATTGCTCATCTCGTCCATGGCGCCTTCACCAGTCTGCATCATTGAGATGGCATCCTGAGAGTTGCGCATGCCAACTTTCTGGCCGCTGGACTGGGATTGCAGACGGGTCGCCATCTGCAGACCGGCGGCGTCATCGGCGGCGGAGTTGATGCGCAGACCGGTGCCCAGACGCTGCATGGCAGTGCTCAGCATCTTGTTGGTGGAATTCAACTGGCTCTGAGTGGTCAGGGAAGCGAAATTGGTGTGAATGGACAAACCCATGATTTACTCCTTAAAAAAGCTGCGATGCAGCAGGTAACCCTTATGGGAATAAGAAGCGACAGGAATCGGCCAAGACTTGAATGGAGATCGGGAAAATATGCGGAAAAGCGGAAAGAAGGGAGAAGAACAGAGGGAAGAAGGCACTCATCCAAGGATGGGATGAGTGCCACCTGGATTAACGCAGCAGGGAAGTCACCATGCCGGTCATCTGATTCGAGTTGGACAGCACGGACATGCCAGCCTGCATCAGCATCTGGTTCTTGGTCATGTTAGTGCTCTCTTGAGCGAAGTCGGCATCCATGATGCGGCCGTTCGCCAGATCGGTGTTCTCTTTCATGTTGGAGAGGTTGTTGACTGTGTGTTCCAGGCGGTTGATGTTGGCACCGAAGGCAGAACGAGACTCACCGATCTTCTGGGAGAAAGTGTCCAGTTCAGCCATGGCGGCGGTTGCCTTATCCTGAGCACCGATACCAGCCTTGACAGCTGCACCGTCTGTGCCTTTGCCAGTGCCTACAACTTCTGCCAGCGCTTTGGCCAGGGTACCTGTCTTTTTCAGCTCCAGTTTCTCGGCACTGGTACCGCCGATTTGGAAGGTCACATCTTCCTGGAAACCCTTGCCGGTCTTGAGCAACTCTTGTCCACCGAAGGTGGTGTTGTTGCTGATGTTGTCCAGCTCGGCGCGCAGTTCGGTGAACTCGGCATCCATGGCTTTGCGGTCTTCAGCGGTGCTGGTTCCGTTCGCAGACTGGGTAGCCAGATCCTTCATGCGCTGAACGATATTGCTCATCTCGTCCATGGCACCTTCACCGGTCTGCATCATGGAAATGGCATCCTGGGAGTTGCGCATGCCGACTTTCTGGCCGCTGGACTGTGATTGCAGACGAGTGGCCATCTGCAGACCAGCAGCGTCATCGGCTGCAGAGTTGATGCGCAGACCAGTGCCCAGACGCTGCATGGCAGTGCCCAGCATCTTGTTGGTGGTATTGAGCTGGCTCTGAGTGGTCAGAGAAGCGAAGTTGGTATGAATGGACAAGCCCATGATGTATTCCTCGATATGACGCTGCACTGCAGCCTGTTAGGTTGACATCAGATATAGGCGACCTCTTTCTCGCAGAAATGTAGACAGCTTGACGCATATTTTTTTGCACTTCCTTCTCCCCTGCGTAGTCCACGATCTCTGTAACAGAGTGAGAGTATCCGGCATGGTTATTGCTTTTATCACGGCACCTCTCTTTACCGGACAGCGACATGGCAGCCTCTCTCTATACCCCTCACTTTGTTAAACATTTCCAGTGCATCGGAGATCGCTGCGAGGACAACTGCTGTCATAGCTGGACCATCAGCATCGACAAATTGACCTTTAGAAACTATGAGAGACACCCGGACCCCACAGTCCAGTCCCTCAGCAAATTGCATATCCGCAAGGTCAAACAGAGCAATGAACATTGGGGAGAAATCCAGCTTGACGAGCAGGGAGCCTGCCCCTTCCTTGATGAGAACCGTCTTTGCCAGATCCACAGCAAGGCCGGTGCCGAGGCGCTGAGCCATACCTGCAAAACCTATCCAAGATCCCATTCACGCATCGGCAATCAGGTCAGAAAATCCCTGATGCTCTCATGCCCCGAGGTCAGCCGGCAGTTATTGCTCGATCCCATGGCAATGCAGACTGAAGTCACCGAGCTGGAGCAACGCCTGCCGTTCGTATCTCCTCCATCTACCGCCATGGCGACTCTGCACAGCCTGAGCATCCATGTGCTGGCTGCTACGGAGGTTCCCGTCGAAATACGGCTGTGGCTCATTGGCATGCTGATCCATCGGGATCCCGCACAGCTGTCACACGAAGCCTTCCTGGAGCAGGTGGCCGTGCTGGCCGAGCGGGGAGAACTCCTCAGCATGTTCGAACAATTGCCGGTCTTGCCGCGGTTGCAGTGGTGGGGGTTGCGAACCATAACTCATCAATTGCTGGCCTACTCACAAGGAAGGCGTGGACGGCAGACCATGCAAGGCTGTCTTGACAATATCAACCGCCTGCTGGAAGGGGTTTATGACGAGACGAAACTCTCACGACTGCAGCAGGCCTGGTATGAAAAGGTATCACCCTTCCTGTCGGCTCGTCCCCAGATCATGAACAACTACCTGCTCTACTACGTGTATCACCATAACTTTCCGCAACAGCAGAACACCCCGGCCCAAGCCTATCAGTTGCTGGTCATCGATTTCTTCCTGCTGCGCAGCTATCTGTGCCTGCTGGCCATGGAGAAAGAGCTGGAGGAGCAGGACATCATCAACTTGTTCTACAGCTATCACACCATACGCCAACACAATGCTGGCTTTATCAAAACCATAGAACAGGGATTGAGTGAGTCTGGTTTTGCGTCGGATCTGAGCCTCTACGCCCTCCTCAAGCCTTGAAATAAAAACCGCCAGCAAAGTGCTGGCGGTTTCTCAATTCGATCACCTCTTCCGGCCTCAGGTCAGCAGGGCCACCACGTTCTGGCGCGACACATTGGCCTGGGCCAGCAGACCAGCCATGGTGCCCATGAAGCCACCATCCTTGAGCTGCTGGCTGAGCTTGCCTTGCAACTGTTCAAGCTCTTCCTGCTTGAGGTTCTGGCTACGCGCCTTGACCCGGTCAAGCTGCCTGACCATGCGCTGGCGAAACTGTTTCAACTCGCGAACGGATTGCTCAATCTCACCCAACAAGCGCTTCAGGCGCTGTTGCTCCTGCTTGAACTCTCCCTTTTCGATGCCTTCCCCCAACTGGGTTAACTGCCCTGGCTTAGGTTTGAACTGCACCGGAACGGGATTGCCGGCCGGAATCCGGATCCCCTCACCGCTGAGCAGAACCGGTTCATCCAGTTTGCGTCGATGCAGCTCAGGTACAGTCAATTCGAGCTTACCCAGCTCATTCAGTCGGACCTGGATATGTTCTTTACGCAGAGCCCGATCCAGCCGGGTAACCACTTCCGCTTCACTGGATCCGGCAGGCAACATCACTTCGACGGCACTGCTGGTCTGTGGGAAGGAAAAGATCAGGCGCTCGGCACTCGCCTTGGGGCTCAGCAGGTCGAGCCGCTCCGAGCCATAACTCACCCGGCTCTCCCCTGCTGATGCCAGCAAACGGGGCTTCAACTCTGTGGTCAGCGGGGCCTGGGGCTGGGTCAACTTCTCTTCCAGCAGCTTTAAGCGTGATACCAGATCGCCGCTCACAGCACGATTTTGGCCAAGCTGCTGCTCGAGACGCTTCAATTCACCCCAGATCTGGCTCAGTGCCTGTTCCCCCCCCTGAGCGTGGGCGATCCGCTGCTGCGCCGTACCGATCAGGGCCCAGCGATCCAGCCGGACAATATTGGGATGACGTTCCGTTTTGCTGGTTGGCTGGGACGCACTCTGAGCAGTCACGCGCCCGCGCAGTCTGGGCTGGGCTGGCGTTTCAGCCACGCCACCCAAACGGGTTTGTTGAATCTGCATCATGGCTCCCTGAAACTGGACTTATGGCATGTAATTGAAGAGGCTCAGGCCATTGACCTTGGCAAAGGCCTGCTGTTGCACTTGCAGAGCCATCAGCACATGGGCCTGCTGGGTGACGGCACTGGCATAGTCGAGGGACTCTATCTGATTACTCACTTCCTTGCTATAGACACTCTTCTCCGCATGCCCTTCATCCACCTGATCGAGCAGATTGATGCGGGCACCAATAGTGCTGACCATCTGGCTGATGTCATCTTGCAGGGTCAGACTGCGATCCAGCATGGCCCTGGCCTGATCGGCAGAGTCCGCAGCACCGCTGTCGAAAGCGGCCACCATGTCATCTAACTGCTTGAAGAAATCCCCGTTCTGGATGAACAGCTTGTCGGCGGTCTGATTAAGCTCCACCGTGACTCCCTTGGCAATACTGACCTCGCGCACCAGATTATCTCCCTGATAGACATAATTACCACCAAGGTCTTTCACTATGGCGGTCTTATCTACCTGGCTGCCACTGAACAAAGTGGATCCACTCTCGTTACGGGCATTGGCTAGATCCAGCAAGCCATCTTTGATGATGGCCAACTCGCTGGAGACTGCCCGACGATCATCTTCCGAAAGGGAGCCATTGGCTGCAGTCTGGGTCAGATCGCGCAATCGACTCAGCATGTTGGTCATGGTGTCGAGCTGGATCTCCCCTTGAGAGAGCTGACTTTTGGCATTGGCAATGTTCTTCTGATACTGCTCCATGGCCACTTGCTCTTTCTTCAGACCGAGCAGGCGCACACTCCCTACCGGATCATCCGAGGGTTGCAGAATGCGCTTGTTGGTGGAGATCTGACGATCGAGGCGAGCATATTCACCGAAACCATACTGCAGGTTGTCGAGCATGCTAAGTTGAATCTGGTTGGTACTGATGCGCATGATCGCTCCGTTAGAACATGTTCAGGATGGAGGTGAAAAGTTGCTCCGAAGTACTGATCACCTTGGCGTTGGCCTGATACGCCTTGGTGTAGGCCATGATCTTGATCCCTTCCTCATCCGTGTTGACCCCGCTGACGCTACTCAGCTTGGTGGCCAGCTGCTTTTCCATATTGGCATCCGCCGTCATGGTGGCCTTGGCCTGACCACTTTGTACCGCCATCCGGCCCAGCAAAGCACTGTAGGCATCATATTGATCATCCTTGATGGTCAACAGATCCTGCAGATTGCGGTTGTCACCGCTGCCGCCGCCGGCCTTGGCAAAGGCGAGGTCATCGCCAGTGAAGCCATCGGCAATCTTCAGCGTGCCGGACGGGTTGAGGGGATCGTAGGTGAAGAGCGGCTTGCCCGGATTACCATGCAAGTCGACACCCCCACCCTGCTTGGCATTGAAATCATCCGCCAGTTTTTTCGCGATCTGATTGAGCTCGTCACGCAGCGGACGCAGAACTGTCGTCCGATATTCCATAACCCCCGCTAGGCTGCCGCCATGCAGCTTGGGAATATCGAACGATTGTGGACCGAAGCTGAGACTGAGCTTGTCACCCGCCAGCGAGAGTGTACTGCTGCTGCCGGCCAGCACCAGCGGCTGACCCTGAGGCAGGCTCAGTGAGAACGAACCATCACTTTGCCGGTTGACCCGCACTTCCATGAAGGTCGACAGCTCACGTACGATCTGCTCGCGACTGTCTTCCAGCACCGAGGTATTAACGCCCTTGGACGCCTGCTCGCTGATCTGGGTATTCAGCTCGGCAACCTGTTTCAGATAGCTGTTGACCTGAGAAACGGTACTGTTGAGCTGATCATCGATCTGCTTCTCCTGGGTCAGCATGCTTTCATTCAATTGGCCAAAACGGTTGGCCAGTGCCCCCGCCGAGCTGACGATCTGACTGCGCTGTGCCGGTGTTTCCGGGCTGTCGAGCGCCGCGCTCAGGGAGGCGAAGAAGCTATCCAGCCCCTTGGCGATGTTCATCGACTCGCTGCCCAGCAGCTGTTCGGTGGTATTGATGTATTGATGGAAAGAGTAAGAGGCGCCAGTTGCAGAGCGGCTGCGCCAATGTTGGGAGACCAGATAGTCATCCGTGATCCTGCGAACACCGGTTACCTCTACCCCCTGGCCATTATCCAGCCGGCCAAAACCGGACAGGCTGCCCATCATGGCTTCCTGGCGGCTATAGCCGATGGTATTGACGTTGGCGATATTCTGGGCGGTGATATTTAACGCGATCTGGGCCGAGTTAAGTCCGCTAAAACCGATATTGAGCAGCGACATCAGTCAACTTTCCTCATTTTTGCCGAATTCAGAGGCTGACTGAAGGCAGCCAGGGTCTGCTGTTCTGAAGCGACCACCGACTCGGCATTCTTTAATGTCGGCGCCAATTGGCTGACCATCTGCTCTTTCAACCCAATGCCGCCACGCTTGACCATGCTCATCGCCAACTGACTGTCATACATGTCGCGATAGAGCTCCTGGCCCTTGATGAGCTTGTCATCCTCATCCTGCATCGCATCGGAGGCTGAGCGCATGTGCTTGAGCACGGTTTGCAGAAAGCTCACCTCGAATTGGCCGGCGGCCGCATCCAGTGCGGCACGCTGATCCGGGTTGCTCTTTATCTGCTGCAGTTCGTTGAGATCCTGATAAAACCCAGGTTCCGTGGTTATTCTGGTCATAGAGATCCTTAGATGACCACCAGCTCTCCCTCGAGGGCTCCAGCCTCATCGAGTGCTTGTAGGATGGCCATGACATCATCGGGGGTTGCCCCGAGCGAGTTGACTGCCTTGACGATCACCTCCAGTGAGGTGCCATCCGGCCAGACAAACATGTTGTTTCGTTCCCGATCCACCTGGATTTTCGAGTTGGGAGTCGTTGTGGTCTGTCCATTGGAGAAGGCGTTGGGCTGACTGACTGTCTGGCTCTCGCCAATAGTCACCGTCAAACTACCATGACTGACCGCTGCTTTGTGAACCTTGACTCCTTGGCCCATGACCACGGTTCCGGTCCGGCTGTTGAAGACGACTCGAGGCCGCTCCTTGCCCATGTCGACCTGAATGTCCTGCAGCAGCGCCATGAACGAGATCCGTTGGCTCTCGTCCTTCGGAGCGGCAACCTGGATCCGTCCCGCACTGACCGCTCTGGCCACCGGCCCCAGCTGACGGTTGATCTCCCGCTCCACATTGCGGGCGGTCTTGAAATTGGGCTGGTGCAGATTGAGCGTCACTTCAGGCTTTTCTGCAAAGTTGCTGGCCACTTCGCGTTCTATGATGGCGCCGTTGGGAATGATCCCTGCGGTCGGCACGTTGATGGTGACAGAAGAGCCCGACTGCCCCTCGGCCTTGACCCCGGCCACCACCAGATTGCCCTGGGCAACGGCATACACTTCCCCATCGATACCGCGCAGTGGCGTCAGCAGCAGCGAACCGCCGCGCAGACTCTTGGCATCCCCGATCGAGGTGACCGTTACATCCACCATCTGCCCCTTGCCTGCCAGAGCCGGCAAATTGGCCTGAACCGACACCGCCGCAACGTTCTTGAGTTTTGGGTCGATGTCATCTGGCAGCTGAACCCCGAATTGCTTGAGCATGTTGGCCATCGACTGGCCAGTGAACTTGACCTGGCTCTTGTCACCCGTGCCGGACAAGCCCACCACCAGTCCGTAGCCAACCAGCTGGTTGGCCCGCATCCCCTGCACATCGGCAATATCCAGCAAGGCCCGCTTGGCCGGTGCAGCGGCATTGGCCCACCAGGGCAGGCAGAGGCAAAGCAGGGCGATAAACCATCTGTTCATGTGAAACCTCAAAAGGGAGCGAAGGCGGAACTGAAGAAACGGCTCAGCCATCCCATCTGGTTGCTGTCAGCCAGAGCTCCACGCCCGGCGTAGGTAATGCGGGCATCGGCAATGCGCTGGGACGAGATTCGGTTGCTCTGATCGATATCCTCAACCCGCACCATGCCGCCCAACCGGATGTACTCATCGCCCTGGTTGAGGCGGATCCACTTCTCGCCGCGGATCCCCAGCACCCCGTTCGGCATTACCTCGGCCACCGTCACCGTGATCGAGCCGGCCAGGGTATTCTGCTGGCTGGACGTCGCCCCGCCATCAAAGTCCCGATCTGCGCTAAGAGAAGCCCCCCAGTCAGAGCGCACCTTGCCGCCGATACTCGGGGCCGGCACGTTCATGCTGCTGTTCTTGCTCATGCTGGTGTTGGCTTTTTTGCTCGACTGGGTACGCTCTTCCAATACAACGGTGAGGATGTCGCCGATACGGTAAGCTCTGCGATCCTGAAACAGGGTCATCATGTAATCACCGCGATAAAGACTGCCATCCTCCCCCTTGCCCGAGGCCGATAGCATGGGGCGTGAAGGCGCCCATTTCTCATCACCCGGTTCGGGAGCCTTGAGCTCATAGGTCGCGCAGCCGCCCAACAGCAGAACCACCCACAGATAACGCCACATCGTCTTCATCATCACAGCGCTTGAGTGACGAACTTGAGCATCTGGTCAGCCGACGAGACAACCTTGGCATTCATCTCATAAGCCCGCTGGGTGGTGATCATGTCGACCATTTCTTCCACCACGTTGACGTTGGAGCTCTCCAGGGTGAACTGCTTGATGGCCCCCATCGCCTCTTCACCGGGTACTCCCTCAATCGCTTCACCGGAAGCACCGGTCGCTCGATAGAGGTTGCCACCGAGCGCTTCCAGGCCGGCAGGGTTGGCAAAGTTGGTCAGGGTGATACGGCCCAGCTCCACATTTTCCTGTTGGCCCGGCAAGGTCGCACTCACGGTTCCGTCGGTTCCGATGGACACCTTGGTCGCATTGTCCGGGATCTGGATCTGCGGCTGCATGGGCAAACCATCGGAGTTGACCAGCAGGCCTTCGGCGTTGCGATGCCACTGACCATTGCGGGTATAGGCGGTCTCGCCGTCAGGGCGTTCCACCCCGAAGAAACCGGCCCCCACAACTGCCATGTCCAGTTCCTGGTTGGTGTTCTGGAACTGACCGGGAGTGAACACTTTCTGGGTACCGACCACTCGAACACCGTTACCCATCTGGATGCCGATGGGAGACAGGTTCTGTTGATCCTGCTGGGCCCCGGGCTGGCGTTGCACCTGATAGAACAGATCTTCAAAAGCAACTCGATCGCGCTTGAACCCGACCGTGTTGACGTTAGCCAAGTTGTTGGAAATGCTGGCCATCTTGGCATCTTGCGCCGACAGACCTGTTTTACTTACCCAAAGTGCCGCGTGCATCTTCGTCTCTCCACCTGATTCATGGGGGCGTCAACGCCCCCGCAATGCGAATTGGCCGTGGCGGGCGGCAAGCCCGCCATTCATCAACCCTGGCCGGATATCAGCCGGGCACCTTGCCGAGCCTGATCGTCCGCCGTTTTCATCAATTTGACCTGCAGCTCGAAGTTGCGGGTCAGCGACATGCTGCTGATCAGCTCGTCGACTGCATTCACGTTCGCCCCTTCCAGAAAGCCGGACGCCAGTACCACCTGCTCGCTGGCCTCGGCATCCCCCCCCTGGCGTAACCGGAAGAGACCATCCGACCCCTTGACCAGTTCGGCTGGGTCCGGGTTCACCAGCTTGAGACGCCCTACATCCAGCCGGGCACCGCCGCCGGGCGGCGTGATACTGAGCGAACCGTCCTTGCCAAAACTCAGATCCCGATAGGCAGGAAGTACCATTTCCCCGCCTTCCCCCAGTACCGGACGACCATTGAGCGTGAGCAGACCATCGGCATCGCTCTCCAGATTGCCAGCTCGGGTATAGGCCTCTTTGCCATCGGCGGTCTGGACCGTGATAAAGCCTTCACCGCGGATCGCCACATCCAGCTTGCGGCCCGTCTGCATAAGGGCTCCCGCCTTGAAGTCGGTACCAGCCAGCTCCTCGCGGGCCATTACCCGGCTTGGATAGCCATCACCGGCCAGGGCATAAGCAGATACACGCTCGAAATCGGCCCGAAAGCCGGCCGTGTTGACGTTGGCCAGGTTGTTTGCCCGGATTTGCTGGGCCATCAGGGTATGTTGCGCCCCAGACATGGCGGTATAGATAAGCTTTTCCACGCATCAAGCCTTAGAAGGAGTTGAAGAGAACCTGGGTCATCTTGTCAGCGGAGCTGATGGTCTTGGCGTTGGCCTGATAGTTGCGCTGGGAAGTCATCAGGCTCACCAGCTCCCCGGTCAGATCCACGTTGGACCCCTCATAAGCCCCTGCGGTCAATGACCCCATGGTCCCCGTGCCGGGGGCACCCAATACCGGCTGGCCAGAGCTGAACGATTGCTGCCAGGTGGTATTGTTGGTTTGCAGCAGACCGTTGGGGTTGGTGAAGTTCGCCATCACCACCTGGCCTTGCAACAGGCTCTGACCGTTGGTAAAGGTGGCATAGACACCACCATCGGCATCCACCCGCACCCCGGTCAGATCGCCGGCGGTATACCCATTTGACTGGTTGCGCGTGGCGTTGAAATCGGAGGCGTACTGGCTGACACGGGCGATATCGACTTGCAGGGAGATCTTTTCGGCACCGGGCGGGGTCAGGTCCAGGACCGGGGAGGTCGTCGGAGACTTCAGGGTACCGTTGGTGTTGAACTCCAGCGTCACAGGGGTGCCTGTCTTGGTGCCATTGAAGGCATAGTTGACCTGCCAGGTGTTGTCGGCCGTCTTGACGAAATACTGGGTGACTGTGTGCTCAACCCCCAGCGAGTCATACACCTTGCTGGACTGGGAATAGCTGAAGCTGGCCGACTTGTCAGGATCGAACGGATGGGCCGTCTGGTCGATCACACCGGCATCGGCCTTGAGGTTGGCAACGAACTCCAGCTTGTCGGACGGTTTGGCAGGCAAGCTGCCGGCCTTGACCTGAATGTCCCCCACCACACCGGACTGCAGTTCGCCCGCATCATTGGTGGTGTAACCTTGCAGCCGCGTACCGCTGGCGGTGGTCAGGTAATTGTTGGGATCCCGCTGAAACATGCCTGCCCGGGTATAAGAGGTCTGGCCGTTGCTGTCCTTGAGCACAAAGAAGCCGCTGCCCGAGATCGCCAGATCCAGCCCACGGCCGGTACGGGTCACGTCACCATTGCGGTCAAAATTCTGGGAAACGTTGTTCATCTCTACACCACCAGCCTGACCACCGCCATAAATGGCGGCAAACTCGGCACGGCTGGACTTGAAGCCGGCCGTGCTGGCGTTGGCCACGTTGTTGCTGATGACACTCAATTCCTGGTTTACGGCGCGCAGGCCGCTCAATCCGATACTGAAAGACACAGTTTCGCTCCTATCTGATTACGCCGATTTGCCAAACTGGATGGCACTGAAGAGAGGCACATCGCCCACTCCTGCCACCTGTAACATAATTTCGCCTGTACCAGGCAGGGTGACCCGCTCTACTGTGCTGGCCACATAATTCTTGGTCGTGGTCGCCACACCTTGGAGCGAGGCTTTGACCTCGAAGCTGTATTCACCGGCAGGCAAAGGGGGCAGTTCATAATCAAGGCCACCGGCCTTGCTCTCACCCCAGTTTTTGGTCGCAACCAGGGTGCCGTGCTTGTCATACACCTTGAGTTCAACCTGATCGGCGGCACCGGCCAGTTCCACCTGCCCCCGGATCGCTTTTTCGTCGCTCTTGGTCAGTGTCTTGCTCGGAACCATCACTTCCTTGTCGATCAGGTCAGTGCTCTGTAGTACCTGCTGGGTATCCATCATGTTGATGGACTTCTGCTGCAAGACCTTCAGGCTTTCCACCCCTTCCACCATGCTGAACTGTGCCAGCTGGGTAACATACTGGGCACCATCTAGGGGGTTGGTGGGATCTTGGTTCTGGATCTGGGCAACCATCATCTGCAGGAATTCGTTACGCAACTGCATACCGCTCTGGGCATTCTGGCCGGCAGCCGTGTTATTGGGGGCTATCTCCGGTGTCGTGTTGCGCTGGCTGGTGCTGCGGGCCGTATCCAGACTGCTTACCTGAGGCAGGCTCATGGCTTACACTCCCTGACCCAGGCGCAACAGACCCTGCTGCATGCTGTTGATACGGTTGATCACCTCGACGGAGGTTTCAAAACCACGGGATGCACTCATCATGTCGGCCATCTCCTCCACCGCGTTGACGTTGGAGTAGTAGACAAAGCCGTCCTGATCAGCCAAGGGGTTGGTGGGCTCAAGACGCTTCTCGACCTGACGATCGGATTGCACTATGCCAGCTATCTGCACCTGAGCCGACCCCAGCGCCTCGGCATCCTGCACCCGCTGATAAAGGGTGGAGAACACCGGCTTGATGGCACGGAAGGCCGCCTCTTCACTGCCCGCGGCACTGTCCACGTTCGCCAGGTTGGAGGCAACCGTGTCCAGACGAACGGTTTGTGCTCGCATTGCACTACCTGCAATGTCATAGATGCGATTGAACGACATGATCAGCGGCCCTCGATCGCCTTGGCGATCCCGGTAATTTTCATATTCAGAAAGGTGAGACTGGTCTGGAAATCAGTGGCGTTGTTGGCAAACTTGCTCTGCTCGACGCTGAGTTCGGCGGTATTGCCATCCATTGATACCTGATAGGGAATACGATAGAGAGGATGCTGCATGTCATTGGCCATGCTGCCCTGTGCAATGGCGGCACTCTCGTCTCCCGCTGCAACTTGCTGCGCGACACGCCCCAGAATCGTCTTATAATCGACATCCCGGGCCAGATAACCTGGGGTATCTACATTGGCCAGGTTGCCTGCCAGGATACGCGCCCGATCCGCCCGCACATCGAGGGCATAAGGGTGTACACCCAACGCGCTGTCAAATGAGATACTCATGCTTCATCCTTCTATGAATCAGTCAGACCGGTGCACTCTTTATCAAGACTCATGCCAACCATGAAGAACCTTTATTTCCGCTGGTTACAGCGTCAACAGTGGCTGATAACACGGATAAAAGGGGAAGCACTGTTTCCCGTATGGAAGCGCAGCAACCTGCTGGCTCTGTGGCTGCTGTCATGGCCACTGCTGGCTGAGCCAAACACCCTGACCCGGCAGCTCGAAGCACTGTTGCAGGAGGATGCCAGCCAGGCCCTGCATGCCTATCTGCTGCAGCAGGGCTGGCCTGCGCCCGAAGCGGAATATCAGGTCTGGATCTCCCCGGCAGTCACCCATCTGCCGGACTGCTCGCAGCCTATCCGCCTGCAGGCCGGTGGTCAGTATCGTCAGCCCTGGGGACGGCGACCCTATCTGGCAGAGTGCGTCGACCCGGCCTGGCAGATCAGGGCCAGGGTCGAGGTGACACTGATGCTGCCGGTCTGGGTGACGGCTCAGGAGCTGCCTAGAGGCCATGTCATCCGACCTGGCGATCTGATCGAAAAATCGCTTGAGGTCAGCCGGTTGCAACGTGGCTTTGTGCCCACCTCAGAGTCTCTGGTGGGCAGCAAAAGCAACCGCAACCTGCGAATGGGTCAGCTGATCGGCGAATTGGATTTGCAGAAAGCCTGGGCCATACGAGAAGGTGAAGGTGTGTTGATCCGGGCTGGCCAGGATGGATTTTCCGCTACGACGCGAGGACGGGCACTGGCCAACGGGGCCATCGGCGACGGAATCCGAGTGAAAAATCTGAGTTCGGGCAAGGAAATCCAGGCCTGGGTGATCGACAAGGGGGAAGTTGAAACCCGTTTTTAATTCAAAGCACGGGTTTGATTTAAGTTACATCGACCTTGGGTCGCTTGTCATAGATAGACCATCAGGAATTGACGTTATGAAGATCACACGCACCGACCCGCTCTATGTTCAGGCCCAGTTGCAACGCAAGCAGGAAGCGCCATCCACGCCGTCGCAGCCACGCGCCAGCCAGGCTGATGCCCAGATCAGCACCACGGCC
This sequence comes from Aeromonas sp. S15(2024), assembly GCF_041402265.1. NCBI lineage: Bacteria > Pseudomonadati > Pseudomonadota > Gammaproteobacteria > Aeromonadales > Aeromonadaceae > Aeromonas > Aeromonas sp. S15(2024). The sequence continues at coordinate 54,168 of NZ_JBGLQY010000004.1, read as the reverse complement.
CAGTTCGTGAATCAGGCGAGGGCCGAACTGGCTACGACTTCCGACGTGGACATGGACAAGGTCAACCGGATCCGACAGGCCATCAGCGAGGGCAAGCTAGAACTCGACATGGATGCACTGGGTCAGGCCATTCTGGACATGCATCGTCGATGAGCATGGACGCCAAGCAGAGGGTCAAAGAGCTGATCCTGGGCATTCAGCAAGACGGCACCCGCTATGTCGCCCTGCAACAACTGCTGCTGCGTCAGCACAGTCTGCTGGCCGCTCACGACGTTGACGCACTGGCTGAACATAATCAGCAACAAACACAACTGATGATGCAGGTGCAGCAACAGGCGCAACAACGCTGTCAGCATCTGCTGGCGCTGGGATTGAAGCCTGATGAAAAAGGGATGGCGGCACTCATCGAAAAACTGCCCGCCAACCTGCAGCATAAGGTTGCCAAACAGTGGCTGCAGCTGGAACAACTGTTGCAGCAATGTCTGCGTCAGAACGAGCTCAACGGCCGCTTGCTGGCCGGCCAGATAGAAACCATCAATACGCTGCTGGGTCATGAACCCGCTTATGGGCAGCAGGAACGCTTGCCGGATTAATCCCTACTCCCCTTTCATCATGCGATGCCGCAGACTGGCCAGCTCATCCAGCTGGCGTTGATCGCTCGACTCCAGCTGCCGTTGCTGTGCCTGTTCACGTTTATCCAGCAACAGCTCCAGCCCTTTGACCCGACCAAACTGTTTGAGCACCTCTCCCTCGTGTCGCTCCAGATCGAGTCTGGCCAGCGCAGACTGCTGCATTTGATGGGCCAACAGTCGCCGCAGCTGACCATCCATCTGATGCTTGTTCTGCCACAACAGGGGGTGAAAAGTTGCTGAACCGCAGTGCAATGAGCCAATTACCTCCTGCAACCGCAATGCCCGCTGCTCTTCCCGCATGGCCTCTTCCCGCAGTCGTTGGCGCTCCTTGCCCATGTTTTCCAGCGCATCCTGCTGCAAACCAAGATAAGACTTCAGCACGGCCGCCCCTTATTGCCTTCCGAGCACTTGTCTGAGCCCGGCGGTGACCTGGGCGAGGGGGGTCTCTTCGTGGATGCCTTGCTGCAGGAAGGCGGCGATGGCTGGATAACGCTGCACGGCTTCATCCATCTGGGGATCGGCGCCAGGCTGATAGCCACCTAGCGGTAGCAGCTCACGTACCTGCTGATAACGGCCCCACAGTTGCCGCAGCGTGACGGCCAGTTGCTGCCACTCGGCAGGCACCACTTGCGGCATGACCCGGCTGACCGAGGCACCAATGTCGATGGCAGGATAGTGACCTTCCTCCGCCAGTCTGCGGGTCAACACTATGTGACCATCCAGAATGGCACGGGCCGAATCCACCACGGGATCCTGCTGATCATCCCCCTCCGCCAGCACCGTATAGAAGGCGCTCAGAGAGCCATCCGGGTGCGTACCATTACCGGCTCGCTCCACCAGCTGGGTCAGCATGCTGAATACCGATGGCGGATAACCTCGAGTCGCGGGAGGTTCCCCTATTGCCAGTGCTATTTCACGCTGGGCCTGGGCATAGCGAGTCAGAGAGTCCATCAACAGCAACACATCCTGACCCTGCTCACGAAAGTACTCGGCGATACGGTGGCACAGCTGAGCCGCCCGCAGCCGCATCAGCGGTGACTGGTCTGCTGGCGCAGCTATCACCACGGCGCGAGCCAGCCCCTCCGCCCCCAGGCTGTGCTCGATGAACTCGCGCACCTCCCGTCCCCGCTCACCAATCAGGCCGACGACGACTATCTGGGCGGTGGTATTGCGGGTCATCATGCCGAGCAGCATACTCTTGCCGACCCCTGAGCCCGCAAACAGGCCCAGCCGCTGTCCCTTGCCGACGGTCAGCAGGCCATTGATGGCGCGGATACCGACATCCAGCGGCTCGCGAACCGGTGTACGCAGCAAGGGGTTCGGAGGGGAACAGAACAGCGCCACATGCTCCCCCTCATCACGCAGCGGCCGGCCATCCAGTGGCTGCAGCAGACCATCTACGACTCGACCCAGCAGGTGTTCACCGACCCGAATCGTCTCTTCCCCGTCGATGGGCAGCACCCGGGCACCGGCATAGAGACCACCCATCTGTTGCAACGGCATCAGATAGGAGACATCACGGTTGAAGCCCACCACTTCAGCCAGCAATGGCGTGCCTGTCGCAGTATCGACCCGGCAACGCTGACCCATCACCAGCTGGCAACCCACCACCTCCAGCGTCAACCCCGTCACCCGCACCAGCCGACCATAGCGGCGAAAGCCGGGGACATAGTCAAAGCTGTCCAGCGCCGATGTGAGCGCCTGTTGCAGGGCCTCATGCATCCTGGGACAATTCCAGTGTGCTGTTGAGCTGCTTCATACAGGCAGCAAGACGTTCGCTCGTGTTGACCTCTATGACCGCCGCTCGGGTTTCCAGGCGCGCATCGCCTATGCCCAGAGCCGGGTCCACCTGCAATGGCCACCCCTCGCAGCGGGTCACCCCCTGCTCTGCCAGTCGCTGCCGATCCCCTTCGCTGAGATAGATCACCAGCTCTTCCGAGGTGGCAGGCTGGCTCGCCAATGCCTGTTCTACCTGTTTGAGTACCTGTTGCGGATTGAGCGTAAATTCGGCCTGGATCACCCGCTTCGCCACCTGGGCAACCAGCTGGGCAACCAGTTCCTTCTGTTCCTGCATTCGACTGCGGGTCAGGGACTCCCACTGCGCCTGCAATTTGGCAAACGGCACCATGGCCTGATCGAAAGAGGCTCGCCCTTCCGCCAGCCCCTGGGCAAACCCGCGGGTTTGCCCTTGTTGCAGCCCCTTGGCTTCCCCTTCCACCAGACCGCTGGTCAGGCCCTGCTGGTACCCTGACTGATACCCTTCGTCGTGGCCTTGTTCCAGCCCCTGCTGATAGCCGAATTCGAATTGTTCCTGCTGGCTCTGTGCCTCTTCTCCACTCTGTCCCAACGACGGGAAACGGTAGAGACGGGTGGCTCCCGCCGCCAACTTGCGCACACTGTGGTTCATGGACGCCTCCTGTTAATTGACGGTGGGTTCTTCGAATAGCTGGAATTCGACTTCGCCCTGCTCCACCAATTCGCGAACCAGCTGCATCACCTCTTCGCGGGCCTGTTCGACCTTGCGCAAGGAGACGCTGCCCTGTCCCTGGATTTGGGCTTCCAACGCCTGCGCCATCCGCTTCGGCATGGCGCCCAGCACCACCTTGCGGAAGCTGGCCTCGGTATTTTTCAGTGCCAGCGCCAGCAGATCGCTTGGCAGCTCCTGCACCAGACGCTGCAGTGTTTCGTCGGTCTGACGGCGCAACGCCATGAAATCGAACATGTTTTTCTCGATTTCCAGCGCCATGTCGCCATCGTGTTCGCGCAGCAGAGAGAGCATCTGCTCCTTGTCGCCCTGATAGCGGTTCAGAATATCCGCCACCTGGCGCACCCCGTTGACCTTGGCTCCCGACTGATCGGCAACGTAAGCCAGACAACGGTCCAGGGTCAGACGCAGTTCTCCCAGCACGTGTTCGCTGACGCTGTTGAGACTGGCGACACGAACCAGCAGATCGTCGTGCACCGAACCCGGCAGAGCATCCAGCACGGCGGATGCCGTCTGCGGGGGTAGGAAAGCCAGCAATACGGCCTGCATCTGAGGATGTTCATTGCGGAAGAAACGGGCAAGCACCTCGGCGGGCACCCACTGCAAACGCTGGATGTCCTGGCTCATCACATCGCCATAGAGGCTGTCGAGCAGACTGCGGGAGAGGCGCTGACCCAGCGCCAGATCCAGCGTCTGTTCCAGATACTCGCGTGAGGCGCTGCCGATGCCGCTCTGCTCACGGTACTGGTTGAAGAACTGTTGCAGCGTCCACTTGGCCTCCATCGAACTGACCCCCGACAGGCCAGCCATTTTGGAGATAAGTCGTTGCACCTCATCACGGGACAACTTTTGCATCACCTTGGCGGCGGCCTCGGTCCCCATGCTCAGCAGCAGAATCGCGGCCTTCTCCAGGTTGTCGATGTCGATATCGACGGCGTTTTGGTTCAGGTTAACGTTGTTCATTGCCACTCACCCATGATCTGACCACTTCCGCAACACGCGCCGTGTCTTTTTCCACCAGCAGTTGCAGGTGTTTGAGCTGTACTTCTAGTTCGGAGCCCGGCTCTGGCAAAGCCTCCAGATCCAGCGAGGAGAACTGCGGCTCCATCTGGTTGTCAGAGCGAATCAAACCATTGCCCATCGCGGGGGCAGCCAAAGCGGCATCATCATCCCGGCGCATGGAAAGACCCACTGTCGGTTCCAGCTGTTCATCCTGCTCCTCGGTCGCGGTTTCCTCAGGCAACTGCTGGGTACGCACCAGATGTTTGACCAGCGGTCTGATGCCGAAGAACACCAGTGTAAGGCCAAGCAGGCCGCCCACCAGATAACGCAGAGAGTCCTGCCAATACGGGGTTTCCCACCAACTCGACTCGGGCGGGGCGATCGGCACGGCACCGGTAAAATCGAATACCTGCAGGCTGATCTGATCGCCACGGGTATCGTCAAATCCCACCGAACGTTCCACCATCTGCCGGATCTGCTCCAGCTGCTGCTCATTCCAGCCGCCCTTGGGGGCACTCTGCTGGTTCAGCAAAATGGAGACGTTCATCTTCTCCAAACGACCCTGCTGGTAGCGGGTATGCACTATGGTGCGGCTGTTTTCGTACTGCTTGTTGACCTCTTGGCGCTCGGTGCGAGAGTCGTTCTTCTGGGCTTCTGCACTTGCAGCCCCCTGATTCTGAGCCGGCTGCTCGCTCTTGGGGGTCGTTTCGGGCGGGCGATTGGACAAGGCACCGGGGATCCCCAATGCCAGTGCATCGATGGTTTTATCCGACTTGCTGGACTCCTTGGTGACCACGCCCTGTGGATCCAGCTGTTGCTGGGTCTCTTCTACCGCATTGAAGTTCACGTCGGCAGCAATCTGTACCCTGAAGTTACCCGTGCCCAGCATGGGATAGAGCATGTCACTGGCACGCTGACGGATGTACTGTTCAAGCTTGCGCACATACTCCATCTGCTGCACGCTCTGCTTGCCAAAGCCTGCCTTGTCTCCCAGTTCGGCACTGAGCAGCTGACCCGCCTGATCCACTATGGTTACTGCCCCCGGCTTCATGCCGGATATGCTGCCAGCAACCAGGTTGGCGATCGCTTCGACCTGCCCCGGCTCCATGGCCTGGCCAGGCTGCAGATCCAGCATGACGGACGCACTGGGCTTCTCTTCATCCCGTCCGACGAACAGCGTCCGCTTGGGGATCGCCAGATGCACCCGGGCACTGCGCACCGCATCCAGTGAAATGATGGTTCTCGCCAGCTCCCCTTCCAGCGCATGCCGGTAACGGGCTCCCTCCATGAACTCACTGGTCCCCAGGCCCGTCACATTGTCCAGCCCTTCCAGACCGGCGGGCATGGCGGCCCTCACCCCTCTGGCCGCCAGCGCCATGCGCACATGGGCCAGCTGATTTTCCGGCACCAGGATCTGGCCGGAGCTCTTCTCCAGCCTGAATGGGACCTGCTCTTTTTCCAACATCTCCATGATGTTGGCGGTGTCATACAACTCCTGTTTGCCGTACAAGGGCACGTAGTTCTTGCTGGAAGTCCACAGGATCACCACGATGGTTCCCGCCACGATGGCGGCAAGCAACGCTATGGTCAGGATGGATTTGTTGTCGCGGGACAGACTGCGCCAGTTGCGCAAGCCCTCCTGGACGCGTGTTCTGAAGGAATCCGCAGCCCCTTGCGGGGACGTTACCAGTTCAGTCATCACTTACCTCAGAGTGGCATACGCATAATGTCGTCGAAACCGGTCATCAGCTTGTTCCTTACCTGCATGAGGGCAGAAAAACTGAGTCCCGCTTTCTGGCTGGCGACCATGGCACCAACCAGATCGTCGCTCTGACCCGCATCCACGGCAGTCATCAGCCGTGAGGCGATATTTTGCTGCTCGTTGACCCGGCCAACGACGTCGCGCATGGCATCACCGAATGATACGTTCGAGACATCATTCGATTCGATAACAGGGGTTTGGCTGGCGACTCGCTGCATCTCCTGCATCTGCTGCAAGAGCGTCACCTGTGATGACATCATTTCAATCTTCACTCGGTTTATCCCTTAGTTTTGAAGCTGCTGTTCAATATCTATGCCCTGCTCACGCATGGCCGCCAGCTTGTATCTCAGTGCCCGGGTCGTCATCCCAAGGGCTTCAGCCGTGCGGGTCCGATGGCCGCGAAAGCGGCGCAAGGTCTCTAGTACAAATTGAAATTCTGCGTAGCGTCGAGTCTCACTCAGCCCTTCCGGGGCGGAAAGCACTTCCGGCAACGCATCGTCGGATTCAATGGTGTAACTGGGCAGCATCAAATCGACGGCCTGAATATGCAATCCGCGAGCCATGATTAATGAACGTTGTATGACATTGTCCAACTCCCTGACATTGCCGGGCCAGCCGTATGTCAGCAGTTGCTTGCGCGCATTTTCACTGAGGCGATAGCCCTGCTGCGGGGCATGCAGTTCAATGAAGTATTCCGCCAGCGGCAGAATGTCGTCGGGACGCTCCCGCAGCGCGGGCCAGTTCATGGGCAGCACATCCAGACGGTAGAACAGATCTTCCCGGAACTGACCAGCGACAACGAGAGTACGCAGATCCTTGTTGCTGGCGGCAATGATCCGTACATCCAAAGCGATGGTCTGGTGACTACCAAGCCGTTCGACCTCCCGTTCCTGCAAGACCCGCAGCAGTTTGGCCTGCAGCGGTAACGGCAATTCAGAGATCTCGTCAAGCAGCAGAGTCCCCCCCTGAGCCTGCTCGAATTTGCCGGCCTGGGCTCCCGTTGCGCCGGTGAACGCCCCCTTGTTGTGGCCAAACAGGATGGACTCGAGCATAGATTCAGGAATGGCGGCACAGTTGATGGCAACGAATGGTCGGCCAGCCCGGCTGGACATGTCGTGGATGTAGCGGGCCAGTCGTTCCTTGCCAGTACCGGACTCCCCACCGATGAGGATGGTGGCGGATGTCTTGGCTGCACGACGTGCCAGTTGCAGCACTTGCAGGCTCATGGCAGAGACCGCGATGAGATTCGGAATGGACTGGCGCAGACGCAGCGCCCCCTTTACCGCATCCACCATCTGCCGACCACCGAAAGGCTTGATGATGTAGTCGATGGCCCCCGCCCGCATGGCTTCTGCAGCAAGATAGGCCTGATGTTCATTGACCAGAACCATGCAATCGATACCACTGAAGTCATGCACCAATTGCGGGCCTGCCTCGGTCATGACATCCATATCAAGCAGGATCAGGTCAACTGAATTATCCGCGAGAATTACTTTTGACTTTTTAATCGAGTCAACGCAGGAGATGTTATAGCCTTGCGCTAACAATATTTCCGCAATATCGTTTCCATTTGATAACGAAGTGCCAATCAATAACAAATGAGGGACACTCTCAATACCGATTGGCCTTGAGTTTTTCTTGTTAGATAAATCCGAAAGCATAAGAACCCGAACCCGTGATTGTGGACAAACCAATCAACAGAACTGATGTGTCAAAAATAAAAGCGCACCACGCCCAAAAAAGCGCCGAAAAAGCGTCTACAAGTGGGTTATTGATGGTATCAAGGCGGTAACAATGGCCTTGGTAACCCCGCTATCATTAGCATTCCTGCTATTAGACCGGAGGCTTTGCGTCCTGACTTTTCAGTTCAGTTTGCCTTTATCATGCGACTGCCCGTATTGGGACAAGACAGCTCAACTTATTGACGAAGAGCTGCATAGCACATGTGAATTGTTATATTTGTTATTAATCTTCAACGTCGTTGCGTCAAAAACAGTCACATCATAGCGGCTTCTAATGACAATTCAAGTAGATATGCGGAATATCATCTTCCCGTCACTTCATTAACATGGCAATTCTGCTTCAGCCTAATGTACCAATAACTTCCACCCGTAAATCTTCCGGGATTTCATTATAAGAGAGCACTTTGAGACCTTTCGAAAATGAGCGGGCATAACGTGCCATCAGGGGACGCAGTTGCGGCATCACCACCAACACGGGGGCATGCCCCTGCTGTTGCAGCTGTTCCTTCACCAGCGGCATGTTTTGCTGCAACTGGGCCAGAAGCTGAGGGTCGACAGGGAAGCTGTCCAGCTGGATCTTCCCCTGTTGCTGTGACTGGTTCATGGCCGCCAGCAGGGTTTGCTCCAGACGGTCATCCAGTGTAAACGTCGCCAGCACATCCCGACTGCCGATCGCCTGCCTCACAATCTGGCGCTTGAGCGCGCAGCGCACATCCGATGCCAGCAAGACAGGATCCTTGGTCAGCTCGCTCGCATCCAGCAGGGTGGTGGCGATGGTCCGGATATCGGTCAGGCTGACCTGCTCCTTGAGCAGTTGACGAAAAACTCGCAACTGCTGCATCTGGGTCAACGCCAGGTTTAGCTCTTCCGACAGACGGGGAGACTGGCTGGCCAGATACTGTCCCAACTTGCCGACTTCATCGTGACCAAACAAGTTATCCAGCTGCTCCCTCAGCAGCTTGCTGGCATGCGTTGCAATAACGGTCGCCGAGTCCACCACCGAGTAGCCCAAATTCAGCGCCTTGGCCTTGTTCTCCGGCGAAATCCAGACAGCACTCATCCCATAGGCTGGATCCTGGGTCAATTCTCCATCCAGGGCCCCATAGGTTTCACCACTGCTGATCGCCATCAGTCTCTGGCAATCAACATTGCCGCTCGCCAACCCCACACCTGACAGCTTGATCCGGTATTGATCCGGCTGCAGTTGCAGGTTGTCGCGTACCCGGATTTCCGGCAACAGGAAGCCATACTGCTCAGAAAGCGTCTTGCGAATACCCCGCACCCGCGCCAACAACTCAGCCCCCTTGTCTGCTTCAGCCAAAGGGACCAATCGGTAGCCAAGCTCGATGGCAACTGTATCCACGGGTGGCAGATCCTGCCACTCAAGGCCCTGCGGCTCCGGTTGCACCATCTGACGCGTCAGCTCATGTGCTGCCTCCAGGTCGGGCTGACTGACCTGCCGCTTGCTCACGCTCCAGCCTGCCCAGGCCAATACGGCCGCAAAGCTGAGGAATGCCACCATAGGCATACCGGGTACCAGGCCCAGGATCAGCATGATGGCTGCCGCCGTGTAGATTACCCGCGGCGATGCCAGGATCTGTTGGCCCACCTGATCCGACATCTCCCCTTCGTCGCTGACCCGGGTCACGATGATGGCCGCAGCCGTGGACATCAGCAGGGAAGGGATCTGGGCAACAAGACCATCACCGATAGTGAGCAGTGCATAGCTCTGGAACGCTTCCGAAACAGGCAGAGAATGCTGGAAAATACCGATGGCCAGACCTCCCACCAGATTGATGATGAGTACCAGCAAACCAGCGATGGCATCACCGCGTACGAATTTGGACGCACCGTCCATGGCGCCGTAGAAGTCGGCTTCCCTGGCGATTTCGTCCCGTCTTGCCCTTGCCTGATGCTGATCCATGGTGCCGGCATTGAGATCGGCATCGATCGCCATCTGTTTGCCCGGCATGGCATCCAGGGTGAAACGGGCCGATACCTCGGAGATCCGCTCCCCCCCCTTGGTGATCACCACGAAGTTGATGATCATCAGGATCACGAATACCACCAGGCCGACGACATAGTTGCCACCGATCACCACCTCACCGAAGGCCTGGATGACCTTGCCCGCCGCCTCGTGCCCCTCATGACCATGCAGCAACACTACCCGGGTCGAGGCAACGTTGAGCGACAATCGCATCAAGGTCGCAACCAGCAGGACGGTCGGGAAGACGGAAAAATCGAGTGGCCGACGAGCCGACACGGAGACCAGCAGAACCAGCACGGCCAACACAATGTTGAACGTAAACAGGGTATCCAGCAGCCAACCCGGCAGAGGCAGGATCATCATGGCCAGAATGGCCAAGAGCATCATGGGGATCGCGGTATAGGATTGGGTCAATACACGCCAGTTCACAACTTACCTCTCAGGTTGACGTAACTCGGGCGGCACATACAGGGGAGCAAGGGGGGTAGGTTTCTTTCCCTTGCCGGCTGCATAGGCCCGCAACTGCAATACATGGTTCAGCACATAGGCGACAGCGGTATAAAGGCCCGCCGGGACCTCCTGATCCACCCGTGTAGAGTAATAAATGGCCCGGGTCAGCTCCGGCAGGCTCATGATCATCTTGTCGTGCTGTTTTGCGACCTGGCGGATCCGCTCCGCCATACCGTCGACCCCTTTGGCAATCACATAAGGGGCATTGGCACGCGCCGGATCATACTTGATGGCCACCGCATAGTGGGTCGGGTTGACGATGATGACATCCGCCTGCGGCACACGCTGTTCAATCCGCGCTCTGGCTAGCATTCCCTGAACCTGACGGATCTTGGCCTTTATCTCGGGCCGGCCTTCACTATTCTTGTGTTCATCCTTGACCTCCTGCTTGGTCATGCGCAGCTGCTTGTTCAACGACCAGCGCTGATAGGGTACGTCCAGCACGGCTATCAGCATCTGCACGGAACCAAGCAAAATGAATGCCTGCGAAAGAATGCGCAGCGCCTGCTCCATCGCAGCCTGGGGAGGCATACGGTTCATCATCATCAGCAAGGGCCACTGGTGCTGCAACATCAGGGCCAGCGTCGAACCAATCAGCAGGATCTTGAGTACCGACTTCAGCAGCTCCATCATGCTGTGAGACGAGAACATCCGTTTGAGCCCTTTGAGCGGATTGATTTTTTCCGCACTGGGCAATAGTTTCTTCCAGGTCAGCACCATGCCCCCCGGAACAATACTGAGCAGCACCAGCAGCAGGGCGAGAAAACCGAACAGGGGCAGCAGTACCCACAACATGCTGAGCAAGGATTCAGCCGTCCAGTGGATCATCATCTGAGGCTCCCGGGCCCCCTGCCAGTCGAAACGCTGGGGACGTTTCATCAACTCGGCAAAGAAGTTGCCAAAGCTTGGCACCATCCATTGCATGGCGAGCCCCCCCAGCAACAGCAGTCCGGCCGAACTCAGCTCCTTTGAGCGCGCAATTTGCCCCTCTTCCCGTGCCTTGCGCAGTTTCTGGGAAGAGGCCTCTTCGGTCTTGTCCTGAGCGCTGTTCTGACTCATGAGGGTGTCAATGCCTTGAGCTGTTCCAGTACATAGGTCACCAGATCAAGGTAACGAGCCGGCACGCCGCTGATGGAAATGGCCATGGTCAGCAGGCCCAGCAGCAGCGTCATGGGAAAGCCTAGCGAGAAGATATTCAGGGAAGGGGCGGTTCTGTTCATCACCCCGAAGGTAAGGTTGACCATCAACATGGCAACCACGGCTGGCAGAGTCAGGATCAGGGCGGCTCCGATACTCCAGCCAAACAGACCGATGACGCCTTTCATGTCCAGCAGGTCGAGCGAAGAGCCGGGCGGCCAGCTCCGCAGACTCTGCACCAGCACATCCAGCGTGACCAGATGGCCGTTCAGGCCGAGAAACAGCAATGAGCAGAAGATAAGCATCAGCTGGCTAACGATGGGGGCCGTATCTCCATTGCTGGGATCATTCATCACTGCCATCGCCAGACCCATCTGCATGGAGAGGATCTGACCGGCCATGGTCATGATCATAAACAACATCTGGACACAAAGTCCGAATAGCAACCCGAACAACAGTTGCTCTATGGTCAGCACCAGTGCGCCCGTGCTGAATGGGTCGACCACTGGCATGCCCTTGAGCATGGGTGCCAGCAGCAGGCTGATGATGAAAGCAAAAAGCAGACGGACCTGGGGTGGCAACCGACCATCACCGAAGATGGGCATCACCCAGAAGGCGGTAGCGATCCGGATAAACGGCCACCACCACTGCCCCAACCAGGCCGTCAGGTCGGCTGCGCTGAGGGACAGCAGAGAATTCATCCGATTAGTCCGGGTATCTTCAAAAACAGATCGTGGAACAGGGTAGTGATTTGGGAGAGCAGCCAGTTTCCGGTAAAGATGAGCGTCATCAGAGTCACCAGAAAACGGGGCAAAAAGCTGAGGGTCTGCTCCTGGATCTGCGTTGCAGCCTGGAACACACTGACAATGAGACCGATGATGAGGCCCGGAACAATCAGCACCGACACCATCACTACGACCAGGTTGACGGCACCGCCAACCAGCGCAACGCTCTGTTCCGGCGTCATGTCAGCCTCCCCCACCAAAGCTGGCAGCCAGCGTACCGACCGTCATCGACCAGCCATCCACCAGCACGAACACCATCAGTTTGAATGGCAACGAAATGATCAGAGGGGACAACATCATCATCCCCATGGCCATCAGCACGCTGGCCACCACCAGATCGATCACCAGAAAGGGGATAAACAACATGAAGCCAATCTGAAATGCCGTATTCAGCTCGCTCAGCACAAACGCCGGCAACAATACACCAAACGGGACGTCGGCTTTGCTGAGGGTGGTGGGCTCACCGGAAATGCGCAGCATCTGCTCCAGATCCGGCTCCCGGGTCTGAGCCAGCATAAAGTGGCGCAACGGTTTTTCGGCGCGCGCCAGCCCTTCCGACAAGGTGATTTCATTCTGGTCGTAGGGAACAAACGCGTTCTGATACATGTCGGTCCATACCGGGCGCATGATCACCAGCGTCAGGATCAGGCTGATGCCGATCAGAACCCTATTGGGAGGACTCTGCTGCAGTCCCATCGCCTGCCGCAAGATCGCCAACACTATGATGATCCTGGTAAAGCTGGTCATCATCAACAACAGCGTCGGCAACAACCCCAACAGGGTCATGAAGAAGAGGATCTGCAACTTGATGTTGTAGTCCTCTCCTCCTTCAGCCCCCGGCATCACCGAGAACAACGTCATATCCGCCCCCCAACTGGGCAGCGAAAACAACAGCAGGACAAGCAGCAACCGGCGCATCAGTCGTCCATGCCACCCAGCAGATTGGTGTCGATCACATCCACCAGGCGCAAGCCATATTTGCCATTGACCACGACAACTTCGCCTTTGGCCAGCAGCCGGCCGTTGACCCGAACATCCAGCGGCTCGCCCGCCAGTTTGTCCAGCTCAATCACAGCCCCCTCTTCCACTCGCATCAGATCGCCCAGAGGCACTTCGGTACTGGCTACCTCGAGGGTTACCTTGACCGGGATCTGGCGGAAGAAGGAAAGGTCCCGCTGCTTGCTGTTGCTGGTCGGTGCCATGTAGTCGGCTGCGCTGGGCATGCTGATATCGTCACTAAACAATTGATCCAGTCCATCCAGATCCAGCGGGTCATTCATATTGTGCTCGTTCATGATGTGATTATTCCTCTACAACAGTCGCGACCTGATACACCAGGCTGCCTTTATGTTCAGCGACTCGTCCGCTAAAGCAGGGACGATTACCAATCAGGGCCGGAACGACTTCCGGCAGATCCAGCGAGAGCACATCGCCCACCTTGAGGCACTCCAGATCCGCCAGGGTCATGGACATCTGCCCCATTACCACACGCAGACGTACCGGAACATGCGTCAGCACCTGCTCAAGCGCGCCATCCTGCAGCTCATGCCCGGCCGCGGGGCCAGAGTTCTCGGTCGGCGGCACCAGCCAGAGCTGCCAGCCATGTGCAAAACTGCCAACCGTGAGGCTGGCTTCAGACATCCATAGCCGTGATTGCGGCAATGCATCCCTGGTAATGAGAGTCAGCTGCCAGCCAAGATCACCCAATCCGAGACATGAGGACCAGATATCGACCTGGTATTGGCAAAGACGCAGCATCAGACGCTGCTCGGTATCGGTCAGCCCTTTACCATGGGAGGGAGCCTCGCTCTGGTCGCGCAAGGCACCACCGAAAAAGAGCACGGCCAGGCGATATATAACGGCAGGAGAAATGGAGAAATAGGCAACCCGTTGTACGTCGAGCGCACTGCGCGCTTCCACCCACAGCAGACCATCGTCTTGCACGTGCGAGGCCACAGTCGTAAATTCTTGATAACTCAGTTCGCAATCGGCGCTATTGAACAACTGCGCCATACAGCCTGCCGCTTGCAGAGAAAAGGTACCCAGCTGAGCGTTGATCTGCTTGAGCCGCTCCTGGTCAGCCCGTTCGACGCCAAGCAAGTCATAATGAGGAAGAGTTTTGCCCCGCTGTGCACAGAACAACCGGGAAGGTGTGAGCATTACGCCGCTTGATGACATTCAAAATCCACCTTAGCCATTTTTATCTCGCCTTACAGCCACAGAGACATCCATCAGGCCAGCTATGTGATCGGTACAAATAACCCAGCCGACTTATAGCGACCAGAATGGGCGAGAACTTTATTACAAAACCCTAAAAGGCGCCACGAGCCAGTCTGGCAACCCCATAATAAAAATCCCGGCACCTGAAGGTGCCGGGATTGGTTGGTATTTGCATACCTTGAATTGGGTCGGAGTCGGCCTGTAAGCCGGGTTCTGTACCGGGTTGCCCCGGGTAGCAATCATTCCTCTAGGCCAGCAATCGCTCGCTGGCTCAAGCAACCTACCCGCCCCCAACGCGGGCCGCGCCAATAGGGGCCTATTTGGTCTTGCTTCGGGTGGAGTTTACCGTGCCACGAACTGTTGCCAGTCGCGCGGTGCGCTCTTACCGCACCCTTTCACCCTTACCTGATCCCTTGCGGGCCATCGGCGGTTTGCTCTCTGTTGCACTGGTCGTAGGCTCGCGCCCCCCAGGCGTTACCTGGCACCCTGCCCTGTGAAGCCCGGACTTTCCTCCCCTCCGCCCGTCTGTCCCGAGGGACACAACGACGAAGCAGCGATTGCCCAGCCAACTCCGAGGCGCGGATTATAGCCTCGTGATGCCGGCGGGGTAAACCGGCAATTCCCGTTTACGGCAATTAATAGTGCTCGAGGCCGTACTTGTAGAGGGCATTCTTCTTCACGCCGTGGATCTCGGCGGTCAGCGCCGCCGCTTTTTTCAGCGGCAGCTCGGCCACCAGCAACCCCAGAGTGCGGAGAGCCTCAGCGGGCAGCTCTTCATCCAGCTTGCTGGCGCCGGCCACCACCAGCACGATCTCGCCGCGGCAGCGGTTTTCATCTTCGCCGAGCCAGGTCAGCATCTCGGAGGCTGGCAGACCGTGGATCGACTCGAAGGTCTTGGTCAGCTCGCGGCAGACCACCACCTGGCGCTCACCCAGAATGCGGGCGATCGCTTCCACCGTCTCCTGCACCCGGCGCGGCGATTCATAGAACACCAGCGAGCGGGTGTCCTCAATCACGGCCTGCAGGCGATCATCGCGTCCCTTGGCTTTGGCCGGCAGAAAACCCTCGAAGGCGAAACGGTCGGTAGGCAACCCGGCGGCGGAGAGCGCCGTTATGGCGGCGCAGGGGCCGGGCAGCGGCACTACTTTTACCCCGGCTTCACGACAACGGGTGACCAGGTGATAACCGGGGTCGCTGATGAGCGGCGTGCCCGCGTCGGAGACCAGGGCCACGCTCTTGCCCTCCTTGATACGGCCGATCAACACGTCGGCTTTCTGCTGTTCGTTGTGATCGTGCAGCGCAAAGGTCTGCACCGAGATCTGGTAGTGGCCGAGCAGGATGCCGGTATGGCGGGTATCCTCGGCGGCCACCAGATCGACGCTGCGCAGCACATCCAGTGCTCGCTGGGTGATGTCGGCCAGATTGCCGATCGGAGTGGGGACTATATACAGGGTTGGGATGTCACTCATGGGAGCTCCGAGTGTCCCGACAATTGTGTCGCCATATTGGCCCGTTTACACTATGGAGAATTTCAACACTGGTCGGGGAATGAACTTGAACCGGGTTATAAAGCAGCTAAGTGTATCACGACTCTTCGGCATCCTACTCGCGGCAGTCCTGCTCGCCGCCTGTGCGTCGGAGCCCAATCAACCCGCCGGCCAGTCCGGCATGCCGTCGGCCTTCTCGGATCTTACCAAGAATGCCCAGTGGTATCTGGCCCAGGTGGACCCGGCTAAACCGGCCGAAGCCTTCACCTGGCAAGTGATGGCGGCGCGCAGCTATCTGGCGCTCGGTCAGGCCAAGCCGGCCGCGGCCCTGTTCCAGCAATTGCAGAAGCAGGCCCAGAGCGCCGAGCAGAAGGCCCAGCTGCAACTGCTGCAGGCTCACCTGCTGCTCGCCCAGGGCAATGCCAACCAGGCGCTGATCCTGCTGGAAGGCAAGCCCGATGTGGCGCTGGACGCCGATACCCAGAAGGACTGGTACCGCCAGCGCGTGGTGCTGCAGCTCGACATCAACAACAAGTTTGGTGCCGCCAAGTCGCTGATCCTGCTGGAGCCATACCTGGCCCAGAATGAGCTGGCCACCAATCATCAGCAGATCTGGTCCCTGCTCAAGAGCATGACCCCTTCCACCCTGCAGGCGCTGGAAGAGGCACCGGCTCCCGATGTCACCACCGGCTGGCTGCGGCTGGCAGCGCTGGTGAATGAATTCGGTGCCCAGCCCAATCAGCTGGCTCGCCAGCTGGCCGGCTGGAAACAGGCCTTCCCGAACCACCCGGCCCAGAAAGACATGCCGGCCGGACTCGGTGATCTGGCCACCAGCAACATCAATGCCCTGCAGCAGATCGCCGTCTTCCTGCCGCTGTCCGGCAACCTGGAACCGCAGGGTGCGGCAATCCGCAACGGCATGCTGATGTCTTACAAGGAAAATCAGAGCCAGTTCACCCTGAACTTCTACGATACCCAGACCAAGTCGACGGCGGATCTCTACAAGCAGGCCATTCAGGAAGGGGCCAACATGATCATCGGCCCGCTGCTCAAAGACAGGGTCGAGGAGCTGCTCAAGGCCAATCCGACCGTGCCTGTACTGGCACTCAATGAGCTGGACAAGCCGATCGTCAACGACACCACCTATTACTTCTCCCTCTCAGCCGCCGCCGATGCAACGCAGGCTGCCCAGTACCTCTATGGCCAGGGTTATCGCAAACCGCTGCTGATCGCGGCACAGGGACGGATCGGCTACAGCAGCATCAAGGCGTTTGAACAGGCCTGGGCGACCGTAAGCCAGGACAAACCGGTCGTGGCCACTTTCGGTGCCCGCAACGAAGTGCAGGGTATGGTCAAGAATGCGTTGAGCGGCCGCTCCACCGCCCGGGCTGGCGAAGTGGTTCAGCTCTCCGCTGCCGCCCCGCGCAGCATCGACGTGGTCTATGTGGTCGCCAACAGCCTGGAGACCCGGATGATCAAGCCCTACGTCGACATCTCGGTCAATCCGATGGGCAGCCTGCCGATCTACAGCAGTTCGCGCAGCTACGACAGCGCCACCACCGAGGTGGCCTCCGAGCTCAACGGCATGCACATCTCCGACATGCCGCTGCTGCTTGGTGGTTACGAGAAGCAGCGCGAGCAGATCGCCCTGCTCTGGCCGCAGACCCAGGGCGACCTGCTGCGTCTGTTTGCGCTGGGCTATGACGCCGTCAGCCTGGCTGAGAACCTGCAGCAGATGCGCAAGGTCAACGCCATGCAGCAGCCCGGCATGAGCGGTCAGCTGAGCGTGGATGCCGGCGGCAACATAGTACGGGTACTGGACTGGGCCACCTACCAGAATGGCAAGCTGGTCAGTGACAGCGCCATGCCCCAGCTCGAGGGAGTCCCCCATGAAGGTACTTCTGGCACGGATGCGCCGGCAGTTACAGAACCTGTTCCCGTCACCAACGAGCAAGGGACAGCACTTTGAGCAGGTAGCGGAGCGCTGGTTGCAGGCCCGCGGCCTGCAACCCGTGACCCGCAACTATCGCTGTCGGGGCGGCGAGATCGATCTCATCATGCGCCAGGGGGAGATCCTGGTGTTTGTTGAAGTCCGCTATCGCGCCCAGGCCAGCCACGGCGGCGCCGCCAGCTCCGTCACCCGACGCAAACAGCACAAGATCGTGCTGGCGGCACGCCACTATTTCAAGCAACATGCCATCAACGAGGCCAACCAGGCCTGCCGATTCGATGTGATCGCGTTCGAAGGCGACCAGCCGGACTGGATCCAGAACGCATTTTAAGAGGACCCCATGACTGACCGCATCAAAGAAAACTACACCGAGAGCATCCAGACCAAGATAGCCGCCGCCGAGGCGCTGCCGGATGCCATCCATACTGCAGCCCAGATGCTGACCATCTGTCTGCTCAATGGCCACAAGGTGATGGCATGCGGCAATGGTCCCTCCGCAGCACTGGCCCAGCTGTTTATCTCTGAGCTGGTCAACTGTTACGAAACCGAGCGTCCCTCCCTGCCCGGCATGGCGCTGACCCCGGACATGGCAACCATCAGTGCCATCGCCACCGACCACGGCTTTGAAGAGGTGTACGCCAAGCAGATCCGTGCACTCGGTCAGCCCGGCGACATCCTGGTGGTCATCACCACCACGGGTAACAGCCGCAGCCTGATCAAAGCCGCCGAGGCCGCCCTCTCCCGCGACATGACCATAGTGGTGCTGGGGGGCGGTGATGGCGGCGAGATCGCCGGTCTGCTCGGTCCCAACGATGTGGAGATCCGGGTGCCGTCTGCCCGTCGTCCCCGCATTCTGGAAGTGAACCTGTTGACCCTGCACTGCCTGTGTGATCTCATCGACCAGACTCTTTTCCCGCAACAGGAAGATTGAAACCATGAAGAAGCAAACGCTCCTGCTCGGCCTGCTGGCCGGCACCCTGCTGCTGCAAGGTTGCGCGGCCGTGGTGGTCGGTGGTGCCGCCGGTACCGCCAAGGCTTCCGGCGATCGCCGCACCCTGGGCGCCCAATGGGACGATCAGGCCATCGAACTGAAGGCGGCTAACCTGCTGGCCGACAACAAGCCGCTGAGCGCGGCCAGCAAGATCAGCGTCTACAGCAACAACGGCCGGGTACTGCTGGTCGGTCAGACACCTTCTGACGCTTACAAGCTCGAGGCTGGCAAGATAGTGGCCCGTATCGAGGGTGTGCGCCACGTCTACAACGAGCTGCGCCTCGGCCAGCCGGTCAGCATAGGGGTACGCAGCAACGACACCTGGATCACCTCCAAGGTGCGGGCTGACATGCTGGGCGCCAAGAACTTCGACAGCGCCAAGGTCAAGGTGGTCACCGAGAATGGCGAGGTGTTCCTGATCGGCCTGGTGACCCGCCAAGAGGGGGATCAGGCCGTCGAGATCGCCCGCCACGTCAGCGGCGTGAAGCGCGTGATCAAGGCCTTCGAGTTTGCCCAGAACTGACCTTGTTGATCGCCATAAAAAAACGCAGCCAATTGGCTGCGTTTTTTATTTGATGACCTTCAGGGTCGGACGGCCGCTCGGGCGCGGCGGTTCCGGCTCGGGCTCCACCGGCGCTTCGGCCTGCTCCAGCCAGAGATCATACCCAGGCTCGGGTGGGAACATGGTGCCCACGCCATTTTCCCGGGCATGAATGGCCAGCACGGCCGCCATCGGGATGTAGACCTGCTGGGAAACTCCACCAAAACGGGCGCTGAAGCTGATGGCATCATTGTCCATGTGGAACTGCCCAACCGCACGAGGTGCGATGTTCAGCACAATCTGCCCATCCTGGACGAACTGCATCGGCACCATCACATGGGGGATGTTGACGTTGACCACCAGGTGAGGGGTCAGGTCATTGTCCAGCAACCAGTCAAAGAACGCCCGCAACAGATACGGGCGACTGGGCGTCATCGTCGGTTCCATGCTCATACGCCGGCACGGATCTCGCGCTCGGCTTCGGTCAGGGAAGCCTGGAAGGATTCACGTTCGAACAGACGAACCATGTAGGCCTTCAGCTCTTTGGCACCACGACCGGTGAAGTCGATGCCCAGACTCGGCAGACGCCACAGCAGCGGGGCCATGTAGCAGTCGACCAGACCGAACTCTTCACTCATGAAATAGGGCATCTCACCGAAGATGGGGGCGATGGCCAGCAGGTTGTCCCGCAGCTCGGCACGCGCCGCATCCACGTCGGTACCCGCCATGATCTTGTCGGCCAGGGAGTACCAGTCCAGCTCGATGCGATGCATCATCAGACGGCTGTTGCCGCGCGCCACCGGGTATACCGGCATCAGAGGCGGGTGCGGGAAACGCTCGTCCAGATATTCCATGATGATGCGCGAGGTGTAGAGAGCCAGCTCCCGATCAACCAGGGTCGGTACAGTGTTGTACGGGTTCAGCTCGGCCAGCTCATCCGGCAGGTTGGCAGGGTCTACCTGGCAAATATCTACGCTAACACCCTTCTCCGCCAGGACAATGCGCACCTGATGGCTGAACATGTCGTTGGCACCGGAAAACAGCGTCATTACCGAACGCTTATTGGCAGCTACAGCCATTGAACCCTCCCGTCATTAAAAAGCAGAAACGGCAATGAAGCATCTTGGACTTCATTGCCGTGCATTATATTACCCGGATCTGGTCGCTTAGTGAACGTCGCGCCAGAATTCCTTCTTCAACAGCACAGTGAAGATGAAGAAGATCACGATGAAACCAAGCACCCAGAAGCCCATGCGTTCGCGCTCCTGTTGTACCGGTTCAGCCGAGTAGACCAAGAAGTTTACCAGATCCAGCACCGTCTGATCATACTCTTCGTTATTCATTTCACCGTTGCCGTCAGATTTGATGCTGACAACCTGCTGAACGTCGACACCATCGACCTGGTGGGTCGCAAACTCGGCGCGGGGCGTCCCCTGCAGCGGCTCCAGCACGTGGGGCATGCCCACGGACGGGAACACGACGTTGTTCACCCCGAATGGACGGGTCTCGTCCACGTAGAAGGAACGCAGATAGGTGTAGATCCAGTCCGCGCCACGCACCCGGGCGACCAGCGTCAGATCGGGGGGCGGTGCACCAAACCACTTGGCCGCATCCTTGTCCGGCACCGAGTTTTCCATCAGATCACCGATCTTGGCGCCATTGACGATCAGGTTGGCCGCCATCAGGTCTTCCGGGATACCGATGTCTGCCGCTACCCGGTTGTAACGCTGGTACTGGGTGCTGTGACAGCCAAAGCAGTAGTTCATGAAGGTGGCGGCACCACGCTGCAGGGACGCCTTGTCGTTCAGATCATAGTGAGCCTTGTCCAGATGCACGGCCCCGGTGTTGGCAAACACCAGTGACGGCAGCAGGGTCAGCACTGCAAATATTATTTTTTTCATTTGAATGTCACCCTTTCCGGCAGCGGCTTGGTGCTTTCATTCTTGCTGTAGAAGAACAACAGGACGAAGAACCCGAAATAACCCAGGGTACAGATCTGGGCGATCAGCGTCAGGGTCGGAGTCGATGGCAGCACGCCGAGCACCCCGAGAATGATGAAGCAGACCACGAACTGGGCGATGTTCAGCTTGTGCAGGGTACTGCGATAGCGCACCGAACGCACCTTGCAGCGATCCAGCCAGGGCAGCAAGAACAACACCACGATGGAGAGGCCCATCATGATGACGCCCAGCAGCTTGTCCGGTACCGCCCGCAGAATGGCGTAGAAGGGGGTGAAGTACCATACGGGCGCGATGTGTGCCGGGGTCTTCAGGCCGTTGGCCACTTCAAAGTTCGGCTTCTCGAGGAAGTAGCCCCACATGTCCGGCTTGAAGAAGATGATGGCGCAGAAGAAGAATAGGAAACCGGCTACGCCAATCATGTCTTTGACGGTGAAGTAGGGGTGGAACGCGACCGCATCCAGCGGCCAGCCGTTCTCATCCTTGTGCTTCTTGATGTCGATGCCGTCCGGGTTGTTCGACCCCACTTCGTGCAGCGCCAGGATGTGCATGGCAACCAGCATCACCAGCACCAGCGGCAGGGCGATGACGTGCAGCGCGAAGAAGCGGTTGAGGGTAGCACCGGAGATGACGTAGTCACCGCGGATCCACAGGGTCAGATCGTCACCGATGACCGGAATGGCACCGAACAGCGAGATGATGACCTGTGCGCCCCAGAAGGACATCTGGCCCCACGGCAGCAGGTAGCCCATGAAGGCTTCCGCCATCAGGCAGAGGAAGATCAGCATGCCGAAGATCCACAGCAGCTCGCGCGGCTTCTGGTAGGAGCCGTAGATCATGCCGCGGAACATGTGCAGGTAGACCACGATGAAGAAGGCGGACGCGCCGGTGGAGTGCATGTAGCGCAGCAGCCAGCCGTAATCCACATCCCGCATGATGTACTCGACGGAGGCGAAGGCACCTTCGGCGGAGGGGTTGTAGTTCATGGTCAGCCAGATGCCCGTGATGATCTGGTTGACCAGCACCAGCATGGCGAGCGAGCCGAAGAAGTACCAGAAGTTCAGGTTCTTGGGCGCCGGATACTTGGCCATGTGGTCGTTGTACATGGCGGTGAGCGGAAAGCGATAGTCAATCCAGCCCATCAGTTTGGCAAACATGGTCAGGCCTCCTTGCCATCGGCACCGACCAGGATGGTGGTGTCGCTAAGATATTGGTACGGCGGAATGACCAGGTTCAAGGGCGCAGGCACCCCCTGGAACACTCGACCAGCCATGTCGAACTTGGAGCCATGGCACGGGCAGAAGAAACCGGAAGTCACCCCCTGCACCTGTTCGCCGAAGTTGTCCGGCAAGTAGGAGGGAGAGCAACCCAGGTGAGTACAGATACCGACGGCCACGAAGATCTCCGGCTTGATGGATCTGTAGCCATTGTGGGCATAGTCGGGTTGTTGGGGCTCGTCAGAAGCCGGGTCGCGCAGCTTGTCGTCATGCGCGGTCAGGGCATCCAGCGTCTGTTTGGTGCGCTTCACCACCCAGACCGGCTTGCCTCGCCACTCAACACGGATGAGCTGGCCTGGTTCCAACTTACTGATATCCACTTCAACCGGAGCACCCGCCGCTTTGGCTTTGGCACTCGGGTTCCATGACTTAATAAACGGCACTGCGGTAAAAGCAGCTCCTACCCCACCAACGGCGACCGTTGACCAGGTAAGAAATCTGCGGCGACCGGTATCAACTGGCGCATTGCTCATCCAAAAACTCTCCCATGTGGACTCCGCACATTCTTATTGTGTCCCTGTTCCCCTTTCTTCCGTGACAACAGCGGCGGAAGCGGAGTTACAATTGTCACAGAAAAACCGAGGGAATTTTAAAGAAAAGATAACAACTTGACAAGAAAGAGAAGCGAAGGTCAAAAACAATAAATACACAATTTTTTGTCTTTTGTGACGTGGTGTTAGCAATGTGGTTCGTAATATTACCAATAAAAAAAGCCTGGCACGTGGCCAGGCTTTTTTGACACTCGCGAGAGTGCGTACAAAAAGCGAATTAACGCTTGGAGTACTGCGGACGCTTACGAGCTTTGTGCAGACCGACTTTCTTACGCTCAACCTTACGGGCATCACGAGTAACAAAGCCAGCTTTACGCAGTTCGGAACGCAGGGTTTCATCGTACTGCATCAGAGCACGAGTGATACCGTGACGGATCGCACCAGCTTGACCGGAGATGCCGCCACCGTTAACGGTGATGAACAGATCCAGTTTCTCGGTCATCTCAACCAGTTCCAGCGGCTGACGAACTACCATGCGGGCAGTCGGGCGGCCGAAGTACTGCTCCAGGGAGCGCTGGTTGATTACGATTTTACCGCTACCCGCTTTGATGAATACGCGAGCAGTGGAGCTTTTGCGACGGCCAGTACCGTAGTATTGATTTTCTGCCATGTTGCCAGTTCCCGATTAGATATCCAGTACTTGAGGTTGCTGAGCAGCATGAGCGTGCTCGGCGCCTGCGTAAACTTTCAGTTTACGGAACATGGCACGGCCCAGCGGACCCTTCGGCAGCATGCCTTTGACGGCAGCTTCGATTACCATTTCCGGTTTACGCTGAATCAGCTTGTCGAAGCTGATGGACTTGATACCACCCGGGAAACCGGAGTGAGCGTGGTACATTTTGTCGGTAGATTTCTTACCGGTTACGTGTACCTTCTCGGCGTTTACAACGATGATGTAATCACCGGTGTCAACGTGCGGAGTGTACTCGGCTTTGTGCTTACCACGCAGACGAGCAGCGATCTCGGTTGCGATACGACCCAGAGTTTTACCTTCTGCGTCCACAATGTACCAGTCACGTTTTACGGTTTCTGGCTTGGCAACGAAAGTTTTCATTAAGTTAAACCCAATTACCTGTTACAGACCCAATTGCTTATGGGGGCTCTCCCACAAACAACAAACGATGGCCTACCTGTACCCCTTCGAATACAAGTAAAGCTTAAAGTGTTGCTGTCTTATCGACAGCTGTAACGTGGGCCGGGCGATTATAAGTGAAGTTGCCTTAAATATCACCTGCTAATTTCACTGCCATGAAGCTAGCAAATGTCGCCCGGCCCTACCTGCCGCAGATGCCCATCCGACTGGCAGGCGCGGTATTGTGACTAAGGAAGGTGCACTCTGGCAAGGTATTCGTGCGATTGCATTTCCTGAAGCCGTGAAAGACAACGTTGGAATTCGAAATCCAGCAGCCCGTGACCATAGAGTTCCTGCATGGGCACCGCCGCCGACATGATGAGCTTGACGTGCCGCTCATAGAACTCGTCCACCATGGCGATGAAGCGGCGCGCCGCGTCATCCGTGCCTGCCCCCATGGGTTGCACATTGGCCAGCAGGACGGTGTGAAACAGTCGCGCCAGCTCGATATAGTCGCTCTGGGAACGGGGTGTGCAGCAAAGTTGCTCGAACTCCATATAGAGCACACCTTCCCCCATCCCCAGCGACGCCAGCTGACGGTGATTGATCTCGACCTGGCCCGGCAGGGCCTGTTGCAGCCCGGTTAATTGTTGAAAATAGAGCTCGAGATTGGATTTTGCCTGCCGATCCAGCGGGAAGTGATATATCTCCGCCTGCTCCAGCGTGCGCAGGCGATAATCGGTACCGCCATCTACGTTAAGTATCTCGCAATGACGCTCTATGAGGGCAATGGCCGGTAGAAAACGGGCACGTTGCAAGCCGTTTCGATACAAGTCCTGCGGCGGTATGTTCGAGGTCGCCACCAGCACGGCCCCATGGCCGAACAGCTCCTGGAACAGGGTCCCCAGCAGCATGGCATCGGTAATATCGGAGACGAAAAATTCGTCGAAGCAGATGACGTCGGTCTCGTCGGCCAGCTTGCGGGCGATCAGCTTGAGCGGATCGGCCTGACCGGTCAGTCCCTTGAGCTCATCGTGCACCCGGTGCATGAAACGGTGGAAGTGGATACGCAGTTTGCGCTCCCCTGGCAGGCTGTCGAAAAAAGTATCCATCAGCCAGGTCTTGCCTCTGCCCACGCCACCCCACATATATAGCCCCAGGATGGGCGTACGGGGCTTCGGCTTTTGCAGCCAGCCCAGCAGACCGCGGGATCTGGTCGGAGTCGGGGTTTGGCACAAATCCTGATAGAGTCGCTCCAGACGGGCCACGGCCATCGCCTGAGCGGGGTCGGCCACGAAGCCGGGGCGCTGCAAATCCTGCTGATATTTTTGCTGCGGGGTCATCCTGTCAATTGCCTTCAAGTCCCTGAATGAAGGACAAAATGGTATCACGCCCTCGGGGTGCACGGTATAGTGCCATCAAGGCGTAGCGGCCGTTCAGGCCGCATTAACATACATTGGTTTAGCTGTAACAAGGAGCATCTATGAGTCTGTTAAACGGGATCCTGCTGGCTGTCGCCGCCTTGATTATCGGTATCATCATCGGTCGCTTCACAGTGCGCAGCCGGGATGCCGGCCGTCTGGAACAAGAACTGAAGAAGGCTCACAAGGAACTGGAAAGCTACCAGGGTCAGATCAATACCCACTTCGCCGACAGTGCCGCCCTGATGGAGCAGTTGGCCGAGCAGTACCAGACCCTTTATCGCCATATGGCGGAGCAGAGCAAATTCCTGGCCAAGGCCCAGGAGCCGCTGTTCCGTGAAACCCTGCTCGACGAGAGCAGCGATGTCCCGGCCAATGAAGAACCGGGTGTACCGCCCCGTGACTATGCAGGGGCCTCCGGTCTGCTCAAGCAGTCCAGTTAGTTCCCCGCGGAACTAATTGCGCTGTATCGTGGTCAGACCTTGACGATTGCATTGCAACTTTTTCTGGGAGCTGTTTTTCATATGCGTAAACCTCTTTCTGTGCTCAGTGTGTTAGCCCTCAGTGTCGGTATCGCCATGTCTGCGGCCCCCGTGCAGGCTGCACTGCCCTCCCTTTTGGCGAACAATCAGGAGATGCCGAGCCTGGCGCCGGTGCTCGAACAGGTCACCCCTGCCGTGGTCAACATTTCCGTCTCCGGCAAGAAGATCACCCGCCAGCGTCTGCCGGAACAGTTCCGCTTCTTCTTCGGCCCCAACATGCCTGACGAACAGGTGAGCGAGCAGCCCTTCCAGGCGCTCGGTTCCGGCGTCATCATCGACGCCAAGAAGGGCTACGTGATCACCAACGCCCACGTGGTGCACGAGGCGGACGAGATCAAGGTCAACCTGAAAGATGGCCGTGAATACGCCGCCAAGAAGATCGGCGAAGACAAGCAGTCCGACATCGCCCTGCTGCAAATCAAGGCCGAGGATCTGGTTCAAATCAAATTCGCCGACTCTGACGAGCTGCGGGTCGGTGACTATGCGCTGGCCATCGGCAACCCGTTCGGTCTCGGCCAGACCGTCACCTCCGGCATCGTCAGCGCGCTCGGCCGCAGCGGCCTCAACATCGAGAACCTGGAAAACTTCATCCAGACCGATGCGGCCATCAACTCGGGCAACTCGGGTGGCGCCCTGCTCAACCTGCGTGGCGAGCTGATCGGCATCAACACCGCCATCCTGGGCCCCAACGGTGGCAACATCGGCATCGGGTTTGCCATTCCGTCCAACATGGTGCGCGACCTGTCCGAACAGATCGTGAAATACGGTGAAGTCCGTCGCGGCCAGCTGGGCATCATAGGGACCGAGCTCACCTCCGAAGTGGCCAAGACTTTCGGCTACAACAAGAAGGACGGCGCCTTCGTCAACCAGGTCATGCCCGACTCCGCGGCCGCCAAAGCAGGCATCAAGCCGGGCGACATCATCGTCAGCATCGACGGCAAGGCCATCCGCTCCTTCGGCGAACTGCGGGCCAAGATTGCCACCATGGGGGCCGACAAGCAGGTGGCACTGGGCCTGATCCGCGATGGCAAGGAGCAAACCGTCAAGGTCACCTTGAAGAAGGCGGATGACAGCGAAATCCTGGCCAGCGCGCTGCACCCGGCACTGGAAGGGGCCAAGCTGAGCACCACCAGCGAGCCGGTCACCGGCGTGGCCGTCTCCGAGATCGATCCGCGCTCCCCTGCCGCCGCCTCCGGTTTGCAGAAGGGCGACGTCATCATCGGCGTCA
This sequence comes from Aeromonas sp. S15(2024), assembly GCF_041402265.1. NCBI lineage: Bacteria > Pseudomonadati > Pseudomonadota > Gammaproteobacteria > Aeromonadales > Aeromonadaceae > Aeromonas > Aeromonas sp. S15(2024). The sequence goes on along the minus strand of NZ_JBGLQY010000004.1, from coordinate 26,887 downwards.
ACCGCCTGCGCATCAACTCGCTGGAAGAGCTGAGCAAGGCGTTGAAGAACAAGCCGGATGTGCTGGCCCTCAACATCCAGCGCGGCGACTCTTCGCTCTACCTGGTAATTCGTTAATCTCCTCTCACCCGCGGCGCCTGCCGCGGGTGATTTTTATCCACCGATAGTGTTATTCTCTGCCCGCTCTATGTACGGATGAGAATGACATGAAAATCCCCCCTATAGTCAGTTACTTGGGCAAGTCTGTCGGCTTCGGTCTCACCGTGGCGGCGCTACTGTTGCTGCTGTTTCCCAATTTTCGGGGCGGGGCCCAACTGCCCGGCCTCATCACCAATGCCCGTGAACTGAGCTTCTCCTACGCGGCGCACCGCGCCGGCCCTGCCGTCGTCAACATCTATACCCGCAGCTTCGCCCGCAATCAGGGCAACCAGACCGAACTCAGGCCGCAGGGGCTGGGCTCCGGCGTCATCATGAACCAGCGCGGCCACGTGCTGACCAACTATCACGTCATCGCCGATGCGGACCAGATCATAGTCGCGCTGCAGGACGGACGGGTGTTCAGCGCCGAACTGGTCGGCACCGACCAGCTCACCGACCTGGCGGTGCTCTACATCGAGTCGGACAACCTGCCGGTGATCCCGCAGGATCCGGAGCGGCTGCCCGACGTGGGCGACGTGGTGCTTGCCATCGGCAACCCCTACAACGTCGGCCAGACCATCACCCAGGGCATCATCAGCGCCACCGGCCGCATCGGCCTCTCCAGCATGGGGCCGGACAGCAACGGCCGGCAGGATCTGCTGCAGACCGATGCCGCCATCAACGAGGGCAACTCGGGGGGCGCCCTGGTCAATGCCCGCGGCGATCTGGTGGGCATCAACACCGCCGCCTACCACCTCAACGGCAATCAGGAGAGCTACGGCATCAGCTTCGCCATTCCCTACAAGCTGGCCAAGCGCATCATGGACGAGCTGATCGCCAACGGCCGGGTGATCCGCGGCTACCTCGGCATCTCCAGCGTCGAGATCAATCCCATCGTCGCCCGCATGATGAATCTGGGTGACCTGCGCGGTCTGGTGGTGGAGAGCCTGGATCCCAACGGGCCGGCCACCAAGGGCGGGCTGAAGCGGGGCGACGTGCTGCTCAAGATCAACGGCGAGGCCATCAGTGGCGTGCGGGCCGCCATGGACAAGATCGTCGAGAGCCGGCCCGGCACCAAACTCACCATCTCGGTGATCCGCGATGGCAAACCGCTCGAGGTGGAGGTCACCATCGAAGAGGATCTGCGCTACCAGAACCGGGCCAGCGCGAGTGCGGCCACCGCCAGCTGACATCCCCACGGTCGGGGCGACGAGTCGCCCCCTCTCCTCCTTTTCCTCCTCCCGGCCGTGAGGCGACTCACAGTTTCAGCCAAGGGCCAGCAGCCCCTCATCCAACGCCAAGTGCGCCCCTGATCACACAAAATAGGCGCCAATGAGCACTCTTTTCCGCTTGATGCCGCAAAAGCGGCTTCAATTGGCCAGCTGACGCGCGAATTTCCGCTTCGAATCGGAAAAACGGTGCCTCCTCTCCCGAACATGACCGGCTTAGGGTAACGCTATCCCTTCTGCCAGCCTTGGAGAGCAGACATTGCACACAGAGACCCATGACCAGCCCCTGACCCCGGACAGCCCGGCCCTGCTGCGCCAAACCGACCAGATCCTGGCGCGCATCCATATCCTGCTGGCCGAACAGGGCATTCGCCCCAACGAGGTACAGCAGCAGATGCTGGCCTCTCACATCAAAGCCATGGTGTGGCGCTCCCACAGTGGCGAACCGCTGCCGGAGGTCGACCTCAGCCTGTTCGAGGAGATCTCTCCCCTCTCCCTGCGTCTGGCCGAGCAGGTCGTCAGCTGGCTGGAGCGGCTCGCCTATGAAGAGGCACACCTCTTGTCCGTCCATTTCGAAGTAGCCAAAGAAAACGAACTCAGTTCAGTCAAAGGAGAATGCTAAATGACAGCCATCAAACTCGTGATCGGTGATCGCCTCGGCAAGGGCCAGAAAGTGGGAGCAGGCGCGGAAGCCGCCGGCGCCAGCGTGACCGTCATCCCCGGCATGGCCGCCGACATGAAGCTCGGCGACGTGATGAACAAGGAGCAGGCGGATCTCGGCATCTCCTTCTGCGGCAGCGGCGGTGCCGGCGCCATCACGGCCCAGACCAAGTACGGCTACAAGTGCCGCTACGGCATGCGCTCCATCGAAGAGGGCGTCACCGCCATCAACGAGGGGTGCGTGGTGCTCGGCTTCGGCTTCATGGACAAGGAAGAGCTGGGTCAGAAGCTGATCGAAGCCTTCGTTAAGAAACACGGACGCGCATGATGAAAGAGGACTTCACCACCCGGGTCACCGTCAACGGCAAGGGCGCGACCCGTCAGCAGGCGTTCGCCGCCGCCCTCAGCCAAGTGCAATCCACGCTGCTCAAGGACAACCCGCGGGTGCTGCTGCGCATCGAACCGGTCGAGGTCGAGGTGATCGAGGCCGAGGAGTCGGTCCGGGTGGAGAAGTTCCTGTTCTTCTTCCTGCCGCGCCAGCGCCACGAATACCGGGTTCGGCTCGCCATCACGGTCAGGGTCACCAGCCTGGACACCGACAAGGTGACCTTTACCCGGGTGTGACGCCGCCCGCGGCAACACCGCCACAAGAAGGATACATGGGATGTTTCTAATCATATTTATCAAGTCACTCATCATTGGCGGCCTGGTTGGCGTCGGGGTGGGGGCCGGCGCGGCACGGATGTTCCACGCCCCGACCGTGCAGGGGATGGGCGCCTTCCGTACCTTGGGCGAGCTCAACTCCTGCGAAGGGGATCCTGCCTCCCACTTCTCGTTTGGTCTGGGCTTCTTCTTCAACGCCTGGGCTTCCACCGTGGCGGCCGGCGCCTTCACCCAGGATGTGGATCACCGCATCATTCCGCACTGGGCCACGGCGGCACTGCTGTTCAAGAACCGGGATCTCGCCACCACCCTGCACGACCCGAAGAAGATGGCTATTGCCGGCGGCATCATAGGTGCCATCGTGGTCGCCTTCCTCAACAGCACGGCCGCCGCCGTTCCGGCCGCCCTGCAGGTCACCGCGGTCAAGGTGCTGGTACCGGCGGCCAACCTGCTGGTCAACACCGTTATGCCGGTGATCTTCTGGCTGGCCGCCATCGAGGCGGGCAAGAAGTCCGGTTTCTGGGCCACCATCTTCGGCGGTCTGGCCCAGCTCATCATGGGCAACGCGGTACCGGGCCTGGTGCTCGGCATCCTGATCGGCAAGGGCGTGGAAGAGAGCGGCTGGAACCATGTCACCAAGGTGATGATGGCGGCCATCGTCCTGCTGTTCGTGCTGAGCGGCTTCTTCCGCGGCTTCGACATGAAACTCATCGAGTCCTTCCATCTGGGTGTTCCCCTGTGGCTGGAAAACGTCCATAACCTGCTGAGCGGCAAATAAGGGGTCACACCGTGGATGAGAAACTGAAAAACAACTTCTGGTACGCCGACTGGTCCTTCCCCATCTTTGTCGGCCTGCTCTCGGCCGGGGTCTTTGCCGGTACCCACATGTTCTACCTGTACGGGGTCGGCGCCTTCAACGAGGTGGCCTTCGTCGCCATGCTCAAGGCCGGCATGGACACCGGTGCCTATGGTGCGGTGGCGGCCTTCGGCGCCAGCTTCCTGTTTGCCCGTATCATCGAGGGCTCCCTGGTGGGGATCCTGGATATCGGCGGCGCCATCCAGACCGGGGTCGGCCTCGGCGTGCCCGCCCTGCTGCTGGGGGCCGGCATCGTCTATCCGGTGGAGAACTTCGGTGCCTCCCTGGCAACCGGCATGGGGATTGGTCTGGCCATCGGCTACGTGATCATCCTGGCGCGCAAGTTCACCATCAACCAGAGCAACTCCACCTATGGGGCGGATGTGATGATGGGGGCTGGCAACAGCTCGGGCCGCTTCCTCGGTCCGCTCATCATCCTCTCCGCCATGGGCGCCTCGATTCCCATCGGCATCGGCTCTCTGCTGGGTGCGCTGCTGTTCTACGTGTGGGGCAAGCCCATCACCGGCGGTGCCATCCTGGGGGCCATGCTGCTCGGTACCTTCTTCCCGGTTGCACTTGCATAACCATCCGCCGCCCTGCGGGGCGGCACTCGAGAGGCCATCTAGCATGTACGACATCATCATCAGAGCTGGGCGCCAGGGAGATGGCCAGCTCGTCGATATCGCCATCAGGGAGGGCAAGATAGCCGCCATCGGCACCCTGCCGGAGACGGCCATGGCGCAGCAGACCCTGGATCTCGGCGGCCGGGTGCATGTGAGCGCCGGCTGGATCGACGGCCACACCCACTGCTACCCCGCCTCCCCCCTCTATCACGATGAGCCGGACAAGGTGGGTGTGGAGTCCGGCGTCACCACCGTCATCGACGCCGGCAGCACCGGGGCCGACGACGTGGATGACTTCCAGCGTCTCGCCGCCGGCTGCAAGACCCGGGTGCACGCCCTGCTCAACATCTCCCGCATCGGCCTGCTGCGCCAGAACGAGCTGGCTGACAGCCGGGACCTCGATATGGATCTCGCCTCGGCGGCCATTGCCCGCCACCCCGGCTTCATCGTCGGCATCAAGGCGCGGATGAGCGGCAGCGTGGTGGGTGAGAACGGCCTGCGGCCGCTGCGCATGGCCAAGGCACTGCAACAGGCCCACGGTCGGCTGCCGCTGATGGTACACGTGGGCAACACGCCGCCGGATCTGGACGAGATCGTCGCCCTGCTGGGGGATGGCGATCTGCTGACCCACTGCTTCAACGGCAAGCCCAACCGCATCCTGACCCCGGCCGGTGAACTGCGCCAGGCGGTGCGTGAGGCGATGCGGCGGGGCCTCTTGCTCGACATCGGCCACGGCGGCGCCAGCTTCAGCTTCGAGGTGGCGGAGCTGGCCATTGCCCAGGGGATCCTGCCCCGCACCATCAGCTCCGACATCTACTGCAAGAACCGCATCAAGGGGCCGGTCTACAGCCTGGCCCACGTGATGTCGAAGTTTCTCGCCATCGGCATGACCCTGGAGCAGGTACTGGCCTGCGTCACCCACCATGCCGCCGATGCCCTGCGCCTGTCCGGCAAGGGGCGACTCGAGGTGGGCGCCGATGCCGATATGACCCTGTTCGAGGTGATGAGCGGCCCCACCCTCTTTACCGATACCGAAGCCGGCGCCCGCAATGGCGATCGGCAGTTGCTGCCGCTCGCCGCCCTGGTGGGGGGCGAACTGGTTCTGACTCACTATGGGAAATCACACCATGTCTTCCGTGTATGAGAAATATCAGCTCAAACCCGTGATCAACGCCTCCGGGCGCATGACCCTGCTCGGCGTCTCCACCCCCGAGCAGGAGGTGGTCGACGCGGTCAACTTCGGCCTCGGCCACTACTTCGAGGTCAAAGACTTGATCGACAAGACCGGCGCCTACATCGCCGGCCTGCTGGGGGCCGAGGATGCGGTGGTGGTCTCTTGCGCCAGCGCCGGCATCGCCCAGTCGGTGGCCGCCGTGATAGTGCGTGGCGACCCCTACCGCCTCGAACACCTCCACGCCCATGCTCACGGCGTGCCGAGCGAGATCGTGCTGCCCAAGGGGCACAACGTGAACTTCGGTGCCCCCGTCGGCACCATGGTCAACCTGGGAGGCGGCAAGGTGGTAGAGGCAGGCTATGCCAACGAGTGCTCTGCCGCCCAACTGGCCGCCGCCATCAATGCCAATACCGCCGCCATCCTCTACATCAAGTCCCACCACTGCGTGCAGAAGAGCATTCTGTCGGTGACCGAGGCGGCCGAGGTGGCCAGAACCCATGGACTACCGCTCATCGTCGATGCGGCGGCCGAGGAGGATCTGCGCCTCTACTACAACCAGGGAGCGGATCTCGTCATCTACAGCGGTGCCAAGGCCATCGAGGGGCCCACCAGCGGCCTGGTGCTCGGCAAGCGCCAATACGTGGCGTGGGTCAAGCAGCAGGGCAACGGCATCGGCCGTGCCATGAAGGTGGGCAAGGAGGGGATCCTCGGCCTGACTCACGCCATCGAGCGCTACCTGGCCAAAGAGAAGGAGAGCGGCGCCGCCATGGTCGCCAAGATGACCCCCTTCATCGAGCGCCTCAACCAACTGCCCGGCGTCAGCGCCAAGGTGGTGTGGGACAGCGCGGGGCGCGACATCGCCCGCACCGATATCGCCTTCGATCACCAGCAGATCGGCATGACCACAGTGCAGGTAGTTGCCCGTCTCCAGCAGGGCACGCCGGCCATCTACTGCCGCGGCTACAAGGCCAACGAGGGGCACATCGAGATCGACGTGCGCAGCGTCACCCCGCCCCAGCTGGACCAGATCCATGCCGCCATTGCCCACCTCGTTCAGGAGAACAACTGATGTCTTTGACTCCCAACTACTACCGCGATCGGGTCTGCCTCAACGTGCTGGCCGGCTCCCGACAAAATGCCGTCGACATTTATGAGGCTGCCGAGGGCCATGTGCTGGTCGGTGTGCTCTCCAAGAACTACACGGATGTGCCCTCCGCCGTCGCTGACATGCAGGCCTACGCCAAGCTTATCGACAACGCCCTCTCCATCGGGCTGGGGGCCGGCGATCCGCGCCAGTCAGCCATGGTGGCCGAGCTGGCTCGCCAGCTGCAGCCCCAGCACGTCAACCAGGTGTTCACCGGGGTCGGCGCCAGCAGGGCGCTGCTCGGCCAGTCTGACACCCTCGTCAATGGCCTTGTCTCCCCCACCGGCACCCCGGGGATGGTGAAGATCTCCACCGGTCCCCTGAGTAGCCAGCAACCGGACGGCATAGTACCTATCGACACCGCCATCGCCCTGCTCAAGGACATGGGCGGCAGTTCGGTCAAGTTCTTCCCCATGGGCGGGCTGACCTGCCGCGCCGAGTATCAGGCGGTGGCCGAGGCCTGTGCACGCCACGGCTTCTGGCTGGAGCCCACCGGCGGCATCGATCTCGACAACTTCGAGGAGATAGTGCGAATCGCGCTGGATGCCGGCGTCGAGAAGGTGATCCCCCACGTCTACAGCTCCATCATCGACAGTACGAGCGGTCAGACCCGTCCCGAGGATGTGCGTACCCTGCTGGCCACGGTGAAGCGGCTGCTGGCCTGATCGCCCTCAGGCACCGGTCCGATCACTGGCCGGTGCCTGGCTTGTCATTGACTCGCTTGTTAACATCGGTTTTTTATTCTGCGACAGGAGTCCGATCCCCCCTCATGACCAAGCTGCCCCATCCCAGACTCCAGCAACTGCTCACCCTGCTCCACGCCGAACCGCTGCCGCAGGAGGAGCTGGCCCGCCGCCTCAATGTCTCCACCCGCACCGTGCGCACCGATGTGGCGACCCTCAACGAGATCATCGCCACCCGGGGCGCCCACCTGATCCACCAGCGCGGCAGCGGCTACCAGCTCAAGATCTACAATCAGGAGCTGTTCGCGGCGCTGCTGGCGGCCCAGGAGCAGGAGAGCGGGCTGCCCCGCACCAGCCGCGAGCGGGTGCTGCACCTGCAGATCCTGCTGTTGACGGCGGAGCAGGGCATCAAGCTCGACGAGCTGGCGGACACCTGGTATCTGAGCCGGGCGGCACTGCAGGGGGACATGGCGGAGGTGCGGGATCGGCTCGCCCACTTCGACCTCGCCATCGACAGCAAGCCCAGGCAGGGGATGCGGATCCAGGGGGGTGAGACGGCCATCCGCGCCTGCCTCACCCAGCTGCTCTATCAGGAGCTGCTGCACAGCAACCCACTGCAGAGCCTGCTGCCCAACCTCTGTCCCAGCAAGACGCTGGAGGTAGTGGGCAATCACATCCACGAGCAACTCGGCCGCCACCAGCTGCGTCTGGCCGACGAGAGTCTGCAGCAGCTCGCCATCTACTGCGCCGTCGCCCTGCTGCGCCAGGCCGCGGGCCACGAGCTGCGCCAATTCACCGGCGAGGATCTCACGGCGCCACTGCTGGCGGTCGCCCGCGATACCTATGGCGAGCTGCCGACCCTGACCCCGCCGGGGGAAGAGGAGATAGCCTGCCTCGCCATCCAGATCCAGGCCCGCCTCACCGCCGATGCCCCCCAGCTCAGCCCGGCCATGGCGGCCGAGAGCGAGCAGCTGGTAGAGCACCTGCTCGCCTACATCCACCAGCACTACCCCTATGACCTGCGCGGCGACCTGCAACTGCGGGCCGACCTGCAGACCCATATCAGTGCCATGCTGCTGCGGGTCAAATACCAGATTGGCAGCCACAATCCGCTGGCGGACCACATCAAGCAGTATTACCCCCTCGCCTACGACATCACGCTGGCGGCCATCTCGGAGTGGATCAAGCAGACCCCTTACCGGCTGACCCACCACGAGATAGGCTATCTGGTGATCCACATAGGGGTTGGACTGGAGCGTCACTACGACATCGGCTACACCCGCCGTCCCCAGGCGCTGCTGTTGTGCGATGCGGGCAACGCCACCTTCCGGGTGCTGGAGGCTCGCATCAAGCGGGAGTATCCCCAGCTGCAATTGACCACACTGGAGTCGGTGCGGGATTACGAAGGGCTGGCGCGAGTCGAGCAGGATTTCGTCATCAGCACCGTCAAGGTGAGCGACAAGAACGTGCCAGTGGTGCAGGTCGCCCCCTTCCCCACCCAATACCAGCTGGAGCAGCTCGGCAAGCTGGTGCTGGTCGATCGCACCCGCCCCTACCTGCTCGACAAGTACTTCGATGCCGACCACTTCATGGTGGTCAGCGAACCGCTCAGCCAGGGGGCGCTGTTTGATCGCATCTGCAGCCAGCTGGAGGCGGAGGATCTGGTGGAGAGCGGCTTTCGGGGATCCTTGCAGGAGCGGGAGCGGATCGTCTCCACCCTGCTGGGGGACGGCATTGCCCTGCCCCACTCCCTCGGCCTGCTGGCGTGCCGCACTCTGGTCTATACCGTGCTGGCCCCGCAGGGGATCGACTGGGGCAACGGCGAGAGCGCCACCCTCATCTTCGTGCTGGCCATCGCCAAGGCCGACTACGAAGAGGCGATGGGGCTCTACGACCTGTTCCTGGCGCTGATGAACGAAAAAGCCAGCAGGAGTCTGCTGGCTTGTCGGGACTTTACCGCCTTCAAGGCGCTGGCACGCAGCGCACCTTGAGTATGAAGAGGCCCGCTACTCCTCGTTGAAACCCGAGGTGAACAGCGCCACCACGGCGGCCAGGGCCTCCACTTCCTCGGGCCCCTCCACCTGAACCTCCACCTGCTTGCCCTGGGCGGAGTCCAGCATCAGCAGGCCGATCACGCTGTCCGCGTCGGCCTCGACCCCCTCTTCGTTGCGCAGCAACACGTGGGCATCGAACCCCTGCACCAGCTCGAACAGCATCATGGCCGGTCTGGCATGCATGCCCAGTTTGTTTTTCACTTCCACCGAGGCTGAGACGGTCATCTGATCTTCCTATTGGTCCATCAAAATTGCGGCGCACTCTTGTCAAGGGTGCGGTGGCGGATCTGGACGTTCTTGCCCAGCAGGCGGAAGGCGCCGGCCAGCTGCTCGGCAATGAATACCGATCTGTGCTGACCACCGGTACAGCCAATCCCGACCGTCACATAGCTGCGATTGTTGCGCTCCAGGTGGGGCAACCAGGTCACCAGCATGTTCTCGATCTGCAGGATGAACTGCATCACGTCGGGCTGGCTGGAGAGGTAGCGGGCTACAGGTTCATCCTTGCCGGTAAACGGCTTGAGCTCCGGGATCCAGTGCGGATTGGGCAAGAAGCGGGCGTCGAACACGAAGTCGGCATCCTTGGGGATACCGTACTTGAAGCCAAACGACTCGAACACCAGCACCAGCTCGTTCTCCTTCTTGCCGAGCACCCGGGTCTTGATGAGCTCGCTCAGGTCGTGGATGCTGAGGTTGGTGGTGTCGATGCGCAGATCGGCCGTCGAGGAGAGCGGCGCCAGCAGGTGGGTCTCTTCCCGGATCGCCTCGTCGAGCGACAGCTTGTTGCGCGACAGAGGGTGCAGCCGGCGGCTCTCGCCGTAGCGCTTGAGCAGGGTGGAGTTTTCCGCATCGAAGAAGAAGCTCGTGAACTCCACACGCCCCTCGTTGCGTACCTGGGCCAGCAGGGTTTCCAGCTTGTCGGAACTCGCCGGCAGGTTGCGCACGTCGATGCTGACCGCCAGCTTGTCATACTGGCTCTCGACCGAGACGATCAGCTGAGGCAGCAGGTTGACCGGCAGGTTATCCACGCAGTAATAACCGAGATCCTCCAGCACACGCAGGGCAACTGTCTTGCCCGAGCCGGAGCGCCCACTCACCACTATTAATTGCATCTTCTTCCCTCACCGCTTGGCGTCATTGCAAGGGCCTGCATCTCAGGCCGATGTCATGATCTGATAGAGTTCTTCATCGCTGGTTGCCTGGCGCAACTGGCGGCATACCGCCTTGTCGCCCAGTTTGGATGCCATCAGGGAAAGGGTCTTGAGGTGCTGCTTGCACTCGCTTTCCGGCACCAGCAGGGCAAACAGCAGGTCAACCGGTTGATTGTCGATGGAATCGAAGGGGATAGGCTCTGCAAAGGTCATCAGGATCGCGGTCGGCGGAAACTCGTCGCCGATCCGGCCGTGGGGAATGGCGATACCGGCACCGATCCCGGTACTGCCCATCTTTTCTCGCGCCAGCAGGCACTCGAAGAGCACCTGACGAGAGGTCCCCAGGCGCTCAGCGGCTAACTCGCTGATGATCTCCAGGGCGCGTTTCTTGCTGGTACAAGGGACCGCACTTTTGGTGCAGTCCCGACTCAGTATGTGTTCAAGTTGCATGGTTATTTTTGGTTTAACTTATCTTTGTGCTTGATGATCTGCCGATCCAGCTTGTCCAGCAGGGTATCAATCGCCGCATACATGTCGGCATGCTGCGAGTTGGCGAACACCTCCCCCCCGCTGACATGCAGCTTGGCTTCGGCGATCTGGTTCAGTTTTTCTACGCTCAACACCACATGAACATTGTTGATGTGGTCAAAGTGACGCTCGAGTTTGGCAAATTTGTTGTTCACATAATCACGCAGAGCTTCGGTGATCTCGACATGGTGTCCGGTCAGGTTGATTTGCATAACGTCTTCCTTTTGTTTTGCCTAAACCAGGCGTTTGCGCTGATTGGATGGCGGGATCAACAAGGATTCACGGTACTTTGCGATCGTGCGTCTCGCCACCATAATACCCTGTTCGGCCAGCAAATCCGCGATCTTGCTATCACTTAGCGGCTTGGCGGGATTCTCCGCCGTGACCAGCTTCTTGATGAGCGCGCGAATTGCGGTCGATGAGCACTCTCCTCCTCCCTCGGTGTTCACATGGCTGGAGAAAAAAAACTTCAGTTCAAAGATGCCGCGCGGCGTGTGCATGTACTTCTGGGTGGTCACCCGCGAGATGGTCGACTCGTGCATCTCCACCGCTTCGGCGATGTCGTTGAGCACCATGGGTTTCATAGCCTCTTCACCGTATTCGAAGAAGCCCTGCTGCTGCTCGACGATGCAGCTGGCCACCTTGAGCAGGGTGTCGTTGCGGCTCTCCAGACTCTTGATGAACCACTTGGCTTCCTGCAGGTGGGAGCGGATGAACTGGGTATCCTGACTGGTGCGGGCCTGTCTGGCCATGGCGGCATAGGTCTCGTTGACCCGGATGCGCGGGGCAGAGTCCGGATTGAGCTCGACCACCCACTTGTTGCCCTTCTTGACCACGGAAACATCCGGGATCACGTACTGGGATTCGCTCTGGATGACGCCATTACCGGGCCGCGGCTCCAGCTGCTGAATGAGATCCAGCACCTCCTTGAGGTCGTTCTCCTTCAGCTTGGTCTTGCGGGCCAGGGTGCGGTAATCGCGGTTGCCGAGCAGATCCATGTGCTCGAGGATCACCTCCCTGGCTTCGTTGAGCCAGGGCAAATCAGGGGAGTACTGGCCCAGCTGGATCAGCAGGCACTCCTGCACCGAGCGGGCGGCGATGCCGACCGGATCGAAATGCTGCACCCGCTTGAGCACGGCCTCCACTTCATCGAGCTCCACCTCGACATCCTCGCTGCTCACCGCCGCCTGAATATCCTCAAGCGACACCGTCAGGTAACCAGATTCGTCGATGGCATCTATGATGGCGAGGGCGATGGCGGCATCCACGTCGCTGAACGGGGTCAAGCGCATCTGCCACAACAGGTAGTCCTGCAGGTTCTCAGTGGTCTCACCCTGATAGATGCTGTCTTCCCCGTCATGGATGGGGCCTGCGCTCTGGGCTGTGCCGGCCGAGTAGACCTCTTCCCAGGTGGTATCCACCGGTAGTTCGTCCGGCATCTGGTCCTGGGCCATGGCATCGCTGGAATCGAGCTGGCTGACGTCCACCTGGTCGACCGGGCTGGTCTCCTGAACGTCGTTTTCCTCTTGCTCCAGCAAGGGGTTGTTGTCGAGCGCTTGCTGAATTTCCTGCTGGAGTTCCAGAGTGGAGAGCTGGAGCAGACGAATCGCTTGTTGTAATTGCGGCGTCATGGTCAGGGACTGACCGAGACGCAACTGTAATGTCGGCTTCATCTACGTCGGGATATCCTTATGGTCAGCGAGGCAGTCGTCACAGGAAATGAAGAGATGCCCCCTTACTATAGACTGAATTGATCGCCCAAATAGACGCGCTTGACCTGCTCATCGGCGAGTATTTCCGCCGGTGCCCCTTCGGCAATCATCTTGCCGTGGCTGACGATATAGGCCTTCTCACATACGTCCAGAGTCTCTCTGACGTTGTGGTCGGTGATCAAGACGCCCAGGCCTCTATCTTTGAGGTGCTGGATGATCTTCTTGATGTCTATCACAGAAATGGGGTCTACCCCGGCAAAAGGTTCATCCAGCAGGATAAAACGCGGCTCCGCCGCCAGCGCACGGGCGATCTCGACCCGACGCCGCTCACCGCCCGACAGGCTCTGGCCCAGGCTGTCGCGGATATGGGTGATGTTGAACTCTTCCAGCAGTTGCTGGACCTTGTCCTCCCGCTCCTCGCGGCTCAGTCCCTTGCGGGTCTGCATGACCCCCATCAGGTTGTCGAACACCGACAGACGCCGGAAGATGGAGGCCTCCTGCGGCAGATAGCCGATGCCGTTGCGGGCGCGGATATGCATGGGTTGCAGGCTGATGTCCTGATCATCGATGGTGATGAGACCGGCATCGCTCTGCACCAGCCCCACGATCATGTAGAAGGAGGTGGTCTTGCCGGCACCGTTCGGGCCGAGCAGGCCGACAATCTGACCGGTGCCCACTTCCAGACTCACATCGCTGACCACCATGCGGCGCTTGTAGCTCTTCTGCAGGCCGGCTGCTTTCAACACTGCCATGGCTTATTTTCCCTGCTTCTTCTGATCGGCCGGCTTGTCGAAACTCTCGACCTGATCCGGCAGGAACACCGTCTTGACCCTCTGGTTCGGGGTCTTGCTCTCGGCAACCATCTTCTGTTTGACGATGTCGTAGCGAATGAGATCGCCATTGACCTGGCTGTCTTCCTGCTTGAGCTGGCCATCGCCGGTAATGGTCACCAGCCGGTTCTTCAGCTCATAGCGAATGCTGTTGCCGTGGGCATTGACCGGCTTGCCGTTGTCCAGGATCTGGAAGAAGGTGGCAGGCTTGCCATAGGCCGTCATCACCTCGGCACCCTTCTCGCCGGAGCGGATCACCACCACCTTGTCGGCCTTGATCTTGATGGAGCCCTGAGTGATGGTCACATCCTGCTCGAAGGTGATGCGGTTGTCCTGCAGCTCGGCCACCTGCTTGACCGCGTCCACATAGACCTTCTCGGCAAAGTCGGACTCTTTGGCGCTCACGGTGCCGCACAGCAGCAGGGCCGCGAGGGCCAGATTAGCGTTTTTCATTGAAATAGATGGCATGGCCCTGATCCAGTAATTCGAAATATTTGCGTTCCAGATGACCCTTCAGGCCAACGCCCTCGGTCTGGAAGTCCTTACCCACTATGCTGACCTGCTGATTGCTTCTCACGTTCTGGGTCACCAGATCCAGCTCCAGATAGGGGGTATCCAGCGTGGAGATGAAGGAGGTGGGCAGCAGACCGTCCAGATGTACCTTGTCCCGCAGGATCACGTTGTCATCGGTGTTGAGCACCCCGGTCTCGGCGTTGACCTTCCACTCGGCTTCGCCCTGCTTGTCGAACATGTAGACCACCGGCTTGTCGAAGGTGGCCTGTTCCAGGATCTGGTAATACTCCGCGTAGCGGGACTCGAGCCGTTCGGTACGCAGTCCCTCGGCATTGAAGCGGGTCGTCACCAGATTCTTGGCGGTGAAGTCCGGCTGATAATTTTCCACCTTGGTGGTCGGCTCCGGTGCCAGCTCGATATCGCCGAGCTGCCAGGCCGCCAGCGCCACTAGAAACAGCAGGGCAAACAACAGGGTCTGTCTGCTCATACCGAGGCCTCAGGCTGATAATCACCCAGCCCCTGAGCCTGCAGGATGAGATCGCACACCTCGCGCACCGCCCCCACCCCACCGGCCAGCCGGGTCACCATGTCGGCCCGCGCCAGCACCAGCGGATGGGCGTCGGCCACGGCAATGCCGAGGCCACAGGCCTGCATCACCGGCAGATCGATGGTGTCATCTCCCATATAGGCTGCTTGCGATGCATCCAGCCCCAGCTTGGCCAGCAGCGCCTCGAAGTGGGGCAGCTTCTGATCCGCCCCCTGCACCAGGTGCTGCACCCCCAGGCTCTTCATCCGATCGCTGACGATGCGGGAGTTGCGGCCAGTAATGATGGCAATCTCGATGCCGGCATTGAGCAGCGCCCGCATGCCGGCGCCGTCGCGAGTGCAGAAGGTTTTCAGCTCTTCGCCGTCATTTCCCATGTAGATGAGGCCGTTGGAGAGCACCCCGTCCACATCGCACACCAGCAGGCGGATTTGCGCCGCCTGATCAAACTGGCTGCGCGTCACCGGACCATAGAGGGTCGGTACGTTTTGCATCAAATTACTCCGGCGTTCAGCAGGTCGTGCATGTTGAAGGCCCCCAGCGGGCGCTTGTCGCCATCCACGACCAGTAATCCGTTGATCTTTCTGGTTTCCATCAGCTTGACGGCCTCGGCCGCCATCATCTCTGGTCCCACGGTAACACAGTTCACCGTCATGACGCGGCTGATCGGGGTGTGATGGATATCCACCTGCAGATCCAGAATGCGGCGCAGGTCACCATCGGTAAACAGGCCGGCCAGCACGCCGTTGCCATCAACCACCGCCGTCATGCCGAGCCCCTTGCGACTCACTTCCAGCAGTGCCTGGCTGATGGTGGCATCTATCCCCACCTGGGGCAACAGCTCGCCGCTGTGCATCAGATCGCCGACTCGCAGCAGCAAGCGCTTGCCGAGCGACCCGCCTGGGTGAGAGAGCGCGAAATCGTCGGCGGTAAAACCGCGGGCTTCCAGCAGGGCCACCGCCAGCGCATCGCCCATCACCAGGGTCGCTGTAGTACTGGAGGTCGGCGCCAGCCCCAGCGGGCAGGCTTCCTTCTCCACCTTGATGCACAGGTGCACGTTGGCTTCTTTTGCCATGGTGGAGGCCGGGTTGCCGGTCATGCAGATGAGCGGAATGCCGCGGCGCTTGAGTACCGGCAGCAGGGCCAGGATCTCGTCGCTCTCACCGGAGTTGGAGATGGCGATGATGAGATCGCCGCCGGAGATCATCCCCAGATCGCCGTGGCTGGCTTCACCCGGGTGCAAGAAGAAAGCGGGAGTACCGGTGCTGGCCAGGGTCGCCGCTATCTTGCTTCCGACATGACCTGACTTGCCCATGCCGGTGACCACTATCTTGCCACTGCAACGCAGTATCATCTCACACGCCTGATCGAAGGCATCGTTCAGGTACTGGTAGAGTCCATCAATCGCTTGTTTCTCGATGTCCAGCACGGTACGGGCGCTGCGACGAAAATCGAACAGTTCAGACACTTTTTCAGACTTTACAGACATAAAGACACAGCTCCGGGCTGAAATTTGCTGCGGGATTATAAAAAAGTCTGTCGAGATAAGCGAATCGGATACTTCTTGGGCGTAAAAGAGAGACAATTGGTTACAAAAAACTGTCGCGCGTCTGGATGGGCAGACTGTTCAATAGTTGTTCCTTGCTGTTGCTTAGACCTAGACTAGCCCATAAAATTCGCTCTTCATTTACACCGGATGGACAATTGTTTGAACGATGACCTGATCACCATCTCCGACCTGACCTTCAGTCACGGAGATCGGCTGTTATACGACGGGATAAACCTGACCATTCCCCGTGGCAAGGTCACTGCGGTCATGGGCCCCAGCGGCATCGGCAAGACCACCTTGCTGCGGTTGATCGGCGGCCAGCTCAAGCCCGAGTCCGGTCATATCCTGTTTGACGGGGAAGATATCCCCACCCTCTCCCGCTCGCGCCTGTACGAAGTGCGCAAGCGGATGAGCATGCTGTTTCAGAGCGGCGCCCTGTTTACCGGCATGACGGTTTACGACAACGTGGCCTTCCCGCTGCGCGAGCACTCCGGCCTGCCCGAAGAGCTGATCCACACCATCGTCATGATGAAGCTACAGGCGGTGGGCCTGCGCGGCGCAGCAAAGCTGATGCCCTCCGAGCTCTCCGGCGGCATGGCCAGACGCGCGGCGCTGGCCCGTTCCATCGCGCTGGATCCGGACCTCATCATGTATGACGAGCCGTTCGTCGGCCAGGATCCCATCACCATGGCGGTGCTGGTGAAGCTCATCAAGGATATGAACGATGCCCTCGGCATCACCTCCGTCATCGTCACCCACGACGTGAAGGAGGTGCTGAGCATCGCCGACTACGCCTATATCATCGCTAACCGCAAGGTGGTGGCGCACGGCACGCCGGCCCAGCTGCGCGAGGAGCACAATCCCGAGGTCGAGCAGTTCCTGAAGGGACTGCCCGACGGTCCTGTTCCGTTTCATTTTCCGGCAGGCGAGCTGCTACAGGATCTCTGATGTTGACAAGCCAGGTAAGCAAACTGGGGCGAAGCGGGGTGCGGTTCATCAGCGCCATCGGCCGCGCCACCATCATGTTGTTTCACGCGCTGGCGGGCAAACCCGCGCCGCGCAAGCACTTTCCGCTGCTGGTACAGCAGCTCTATGTGGTCGGGGTGCAGTCGGTCGCCATCATTCTGGTGTCGGGCCTGTTCATCGGCATGGTGCTCTCGCTGCAGGGCTACAACGTCCTGAAGGACTTCGGCGCCGAGCAGAGCCTGGGCCCGCTGGTCTCCCTCTCCCTGCTGCGGGAGCTGGGCCCGGTAGTGACCGCCCTGCTGTTTGCCGGTCGTGCGGGCTCCGCCCTCACCGCCGAAATCGGCCTGATGAAGGCCACCGAGCAGCTTTCGAGCCTCGAGATGATGGCGGTGGATCCGCTGCGTCGGGTGGTGGCGCCGCGCTTCTGGGCCGGGGTCATCAGCATGCCGCTGCTGGCCTTCATGTTCAGCCTGATCGGCATCTTCGGCGGCAAGCTGGTCGGGGTGGACTGGCTGGGGGTCGATGAGGGGGGCTTCTGGTCCGCCATGCAGGCCTCCGTCGACTGGCAGGATGACATCATGCAGGGCGCCATCAAGAGCCTGATCTTCGCCCTGGTGGTCACCTGGATTGCGCTCTTTAACGGTTATGATGCCAAGCCGACCTCGGCCGGGATCAGTCAGGCCACGACCCGCACAGTGGTCCACTCCTCCCTGGCCGTGCTCGGCCTGGATTTTATACTCACCGCAGTCATGTTTGGATAAGGTAAAGATGAAGTTCAGCAAAGTAGAATTCCTGGTTGGCACCTTCATGCTGGCCGGCATCGGTGCCATTCTGGCATTGGCACTGCAAGTGGCCGGTTTGAGTTTCAAACCGGAAGGAGAAACCTATACCCTGCACGCCCATTTCGATAATATCGGCGGCCTGAAAGTACGCTCTCCGGTCAAGGTGGGCGGCGTGGTGGTCGGTCGGGTCAGCGACATCAGCCTGGACGCCAAGAGCCAGGTTCCGGTCGTCTCCCTGCAGATGCAGAAGAGCGCCGGCGAGTTCTCCGAGACCAGCACCCTCTCCATCCTGACCTCAGGCCTGCTGGGTGAGCAGTACATCGGCCTGGTACCCGGTTTTACCGATGAGGAGATGGGCACCAGCATGCTCAAGGATGGCGACATGATTGAAGACACCAAATCCGCCATTGTGCTGGAAGACCTGATTGGCAAGTTCCTCTACAGCCAGTCTTCCGACACCAAGTCAGACAGCAAGTAAGGAGTAACCATGTTCAAGAAGATCGCCCTGTTGCTGGGCCTGATGACCAGCATGCTGTTTTCCCTGACCGCGCAAGCTACCGACGCCACCGACCCCTACGCCCTGGTGGATCAGGCAGCCAAGCAGACCTTCGCCCGCCTGAAATCCGATCAGGCTCAGGTAAAGAGCAACCCGGATCACCTGCGGGTGATCATCCGCGAAGAGCTGCTGCCCTACGTGGACAACCGCTTCGCCGCCTACAAGGTGCTCGGCAACCAGATCAAGCAGACCACCCCGGCCCAGCGTGACGCCTTCGTCGAGGTGTTCACCGAGTACATGGTGAGCTCCTACGCCGACGCCCTGGCCCATTTCGACAAGCAGACCGTCAAGGTCGAGCCGGGCAAGGCCGCCGGTGACAGCAACATCACCGCCGTCAACGTCAGCGTGAAAGAGGCCGGCAAGCCGGATATCTTCCTCGAGTTCAAGCTGCGCAAGAACAACAAGACCGGCGAATGGAAAGCCTTCGACATGGTCGCCGAGGGGATCAGCCTGCTCTCTGCCAAACAGAACGAGCTGGGTGGCCTCATTCGCCAGAACGGCATCGATGCGGTGATCGCCCAGCTGCGCGCCCACAATGCCAAGCCGCTGGTGCTCAAGTCATGAGACTGAGCGGCGAGCTGCAGGCGGCTCAGGTGATTGAGCTGTGGCAACGGCGGGCTGACTGGTGGCAGGAAGATCTGCTCGAGCTCGGCGACGTGACCACGCTGGATTCCGCCGGGCTGGCCCTGCTGGTCAAATGGGCCAAAGCCGCTCTGGCACGAGGCGCCACACCGCAACTGGTGGGTGCCTCCGCTGATTTCTATACCCTGGCCAACCTCTACGGAGTGGCCGGATTGTTTCAATCAACCCCGCTCACAACTGAGGACGCATAATGCAAGTCTCTGAAATTGAAGCGATACTCCTCGAGGCTCTGCCATTGTCCGAAGTCCATGTCAAAGGGGATGGCAGTCACTACCAAGTGATCGCCGTCGGTGACATGTTTGACGGCATGAGCCGGGTCAAGAAGCAGCAGGCCATCTATGCCCCGCTGATGGACAAGATCGCCAGCAACGCCATTCACGCACTCTCCATCAAGGCCTTTACCGATGCCGAGTGGAAACGCGAACGTAAATTTCTACTGCCCTCCTGATTTGGTATCAAACGTAAATGGACAAATTCAAGATCGATGGTCGTTGTACTCTCAACGGCGAAGTGACCATCTCTGGCGCCAAGAACGCCGCTCTGCCGATCCTGTTCGCCACCCTGCTGTGTGACGAGGAGATCCACCTCTCCAACGTGCCGCGTCTGAAAGACGTGGGGACCACCATCAAGCTGCTGGAGATGCTGGGCGCCACCACCAAGGTGAACGGCAACGTGACCGTGCTGACCGGCGCCGTGAACAACCACGTCGCCCCCTACGAGCTGGTGAAGACCATGCGCGCCTCCATCCTGGCGCTGGGCCCGCTGGCCGCCCGTTTTGGCGCGGCTGACGTCTCCCTGCCCGGCGGCTGCGCCATCGGTGCCCGTCCGGTCAACCTGCACGTGCACGGTCTGGAGCTGATGGGCGCCAAGATCGTCATCGAGGAGGGTTACATCAAGGCCCGCGTCGACGGTCGCCTGAAGGGTGCCCACATCCTGATGGACATGGTCTCCGTCACCGGTACCGAAAACCTGATGATGGCCGCCACCCTGGCTGACGGCCGTACCGTGATCGAAAACGCCGCGCGCGAGCCGGAAGTGGTCGATCTGGCCAACTTCCTCAACGCGCTGGGCGCCAAGATCCAGGGCGCTGGCACCGACACCCTGATCATCGACGGTGTCGAGCGTCTGCACGGTGGCAGTTACAGCGTCCAGCCTGACCGTATCGAAACCGGTACCTTCCTGGTGGGCGCCGCGGTCACCGGCGGTAAGATCACCTGCCGCAAGACCGACCCGACCCTGCTGGAAGCGGTTCTGGTCAAGCTGGAAGAAGCTGGCGCCCTGATTGAGAAGGGTGAAGACTGGATCACCCTCGACATGACCGGTCGCACCCTCAAGCCGGTCACCATCAAGACCGCTCCCTACCCGGCCTTCCCGACCGACATGCAGGCCCAGTTCACCGTGCTGAACGCGGTGGCCAAGGGCACCGGCATGGTCACCGAGACCATCTTCGAGAACCGCTTCATGCACGTGCCCGAGCTGGTACGGATGGGCGCCGACATCGAACTGCAGGGCAACGTGGCCATCTGCCGCGACACCGAGCAGCTCAAGGGTGCCCAGGTGATGGCAACCGACCTGCGCGCCTCCGCCAGTCTGGTGCTGGCCGGCTTCGTGGCCGAAGGCTCTACCATAGTCGATCGCATCTACCACATCGACCGTGGCTACGAAGACATCGAGCAGAAGCTGCAAGGCCTCGGCGGCCGCATCGAGCGCATCAAGGGCTGATTGCTGCCCCTGAGCAAAGCCGATACAAAAAGGCCCCTCGCACAGCGAGGGGCCTTTTTCATGGCTGCAATCCGCTGATGCCGGGATCAGTGGCCGGCCAGCTTCATGTTCTCGACCAGCACAGAGCCTGTCTTGAGGCTGGAGCGCTCATCTTCGTCGCTGCCCACCGCCACGATATGGCTGAACATCTCGGCCAGATTGCCGGCGATGGTGATCTCCTCGACCGGATAGGCTATCTCGCCGTTCTCCACCCAGAAACCGGCGGCGCCGCGGGAGTAGTCGCCATTGACGATGTTGACCCCCTGCCCCATCAGCTCGGTCACCAGCAGGCCGGTGCCCATCTCCTTGAGCATGCCATTGAAATCCTGACCGGTGCTGGAGACCTGCCAGTTGTGGATGCCGCCGGCGTGGCCTGTGCTGGTCAGCCCCAGCTTGCGGGCGGAGTAGGAGGTAAGCAGCCAGCTCATCAGCTCGCCATTGCGCACTATGTCCATGTCGCGGGTAAGCACCCCTTCCCCATCGAACGGGGTACTGGCGAGCCCCCCCAGCAGGTGGGGGAACTCCTGGATGGTGAGCCATTCGGGCAGGATCTGCTTGCCCAGCTTCTCCAGCAGGAAGCTCGACTTGCGGTAGAGGTTGCCGCCGCTGATGGCCATCACCAGATGGCCCCAGAGCCCGGCCGCGGTATCGGGATGGAACAGGACGGGTGCATGGCGGGTGGCGATCTTGCGGGCACCGAGGCGGGAGACGGTGCGCTCCACCGCCTCATCGGCAATGCGCTGCGGGCTCCAGAGCCCCTCCAGGGTACGGCTGGAGGAGTAGCCGTAATCGCGCTGCATGTCGCCATCCTGCTCGCCGATCAGCACGCAGCTCAGGGAGTTGCGCGAGGCGGCATAGCCTTTGACGAAGCCGTGACTGTTGCCATAGACCTTGATGCCGAGGTGGCTGGAGAAACCGGCACCGTCGGAGTGCTTGATGCGGGCATCGCGCCCCAACGCCAACCGTTCGCACTCGGTGGCCAGCTCGATGCCATATTGGGGATCCAGCGCGACCGGGTGGCACAGCTGCAGATCCGGGGCGTTCCAGGCCAGCAGATCTGCATCTGCCAGACCGGCGCACTCGTCAGGGGAGGTATGGCGGGCAATCTCCATGGCCGCTTCCACGGCGGCACGAATGGCCGACGGGCTCAGATCCGTGGTGGACGAGGAGCCCTTACAGCCATCGCGATAGACGGCGATGCCGAGCGCGCCATCCTTGTTGAATTCGATGCTTTCCAGTTCACAACCGCGGGTGTTGACCGACAGCCCGGTCTGTTTGCTGATGGAGACTTCGGCCAGCGAGGCGCCCAGCCCCTTGGCGATATCCAGGGCCTCGGCAACCACGGCCTCGAGATGGGCTTGATCCTGGCGGATTTGGTCTTGCTGATCCATAACTCACATCTGTATGAAGGAAGGAAAGAGGCTAAGCATATCAGACCCCTGCGCCCAGCGGGAGAAGCTGGTAACATATCCGCCAAACGTGAATGACAGGAATCAAGAGACCGATGAGTCAATATCAAGACGACAACGAGTGGGAAGACTGGGGCCCCAGCAAGAGCCAGCTCAAGCGTGATGCCGAGGCGCTGCAGAAGATGGGGGAAGAGATCGTATCCCTCAGCCACAGCGAACTGGAGAAGATCCCGCTAGATGAAGAGCTGGCCGAAGCGGTCGAACTGGGCCGCAAGCTCAAGCCGAAGAAGGACGAGTCTTTCCGCCGCCACCTGCAGTTCATCGGCCGGTTGATGCGCAGCCGCGATGTGGAGCCCATCGTCGAGGCGCTCTCCATCATCAAGAATCGCCACTCCACCGTCAACGCCCGCCTGCACCGGCTGGAACAGTGGCGCGAGCGGCTGATCAGCGAAGGCGACAGCGCCCTCAACGAGCTGATGTCCCAGTTCCACGAGCTGGACCGCCAGAAGCTGCGCCAGCTGATCCGCACCGCCAACAAGGAGCGGGAGCTGAACAAGCCGCCGGTAGCCTATCGCGAGATGTACCAGTATCTGCGCGGCGAGATCGAAGATCTGCTGTAAGTGATGACTCACGTTCGCCGACAGGCGGCGGTCAACACAAAATGAAACGGGGCCTATACGGCCCCGTTTTTCATGGCGTGAAGGGTCAGTTACCCGCTACGCACTGGGTGTGGGTTTCCGGTTGCAGATAGGGCATCAGCAGCGGCGCCATCCCTTTGAGCACCTGCACCGGCAGGGCCGAGGTGAAGCGGAACTTGTCGGACTGGCTGCCAGGCACATAGGCCGTCAAGGTGCCGAAGTGATCATCCCCGATGTAGAAGACGAAGGTTGCGGTCCGGTTGCGGGCCAGCGAGCTGGTCACGTTGCCGTAGCGGCCCACCGTCTCGATCCGGTTGTCACCGGTCCCCGTCTTGCCCCCCATCTGCAGCACTGTACCGTCCGGCAGGGCAAAGGCGCCGGCGATGCGCCTGGCGGTGCCCCCTTCCACCACCTTCGACAACGCGTTGCGCAACGCAGTGGCTACCTCTACCGGCAATACCCGGGTCCCCTCGGTCTGCGCCGGCGTGAACTCTGTCTCGAACGGCGTGCCCTTGGCAAACGAGAGGTGCTCGATGCGCAGGGTCGGCGCGCGGATGCCACCATTTTGGATGATCCCCATCAGCTCGGCCAACGCAGCAGGGCGGTCGCCCGAGCTGCCCAGCGCGGTAGCCAGCGACGGCACCAGGTGATCGAACGGATAACCCAGTCTGGCCCAGCGCTGATGGATATCGAGGAAGGCCTCGACCTCCAGCATGGTGCGGATCCGGCTGTCCCGGGCGCTGCGGTGACGGGTCTTGAACAGCCAGCTGTAAACCTCCTGCCGCTCGTCCCGGCTCGCCTCGACGGCATCGGCGAAGGTCGCCTTGTCAAACTCCTTGAGATAGGAGAGCAACCACAGCTCCAGCGGGTGTACCCGGGCGATATAGCCCTGATCCGGCAGCGAATACTTGCCGGGGCCATAGCTGGTGTAGAGCTGTTCGATGCGCCTCTCGCTCAGCTTCTCCCGAGGCAGACGCTTGGCCAGGAAGGCCGCGAAGGTCTCCTGCGAGGCATCCGGCATCAGGTAGCGGTGCACGGCTGCAAGGCGCACGGCGCTGGGCTTGAGGCCATCCAGGAAGGTGTCGAGCTGCTCCTCCGGAGTCTTGCCACGGTATTTGCGCCAGAAGCGCAGCAGATAGGTCTGCCCCTCCTTGTCTGCAAACTTGGCCAGATATTCGGTGCGGCGCGGATCCTTGTCATCCTTGAGCAACTGGGCGCGGTTGCCCTCCCGATAGAGGCTGTAGCGAACGATGTCGCGCATCAAGCGTACGAACGGCAGGTTGATGGACTCGCGCAGGGCGTCGCGAATGGCCGGAATACGGCCGTTGTCTTCGCGCCGGAAGTTGTTGAAGGTGTGCATGCCGCCACCGGTGAAGAACCCTTCGTTCGGGCTGGCGGAATACTTACGATCCAGCGCAGCCTCCAGCATCAGGGGCAGGCTCTTGTCCTTGGCAGTCATCAGGTAAGAGACGGCCCAGCGGCTGATGTTGTCCTGATCCGACACCTCTATCTTGCGCAGGCTCTCGGCCGACATGCCGGCATAACTGTCGTGCAGCTCGGAGACGATCTCCAGATAAGTGGTCAGCACCCGCAGCTTGGCGGTAGAGCCCAGCTCCAGCTTGCTGCCCTCGTTGATGTCAAACGGCTGATCCGTGTTGTCGGTCTGCACCCGCACCTTGAAGCCCTGCGGCGATTTCTCGAACAGGGTGAAGCTGTACTTCACATCCCCCGTCTTCTCCGGCGAGAGCAGGCGCTCACCAAACAGGCCGACCTGAGCGGCAAACGTCGGATCAGCCAACTGTTGCAGGTAATGGGAAACCTCGTTTTGCAGCGGCATGTTGAGGCTGGTGTCGGCCGTCAGATCGAGCCGGTCCAGATCGTAGAGCTGCACCCCGAGCTGACGGCTGAGACGGGTACGGGCAACCTGCAACCCCTTGTTGTTGTTGACCTTGGTCACCGCCGGAGACTGCAGGAAGTCACGGAAGGCGATCTTGGCCTTCAGCGCAGCCTCCATCAGCGGCGGCGTGATCATCCCTTCCTGCACGAACAGGCGCAGATAGCTGTCGGTCAGAGTGGCCAGAGCCTCTCGTCCCTGAGCCAGGTAATAGGAGGGGCGGCGATGGGCAATCATCAACGAGACTACCTGACGCAGCGCCAGCCCCTGCTCCGCCAGCGAGGCATCCTGGTTGCGAGCGGGATCCAGCAGCCGGTTCACCTCGTCAACATTGGCACCGAACCAGACCCAGAGGCCATCACCCAGACCGTGCACCTCGCCATAACCGGGGGCCGCCGAGAGTGGCACCGAGTTGAGATAAGCCCAGGCAACCAGCTTGCGCGCCTCCAGGGTCTCCGGCCCAAGCCGGTAAGCCCGCACGCTGGCGGACGCCATTTGGCGGATCTTCTCGGTGGGGGAGAGCGTCAGGCCATCCGGCGAGTGGCGGTACTTCTCGACCTGGGTCGCCAGGGTACTGCCGCCGGCCGACTGATCCTGCATATCCAGCGCCTTGCCCACCTGGGACATGGCCGCCTTGGCAAAACGGGGCCAGTCCACGGCCGGGTTGGCCAGCGGATGCTCATTGCTGAGCAGATCGCGGTTCTCGATGAACAGCAGCGACTGGATCACCAGCGGCGGGATGGAGGCAAAGTCCGGATAATAGTGGGTCGGATACTTGAACTGATAGAAGGGCTCTGCCCGGCAATCATGCAGGGTCAGACCGGCCTGGACCTTCTCGGTATAGGGGACGAAGAAGCCGCGGCTGGCGTAGTCATACAAGGCATCGGAGAAATGCACCTGCTCGCTGACCTGGTAGCCGCGCTGCAGCAGACGTTCCTGCATCATGGGCAGCAGCACATAACCCAGCCGCTTGTCGAAGGGGCCATCCTCGGGGAAGGCAATCTGCTTGCTAAGACCGGGCTCGACCTGATAGGTCAGCTTGGCGGCATAGCGGGAGATCTCCTGCGACTGCAGGCGCGATGTCTGCATCTCATAGCCCACCAGAGCAATCACGGCGGCCAGGCACAGCAAAAAGAGAAAGCAGAACAACCAGCGCCACCAGGGACGACGCTTGCGCTTGTACTTCCCGTCCGCGCTTGGGACAGATGAATCCTGATATGCCACTTTGTTCAAATCCGTCTGTTCTGATGCGCCCATATCAGCCCCACCATGGTTGCGCAATTTATTGTGTTTCACTCAAGCTTAGTCGTTTCAAGTCAATGGCTTGAAATCTATTGACCGCTTTGTAGTGATGGTAACAGGGCGATCATGAAAAGGGGAGCCGATTGTTGCAGAGCGGCGAGAGATCCGAGCTGATGGCAGAAAGCAAAACACCGGCCATGGGCCGGTGTTTTGGGAGAATAATGAGCGAGCTTACTTGCTGGAGCTCATCGCCTTGAGCTTGGTGCCCAGGTCTTTACGCTCCTTGGAGAGCTCGGCGTTTTTGATGATGTGATCATCCACCCGCTCTTCATAGTCAGCGCGCATGTTGGCGATGAT
This sequence comes from Aeromonas sp. S15(2024), assembly GCF_041402265.1. Lineage (NCBI taxonomy): Bacteria > Pseudomonadati > Pseudomonadota > Gammaproteobacteria > Aeromonadales > Aeromonadaceae > Aeromonas > Aeromonas sp. S15(2024). The sequence continues at coordinate 590 of NZ_JBGLQY010000004.1, read as the reverse complement.
GGCCTGAACCTCATCGATGTTCATGCCAGGCTTGATGTAATCGCTCAGGTTGTCGAGCAGCAGCACCCGCTTCTGGTTGTCACGGATCTTCTTCTCATTGTCTGCAATTTCACGCTTGAGCTTGTTCTGACGACGGGACATACGCACATATTCCAGTACATCGCTGAAGGTGGACTTGTTTACTTGTTCCATATCGATACCACTGACGTAAGGTTGATAAAAGCAGGCCAAGTTGCATCCGTACCAGAGAAACGAGCATGAGAGAGTACGGGCCAACCCAAGATGCCCTTTACTCTACCGAGTTATGAAGCAGATACAACCCTAATTGCAGCTCTGACGCCGGGTTTCGGCAGAGGAGAGCCGAGTGGGGAATAAGGTGTGAGGCAGGCATTGCTCATGCATCGAAGAACCGCGGTCAAATACGAATCAAGCTAAATTTCAGGCAATAAAAAAGCCCGCTCAGATGAGCGGGCTTCTTCAATTGGGTGCCTGGCAGTGTCCTACTCTCGCATGGCGAATGCCACACTACCATCGGCGCTACAGCGTTTCACTTCTGAGTTCGGCATGGGGTCAGGTGGTTCCACTGCGCT